>NZ_CP060714.1:1850625-2467500 GCF_014395975.1 Diaphorobacter ruginosibacter | reverse complement strand
ATTTCCGCGGAGCAGATGATGGATGCGTATTCCAGCATCGGCATGCCCGTGGGGTATCGCCACTGGAGCTATGGCAAGGAGTATCTGGCCACCGAACGGCGCTACCGGCGGGGGCACATGGGCCTCGCCTATGAAATCGTCATCAACTCCAACCCCTGCATCAGCTACCTGATGGAGGAAAACACCACGGCCATGCAGGCGCTGGTGATCGCGCATGCCGCCTACGGCCACAACAGCTTCTTCAAGAACAACTACCTGTTCGGCATGTGGACGGATGCGGGCAGCATCATCGACTATCTGGTCTATGCACGTGATTTCATCGCCCAGTGCGAGGAACGGCACGGCTACGACACGGTGGAGCAGTGGCTCGACTCCTGCCATGCGCTCTCCAACCTGGGGGTTGACCGCTACCAGCGTCCGTCCAAGAAAAGCCTGGCGCGCGAACTGGCCGAGCGCGAGCGGCGCGAAGCCTATGCGCAGCAGCAGGTCAACGAACTGTGGCGCACCTTGCCCGTGCGGCCCGACAAGGACAGCACCGTTCCGCAAAACCAGCGTTTCCCGAAGGAGCCGGAAGAGAATCTGCTGTATTTCATCGAAAAGAACGCCCCGCTGCTAGAACCCTGGCAACGCGAGATCATCCGCATCGTGCGCAAGATCGCGCAGTACTTCTATCCCCAGCGCCAGACGCAGGTGATGAACGAGGGCTGGGCCACGTTCTGGCACTACACGCTGCTGAGCACGATGTACGACGAAGGATGGCTTACCGACGGCGTGATGATCGAATGGCTCTCGTCGCACACCAATGTGATCTACCAGCCACCTGCCGGGCACCGCGCGTACAGCGGCATCAACCCCTACGCGCTTGGATTTGCCATGTACCGCGACATCCGGCGCATCTGCGAGTCCCCGACCGAGGAGGATCGGCGCTGGTTCCCCGACGTTGCGGGCGCGCCGTGGCTGCGGACCTTGCACCACGCCATGCAGAACTTCAAGGACGAGAGCTTCATAGGCCAGTTCCTGAGTCCCAAGCTGATCCGCGACATGCGCCTGTTTGCCATCCACGATGACGCGGAAGAGCGTGAACTGCTGGTGAGTGCCATCCACAATGAAGAAGGCTACCGCCAACTGCGCCAGATGCTGTCGCAGCAATACGATCTGGGCGCACGCGAGCCCAATATCCAGGTCTGGAACGTGAACCTGCGCGGAGACCGCTGCCTCACCCTGCGACACACCCAGTACCAGGGACGCCCGCTGTCGGATGACACCGAGGAAGTGCTGCGGCACGCGGCGCGTCTCTGGGGATTTGGTGTGCAACTGGAGAGTGTGAGTGGCGACGGCGAAATGCCGGTGCTGTTGCACTCGGTGCCGGCGCCGCCTTCATGATCATGGAGCCATCGATCCCGCGCCTGCCTTCGCTATCCTATGCAGGAGCAGTGGTGCACGGAGTGCCAAAGTGCTGACTGGCATTGCTCGCTCTGGGCATTTTTTGTTGCCAAGGTGTTTTTTTAGGACAGAGGCCGGGAGTGCCCCCGGCGGGGCAGTAACTTTTTGCGCGCGCAAAAAGTCACCAAAAAGGCGTCTTAATACCCACGGCAAAACTCGCTTTGCGCCTGCGGCGCGCCGCTCAGACAGCCGCCGTGAGTCAGTTGAAGGGGAGGAGCATTCGGCACGTCGCTGCGCTCGTGCTCTGGCATCTCGCGACTTCGCGAGATGTTCAGTGTCCAAATTAGCCCTGCTGTTTAAAAGTGGCGCATTCTGCTCGCCCGAAGTCGGGCGAGCCCAGGCACGAGCGCAGCGACGTGCCGTACACACTTCTTCCCAACTGACTCGCGGTGGCTGTCTGAACGGAGCGCGCAGCGCGAAGTGAGTTTTACCGCGTGCCCCCGCATTCCAAGCGCATTTTTGGTGACTTTTTGGGCAAGACCAAAAAGTTACTGCCCCGCCGGGGGCAGTCCCGGCCCCCGCCCGAAAACATAGAAAACAGAAGTCGAACCAGCCCCCCAACGCAGGCCGCGCAGTCAGAATCCCATTTACCCGCCTTCAGCTTTGCGTGGGCTTATCCGCCTGGCATTGCACCAAAGTGAGCCTTGCCACTGCTACTGGACATTGGCGCAGCAATCGCAAGATCGGCGACGACATCACCATCACCAGCCACCGTATTCGCCGTGGCGGTTATCGAGCACGTCGCCGAGTTACCTCCTGCAGCGAGCATGGCAAGCACCGCTGAGCGTGATCGTGCCCGTAGCGCCCGTGCAGATGGAAGTCTCGCCGCCTTCCGGCCGTTCCGGGGTACTCGCAACTCCCGCGTCGGATGCGTGCAATTCGCCCATGAAGCCCGCGGGTTGCCGGCAAATTGATCACGCATTGGCGAGATGAATCTAAAACGTCATCAAAATTCGGCATTGTGCGCGCAATTTGCCGTCAAATTCGCTGAAGATGCAGGCGCTTGAATTGGGGCATGTATTTTCATGCGGGAGTCACCTGACAGGGAAGTTTGCCCAACACAATGCGGACGTCCCCACAAGGAGCGCAATCCGTATGCAACAAGCAGCACAATCAATCCAGGAGCCCGTGGTTGCAGAGCAACCCCTGCATTTCCACACGTCCGTGGTCAGGAAATCCGAACCGTCGCGGCCAGCGGCCTGGAGCGTCGAACAGGTGCAGGAGCTGTTCGACATGCCATTTCTCGATCTGCTGCATCGCGCGCAGACCGTGCACCGTGAGTATTGGCCGCAAGGCGAGATCGAGCTGGCAACCCTGCTGTCGGTCAAGACCGGTGGCTGCCCGGAAAACTGTGGCTATTGCCCCCAATCTGCCGAGTTCGACACCGGCGTGGCCGCCGACAAGCTGATGAGCGTGGAGGAGGTCAGGGCCGCCGCGCAGGCCGCCAAGGACGCAGGAGCGACACGTTTTTGCATGGGGGCCGCATGGCGCGCGCCCAAGGACCGGGATATCGAGAAGGTCAGCGAGCTCATCGCGACCGTCAAGGGTCTTGGCATGCAGTCGTGCGCCACGCTGGGCATGCTGGCCCCGCACCAGGCGCAGGCGCTCAGGATTGCCGGGCTGGACTACTACAACCACAACCTCGATACCGCGCCAGAGTACTACCGCGATGTGGTGTCCACCCGCCAGTACCAGGATCGACTCGACACGCTGCAGGCCGTGCGCGATGCGGGTATCAGCGTGTGCTGTGGAGGCATCATCGGCATGGGCGAGGAGCCCGTGCACCGTGCCGGACTGATCGCGCAGCTTGCCAATCTCGGCCCGTATCCGGAGTCCGTGCCCATCAACAGCCTGGTGCGTGTTCCAGGCACGCCGCTCGCAGACAGCGATCCGGTCGATCCGCTCGACTTCGTGCGCGTGATCGCCGTGGCACGCATCACCATGCCGAAAGCACGGGTGCGCCTGTCCGCCGGCCGGCAGCAGCTCGGCGAAGCGGTGCAGGCCCTGTGCTTCCTGGCGGGCGCCAACTCGATCTTCTATGGCGACAAGTTGCTCGTCACCGGAAATCCCGAGGCGAGCGATGACGCGAAGCTGCTGAACAAGCTGGGCCTGCGGACAACGAAGTCCCAGGTATCTTCGGAGGATTCTGGCTGTTGCTGATTGCATGCGGAGCGCATTGACGACTTCGGCGACAGGCCGGACCTGTACGCCCGTGCACGCAGAGATCCGCAATGCCTAGAAGGCCTTCACGAGCAGAACCAACCCGGAGACGATCGCAAAGGCCTGCACGAAAAATCGCATGACGCGGGCGCTGATGCGGCTGTGCACGAAACGGCTGGCGAACATGCCGACGAACAGTGCGGGCAACAGGATCAGCGTGGCCTGCAGGTGGCTTGCCTGCACTTTTCCCATGAAGAACAGGAAGACCAGCGAAATCACTTCGCCGACGATGAAACACACGGCAATGGTTGCGCGCATCTCGGCCACCGGACGATGCTGCAGCGTGAGCGCGAGCGGCGGGCCACCGATGCCGGTGGCCGTTTCCGTGATACCGGTGATCAGTCCGGCCGCCACCAACGCCATGATGCCTGGCGCAAACGCCGGAATGAACCAGGTCACCACAGCTGCGGCAATGGTGGAGGCGCCGACGAAGATGGCCATGGCCTGGGCGCTCAGCACGACCAGCACTGCGAGCCCGCCGAATGTCCCCACGAAGCGCCCGAGACTCACCCAGCCCACGCTGCGCATGTTCAAGGCGTGACGCTCGCGCCAGGCGACGTAGGCGTTGAGCGGCAGCATCAGGATCAGCACGCATACCGGCAGAAGGTCGGGCTGCATCAGCATGAGCACCGGCGTGACGATGAGCGCGAAGCCCAAGCCGCTCGCACCCTGAACGAATGCCGCCAGCGCCACCGTCATGGCGGCGATCATCAGTTGTTCGTGGCTCATTGCAGTTCGGGACGTGCCGGGTAGACCGAGGTGCCGGCAACCGTCTGCCGGCGATGCTCCGAAGCGGTGGGGTGCAGGCGCTGAATGGGCGCCTGTGCGATGGCCTCGCGGGCCTTGTCCGAGACCTTGCGCATCAGCGCGCGGGCGTCCCAATCGACGGGCCAGCCATTGAACAGGCGCATGCGGCCATCGACGAAGCTGGCGACGATCTGGTCGCGCTGGGCCAGGCGCACCAGGTCCCAGGTAAGGTCGACACTGGAGCAGAGCTCGGGCGTATCGACGTCCACGATGAGGAAGTCCGCGCGCTTGCCGGTCGCGATCTCTCCGATGCGCGAAGACTGGCCGATGGCCCTGGCGCCTTCGTGCGTCGCGTGGTCGAGCCAGGTCCACCCGCCGCCGCTTGATGTGTCTCCGATTGCCATCGCGAAAGCATACTTCTGTGCTGCCTCGGCAGCATCCACCAGGCGGAAAGCATCCGCGCGAGTGGAGTCCGTGCCGAGCGCGAACCGTATGCCCATGGCCGCCATCATCGTCGCGGGCGCGACCGCATTGCCTTTCCAGGCGCTGGCCACCGGGTTGTAGCTGACGGCGGTGTCGGTGCTCCTGAGCAGCATGAGTTCGGCAGGGGTGACCAGGGTTGCATGCGCGATCAGCGTCTGGGGGCCCAGGGCCTGCACGCTGGCGAGGTGCTCGATAGGCCGCATGCCGCGTGCCACGACCGAACGCTCGACGGAGGCAAGATGTTCGTTCACATGGGTCTGGAAGATCGCACCGGCTTCTGCGCACATCCTTGCCACCTGGTGCAGCATGGCGTCGCTCGCAACTTCGGGAATCGAGATGGCGAGCGAGGGGTGCACGAGCGCATGGTGTTCATAGTCGCTCAGGAACTTGGCGGCTAGGCTGGTCACCTCGTCACGGCGCTGCTGCGTGCTGTCGTTGCCCCCGTCATTGCAGATGATGCCGAGCACGCAGCGCAATCCTGCGTCGGACGTGGCGCGTGCAACGGCACCGATCTCGCCCTTGGCGCGGGTGCCGGCATCGCACACCGTCGTGAAGCCGCCGCGCAACGATTCCAGCGCGGCCAGCTTGGCGCTGTCGTGCACGAACTCGTCGTCGAGGCTCGATTCAAGCGGCACCCAGACACGGCGGAAGATCTCGGACGGCTCTCCATAGGCCAGTGACTTGCCGAACGACTGTGTCAGGTGATGATGCCCGTCGATCATGCCGGGCATGACCAGCTTGCCCGGCAACTCCACGCTTGGCACATGGGCGTGGCGCGCGGCGAGGATGGCCGTCGGCCCGATATCCGTGAACACGCCATCTTCCACCAGCACGGAGTGACCAGGGACGAGGCCGTCGCGTAGCAGCAGATGTTCGGGGTGCAGTAGCAGCGTGCCGCTTTTCAGGGATTCGGCGAGGGAGGGATTCTGAGGCATGGTCTTGGATGTTCCGAAGTTCAATGGGCGGCGGGCGCGCGCTCTTGCGGGGTGTCGCCTGCGCCGTTGAAGACAAGGTTGAGCACGACTGCGGTGATCGAGCCCATGGCGAGGCCATTGCCCAGGATGGGCTGCAGTGCCGCCGGAGCCTGGCTGTAGAAGCCGGGCACGAGGATGGGGAGCAGACCCATGGTGAGGGCACCCGCCAGTACGTACATGTTGGAGCGCGAATGCAGGTCGACGCGGCGCAGGATGTCGATGCCGATGGTGCCGATGATGGCGAACACCATTACCGCGGTTCCGCTCACCACGGCTGCAGGAATGGCATTGGCCAGGCGGCCGAGCGGGGCGAACAGGGCAATCACGATCAGTATGGCGCCCGCCACGGCGGTCACGTGCCGCGAGCGCACCTGTGTGGCGCGCAGGATGCCGATGTTCTCGCCGCTGGTGATGATCATCGACGTGCCGAAGAAGCCACCCATCAACGACATCACGGCATCGCCACGAATGGTGCGCGGAACCAGGGCGCGTGGATTCTCCTTGCTGCCGACGATCTCGGCCACGGCCATGGTCTGGCCCGTGGCTTCCACCATCGAGATCACGCTGAAGACCAGCAGAGGGACAGCCGCAGCCAGATCGAAGCGGGGCATGCCGAAAGGCAGCAGCTGCGGCAGGCTTAGCAACGGGCCGCTCGCCACATCCTGCAGCGGAAGCTGGCCGAGTGCTGCGGCCAGCAATGTGCCGGCCACCAGTCCCAGCAGCACGGCGAGCTGGCCGGGCGTGCCCTTGAGCGTGCGCGCGAACAGCATGGTGAAGCCGATGGTGGCCAGCGCCAGCCCGATATTGAGGGGACTTGCGAAATCCGGTGTTCCGGGCTTGCCCGCCACGATGCCGCCATACACCTTGAGCAGATTCACGGACACCAGCAGGAGCAGGGTGCCGATCACGATCTTCGGAAAGAAACGCAGCAAGCGCTTGAACACCGGCAGGATCAGAAAGTAGAAGAGCGAGGTCAGGATCACCGCGCCGCAGGCGGTCTGCAGGTCATAGTGCTGCGCAATGCCTAGAAACATAACGATCGGTGCGCCACCGGGAACCATCACGAAGGGCAGCCGGGCTCCGAGGCCCAAGGGGCCGAACGACTGCAACAGGGAGCCCAGTCCGCACATGAGGAAGGTGGCGCTGATCAGATTGACGGTCAGGTCGGCCTGGAGACCAAGCGCCTTGGCGACCAGGAAGACCGAAGTGATGGGCACCGCAGCCATGACCAGCACATGCTGTAGTCCGAAGAGCAGCGTCTGTGAGGCGGTCAGGGAGGTGGGCTGAGCGGATTCGGCGTCTGGTGTATCAATGTTCGACATGCGCAATCACCTGAATGGAAGAATGAAACTTTCCCAAAACGATTTGGGTATTGAGCAAAAACAAGCCGCTAGGGATGCGGCGGTGGAACGGATGAGGCTGGCGCGAAAACTGGAGTCGCTTGCAACAGGTCTTGAAGTTCACTTCATTGACTTATAGCAAGTAGGCCAATCTTATACCCAAAACGATTTGGGTTGCAACGAAGTTACACTTTGGACATCGCCGCCTGGGACGGTCCATCCGTTCGCAGGCATCACTGCACAAGGAAAGTTCTGCATGACCAGCACACGCCCGTACCGCATCACCATCTCCGATGTGGCCCGTCGCGCGGGTGTGTCTCCCACCACCGTATCGCATGCGCTCAATGGCCGTGGCCAGGTTGACCCACAGACGCGGCAGCGGGTGATCGAGGCGGCACAGGAACTGGACTACCGCCCCAATCGCCATGCGCAGCGGTTGCGCACCGGCGGCGCCAGCATGATCGCGCTGATGTCGTCCATGCCCTACGCCGTGGCGGGCGGCGCTTCGCGGCTGGGCTTTCTGATGGAAGTGGCATCTGTGGCCGCAACCAGTGCGCTGGAGCGAGGGCTGGCGATGGTGCTGGTGCCGCCGCTGGCATCAGGAGCGTCGCCGCTCGACATGCTGGACATCGACGGCGCACTGCTTGTGGAACCCTCCGCCGATGACCCGCAGCTCGCCTCGATGATTGCCAAGGGCCTGCCCGTGGTGTCGATCGGCAGGCCGGGCAGTCCCGATCTCGATGACGTGCCCTGTGTGGATCTGCGCTCGGCGGAGACGGTCGAACTGCTGCTTGGCCACATGCTGGAGCAGGATGCCCAAAAGATCGCGCTGGTGCTTGGAACGGCGCAGCGCAACTCCTATATGGAGGCCGAGGATGCCTATCTGCGGATGATCTCGCGCACGGGCAGGCCCGACATCCGGCTTAGAGTGGACGAGGCGTGCGGCGAGCACGGCGGAAGGGAGGCGGCCGAACAGCTTCTGAGCACGCACCCCGACATCGATGCCATGCTGATCCTGGTGGATGCCTTCGCCGTCGGGGCCGCCCAATATGTGCAGGAAACCGGCCGCAGGGTCCCCGAGGACATGTTGATTGCCACGCGCTATGACGGCATCCGGGCGCGCACCTGTGAGCCCGCGCTCACGGCGGTCAATATGCATCTGGACGAGGTGGCGCAGCAGGCCACCAGCCTGCTGTTCGAGCGGCTCAGCGGGCCTGTCACCAATACCCGTTTGCTGAGTCCGAGGCCCGAATTGGTCATCCGGGCATCCACGCTGCGCAAGGCGGCGTAAGCACGTTCTCGGGCCTTGGTGGCCTGTCAATCCATCAGCTTGGCGGCCTTGGTGATGCCCGAGGGGCGGTAGTAGCCGACCACGCTGGCGACACTGCGATGTCCCGTCATTGCCATGGTGTCTGCCAGGGGAACATTCTGTGCGGCGGCTTCCGTCACAAAGCCTGAGCGCAATGAGTGCGCGGAAAACGTGTCGGGGAGGCCAGCCAGCTGTGCGCGGTATTTCACGATGTCGCGCACGGCGGAGGGCAGAAGGGCTCCCCCCAGGGTGCCGCTCTTGCGCACGCTCCGGAATACGGGACCATCGGTGATTCCTGCTGCGCTCAGCCAGTCCGTCAGCGCCGCCGCCGCCACGCCAGCGATGGGTTTGTGGTTCTCGGGGCGGTCGGCCGCATTCTGATTGGACTTGGAAAACGCCAGGGTGAACAGGTAGCCGTCGGTTCCGTGACGGCGCAGGTGGCGCATTTCAGCGCTTGTCACTTCCGAGCGTCGCCTGCCACCGGTTGCAAACGCGAAAAGCAGGAGGGCGCGATCCCGCAAACCCCGAAGGGTGCCATCGCAGGTGTCCAGCATGGCCGACAGAGGCTCGCGCGTGAGCGCATCCTTTTTCTGGGGCAGGTCGCCGCGCTTGCCATAGGCGCGGCGCGTACGGGCAAGCAGTTCACGCACCTTGGGGTCCTGGCAAGGATTTTCCATCTGGCGCAGCTGGTGCGCCTTGGAGAGCACGGACACGCGATGGGTGAGGGTGCTCAGCGACATCGGCCCGGGCTTGCCCTTGAATTTCATCCGTACGAGGTATTCATCGACCACCTCCGGCAGCTCGTGCTGGAGGCCTGCCGCGGTCATGCGCTGGGCGTGATCCACCACGAACTGCAGCACCACGCTGGCCGGAACGGGCAGGGCCATCGGCTGCCCATAACGCAATTGAAACCAGGCGGCCCAGTAGCGCAGGGCAGTTCGGTAGCTGGCGAGGGTATTGGCGGATTCGCCATCCCTCAGCAGCTCATCGACAGCTTGCGAGGCGATTTCGGACAGTTTCTGCGGGTTCAGCACCGGGCTGGCGCTCGAATCAAAGGCAAAAGGCTGGATAGGGTAGTTATTTTGCATATTTACTACATATCATGTATTGTTTATTATAATACACACTACAAAATTACGATAATCTTCATTTATCGTAGGTAATTTAGGATGTGCACATGGAAACGCAATTGAGAAGTGTCAGGGGCCCTCGTGGTGTTCAGATCGAGGATGTCTGGGGCGCCGCCGACGTCGTGCTCAACCGCGGAGAACGTCCCACCATCGAGAGAATCCGCCAGCAACTGGGTCGCGGCTCGCCCAATACCGTGGGCCCCATGCTCGACAGCTGGTACGCCACATTGGCCCGGCGCCTGAAACCCGAGGCGGCGTCAGGGACGAACACAGGTGCCGCGATGCACGGCCCGGCGGTGGACGGAGAAGATGCATCGGACCTGCCGGCACCGGTGCTGCGCGCAGCCAAAACACTGTGGGGCAGGGCGCAGCAACTCGCGGAAGATGCCGCGCGCACGGCTTTCGAGGTCCATCAGGCATCCCTGGCCGATGCCCAATCACGCCTGGCCGCGGAAAAAGACGCGTTCGAGGAGGAAAAGCAACGTTTCGCGGAACGTGCCTCCGCCCTGGAAGCCGCCTTGTTCGCCAAGGACCAGCAGATCCTTCAAACAGGTCGCCAGTTGGAGGAACTCAAGCACATGCTGCACGTCAAGACGGAAGAAGCCGAACAGCTGCGCTCCGACCTATCCAAACAACGCATTGCCATGGATGCGATGCGTCAGTTCACACAGGCCAAGGATGAAGAACACCGCAAGGAGCGCGAGCGATTGGAACAACGCGCCACGGCGCAGGAGCACCGCTTGCTCACCGAAATCGACCGCGCCCGTCAGGCGGCGCGACAAGCAGAACTCCAGCTGGAAACATTGCAGAAACAGTCGGCGCGCCTTCTCGCCGATGCCGAGGAGCGCGGCACGCACCTGGAAGAAAAACTGTCCGGCCTTCACGAGGAAAACGCGACCTTGCTCAAGAACTTGCTCCAAACCCGGGAGTTGCTGGAGCAGCAGAAAGCCCAGCCTATCGGGCCGGCGGTGTCGGATTCAGGCGCGACCCGCAGCATTCGCCTGCGTGCAAAGGCGCCCGTGATTCCGAAGAAGACGCGGCTCAGGCGTTGATGACCTTGATGGGCCTCGGGCTTGCACGGTCTCAGAAAGGGACGCGTCTGAGATGCAGTGTTGGAGGGGACGGCTCCAGGGTTGCTGAGCTGCGATTATGTCATTTAACATAATATACATCGTATCTAGTAAAACAAGGACTGCACGTCCATCGTAATGATGTGCAGTTCAATCGACTACCAACATACCTGAAATGCGTGATGGCATCGCGCTCGGCTTGCGCCAGAATATGCCAATGCCCGCTACGCCACTGCCCCCTCTTTTGGTCGACGATGACCCGGCCATGCTTGCTCGGTTGGGCTCGGTGTTGGCGTCCATCGGCATCGCGTCGCACGGACAGTTGCATGCCAACTCGATCGCCCAGGGCCAGGCGTTGGCGACTGCGGTGGGCGGTGGGCTGAAGCCGCTTGCCATGGCTCTGGTCGACCTAGGCCTTCCCGACGGCTGCGGCATTGATCTCATTGCCTGGTTGCGTGAGCAGAGCGAGGGGTTGCCAATCCTGGTTGTCTCGGCCTGGAGCACCGAGGAGATGATTCTCGGTGCGCTGCGCGCCGGCGCCAATGGCTATGTCCTCAAGGAGCGCGACGATCTGGAGATTGCGCTGTCTGTTCGTAATGTGCTCAAGGGCGGCGCACCCATTGATCCCTTCATTGCTCGGAGAATTCTGGACCTGGTGGGCCGCTCGACTGACGAGCGGCCGGTCGCCGCGCGCTCCTCCGACCCGGCGCAGCACTATGCGCTGAGTGAGCGTGAACGACAGATACTCGACCATGTTGCCGCTGGCATGAGCAACCGTGAGATTGCCGAATGTCTGCATTTATCCCGATGGACCATCGACACGCATATCCGACACATCTACGACAAGCTGGCCGTCAGCTCGCGCACCCAGGCGGTGCGGCGCGCGCGCGAACATGGTTTGTTGCGCTGATTTGCCTGGCTTGGCTGTGCATCGCCACGGCCCAGGCCCAAGCTTCACCCTGGCCGGGTACCGCCGAGGCGGCACGCTCGGACTGGAATGCCTTTCAGCCTCCCGAGACGGGCTGGGTGCCAGTTTCCGTGCCCAACGACTGGACCCGGCAATGGCCCGGCCATGACGGCGTGGTCTGGTACCGCTTGCAGTGGGACATCACCGATCCGCCGCAGACCCAGGGGCTGTACATCCACTACCTCATCCATGCGGGTGTCATCTCGGTCAACGGCGTGGAACTGCAGCGTGACCCGAGCCTCGTCGAGCCCCTGTCGCGTACGTGGAACAGGCCGCGCTTTCTGCTGCTGCCAGCGCCGCTGTTGCACACTGGCCGCAATGAGTTGCTGATCCGCGTAAGCGGCTACCACGCCTACCAGCCAGCGCTGGGGCCGGTGGAGATCGGCCCTCCCGAACCTTTGCGGGCAGCCTATCAGCGCAGCTATCTTGTACGGCAAGACCTGAATTGGCTGCATCTGGGCATGGGCGCCACGCTGGGGTGCTTCTTCCTGGTTCTGTGGTTGATGCGCCGGCAGGAAGCCGCCTATGGCTGGTACGCCGCGCGCCAAGCCGCATGGGTTGCCTTCACGCTCAACTTCGTCAACACCAGTCCCTGGCCGTTTGGCAACACCGGCACCTATTCGGCGGTCACTTCGGTCGCCTACGTGCTCTACCATGGCTGCAACGCCATGTTCGTGCTGCGCTTCATGGGGCGCAGCTGGCCGCGTCGAGAGGCAGCCTTGTGGCTGTTGATCGCCCTCGCCTCCGCCGCCATGTTGATGGCACCCCATGAGCAGTTGCGCCTGATGCGCAACGTACTTGCCTGGGCCTCTTCCGCCCTGCTGCTCACCACGGCCTGCGTATTCGGGTACCTGGCCTGGAACGGCGGCAATCTGGTACAGCGCCTGTTGTCACTGACCGCTCTGGCAGGCGCGCTGGCGATGGTGCACGACTTGCTGGTGTTCACACGCATCATGGACGACAACTTCTACCTTGCGCCCTACACCGAACCCCTGGCCACCATTGGCATCGCGCTCACACTGGCCTGGACCTTCGTGACCAACACCCGGCGTATCGAGAGCTTCAACGACGAGATGCACCATAGTGTCACCAAGGCCCGTGCAGAACTCACAGCCTCGCTCGCTCGCCAGCATGAGTTGGAGTTGCAGCACGCCCGCCTGGGCGAGCGCGTCAATCTCGCACACGACCTGCACGATGGTCTGGGCGGCATGTTGATTGGCAACATCACTACGCTGGAACGCACAAATGGCCCGCTGCCTCAGGACCAGGTGCTGGACATGCTGCGCGGCATGCGCGACGACCTGCGGCTCATCATCGACACCGCCTCGGCACAGCACTATGGCGAACTATCACTGGGTGAGCTGTTGGCACCTCTGCGCTATCGCATGAGCCAGCTGTTCGAGCTGCACGACATCGACGTGCACTGGCAGGTCTCGGACATCGACCGGCTGCACCTGGGGGCCACGCGCAGCCTGGATGTGCTGCGCCTCCTGCAGGAGGCATTGACCAACGCCTTCAAGCACAGCCGCGCCACACGGGTCCATGTGACGCTGGCCCGCCAGGCGCGGGAACTGGAGCTTCAGGTGTGGGATAACGGTCAGGGCCTGGCTCCAGGCGCAGCCAGCGGCACCGGCCTGCGCAGCATGCAGGTTCGCGCCCAGCGCCTGGGCGCGCAGCTTTCAGTGGACTCGCAAGGTAGCGCCACCACCATCTCGCTGCGCGTGCCTTTGCCGGATGTGCAGGCGTGACGACGGAGATATAACGGTCACCTGGGGGGATCAAGCCACCTGCGCGTGGAATGCCTTGTTGGCGATCTTCCAGCCTTGCTGGGTCTTGAGCAGCACAAAATAGTCAGTGAAGGTGATGTTGCCGTGAACCAGTGTGACCTTGGCGCTTGCGGCCGTGCCTGCGATGTCCAGCGTGTCGATGGTGCGGCGGCGTGTGGCCTCGTCGGCGGCCGGGGTGTTCTTGAAACGCTGGCAGTAGGTGTCCAGGTCCCACGACGTCAACGGGCCTTCGCGCACGCTCTCCAGTCGCGCTGTGGGCATGAATGCGGCGCGCATGTGCTCCGCATTGTCTTCGGCGTGGCCGCGCATGTATAGCTCCAGCGGCGCGCGCACTGCGGCTTCTTCGGGGTGATCGGTGAGTCGGTTCGGTGTGTTGCTCATGGTGGTGTCTCCGGGAATTTTGCGGGGAGGAAGAATGGAACGGAAGCGCCCGCACGGCAGCGTGTTGTGCTGGCGTGGAAAGCCATGGTAGTGCGCGGCCGGGCGGAGATTAGCGCCACGGTGGTCATCATTGCTTAACGTGGTTCGCCACGCTGCCCCGCCCTGTTACCTTGCAGGTATCAGAGCAGAAGCGTTCCGACCTGCAGCTTCTTGAACATCGTCGAAATCAGGTCGCGCATGGCCAGCAGATCCGCGCGCCGGCTGCCTTCGAAATGCCAGTTCAGGCCGAAGGCATAGCGAGGGAATGCCACGGGGCATGGCGACGACTCGAAGATGCCGAGCCGGCACAGGGCATCCGCTGCGTGGCTTGGGATGGTCGCCAAGTGGGGGCTCCCGCGCAGCAGGAATGGCAGGCCGGCAAAGTGCGTCGTGGCGGCACCCACCGTTCTCTTGAGTCCATGCTCGGCCAGCACGTCGTCGGTGATGCCTGTGATTCCGCTGAACGACACCAGCAGGTGGTCGCAGTCCAGGAACTCCTGCAGCGTGAAAGCCCCCTGCCCGGCTCGCGTCGCGGGATCGAACACGATGCGGTAGTCCGAGCTGCCAAGGGATTGGTGGCGGATGCGTGCGTCCCCCAGGCTGCCGGAGACCAGGGCCAGATCGAACTCGCGGTCATGCAGCGCGGCGGCGGCCATGGCCGCGTTGGTCTGGCGAAAGATCAAACGTGTCCGTGGCAATTGCTCCCGCACAAGACGGAGGATTTCCGCGCCGAAGGCCATCTCGAAGTCATCCGAGAGACCGATGCGGAACAGGTGGGTGGGCTGGCTGCGGGCGTTCTGCGCAGGCTCCAGTGTTTCGCCGACGATGCGAAGCGCCTCGGAAATGGCCGGCTGCAGCAGGATGGCGCGTGGCGTGGCCTGCAGCCCGCGCTGCGTGCGCCGGAACAACGGGTCGCCATACAGCAGGCGCAGGCGCTTGAGCGAAGCACTGACCGCCGCCTGGCTCACCCCGAGGCGCGCGGCGGCACGCGTGGCATTCAGCTCGCTGGCCAGCGCCTGGAAGACCTTCAGCAGATTGAGATCGACGCCCTTCTCATCAATCATATTGATATCTGTAATCTTTGCTATTTGTGCAAATTATGCCAAGTACGTCCTACCATGTTCCCATGAAGCGCCAACACATCGCCCTGGCCGTCATGGTGGCGGCCATCTGGGGAGTCAACTTTTCGGTCATACGCATCGGCCTGGGCTCGTTCCCGCCTATTTTTCTGGTGGCGGTGCGATTCATGATCGTTGCTCTACCGGTGCTGTTCCTGCCGCGGCCCCAGGTGCCGTGGCCGAGGATGGTTGCCATCGCCACCACGCTGTTCATCGGCCAGTTCACGCTGCTGTTCCTGAGCATGAGCCACGGTATGCCGGCAGGCCTGGCCTCCGTGGTGTTGCAGGCGCAGGCATTTCTGACCATGGGCTTTGCCGCACTTCTGTTCAAGGAGCGGCTTCGCGGGCAGCACGTTGCCGGCATGCTGCTCGCCTGTGCCGGGCTTGCACTGATCGCCAGCACGGCCGGTGGCGCGCAACTCAGCCTGCTGGGCTTTGTATTGTGCGTGGCTGCCGCGGCCTGCTGGGCCATGGGCAATGTCTTGCTGCGTGGAACCGGCTCGGCCGACATGATGGCGTTGATGGCCTGGCTGAGCCTGGTGCCTCCGATTCCTTTGTTCGCGCTTTCGCTGGTGATGGAAGGGCCGGGCCGCATCGCACATGCCGTCACCCATATCGATGGTGGCGGAGTCTTTGCCGTTCTGTACCTGTCCATTCTCTCGACCACGGTGGGCTATGGCGTATGGGGCAAGCTGATCCGGCAATACCCTGCGGCCCAGGTCACGCCCTACGCGCTCCTGGTGCCGGTGTTCGGCATGCTGGCTTCGGGAGTACTGCTGGGGGAGCGCTTCAGCGCGCAGCAGTGGGGAGGCGTTGCCATGGTTCTGATGGCACTCGCCGTGCTGCTGGGCTCGCGCGCCTGGCTGGGGCGGCTGATTGCCCGTCTGGTTCAGCTTGTCGACAGATCCACTGACTCCAGGCCCTCCTGATTCTCCTATTGGCATATTCACGCGACTTCGCTAGCCTTGTGCGGATGAACTCCATGAACAAGAATTCCATCAACTTCGGACTGAGTGGCCGGGTCTGCATCGTCACGGGCGGAGCCCAGGGCATTGGCGCCGCATGCGCCCAGCGGTTTGCCTCGGAGCAGGCCCATGTCATCGTCTCGGACGTGAACGATGAGGAAGGCGAGAAATGCGCATCCCGCCTGGGCGCCACCTACCTGCACTGCGATGTGGGCGACAAGCAGCAGGTGCACGCTCTTGTCGCCAGCGTCATGCAGAAGTTCGGCCGCATCGATGTGCTGGTCAACAATGCCGGCATCTTCAAGGTGGCGGACTTTCTCGATATCGAAGAGCACGATTTCGACGCCGTGCTGCGTGTGAACATCAAGGGCGCCTTTCTCATGGGCCAGGCGGTGGCACGTGAAATGGCCCGCCAGGGTTCGGGCAGCATCATCAACATGAGCTCGGTGAACAGCGTGCTCGCCATTCCCAATCTGGCCAGCTACAACGTCAGCAAGGGGGGCATCAACCAACTCACACGCGTGATGGCACTCGCGCTGGCGGACAAGGGGGTGCGCGTGAATGCGGTGGCGCCAGGAACCATCGCCACCGAACTGGCGGCCAAGGCGGTACTCACCAGCGAGGAAGCCAGGAACAAGGTGATGAGCCGTACCCCGATGAAGCGCCTCGGAACCCCCGAGGAGGTGGCGGACGCGGTCGCCTGGCTGGCCAGCGATGCGTCCAGCTATGTGACGGCGGACATCATCACGATCGATGGCGGACGCATGGCGCTGAACTACACGGTATCCGTGTGAGCAAGAAACCCACGTGGCCCATGGATCACCGGTTGGCGGCAAAATAGCGACATGCGACTACTCCACACGATGCTGCGCGTTGGCAATCTCCAGCGCTCTATTGATTTCTATACCAAGGTGCTCGGCATGACGCTGCTGCGTACCTCCGAGAACCCAGAGTACAAGTACTCGCTTGCCTTCGTCGGCTATGAAGGCGGCAACCCGGGCCAGGCCGAGATCGAACTCACCTACAACTGGGGTACCGAGAGCTACGACATGGGCACGGCCTACGGCCATATCGCCCTCGGCGTGCCGGATGCCTATGCCGCCTGCGAGAAGATCAAGGCCAACGGGGGTAACGTCACTCGTGAAGCGGGCCCGGTCAAGGGCGGCACGACCGTGATTGCTTTCGTGACCGATCCTGACGGCTACAAGATCGAGCTCATCGAGCGCAAGGAAGACCAGGGCGCGGGTACCGGCCTGCGTTGAGTGTTCCTTCCGGCTGACGCCGCCAGCCCATGAAGCAACGGAAATAAGAAACGGCGATTCCCGAACCATCGGGAATCGCCGTTCGTCATTTCGGAGCGGCCGGATTCGGATCGCCTCGTCAGGCCACCGATTTCCTGAGCGCGGCCGTATCGCGCGCCAGTTGCGTGATCAGCGCCCAGTTCTTCTGCGCTACGGCCTCGGCCGGTACCAGCCAAGAGCCGCCCACGCAGACCACGTTCTTGAGCGCCAGAAAATCCGCGGCGTTGCTGGGGGAGACGCCACCCGTCGGGCAGAACTGAACATCGAAGAAAGGTCCCTGCCACGCCTTGAGCATGGGGATGCCGCCAGCCTGCAGGGCCGGGAAGAACTTCATCTGACGGAACCCGGCTTCATGGGCCATCATCACCTCGCTGCCGGTGGCAACGCCTGGCAGCAGCGGGAGCTTCACGTCCTGGCAGGCCTGGGCCACCGCGTCGGTGAAGCCCGGGCTCACCGCAAAACGTGCACCGGCATCGACAGCGGCCTTGGCATCGGCCGCGCTGCGGATCGTTCCGGCGCCGGCCACCGCTTCGGGTACCTCGCGCGCAATCGCCTCGATGCAGGCGAGAGCCTGGGGCGTGCGCAGCGTCACCTCGAGCATGCGGATGCCGCCCGCGACGAGCGCCTTGGCCATCGGCACGGCATCGTTGATGTCATCGAGCACGATGACGGGGATTACGGGCGCGTCCGACATCACGTCGAGCGCCGTCAGTTCTAGAGCCATGAACAAGCACCTTCTTCTGCGCTCAGCGCATTGCGGCGAAAGCCTGCGAACAGCTCGCGTCCCCAGCCGTGGCCATTGGCGGCCAGCTCGGCTTCGGGGGCGGCTGCGGTCGCGCGGCCTTGCCATTGTTCGGCGGACACCAGCACATCCAGCGTGCCGGCCACCGCATCAAGGCGAATCATATCGCCGTCCTGCACCTTGGCGATCGGTCCGCCATCGAGTGCTTCCGGGCTCACATGGATCGCCGCCGGGACCTTGCCGGAGGCACCGCTCATGCGGCCATCGGTGACCAGCGCGACGCGGAACCCCTTGTTCTGCAGCACGGCCAGCGGTGGCGTGAGCTTGTGCAGCTCGGGCATGCCGTTGGCCTTGGGGCCCTGCCAGCGCACCACGCAGACCACGTCGCGATCGAGCTCGCCCGCCTGGAATGCCTTCTGCAGGTCGGCCTGGGAGGTGAACACCCTCGCCGGGGCCTCGATGACGTGGCGGTCCTCGGGCACCGCCGAGACCTTGATCACGCTGCGCCCGAGGTTGCCCTTGAGCAGCATGAGGCCCCCGGTGGGCTGGAATGGATCGCTGGCCGGGCGCAGCACCGAGTCGTCGCCCGTCATGCCGAGGTCAAACCAGTGCAGCCGCCCTTCCCGCTCGTCCGGAACCCGTGTGTACTCGCGGATGCCGCCGCTGCGCACCGAGAGCACGTCCTCGTGCATGAAGCCCGCGTCGAGCAGCTCGCGAATCACGTAGCCCGGGCCGCCTGCCGCCTGGAACTGGTTCACGTCGGCGCTGCCATTCGGGTAGACGCGCGCAATCAACGGCACCACCGCCGAGAGCGCAGAGAAATCGTCCCAATCGATCACGATGCCTGCGGCGCGTGCCACGGCCACCCAGTGAATCAGGTGATTGGTGGACCCACCGGTCGCCAGCAGCGCCACCATGGCGTTGACGATGCAGCGCTCGTCCACCAGCCTGCCAATGGGCGTGCAGGTCTTCTGCAGCACCGTGCGCGCCGCTTCGCGGGTGAGCTCGGCGCGCATCTCGTTGCCGGGGTTGATGAATGCGGTTCCCGGCACATGCAGGCCCATGGCCTCGAGCAGCATCTGGTTGCTGTTGGCGGTGCCGTAGAAAGTGCATGTCCCTTCGGCGTGATAGGCATGCATTTCCGCGTTGAGCAAGGTGTCGCGGCCGACCAGGCCCTGGGCCGCCTGTTCGCGCACCTTGGCCTTGGCATTGTTCGAGAGCCCGGAGGTCATCGGCCCGGCCGGTACGAACACGGTCGGCAGGTGGCCGAACTGCAGCGCCCCGATCAGCAGGCCCGGCACGATCTTGTCGCACACGCCCAGCATCAGCGCCGCGTCGAAGACGTCGTGCGACAGCGCCACCGCCGTGCCCATGGCGATCACGTCGCGCGAGAACAGCGACAACTCCATGCCCGGTGTGCCCTGGGTGACGCCGTCGCACATCGCGGGCACGCCGCCCGCCACCTGTGCCGTCGCCCCATGCAATCGCGCCTCGGCCTTGATCAGGTCGGGATAGTGCTGCAGAGGTGCGTGCGCCGACAACATATCGTTGTAGGCGGTGACGATGCCGATGTTGGGTGCCCGCTCGGCCACGACGCGCAATTTGTCGTTGCCCGGCATGGCCGCAAATGCGTGGGCCACATTGGCGCAGCCCAGGCGGTCGGCGCCGCGGTCGCGGCGGGCGTGGAAATCGACCTGTTCCAGATAGGCCTTGCGGGTCGGTGCGCTGCGCTCGCGTATGCGCGCGGTGACTGATTCGATCGTGGGGTGAACTGACATGCTGATCGGCCGTGGGGGCCCACGGCGGTTATGGGGGAAGCCAATGGTCATCGTACTGCGCGATGCCACGCCAGACGACGAAAAGCCTGCATTGGACAGGCAGGCTTTTCGTTTCGTTGCTCAGGGAGTCGACTGGCTGATATTACTTGGCCGCGCGTGCCTTCTGCACAGCCGCGTTCACGTCATCCCAGGTCGATTGGCCGACCGACTTGGCGATATTGGCGTTCACGCTGGTCAGCTTGTCGCGCATGCGCGTCACTTCGGCCGGAGCCAGCTCGTTCACCTGCATGCCCTTGGCCTTGAGGTCAGCCAGGGCCTTGGCGGCTTCCTCGCGCGTGTCCTGGCGCTCGAAGTCGCGGCTCTTCACCGCCGCATCCTGCAGCACCTTCTTTTCGGCCGGCGTGAGCTGGTCCCACCACTTCTTGCTGACGGTGACGATCCAGGGGCTGTAGACGTGGTTGGTGACGGTAAGGTACTTCTGCACCTCGTAGAACTTGCTCGACAGCACCGTGTTGTACGGGTTCTCCTGGCCGTCGACCGCACGGGTCTCGAGGGCTGTGAACAGCTCGGAGAACGGCAGCGGCACGGCATTGGCGCCAAGGGCCTTGAAGCTGTCGAGGAACACGTTGTTCTGCATGACGCGCAGCTTCACGTCGTTCAGGTCTTCCACCTTGGTGACCGGGCGCTTGCTGTTGGTGAGGTTGCGGAAACCGTTTTCCCAGTACACCAGGCCGACCATGCCCTTGGCCTCGAGCTTGGCCTTGACCTTGTCGCCCTCGGCGCCGTCGAGCACGGTGTCCGCTTCCTTGGCGGAAGAGAACAGGAACGGCGTGTCCCAGATGCCCATTTCCGGCACCAGCCCCACCAGCGTGGCGGTCGAACCCACCATCATCTCCTGTGCGCCGCCGATCAGTGCCTGCTGCATCTGCGTGTCGGAGCCCAGCGATGCATTGCCGATGGCGCGCACCTTCATCTTGCCGCCGGTTGCCTTCTCGACTTCCTTGGCGAACATGCGCACGGCACGGCCCTGGTTGGAGTCATCGACCAGGCCGAAGCCGAAGCGCACGATGCGTGGCTTGAAGTCCTGTGCCTGCGCAAGGCCGGCCGTGGTGGAGGCGACAGCGGCAACGGCCAGGGCGCACAGGGTGAATTTGATTCGCATAGGAGTTCTCCTCTTTCGAAAAAATGGGGAAAGCCGACAGGCGTGGGGGTAATGAAGAAAGGACAGGAAACGAAACGGCGTCAATGCATCCACGCCAGGGGCGCGGTCACGATCTGCGGGAACACGATGAACAGGATCAGGAGCAGCACATACATCACGAGGAATGGCGTGGTGCCCATGATCACGGTCTCCATGCGGATGCGGCCCACGCCGGCAACCACGTTCTGCACCGTGCCCACGGGCGGCGTGATGAGGCCGATACAGCCCACGTAGATGAACATGAAGCCGAAGTAGACCGGGTCGATGCCCGCCTTCACCGCGAGCGGTGCACACACGGGGCCGAAGATCAGGATCGTGGGCGTCAGGTCCATTGCGGTGCCGACGACCAGCAGGAAGACCATCATGAGCGCCATGAACCATACGGGGTTGCTCATCACGCCGGCGAAGCTGTCGGCCAGCATGTTGGGCAGGTCGGCCAGGGTGATCATGTAGGCCGTCACGGTGGCCGCGCCGCACAGGAACATCACCACGGCCGTGGTCTTGCCGGCGGCCAGGAACACGTCGTACAACCGCGCCCAGGTGAGCTGGCGGTAGACGAACATCGACACGAAGAGCGCATACACGGCGGCCACCACGGCCGCCTCGGTTGGCGTGAAGATGCCGCCCTTCAGGCCGCCCAGGATGATCACGGGCATCATCATGGCCCAGAAGCTCTCCACCAGCGCCTTCATGCGCTGGCCCCATGGCACGCGCGGCATGGCGGGAAGATGGTTCTTGCGGGCGATCCACCACCAGGCGGCGATCAGGAACACGCCCATCATCAGCCCGGGCACCACGCCCGAGAGGAACAGCTTGCTGATGGAGGTGTTGGTGGTCACGCCGTAGATCACGAACGGCATGGACGGCGGGATGATCGGCGCAATGATGCCGCCGGAGGCGAGCAGGCCCGCGCTATAGCCGGGCGGGTATTTCTGCTCGCGCATCATGGGCAGCAGAATGGTGGCCAGAGCGGCGGTGTCGGCAATCGCGGAGCCGCTCATCGACGCCAGCAGCACGGCCGCGCCAATGGCCACGAAACCGAGGCCGCCACGGATATGGCCGACGAAGGCGCGCGCCAGGTCGATGATGCGGCGCGACAGTCCGCCCGCGTTCATCAGCTCGCCTGCCAGAATGAAGAATGGCACCGCCAGCAGCGGGAAGTTGTCGAACCCCGCCTGCAGGTTCTGAGCGAGCAGCTGGGAGTCAAAGAAGTCCAGGTGCCACATCAGTGCGACACCGGTGAGGATCAGCGCATGCGCAATGGGCATGCCGATGACCATGCCGCCGATCAGCACGGCCAGGAAGATGAAGGTGACGATCATGTTGTCGGTTCCTTTGTGAGCGTCAGGGCATCATTCGACTTCTGCGCCGTCCGTCGCCGGCGGCTCGCCGCGCAGCATGTCGACCACGACGCAGACCAGCAACCCCACGGCCAGCACCAGCGTGGCCGCGGCCCCCAGCGCGAGGGGGTAGCCCAGCACCGTGCTGTAGCTGTCCAGGCCTGCCTTCACCTGTTCCCAGGAACCGATCAGCAGCAGGACCATGCAGCCCGCCACGAGAAGCTGGCTGATCCAGAACAGCACTTTCTTCGGTGCGCCCTTGAGGCGCGACGTGACCATGTCGAAGCCGAGGTGCTTGCCCTCGAATGCGGTGACGATCGCACCCACCGCCACGAGCCAGACGAACAGCAGGCGCGAGACCTCCTCGTACGAGACGATGCTGGTTGCGAACACGTAGCGCAGGACCACGTTCACGAACACCGCGATCACCATGCCAGCCAGGGCCAGCACCATGAAGTGTTCGGCCATGCGCTGGACCAGGGGCTTGCGCCGGGACGCCTCTGCGCCTTTGCTTTCAGGGTTTGCGGAAGTGTTCATGGGTGCGAATCCTTCGATGAGATGGAGGCGGCGGGATCGGCTGCTGCGCCAATCCACCCCTGCTGCCCGGCCCAGGCGACCACCTGCGACTGCAGGGTTGCAATGGGCAGCATGGCATTCAACGCGAGCACGTCGGCCTCGTCAATCGGGCGCTCCAGCGTCGAGAACTGGGTGGCTACCAGCGTGGGCGAAAAGAAGTGGCCCGGGCGCGACTGCACGCGCTGCAGTGCGTCTTCGTAGGACAGGTCGAGAAACGCGAATCCCATCCGGGTATTGGCGGCCCGCAGCCGGTCGCGGTATTTGCGACGCAGCGCCGAACAGGTGAGCACGACACCGGCCGGCCCGCCCTCGCCGGCTGTCACGGGCTGCGGTGCCAGCAGGTCGGCCAGGCGGTCGAGCCATCCTGCCCGGTCTTCGTCGGTCAGCGGAATGCCGGCCGACATCTTCTCGATATTGCTTGCCGGATGGTAGGCATCGCCTTCGAGCAGGCGCCAGCCAAGCGCGGTGGCACAAGCCTGCGCAACGCTGGATTTTCCGCACCCCGACACGCCCATCACGACGATGGCCGGAGTGCTTTGGTATTGGATAGCGCTATCCTGCATAGATAAAACAAAAGTGCGTGAATGCGGAGGCATGTGATCACCCTGCGACGGAGCAACTGGCTCACAAAGCTGTGGTGATGACGTTGGCTACATTCAGCACACTAGAAATAAATTAGACAAAAAGCTTTCGGATAGCGCTATCCTAAGCCACAATCATCAGGAATCCGCTAAGGAGTTACCCTTGATAGATGCCCAGAAAAGAAGCCGGCGCGCCAGCGGTCGCGTCACGCTGGCCGATGTGGCCCGGGCAGCCGAGGTCAGCCCGATCACCGTCTCCCGAGCGCTGCGCGGGGAGCGCAGCGTGGCGCCGGAGCTCATCGAGCGTGTTCGCAAGGCCGTCGAAGAGCTGAACTATGTGCCCGATCCCGCAGCACGCGCCCTCGCCTCCCAGCGCAGCACACAGGTGCTGGTGCTCGTGCCGCTGCTGTCGAACAATCTTTTCGTGGACGTGCTCGAAGCCATCCACCGCTCCCTTTTCCCCCTGGGTTTCCAGCCGCTGATTGGCGTGACCCACTACGACACTGCCGAAGAGGAGTTGCTGCTGCGCACCTATCTCCCGATGCGTCCGGCAGGCCTGCTGGTGACCGGGTTCGATCGCAGCGAGGCCGCTCGGCAGCTGATCGCGCGCAGCGGCGTGCCCTGTGTGCACATGATGGAGATCAGCAAGGCACCCCAGGTCGGCTGCGTGGGCTTTTCACAGGCCGATGCCGGAGCCGCCATCACACAGCACATGCTGGAGCGGGGCTATCGCCGCATTGCATTCGCCGCCGCCCAGCTGGATCCGCGCGTGATGCAGCGTGCCGAAGGCTACCGCCAGGCGCTGCGGCAGGCCGGCCTCTACGACCCGCGCCTGGAACTCCTGAGCCCCGAGCCCTCCTCCATGGCGTTGGGGGCAGGCTGTTCCAGGATGTGCTTGCCCAGCACCCCGACGTCGATGCCGTCTTCTTCTGCAACGACGACCTGGCGCAAGGTGGGTTGCTGGCCGCCAACAGGCTGGGCATCTCCGTGCCCGGGCGCGTTGCGATGGCAGGTTTCAACGACCTTGCGGGAAGCGACCAGATGGTGCCGCCCCTCACCACCGTGCGCACGCCGCGCCGGCAAGTGGGCGAGGCCGCGGCGAAGATGCTGCTGGAGCTGATGCGCGGGCAGATGCCGCGCTCGCATGCCGTGGAACTGGGCTACGAACTCGTGGTGCGGCAGAGCACCTGAGCCTGCCAGAGAGGCGGCCCGGCAATGAAAAAAGCCCGACGAATCGGGCTTTTCAGAGGAAGGAAACCTGCAGCTTCAGGGAACCAGCGTGACTTCCACGCGGCGTGCCTCGGCATTGGTGCCGGATGCCTGCGATTGCTCGGGCTTCTTCAGGCTGATCTTGTCTTCGGCCACACCCAGGGACTTGAGCGCGTCGGCAACGGCCATGGCACGCAGCTTGGCCAATTCCTGGTTCTTGGCCAGATCACCCGTGGCGTCGTGGTAGCCCGAGACTTCGGCCTTCTTGCCGCCCTCAACCACGCCCTTGATCACTTCGACCAGCGCGGTGTTGGCGCCCGGAGCGACCTCTGCCTTGCCGGAGGCGAAGTAGAACTTGACCACGCCGTTGTCCATCACGACCACGGAAGCGGCATCCTCGGCAATCACATTGCCGGACGCGCTGACGGCGGTCAGCTCGACGGTCTTCGCTGCCACCGGCTTGGCAGCAGGAGCGTGGGCAATGCCGCGCTTGTAGACCACCACGCCGACGACGGTCGAAACCACCAGGGCGATCAAGGCAAAGAGAAAACCCAGGGCAAAGCGCTGCTGGCTGTCGTCGTCGGAACTGTTGAAGGACATGAGTTGGACTCCGTTGATGATTGATTCGTGATATGTTGGAAGGACAAAACCCGTCGATTGTAGTTTGCTTGCCATGTCGTTGACTGCCGTTCCTGTTCGTGATCCCGCACCGATGCTTGAAACAGCCTTGCAAGAATGGGGTGGCAAGGATGATTTGTGGGTATTTGGCTACGGTTCGCTGATATGGCGACCTGACTTCGACTTCGTGGAGCGCAGGGATGCCAAGGTCTTCGGCTGGCACCGCGCGCTCAAGATGTGGAGCCGCGTGAACCGTGGGACCCCCGAATGTCCGGGCCTGGTCTTCGGCATGCTGTCGGGCGGCAGCTGCCGCGGCGTGATCTTCCGAGTGGAGAGGTCGCGCGGCGAAGATGTCATGCGCGCGCTGTGGCTGCGCGAGATGACACTGGGCGTGTACGACCCGCGCTGGCTTGAATGCCATACGAGCGAGGGGCCCGTCAAGTCGCTGGCCTTCACGCTGTCAAGGAAAAGCCCGAGCCACACGGGCCTGTTGTGCGACGATGAATACCGCCGCATCTTCAGCGAGGCCAGCGGCAAGTTCGGCACCACGTTCGACTATGCACGCGCAACGCACGAGCAGTTGCTGCAGATGGGCATCGAGGATCGCGCGCTCGCGCGGTTGCTGAGCCTTCCCCACAAGGGAAGCTGATGCCTCATACAGCCGCTGCTCGGGGCTGCGAGCGCGCGCACTGTCACTGTGCTTCCCTTCTTCTAACAAGAGGTGTTTCCATCATGTCCATGCGAATCAGTCTTACCCTTCTCGCCGCCGCTGCCGTGGCAAGCCTTGCGGCATGCTCGTCGGTCTCTCCGACCAAGCCTCAGGCATCGGCCGAGCTGCAGGCAACGCGCGGCAATAACGCCAAGGGCACCGTGCGCTTCATGCAGACCGCCGACAACACCCTGCTGGTGACGGGTGAGATCTCGGGCCTCAAGCCGAACTCGGAGCATGGCTTCCATATCCATGAAAAAGGCGACTGCTCAAGCGGCGATGGCATGAGCGCAGGCGGTCACTTCAATCCCACGGGATCCGCCCATGGGAAGTTCGATGCGGATGCGCACCATGGAGGCGACCTGCCCAGCCTGCGCGCGGATGCCAATGGCGTGGCGCGCTTCAACACCGAACTCAAGGGCATCAGCCTTGCTCAGGGCGCGGCAAACAATGTCGTTGGCCGTGGCCTGATCGTCCACGCGGATCCCGACGACTACAAGACCCAGCCCACGGGCAATGCCGGTGCGCGCCTGGCCTGCGCGGTCATCAAGTAAGTCCTTCGCGAGGAGCCGGGACCACTGCAATCCCGGAGCCACTTTCGCGTCTGGGGAGCGGCAGGCGAGGCACAATAGCCGCATGACCACTCCCCTCTCCTCTCATATCGCCGATCTGCGCAAGAGCTACGAGCGCGCGGAGCTCAGCGAGGACGCATCGCACGGCGATCCACTCCAGCAGTTCGACCAGTGGCTGAACGAGGCTATTGCGAGCCAGGTGCCCGAGCCCAATGCGATGACCGTTGCCACCGTGGGCGGCGATATGCGCCCCAGCACGCGTATCGTGCTGATCAAGGGGTACGACGAGCGTGGCATTGTCTGGTTCACCAACTACGACAGCCGCAAGGGCCAGCAGATCGCTGGCAACCCGTTCGCGGCACTGCAGTTCCATTGGGTCGAGCTCGAGCGCGTGGTGCGCATCGAGGGCCGCGTGGAGAAGGTCAGCGCCGAAGAAAGCGACGCCTACTTCAACAGCCGGCCGCTGGATTCACGCATCGGCGCGTGGGCCAGTCCCCAAAGCCAGGTGATCGCCGGCCGCAGCGTGCTGGTGGCCAATGCGGCCCGGTATGGCGCCAAGTTCATGCTGAACCCTCCTCGCCCACCACATTGGGGTGGCTTCAGGCTGGTGCCCGACCGCTGGGAATTCTGGCAGGGCCGCAAAAGCCGCCTTCATGATCGCCTGAGCTACCGCCTTGATGGCGGCGAATGGCTGCGCGAGCGCCTGGCCCCCTGACCCCTGACCACAAGCCACGCCAGGGTTGCACGTCACAGGTGGTGTGCAATCCAGATTGCAAGCGGCAAGGTCGCAAGTGCGATCAGCGTGGACGCCGCGATGCTGGCCGAGACCTCCTGCTGCATCACGCCATAGCGCTGCGTGAAGTAGAAGACGTTGGCTCCCACGGGCATGGCGGCGATCACGAACATCACGGCCAGCGGCAGGCCCGACACGCCCAGCAGCGGCGCGATCAGCAGCACCAGTCCCGGCATCACCAGGTTTTTCACCATGGCGATCGACAGCGCCGTGCGCATGTTGCGCCCGATGTGCGTGTAGGCCAGCGAGATGCCGACCAGCAGCAGCGCCATCGGGCTCAGTGCGTTGCCCACCATCTGCAGTCCCTTGTCGAGGCCCGACGGCAGCTGAAGGCCCGTCTGGGCAAAGATCAGCCCGGCAAGAATGGGGAGCGGCACAGGATGGATGATGCTCTTGCGCGCCGCCTGGGCGAGCGTCATCCAGAGCGGTGCGGCGGGAGTGGAGCCGCCCGACTGCGCCTCGCGCGCATCGGCGAGCTCGAAGATCAGCGTGGCCGAGGTCAATAGGATCAGCGAGTGCAGTGACACCAGCGTGAACAGCACGATGAGCGCATCGTCACCGAAGACGAACTGGATGATGGGCACGCCGATCATCACCGTGTTGCTGAACACGCAGGCGAGCGCCTCCGCAGCCGCGCGCTTGGAGAAGCCGCGCACCAGCATCGTGCCAACGAAAAGAATGGCGACGGCCGAGAAATACAGAACAACGGGCCGGAAATCGAGGTCCTGCAGCCGCACCTGCCCCATGGTGCGGAACAGCAGCGCGGGGGTCAGCACCAGGAACACCAGGTTGCTCAGGTCCTTGATGGCCGCATCGCGCACCCACCCGATCTTTGCGACGAACCAGCCAAGGGCGATGCAAAGAAGAACGGGGATGAGGGAGGCGAGCATGGGAATCGGCGCAGGGACGCTGCGCGGGTAGCAAGCCGGGAATTCTAGAGATTTCTCCGGCAGTCTTCAGGGCTCCGCGCCGATTACCTTGCCGCCACGCTGTCGAAAGGGCTTGGCCCCGAGAAGAAGCCGCTGCGAAGGCCCTCGGGCGGTTGCTCGGCCCAGACCTGCCCGCAGACGTCCCACGACTGCTCCTGCACGTTGAGGCCCGCGAACACTCCGTAGCCGCTGCCCGCACGGATGTCCTCTCCGGATGACAGGCTCTCGCCCGCCTTGATCGCGCCACTCACATGGATGAACTGACCCGCGCGGATGCCCCAGCCGGCCTCGATGTGCGTGACCCCGTCGATCGTGCCCCCGACATGGATGCCCTGCCCTGCGCGCACGAAGTCAGCGCCCTGCAGATGGCCTCCCACGCGCAAGTTCTTGTCGCATTGCACGGAAAAGCCCGCCAGCAAGTCCTGGCCGACGACGGCGCCGCCGCGCACCTCGATGGTGTCCTTCACTGCCAGGTCCCATGCCACGCGCAGATCGCCGCCGCAGACAAGCGACCTGGCGACATCGACGCCCCAGTCGGTTCGCAGGCTTCCGCCCACGTGCAGGTGTTCGCCACACTGGATGCTGCCGCCCGCGCGGATGTCCTCGCCTGTGGTGATCGAGCCGCCAGCGCGGATGCCTGCGCCGCAACGGATCGAGCGCCCCGCGTGGATCACACCGTCCACGTCGATGCCGGCGCGCACCTCGATCGTGCCTGCGAAGACCACGGCTTCGGCCTCCAGGCTGTCGAGGTGCAGCACGTCGTTGGTCGGGCCGAAGGCCCGTACCAGCCAGAGCGCATCCTCGATGCGGCCTGCCTCGACCAGGGTGTCGAGCGCCTTCTGGTAACCGACGCCGTCATCCAGATTCCGAACAAACCAGCGGTAGCCCATGGCGCACGGATTCTTGGCGCGCAGGAACTGCTTGGTGAACTCCATTGTGTGATCCATGCCATTCCTCACTTGGGGATTGACGCGGGTACCTTCCGGGCGTGGGGGAGTCCACGCGGCAGAGGCACACCGCAACGCAGAGCTGTTCGTGAGCCCGGCGATGCAAGAGTTTCTGCGTGATGAAAAGAAAGGATGGATGCCTATCGCCGGGCGGGGAAATGTGCGACTGGTTCGTATGGCCAGATCTCGCGGGCGATGGGCGCGACGGAGCCTCCGCACAGACTCGGTGGCAGAACCGCAGCGATGGAGATGGAGGCGAGACAGGCCATGAGCGCGCATGGTAGCAGCGCGCTCATGGCATCTCAAGCTTGTCGCACGAAAGCGCGCGGGCTTTCATGCCAGCCCGTTACCGATAGCCTTTAGAACGCGACCCGCATTCCGACAACGATGTTGCGCCCCATGAGCGGAGCCGCGTCCTTGATGAACGAAGTCGCGGAGTAGGCCAGCTTGTCGGTCAGGTTGCGCGCCTTCAGGTAGACCTGCCACTCGTGCGGCGTGCCCTTTCCGCCGTTGTAGGCGACGCCCAGATGCAGCATGCCATAGCCTGGCGTGCGGGTCTCGAACTCGGTGATCCTGTTCTGCGCTGCCACCTGCACCCACTCCACGTTCGCGTCCCACGCCTGCCAGCGCGCATCAAGCCGCACCCCCAGGCGTGCCGGCGCCATGCGCGGCAGGTTCTCGCCGCTGGCGAGACGGGCGCGCACCACGTCGCCGTAGACCGTGGCGCTCAGCGTGTTGCCCAGCTTCTGCCGGAGCTTGGCCTCCAGGCCGGTGAACGTGGCATCACGCTGGCTGTACTGCAGCAACTGCACGCCATCCAGCGCATCCAGCGTGCGGCCATAGATATAGCCCTTGATGCGGTTGCGATAGGCCGTCACGTCGAACGTGGTGTTGCCTGCCGTCCGGCGCAGGGACAGATCGATGTTGTTCGACACCTCGTTGCGCAGGTCTACATTGCCCAGTTCGTAGGTGGCCGTGGCCATGTGCAGGCCGCGCGCATAGAGCTCTTCGGCCGTGGGGGCGCGGCTTGCGCGGGTGAGCGTCAGGCCCGCCGCATACCCTGGCTGGAAGCGCCAGGAGGTACCCAGCGAGAGCGATGTACCGTTGTGGCTGCGCCGCACGCCGCTCTCCTGAGCCGTGGTGGTCTGCCAGTCCTGGCGCAGCGCTCCCTCCCAGCGCCAATCGCCTGTGCGGTATTCCTCCAGCAGGAACAGGCCCGTGCGCTCGGTGACCGTGGGCTGTACGTAGGCCTCTTCTCCGATGGCGCTGAACCGGCGGCGCGAGTTCTGCACGCCGATCAGGCCCTTGAGGCCTGCGATGGGCTCGTGCTGCGCCTCGACGCGCAGGTCGTAGGCCTTGTTCTTGAATGTGGTGCCGACGGCTCCGTCCTCGATCTCGTCGTGGCGATAGTCGGTCAGGCCCGCCCGCAGCCGAAGCACGGAAAAGCCCGCAAACGGGTTGAGCAATTCGCCGCGCACGTCAAGCCGGTTGCTTCGCATGTCGACCACCGGCACGTCCCCCGAGGCCTCGCCTTCGTGGTCATGTCCGTGTTCGTCATGGTCATGCCCGTCGTGACCGCCGCAGTGCAGGTGATCGCCATGGGGATGGCAGCCTTCGATGTCGTGGTTGTGGCCCGGCAGCCCGTAGCGCGCGTTCTGCTGCGTGACGGCAAATCCCAGATAGCCCCGCGAGCCGATCCATGACAGGCCGACACTGCCGCCAGTGGTGCGATTGAAGCTGCCCGGAACCCGCGAGCCGCCGCTCCATCCGTTGCCGACGCCGTAGTCGTTGGCATCGCGGCCCGCGGCTTCCACATGCATGGCAATGTTGCCGCTGCCACCGGTGAGGGAAATCGCTCCTGCCTTCTCGTCGGCACCGCTGCCGATGCGCGCTTCCGCGGCACCTTCATAGCCCTTCTGCGGAATGGCGGTGGGAACGCGGCTGTCCAGGACATTCACCACCCCGCCGATGGCGCCTGCACCATAGAGCAATGCCGATGGTCCGCGCAGCACCTCGATCTGCGAAGCCAGCAAAGGCTCCGATGTGACGGCATGGTCAGGGCTGACGGTGGACGCGTCCTGGATTTCGGATCCGTCCGAAAGCACCTTGACGCGCGGGCCATCCATGCCGCGGATCACCGGGCGACTGGCACCGGCACCGAAGTGCGTGCTGGTGATGCCGGGTTCGCCCTCGAGTGTTTCGCCCAGCGTGGCCTCGCGGCGGCGCACCAGCGTGTCGCCGTCCATCACGCTGACCGGGGTCGTCATCTCGGATACGCCGAGTGCAAGGCCGCTGGACGACACGGTGACTTCTGAAAGCGACTGCTCCTGGGCATCCGCGGCATGCGCATGCGCGCCCGCAAAGAGCAGGACGATGGCGGCGGAAAGTGGGCGAAGGCGCACGCCTGCGCCGCCCGATGTGACATAGGGAATCATGTGAAAACGAAAAGTGTGCTGACAGGCCCGCGCCGTCCGCCGTGCGGGGCGCAGTTCTGCTGTCAGGGAAACGGGGGTATGCGCGGCATGCCGGGGCGGTGTTCCACTACCGCCGGCAACTCATCCGCGCAAATGATCCGGCCGGGCCGGGCAAGTCGGCGTGGCAGCGCGTCTCAATGCGCTGCAGCCTCGGATAAGAGGCGGGGCGGCCCGCGTGCCTGGAATGGAGAGGCATGCTGCGCTCCCCATTCGGAGGCGATCAATGCAACGGGAACCGCTGCAGGTACCACCTGCAGCAATGGCAGGGCCTTCGCCAGCAGCGCATGGCCGAGGGCCATCTGGTCGAGCAGTACGCACTCGGCCTTGCTGTGGCCCGCAAACAGCGCATGAATGGCATCCAGCGCCTGCTTGGTCGCGGGCTGGGCAATGTCCCCGCCCGCGGGCTGCACCACGTGCGGCGCGAGGCCGGGCGTGTGCACCACCTGGTGAACCAGGCCGAGCGCAGGCGACAGCACGAGTGCCAGCATCAGCCAGCACGCGAGCAGTCGTTGCCTGAGCGACAGGAGCGTAGAGTCCATCAGGAGGAAAGAGGTGCGAACGAGGAACAATGGGCGCTGCGTCCGCCAACCGGGACGCGCGCCCAGAGCATAGCGCGGAAATCAGGCGCCGGGTTTCAGCAGCGATGCAAAAGTCTTGCGAAACTTCTCGACCTTGGGACCCACCACGAATGCGCAGTAGCCCTGCTCGGGATGCTGCTGGTAGTAGTCCTGGTGATATGCCTCGGCGGGCCAGTAGCTCCTGAGAGGCTCCACTTCGGTCACCACTGGCGAGCCGAACAGCTTGTCCTGGCCGATCTCGCGCAGCAGGTCGTCGATCACCTGCTTCTGCTGCTCATTGCCGTAGTAGATCGCGCTGCGGTACTGCGTGCCCACATCGTTGCCCTGGCGATTGAGCGTGGTCGGGTCGTGCGTGGCGAAGAAGATCTCCAGAATCTGGCGCAGGCTGATCACCTCCGGGTCGAAGTCCACCTTGAGGACTTCGGCATGGCCTGTGTCGCCATCGCACACGGCCTGGTAACTCGGGTGATCCACGTGGCCGTTGGCATAGCCGCTCTCCACATCGACCACGCCGCGAACACGATCGAACACGGCCTCGGTGCACCAGAAACAGCCTCCGCCCAGGGTGATGGTTTCTTGCTTGCTCATGTTCGTCGCGCCTTTCTGATCTGCATGGTTGTCCCATTATCCGGCCGTGGCATTTGACGGGGCGGTATGGGGTTGTTATATTACTAACCAGTCAGTCATTAACAACCGCAACTTCAATGCCCGAGTCTCCATCCTCTCCACCTGCCAAGCGCGGTCGCCGCAAGGAAGCGCGCCCGGGCGAATTGCTGGAGGCGGCGCTCGATCTGTTTGTCGAGAAAGGCTATGCGGCAACGCGCGTCGAGGAAGTGGCGGCGCGGGCCGGAGTCTCCAAGGGTACGCTGTTCCTCTATTTTCCCAGCAAGGAAGAGTTGTTCAAGGCCGTCGTGCGCGAGAACATCTCGGGACGCTTCAGCGAGTGGCAGGAGACGCTGACCCATTTCGCGGGTAACTGCAGCGAGATGATCGAATATGCCTTCTTCGCCTGGTGGGAGCGCATCGGCTCGACCAAGGTGAACGGCCTGGGCAAGCTGATGGTGTCCGAGGCCAACAATTTTCCCGAGATCGCCCTCTTCTACCGCAACGAGGTGGTGTTGCCCGCGCAGGACCTGATCCGCCAGATACTCAAACGCGGCATGGCCTCGGGCGAGTTCCGCGACATCGATCTCGAGTACGCCATCTACCTGGTCCAGGCCCCCCTCATGCAGTTGGACCTGATGCAATCGTCCAAGGCGATCTGCATCGTCAATCCCGACAATTTCGACCCGCAGAAGTACCTGAAGATGCACGCGGATAACCTATTGGTGGGCTTGCGCCCCCGAGCGGCCTAAAATCAGAGGTTTGTCTGAATCCACAGTCCGCATTTCGGAGTACCCCATGAACATGCCCTTGAACACGTCCGCCGACACCACCAATCTCGTGGAACAGGCTCGCTTCAACATGATCGAGCAGCAGATCCGCCCCTGGCGCCTGCTCGATGAGGACGTGCTCGACCTGCTCACCCAGGTGCGCCGCGAAGAGTTCGCGCCGGCGCCCTATCGTTCCATGGCGTTCATGGATATCGAGATTCCCCTGAATGCCTCGGTCGAAGAGGCGGAGCGCACGGGCCAGGTCATGCTGCCCCCGCGCGTCGAGGCGCGCATGCTGCAGGACGCCAAGGTCATGCCGACAGACCGCGTGCTCGAGATCGGCACGGGCTCCGGCTACATGGCCGCCCTGCTCGGCCGCAGCGCCGCACAGGTCCTGTCCATCGAGATCAACGCCGAACTGGTCGATTTCGCCAAGGACAACCTGCGCGAAGCCGGTATCACCAATGTGGAAGTACGCATGGGCGACGGCTCGCGTGACCTGTCCGCCGATGGTCCGTTCGACGTGATCATCCTGAGCGGCTCGGTTGCCGAGGTACCTCAGGGCCTGCTGCCTCTACTCACCGAAGGCGGTCGTCTCATTGCCGTCGTGGGCCAGGAGCCCATGATGCGTGCCACGATCGTCACCCGCAAGGGCAGCGGCTTCGAGACCACGCAGCCGTGGGACATCATCATTCCGCGCCTCGTGAACTTCGCGGAACCCTCGCCTTTCAAGTTCTGATCGCGAAAAGCTTCAACCTCCTTCAGGAAAACGCATGATTGCCCACATCCGCCCCACCCAGCTTGCCGAATGGATAGCCGCGGCGCCCGAAGGCGCCCGACCGCTGGTGCTGGACGTGCGCGAGACGTGGGAGCTGCAGACCGCAAGCGTCGCGCCGGCCCGGTTCGAGCTGGTCACCATTCCCATGGGCGAGATTCCCGCCCGCCTTGCAGAACTCGATCCCACGCGCCCCGTGGCCTGCCTGTGCCACCACGGCATGCGCAGCCTGCGCGTGGCGGGTTTCCTGGAGCACCAGGGATTCGAGAACGTTGCCAACATCACCGGCGGTATCGACGCCTGGTCCGCGGAGCTGGACCCGGCCGTTCCCCGCTATTGACAGGCAACCCGCCCAGGGATTCGTCAGCCAGACAGATCGATCATCGGCTGCAGCGCCATAAAGGCCTGCCGCATGCATTTTCTCGTGCCATTTTTCCTGAAGGACATCATGAAGCCATCACTGAGAACACTCGCACGGAGCCTCGCGCTGACGGGGCTCATGGGCCTGGGCGCGCTGGGCCCGGCGCATGCACAGAGTCTGCTGGAGCTCGTGGAGCAGGCTCGTGGCTTCGACGCGCCCTGGCAATCCGCTCGGGCTCAGTATGACGCCACGGTCAGCCGCGGCGAGCAGGCGCGCGCCGGACTCCTGCCCAGCGTGGCGGCCCAGGCGGGAGTGACCTACGGTCGAACCGAGTATCGGGTGAAGACCCCGACCCCGCTCGCACAGAACTTCGACCTGCATGCACCGACACAGCAGGCTGCGCTGGTGGCGAGCCAGCCGCTGTACCGCCCCGCCAACCGGATTACCTTCGAGCAGGGCAAGCGCGGAGTCGAGATCGCGCAGGCCCAGCTCGATGCGGCCGACCAGGACTTGCTGATCCGCGTGAGCCAGGCCTATTTCGATGTGCTGGCGGCGCAGGATGCCCTGAACGTGGTGCAGGCCCAGAAAAAGGCCATCGCCGAACAGTTCGCCGCGGCCAGGAGCAACTTTGAGCTGGGCAATGCCACCATCACCGATTCGCGCGAGGCGCAGGCCCGGCACGATCTTGCGGATGCGCAGGAAATTGCTGCAAGCAACGAACTGCAGGTGAAGAAACTGGCACTCGACCAGATCGTGGGGCGCCAGGGTATTACCCCGCGGCCTCTTGCCCAGCCGGTGCAACTGCCCGTGGTCGAGCCCATGGACATCAATCAATGGGTCGACACCGCAGAGAATACGCAGCCTGCGGTCAGGCAAGCCCAGATCGCGCTTGATGTAGCGCGCCTGGAGACCCGCAAGGCCGAAACAGGCCATCTTCCCACCGTCGACCTGCAGGCCAGCTACGGCATCCAGCGCAATCCCAACGGCATGGTGTCCCAGCCGTTCGTGCATTCGCGCGCGACCAGCGCCAGCGTGGGCGTGGCGTTGAACGTGCCGATCTTCGCGGGCTTTGCGGTGCAGAACCGGGTCAAAGAGACGCTGTCCCTCGAAGACAAGGCTCAGGCCGATCTGGACAATGCGCGCCGTACCGTGGCTCAAGGAGCGCGGACCGCATTTCTGGGGGTGCAGTCCGGCATGAGCCAGGTGAAGGCGCTCGAAGCCGCCGTCGTTTCAAGCCAGAGCGCGCTCGATGCCAACCTGCTCGGCTACCAGGTGGGCGTGCGCGTGAACATCGACATCCTCAATGCGCAAAGCCAGCTCTACCAGACCCAGCGCCAGCTCGCCAAGGCACGCTATGACGTGCTGATGGGTGAGCTGCGACTGCGCCAGACGGCCGGCATCCTGGGCGACGAGGACATTGCCAAGGTCGATGGACTGCTTGCCAGGTAAGGCAAGCCTGGCAGGTACCCTGGAACGCGCTGACGATCTCAGAGCTGATGCACCACCAGGCGGAACTCGGGGTCGTCCGGAAAGGCCTTGACCTCGAAGCCGAGACGGCGCATCAGCTTGAGCATGTTGGGGTTGTTGGCCAGCACCAGTCCCTGGATCTCGACCAGGCCACGGTCGCGCGCGACCTCCATGATCGCGAACATCAGGCGCGAACCCAGACCACGCCCCGCAAAATCATCCGCCACCAGCAGCGCGAATTCGCAGCTCGACTGGTCGGGGTTGGTCACATAGCGTGAGACTCCGATGATGCGCTCGGTCTCGTGCGTGTCGCCGTGTTCATCGACCATGCTGTCGCGGTGTACGGCCACCAGGGCCATTTCACGGTCGTAGTCGATCAGCGTGAAGCGTGCGAGCATGGACGTGGGCAGTTCGGCCAGTTGCGACACGAAGCGGAAATATCGGCTTTCGGGCGACAGTTCCCGCACCAGTTTCTGCAGCATCTGCGCATCGTCGGGGCGGATGGGCCGCACATGGTATTCGCCACCGCCGCGCATCGGCCAGACCTGCTCGTAGCGCGCGGGGTACGGCATGATGGCCAGGTGGGCATAGCTGGAGTCGACACCGCCGGAACCCACGACGATGGATCCGGTCGCTCCGTGCGCAGCCTCGCCCACCACGATGCGCGCGTCCACCGCCACCACGCCACTTGCATCGACGATCAGCGGGTTGATGTCCATCTCGCGCAGTTGCGGCAAGGCGCATGCCATTTCGGACACGCGCAGCAGCACCTGCTCGAGCGCCTCGAAGTTCACCGGACTGGCACCGCGCCACTCCCCCAGCGTCTCGGCAACGCGCGATCGCTCGATCAGCCGCCGAGCCAGGAACTGGTTGAGCGGCGGCAGCTCCATCGAGCCATCGTCCATGAGCTCGACCATGGTTCCTCCTGCGCCGAAGGTGACGACCGGGCCGAAATACTCGTCGCTCACCATGCCGATGCAGATCTCCCTTCCGCGCCTGCTGCGCGCCATGTTCTGCACCGTCACGCCGTTGATGCGGGCTCCAGGCTGCTGATGGCCAACGCGCTGAACCATGTCGGCGTAGGCATCGCGCACCGCCGTGCCGGTGTGCACGTTGAGCGCCACGCCGCCAACGTCGGACTTGTGGCTGATGTCGGGCGAATCGATCTTGAGCGCCACCGGGTATCCGAGCTGCGTGGCGATCATCATCGCCTCATGCGCGCTGCGCGCCTGCAGCGTGCGCGTGACGGGGATATGGAAGGCCGCGAGCAGCGACTTGGACTCCATTTCGGTGAGCACATGGCGGCGCTCGGCCAGCACGCTCTCGATGACGAGGCGTGCCCCCTCGATGTCCGGCTTGGCCAGTGCGCTCAGCGATGGCGGTGTCTGTTGCAGCAGTTGCTGGTTTCGATAGAAGGTGGAGATGTTGTTGAAGGCACCGACGGCGGCCTCTGGTGTGCGGAAGCTGGGAATCTGCGCCTTGCGCAGCGTCTGGCGGGCTGGCAGCACCAGCGTATCGCCCAGCCAGCTGGTGAGCAGCGGCTTGTTCATGCCGCGCTTGGCGTCCGACAGTGCCTGCGCGACCGCCGTGGCATCGCGCCCGGGCTTGGGCGAGAAGATCGCGAGCACGCCGTCGATCTGCTTGTCCTTGTTGGCCGCTTCGAGCGCGAGGCGGTAGTGTTCGGGTCCCGCCTCCTCGGACAGGTCGATCAGCTCGCTCAGCGTTGCGAGCGGGGGCAGTTGCGGGGCAAGGGACGCCACCGTCTCCGCCGACAGGTGGCCCAGCTCAAGCCCGCGCTCGTTGATCCAGTCCGCCGCCAGCACGCCGGGCCCGCCGCCATTGGTGATGACGGCCAGCCGCTGGCCCACCGCACGGTAGCGCGAGGCGAGGCACTTGGCCGCCGAGAACAGCTCGACGAAGGTTCGCACGCGCACTGCCCCTGCGCGCCGCAACGCCGCATCGAACACCTCGTCGCTGCCGACGATGGCACCGCTGTGCGTGAGCGCCGCCGCATTGCCCGCCGGCTTGCGGCCGGCCTTGAGCACGATGACCGGCTTGGCGTTGGCCGCGGAGCGCAGCGCGCTCATGAAGCGGCGCGCGTTCTGAATGCCCTCCATGTAGACCACGATGCTCTGTGTGCGGGGATCATGCGCGAGAAAGTCGAGCACTGCGGCAATGCCGAGGTCGGTGTGCGCCCCGAGCGTGACCACGCTGGAGAATCCCACCGCATTGCTGCGCGCCCAGTCCAGGATCGACGCCGTGAGTGCGCCCGACTGGCAGATCAGCCCGAGCGAACCTTCGCTGGCGAGCGGGCCGACTGCGCTGGCATTGAACTGCAGCGAGGGCCGCTGGATGCCCAGGGAATTGGGGCCCAGCAGGAACATGCCTTCGCGCTTGGCGATGCGCCGGAGGTCGGAGGCCTGCTGTGCGCTCATGCCGGTCGACACCACCACCGCCGCCCGGCAGTTCATGCGTCCCGCCACTTCCATGGCCGCAGCGACCTCGTCGGCGGGCAAGGCGATCACCGCCAGGTCCGCCCGAGCCTGGGCCAGGTCGGCCAGCGTGCCGCTCGTATGGATGTCCATGAACGAGAGGCTGCCCGTGAATTTCTGAGCCCTGAGCGCTTCCTGGACATGGCGCGCAAGGGGCGAAAGCGATTCGGGTTTGTCGTGGGGCCCCGCCAGCACCACGACCGAGGTGGGGGCGAACAGGGGCGTCAGATAGTGTTTGTCCAACATGTCGATGATCACCAATGGCTGTCGGCCCACACCCCTTCCGGGCTATTGAGATGGGCTTGACGATTCAGGAAGATGCCGTCGATTGTCTGTCACTTGCCCCAGGCCAACGATGCAAAACGCAGCGCGGCTTGAGTTGCGTCATAGTGACAGATGATGCCCGAGGATACCTGCGCATGGAGCCGCGCGCGCCAATGCAATGCAGTGGCCGTGGCCACGGGTCTCTCAGGCCTCGTGGTGGGGCATGGCGGCCGAGCGCAATTGCTGCACCACGGCCAGCGCCGTGGACAGGGCCGCGCCGCGATGCGCCGCCGTGAATGCGTGGCATCGCGAAGCGAGATCCGCCTGGCGTTCGGGGTCGTTCACAAGGCGCACGGCCTCTTCCACGCCTTCCTGCATGTCGGCCACGCGCAGGGCTACGCCCGCGTCTGCGGCGAGATCGGCAGCCTCCGCGAAATTGAAGGTATGGGGCCCCATGACGACCGGGCAATCGCAGGACAGCGCCTCGATCAGATTCTGTCCGCCCAGCGGCTCGAAACTGCCGCCCAGCAGGGCCGCATGTGCCATGCCGTAGTACTGGGCCATCTCGCCCATCGAATCGCCAAGCCATATGTCGGCCGGCTGCGGATGCTCCTGCCACTGGCTGCGCCGCGATACGCTCAGGCCCGCCGCCGTGCACAACGCGATCACCTCATCGAAGCGTTGCGGATGGCGCGGCACCAGAAGCCACTGCACTTCGCAGTCCCGGGCCCGGCTCGCATCGCGCTGAGCGATCCAGGAGGCAAGCCAGGCGGCTTCTTCGCCCTCGCGGCTGCTGGCGAACAGCACCACGGGCCGCCCTGCCCCCGAACGCCATGCCCTGCCGCGCGCGAGCAGCCCGGCGTCGGGAACGCTGTCGAACTTGAGATTGCCCAGTACGCCGCGCACGGGAGCCCCCACGTCGGACAGGCGCTCTGCATCGACATCGGTCTGGGCCCATACGGCAGAGAGGGCCTGGTAGGCCGGCCGCGCCAGCCATGACCAGCGCCTGGCGCCACGCCATGATTTTTCATTCATGCGCGCGTTGGCGAGTACCAGCGGGATGTGGTGCGCCTTGCATCCGGCGACGAGGTTCGGCCAGATCTCGGTTTCCATCAGCACCCCCACGTCGGGCCTGAAGTGGGTCAGGAAGCGGCGCACGGCCTGCGGAGAATCCCATGGCTGCCAGACCTGCACGTCGCCTTCGCGCACCAGCTTGCTGCCCTCGGCGCGCCCGGTGGCCGTGCCGTTGGTGAGCAGCAGCCGCATGCCGGGCAGCAACTCGCGCAGCTCCTTGAGCAGAATGGCCGCGGCCCGCGTCTCCCCCAGCGATACCGCATGGATCCAGACCAGCGGCGGGGCATCGGGCGTACGCACGGGCGCGGCACCTTCGTAGAAGCCGAACCGCTCGGGTACGGCCTGCGCGTAGCCCGGTTCGGACTGGGCGCGCCGCTTCAGCTTGCGGTGCAGAAGCGGCGTCGCAAGCTGGATGGCCAGTGAATAAAGACCTAGCACGTGTTCATCCCGCTAAGGCCGATCCCGGCACATGGCGACCTGGGTCGCTGCATGGCACTGGTTCTCGCCGCCGCGTGAGTCATCAATGCGCCGCGCCGCCGATCCGTGCGCCCGGCTTCACGCGCTCAAGCAGTGCCAGCATGGCCGACTCGATGCGGTGCATGGCTTCCTGCGTATGGCCCTCGAAACGCAGCACGAGCACAGGCGTGGTGTTGCTTGCGCGGATCAGGCCGAAACCGTCGGCCCAGTCCACGCGCAGGCCGTCGATGGTGCTGATCTGCGCGGGCGCCGGGAACGTCTCCTGCGCCAGCGCCTGCAGCTCGGCGGTCAGGCGGTGTGGCTCACCCTCCTCGCAGCTGACGTTGAGCTCCGGGGTGGAAAAGCTGGTGGGCAGCGCATTGAGCACGGCGCTCGGGTCGCTGCTCCTGCTCAGGATCTCCAGCAGGCGGCAGCCGGCATAGGTGCCGTCGTCGAAACCGAACCAGCGCTCCTTGAAGAAGATGTGGCCGCTCATCTCGCCACCCAGCGGAGCATCCAGCTCCTTCATGCGGGCCTTGATCAGCGAATGGCCGGTCTTGTACATCACGGCACGGCCGCCCGCCGCCTCGATGGCGGGTGCAAGGCGCTGCGTGCACTTCACGTCGAAAAGAATGGGCGCTCCGGGCACGCGCGAGAGCACATCCTGAGCGAACAGCATCATCTGGCGGTCGGGGAAGATGTTCTGGCCATCCTTGGTGACGATGCCCAGGCGGTCGCCGTCGCCATCGAAGGCCAGGCCGAGTTCCGCGTCGCTGTTCTGCAGGGCAGCAATCACGTCCTTCAGGTTGTCGGGCTTGCTCGGATCGGGGTGGTGGTTCGGGAAGTCGCCGTCCACCTCGGAGAACAACTCGATCACCTCGCAGCCCAGTGCGCGGAAGATGCCAGGGGCGGACGCGCCCGCAATGCCGTTGCCCGAATCGACGACGATCTTCATCGGCCTTGCCAGCTTGACGTCGCCCACGATGCGGGTGGTGTAGTCGGCCAGCACGTCGGCAGAGCGGATGCTGCCACCGGGCGCGGCGGTCCAGCGCTGCTCTTCCATCGTGCGGCGCAGGTCCTGGATTTCCTCGCCATAGATGGCCTTGCCTGCCAGCACCATCTTGAAGCCGTTGTAGTCCTTGGGATTGTGGCTGCCCGTGACCTGGATGCCGCTCTGGCACAGGGTCGACGCCGCGAAATACAGTATCGGGGTGGTGACCATGCCGACGTCGATCACCTCGATGCCCACCTCCACGAGCCCCGCCATGAGAGCCGCGGAAAGCGCCGGCCCGGACAGGCGGCCATCGCGGCCCACCGCCACCACGCTCTGCCCCTTGGCACGGGCCGCCATACCGAAGGCACGGCCCAGGTTGCGGGCCACGTCTTCATTCAGTGTGCTCGGAACGATGCCGCGAATATCGTAGGCTTTGAAAATGGCTGGCGAGAAAGGCACGAGGCAACCTGTCAAAAGTGGAAAAACGGCGGTCATTGTAGGGCGGCCGGACGTCGTCCCTTTCGCCAAACGGACTTTCGCAGGGAGATGTCCGGAAACTGCCAGTCTTTTGAACGGCCGTCCCTATCATGAAGGCATGAACTCCACAGAACTCGACGATGCCCATGATCCCCAGGACGCCCGTTACCTGGCCCTGAAGGCCCGGGACGCGCGTTTCGACGGCAGCTTCTTCACCGGCGTGACCAGCACGGGGATCTATTGCCGGCCGGTGTGTGCGGTGCGCACGCCCAAGCGCGAGAACTGCCGTTTCTTCGACCTGGCGGCACAGGCCGAACACGCAGGTTTTCGCCCCTGCCTGCGCTGCCGGCCGGAACTGGCGCCGCAGGCAGTCGTCTGGTCGAGCCAGGATGCCAGCGGCATTCTGCTGCAACAGGCCCTTCGCCTGCTCGACGCCCCGGAAAACTGGTCCGAAACCGAAAGCGGCGCGCTCATCGAGCGGCTGTCCGGACGCCTGGGGGTGACCGACAGGCACCTGCGCAGGATCTTCTCCGCGGCGCTCGGCATTTCGCCATTGCAATACCTGCAGACGCGCCGCCTGCTGGCCGCCAAGCAATTGCTGACGGATACGTCACTGCCCATCACCCAGATCGCGCTGGCCAGCGGTTTCAAGAGCGTGCGCGGGTTCAACGCGGCGTTTCAGCACCACTACACGCTCAATCCGACCCAGTTGCGCAAGGAAGGCGTGCGCCACGGCGCCGCGCAGGCGGGCCAGTCCCGGGTCATCCGGCTGGGCTGGCGTCCACCCTACAACGTGGGCGCCCTGCTCGGCTTCCTGAAAACCCGCGCGATCGGGGGCGTTGAAGCGGTGGATGAGCAACCGACACAGGGCCTGCCCGGGTTGCGGCGCACGCTGCGCATGGCTGACGGCGAGCGTGCCGCCAGTGGATGGATCGACGCGCGATTCGATGCACGCGCCTCCCAGTTGCTGCTCACGGTCAGCGACAGCCTGCTTGGCGTGCTGCCTTCGCTGATCGCCCGCGTGCGCGCCCTTTTCGATCTGGACGCCGATATGGCGGTGATCGATGCGGCGCTGGCCCCCTATTTCGATCAGGCCGACGGCATGCGGGTGCCGGGCGCAGCAGACGGTTTCGAGCTGGCGGTACGTGCCGTGCTCGGCCAGCAGATCACCGTCGCGGCCGCGCGCACCCTGGCGCATCGGCTTGCCGAGCGCTTCGGGGAACCCATCCAAACCCCGTGGCCGGAGCTGAACCGCCTGTTCCCTGCGCCCGCCGTGCTGGCGCAGGCCAGCGGCGATGAACTGGGCTCGATCGGCATTGTTCGCCAGAGGCAGCAGGCCATTCGATCACTCGCCGAGGGCTTTGCCGACGGCCGCCTGCGGCTCCATCCGGGGGACGATCCTGAAACGACGATGGCGGCCTTGCGTGCGCTACCCGGTATCGGTGACTGGACGGCGCAATACATGGCGATGCGTGCACTGCGCTGGCCGGATGCGTTCCCGGCAGGTGACGTGGCGTTGCAGTCCGCGCTGGGTATCTCGCGCGGCAGCAAAGCGGCCCGGCAGGCACTCGACGCCTCGCAGGCATGGCGTCCATGGCGCAGCTACGCCGTGATGCGGACCTGGGCTGGATTGGCCCGCACCCGGCCTTGAACACCCCTTTCACAGAATCTCTCGATACTTGCGGGAACCGACATGACACGCTTCGACACTTCCATCGTCCACACCCGGTTCGACACCCCCATGGGGGCCATGCTCGCTGCCGCCTCCTCCAGGGGGCTGGCGGGCCTGTGGTTCCATGATCAGCGGTATTTTCCGCCGCAACTGGTGCCGGGTGCTCGCGCAGCATGGCCTGAGGACGCAAACCACCCCGTGCTGCAGGCCGCGCGAAGGCAGGTACTCGACTACATGGACGGGGCGAGCGAGGATTTCGATCTGCCGCTCGATCTGCAGTGCGGGACGCCATTCCAGCAAACCGTCTGGAACGCCTTGCTGCTAATTCCCGCCGGTGCCACGACCACCTATGGCGCATTGTCCAGAGGCATCGGCAACGCACAGGCCGTGCGGGCCGTGGGCGCCGCCGTCGGCCGCAATCCGATCAGCATCGTCGTGCCCTGCCACCGTGTGGTAGGCCATGACGGGGCCTTGACCGGATATGCTGGCGGGCTTGAGCGCAAGACTGCCCTGCTGCGGCTGGAGCGCGAAGCAACACAACAATCACTCACAACAAAATGACTACCAGCGCCTCTGCGGGCACCAGTTCCCGGAACTCCCAGCGATCCTGGGTGCCCGAATTCCTTCTTCTTTCCGCCATCTGGGGAGCCTCGTTCCTCTTCATGCGCATGGGCGCAACGGAATTCGGCCCTTTTCCCACGGCGGGCGTGCGCGTGACGCTGGCCGCGCTCGTGCTCTTTCCCGTGATGCTTCATCGAAGGGAATGGCCCGCACTGCGCAAGCACTGGAAACCCGTGCTGCTTGCGGGTGTCATCAACTCGGCCATTCCCTTCGCACTGTTTGCCTGGGCCGTGATGCACATCACGACTGGACTCACCTCCATCCTCAACGCGACCGTTCCCCTGTTCGGGGCGCTGGTAGCCTGGGTGTGGCTCGGAGAGCGTATACAGCGTCTTCGCTGGCTGGGCCTGGCCCTGGGCTTCGTGGGCGTCGCCCTGCTCGCGTGGCGCGCCCCCGGCGGTGCTGGCATGAAGAGCGCCAATGCGCTGTGGGCGATCGCAGCCTGCCTGGGTGCGTCGATTTGCTACGCGATCGCCGCCAACTACGCGAAGCGCTACCTCGTGGGCGTGCCGCCCCTGACGTCGACGACCGGCAGCCTGATCGGGGCGTCGCTGTGCCTTGCCATTCCCACGATCCTCAACTGGCCCGACCAGATGCCCAGCCTGCGCGCCTGGGGCGCCGTGGCAGCCATCGCGGTGCTGTGCACGGGTATCGCCTACATCCTGTACTTCCGCCTGATTGCATCGGCAGGCCCCAGCCAGGCCGTTGCCGTGACGTTCCTGGCACCGGCCTTCGCCGTGATGTACGGCACCGTGTTCCTGCACGAGACCGTGACGCTGTGGATGCTGGGTTGCGCCGTCATCATCGTCTGCGGCACCATGCTGTCCACCGGCCTGATCGGCCCGCGCAAGCGCTGAAGTCACCTCATGGAACGATTTCCCGCTCCGTCTATGCAAAGGAAACGCGCACATTCCGTATTGTTCAATAGGTGGAAATAATTTAAATTCAGGATGGAATAGATATTTAAAAAACACTCGCAGCGCGCTAGCGCCTGACATATGCCCAACGAATTCTTTGTCACGGGATTGATTCTGGTGACGTTGATCATTGGTGCGGTGCTGTGGCTGCGCAGGCTGCTTCTCGGCAACGCCGAGCGCCGCTCGATGGCCGAGGCCATGCGGCTCTCCGAGGCAAAGTACACCACCTTCTATCTGACGCTGCCCGACCCGGCAGGGATCGTCCGCATGCACGACGGGCTTTGCATGGACGCCAACCCGGCCCTCGGCCGCCTGCTGAACATGGCTCCCGCGGACATCGTGGGCCGCACGGGAGAAGCGCTCGGGCTGGCCATCGATCCGGAGGACCTCCAGCGCTTCACGCAGGCGCTGCGGAACGACGAACAACTGCACGGCATGCCGATGGTGCTCAGGCACCACGGCCGCGCCATTCCCGGCCTGCTGTCGGCGCGCGATGCCCATATCGCCGGGGAAAAGTGCATGGTGTTCGTCTACCACGACATGACCCAGGCCCATGCCATCCGCGACAGCCTGAGCACCTCCAACCAGCTTCTGCAACAGGCCAGCCGGCTGGCGCGCCTGGGCGCCTGGGAAGGCGAGCCCCGCCAGGGCGTCACCTACTGGTCGGATGTGACCTGCGAGATCCACGGCATGCCGCACGGCGCGCTGCCGCCGCGGGACTACATCGATCGCTTTGTCGCACCCGAATGGCGTTCGGAGGTGCGAAGGCAAAGCAACGCGGACCACGGCAGGGACAAGGTCTGGGACATGGAGTTCGAGATCATCCGCACCGATGGCCGCCGGATATGGGTTCGGGTGCTGGGCGAGGCCGTTTTCCAGGGAGACCGGCTGGTGAAGGTGCGCGGCGTACTGCAGGACGTGGACAACCTGCACAGGGCGTCGGAGCGGATGCTGGCTTCGCAGGCACGCTTCGAGCACATCTTCCGGATGCTGCCGATCCCCTTGAGCTTCATCGACCAGGAGAAGGGGCGATTTGTCGACGTCAATCCTGCCTGGGAAGCAGTGCTCGGCTACCGCAAGGAGGAATGCATCGGGCGTTCGCTCGTGGATCTCGGCATCTACAGCGCGCAGACACGCGAGCACCTGGTGCAGCAGGCGCGCACTGCCGGCCAACTGGTGGGATACGAGAACGAATTGCGCACGCGCCATGGCGACGTGCTCACCATGCTCCAGTCCATGAGCCCCATCGAAATCGATGGGCGGCCCTGCTGGCTGCTGTCGGTGCTGGACATCACCGAGCGCAAGCGCCAGGAGCACAGGGTTCGCGAGCGGGAGGCCCTGCTCTCGCTGACGCTCTCGGCGGCCGCCATCGGTCTGTGGGATTGGAACCTCCTCACGGGAAAGGTGCGCGGCGATGCACGATGGCATACCCTGCAGGGTGGCCCATCCGGTGCATTGCATGAGCAGGACTGGCAGGATGGCATGAGCCCTCAGCAGGTTGCGCAGGTCGATAGCGCACTGCAGCTGCATCTCATGAACACCTCCGTCCCCTTCGACTGCACCTGGCGGATCGCGCCTGCCACTGGCCCCATCCGGTGGATGCGCAATGTCGGCAAGGTGGTCGCCTTCTCGGCGGAAGGGCAACCGCAACGCATGCTGGGCGTGTCGATGGATGTGACGCTGCAGCATGAACAGCAGGAGTTGCTGCACCACATGACGCACTATGACGCGCTCACCGGGCTGCCCAATCGCGTGCTGCTGCAGCAGCGCCTGCGAGAAGCGGTGCGCGAGGCCGACCGCGCGGAAAATGCACATCTGGCATTGGCATACATCGATCTCGACGCGCTCAAGGCCATCAACGACCGGCTGGGCCATCACACGGGCGACCGCCTGCTCGTGCAGGTCGCGGGCCGATTGCAGCGTGCGCTGCAGCAACCCGCCGATTGCGTTGCACGCCTCGCGGGGGACGAGTTCGCCGTGCTGCTGGGCCAGCTGAGCGACCGAGAAGGATGCGAGCACCGGCTGCGCGCGCTGATGGACGTGGTCTGCGCCCCGTATGAGCTGGACGGCGAGCGCATGGACCTCACGGCCAGCGTTGGCTACACCCTTTTCCCGGAGGACTCCGCCGATACGGACACGCTGCTGCGCCATGCCAGCCAGGCGATGTACGTGGCAAAGCAGGCCGGCGGCAATCGCCTTCGGGCCTTCGACTCGGTGCAAGAGAGCGCACGCCAGAACCTGGTGGAGCAACGTGCGCGCTTCGATGCGGCACTCAACGACGGAGAGCTGGCCCTCTATCTGCAGCCCAAGGTCAACATGCGCACGGGCACCGTCGTGGGCGCGGAAGCTCTGGTCCGCTGGGTACATCCCGACAAGGGGCTGCTGCTGCCCGGGGAGTTCCTCCCTGCGATCGACGGCACTGAAACCGCAGTGGCATTCTCCGAGTGGGTGCTTGATTCTGCGCTGTCCCATATCGACAGCCTGCGGCGGCAGGGTCTCGAGATCCAGGTCAGCATCAACATCCACGCGGACCAGCTGCGCCATCGCGGGTTCGCGGAATGGGTGCTGGCCCATCTGGGGCGCCACCCCGGCGTGCGCCCGAACCAGCTCGACCTGGAGATCACGGAAAACGCCGCGCTGTACGACGTGAACTACGTGGCGGGCGAGCTTGCGCAGTTGCGTGCCATCGGCGTTTCGGTGTCGCTGGACGATTTCGGGACGGGCTACTCGTCTCTCGCCTATCTGCGCCGCCTGCCGATCGACCAACTCAAGCTGGACCAGAGCTACGTGCTCGGCATGATGCAGAACTCTGCCGATCAGGCCATCGTGCAGGGGGTGATCGGACTGGCGCGTTCGTTCGGCTACCGCATCGTCGCAGAGGGCGTGGAGTCGGTGGAGCAAGGCATCCTCCTCGCGCACATGGGCTGCCTCATCGCCCAGGGCCACGGGATTGCCGCCCCCATGCCCGCCGAGCGGTTTGCCGCGTGGGCCGCCGCATGGAGAGCCCCCGCCGACTGGATGGAATCGGCCCGACGCCTCCCGGACGCCGTGCCGTTGATATAAAAAAGACTGCCACCGCCGCTCCAACCGCGATCGCAGCCATAAAACAAACCCGAAGGCCTCGTCAGCCCAGCAACTCCTTGATCTGCTGCAGGGCTGTCGGGTCTTCCATGGTGGTGATATCGCCCGGATCGCGCTTCTCGGCAATGGCCTGCAATGTACGTCGCAGCAGCTTGCCGCTGCGTGTCTTGGGCAGCGCATTCACGAAGAACACGCGTGCCGGGCGCGCCACCGCGCCGAGCTGGCTGTCCACATGCTTCATGATCTCGCCCTCGTACTTCAGCCGCGCGGCATCGTCGGTGAGGCCCGACGCGTCGCGCACCACGGCGAATGCCATGGCCACCTGCCCCTTGAGCGAATCGGCGACGCCCACGACCGCCACCTCGGCAATGTTGGCGCTGCCCGAGATGCACTCCTCTATCTCGCGCGTGCCGAGGCGGTGTCCCGCCACGTTGATCACGTCGTCGGTGCGACCCAGAATGAAGTAGTAGCCGTCCTTGTCACGGATGCCCCAGTCGAAGGTGCTGTAGATCAGCCGGCCTGGAATGCTCTTCCAGTAGGTGTTCACAAAGCGCTCGTCGTTGCGCCACACCGTTTGCAGGCATCCGGGCGGCAGCGGTCCCTCGATGGCGAGCACGCCCTTCTGGTCCGGCCCAAGCAGCTCTTCGCCATTGGTCTCGTCGATCAGCTTGACGTTGTAGCCATACACGGCACGACCCGGGCTGCCGAAGCGCGAGGTCTGCTTCTCCACGCCATTGCACAGCGTGAGGATGGGCCAGCCGGTTTCCGTCTGCCAGTAGTTGTCGATGATGGGCACCTGCAGCGACTGGCTGATCCACTGGGCCGTGGGCTCGTCCAGCGGCTCGCCGGCAAGCCAGAGCCCGCGCAGGCTGGAGATGTCGTAGCGCCTGAGATATTCGGGATCCTGCTTCTTGAGCACGCGTACCGCGGTCGGCGCCGAGAACATGTGCGTGACCTTGTACTTTTCGACGATGCTCCACCAGATGCCAGCATCCGGGCGGATCGGCAGGCCCTCGTACATGACCGTCGCCATGCCGGCAAGCAGCGGGCCATAGATGATGTAGCTGTGCCCCACCACCCAGCCGATGTCGCTGGTGCAGAAATAGGTATCGCCGGGCTTTGCGTCGAAGATGTGCCGCATGCTGGACGCGAGGGCCACGGCATAGCCTCCCGTGTCGCGCTGCACCCCCTTGGGCTTGCCCGTGGTGCCGCTGGTGTAGAGCGTATAGCTGGTGTGGGTGCTGTCCACCCACGCACAGGGAACCTTCGCATCGATGTGCCTGCTGCGCAGCGCCGCCCAGTCGTGGTCGCGCCCTGCTCGCATGGCAGCCGGTGCGAGGCCGCGATCGACCAGCAGCACCGCCTGAGGCTTGTGGGCGGACAACTCGATGGCCTCGTCAAGCAGCGGCTTGTAGGCCACCACCTTGCCGCCGCGCGAGCCCGCGTCGGCCGAAACGATCACGGTGGGCTCGGCATCCTCGATGCGCGAGGCCAGCGATGACGATGCGAAGCCGCCGAACACCACGGAGTGGATGGCACCGATACGGGCGCACGCCAGCATGGCGAAGGCCGCCTCGGCAATCATCGGCATGTAGATCAGGACGCGATCGCCCTGCTTCACTCCCAGGGCCTGCAGGCAGGCAGCCATGCGTTGCACTTCGGCATGCAGCTCGGCATAGCTGTAGGCGCGCTCGGTGTTGGTCTCGGTGGAGATGGCAATCAGCGCGTTCTGCTGGGCGCGATCGGCCAGATGGCGGTCCACGGCGTTGTGGCACAGATTGGTGGTGCCGCCGGCGAACCAGCGTGCAAACGGAGGCTCGCTGTAGTCGCAGATCTGCCGCGGCCGAGTTTGCCATTCGATGCTGTCGGCCTGCTCCGACCAGAAGGCATCTCGATCCTCGATGGAGCGACGATAGAAATCCGAAAAACTCACCATGCTGATAGTCTCCTTATGTTGCCTACGGTAGCGCGTGTGAAGGATGGCAATACCGTTGGTTTCATTATGATCAAGCGAGTTTTCTGCAAACTGACGTATGTGAGACTGGCGGAGCCTTCATGGGCTCGTCGGCTTCTCACTATCGACTTCGCATGGATTGTCGATGCAGCCGCTGCCGTTGGCGAGCAGCCGCACGATGCTATTGATTGGAGATTGCGCTAGATCAATTTCCACGCATGAAGCGGGCAGCGCGTCGCACCGCCACTCCCCCGGGTCAAGGATGGCAGTGGGGGGAATGCGGCGGCAAATGGGAGTGTGCGGGGAATTTCGAGGAGGCGCGGCAGCCTCCCGGGCCAGGCCGCCTGATCGCAGCCTGCTCTGTCATCCGTGGCCGGTGGTTACTTGACCAGCGCCAGCATGTCCTTGAAGTCGGGGTGTTCGCAGGTGCGAAGCCACTCGAACACCACCATCTCCGTGGTCACCAGTTCTGCGCCGGCACCTGCGAGGCGGTCGAACGCCGCATCGCGATTGCGTTCGGTACGCGAGCTGCAGGCATCGGTCACGACCCAGACCTCGAATTCCTCCTCCAGCAGGTCGAGAGCCGTCTGCAGCAGGCACACATGTGCCTCGCAGCCGGCAATCACGATGGTGTTGCGCTCAGGGGCCTGTTGCTGAGGCTTCTGCAGGTGCTTGGGCAGGCTGCGCGCATTGCCGCCTTGCTGCGGCTTGGCTGGCGGACGCAGCCACTCACCAAGGCCTTCCTCGACGGCGCTGAAGTGCATCTTCGACAGCGTCTTGCGGCACAGCTCGCGCAGCGCGGCGTCGTTGGCTCCCAGGCGCGAGGGGTTCTGCTCCGTTCCCCAGACCGGAACATCGATCATCTGGGCCACACGCGCCAGGCGACGCGCGTTCTCGACCACCATCGCCCCTTCGAAGATGACAGGCATCAGGCGTTCCTGGTAGTCCACCAGCACCAATTGGGATTCGGATTCGTCGAGCAGCATGGGATTCTTCTTTCTTGCTGCCAGCGGGCAGCAATGGGCGATTCAAAGGCAGGATTGTCGCAGGATCGGCTGCCCTGCGATCCCATCCCGGACAGATGGCACAGGCCTTGGCATTCCGCTGACGCCTCCTTGAATGCACTCCTGCAGGAAGACGAAGCCGACTGCGGTGGCGGAGAGGACCGCGGCCAATGAGATTGTTATTTCAAAAACGAATCAAACACATTCAGACACACAAAACTCACAAACGCGCTCAATTTAGTGTGACCGTGCGATTTTCGCCGCCATGAGAAGTGGAAATGTCTTTGAAACAGGACTTTTTCTTGTGTTCGATTTAGAGTAACTATATGTCAATACGATGGCAATTTCAGGGATTTACCGGGGTCGTTTTACATATTTCGGGGTAGCCACCGAAGCAAGTCGTGGTACCCTCGCGGCCCATGTCCCGTTGGTTTTGCTTACTGTTACTCGCGTGCGCAAATGCGTCCTTTGCCGCACCAACAAACTCCACCGCTGATGACATGGAGCGCATTCTGGCCGAACGTGGCCTGATTTCCCAGCTTCAGGATGTTCGCCACGATATGGCGGACAGAACGACCGAACTCGTTTCCACCGCCATGGGCTTCATCGGAGTGCCCTATCGCCGCGGTGGCAACAGTGCGGAAACCGGATTCGACTGCAGCGGCTTCGTTCGCAGCATTTTCGAGCAGGTCAAGGGCCTTGCCCTGCCACGCGTCGCCAAGGAACAGGCTGCTGCCACCGAGGTCATCGACAAGAAGGATTTGCGCCCCGGCGATCTGGTGTTCTTCAACACCATGCGTCGTGCGTTCAGCCATGTCGGCATCTACCTCGGAGACGGTAAATTCATCCATGCACCGCGCTCCGGCGCCTCGGTGCGTGTCGAGGATATGAGCATCTCGTACTGGACCAAGCGCTTCAACGGAGCCCGCCGGGTGACCGATGAGGAAGCCCAGGACGACATCTCCAAGCTGATTCAGGCCAAGTAACTGGCCACGTTCACGCAGCACCCGCGTCAAGCCCGTGTCCAGCGACATGGGCTTTTTCTTTTTGTGACTGCGCACTGGATGTCTTTCAATGACGGCGTATTGTCCCTATCTTGCCGGTCCAATTGCAAACATACTTTAGCGTTGACTGATATTGGCGCCCCCGGCGGTTTGAACACTGATTTGCAACCTTGGCTGACACACAATCATGTTTTCGCTGGGGTACATTAACAGCCGTTCATTCCGGCGCAGCCCTGCGCACAAGCGCAATGGCCAACCAGCCGTTCCACCGTTTCACACTCAAGGAGTCATGTCCGTCATGATGAGCATTCTTGGTACTATCTTCGTAGGTCTCATTGTTGGTTTCATCGCTCGTGCAATCAAGCCGGGCGACGACAAGATGGGCTGGATCATGACCTGCCTGCTGGGCGTGGCGGGTTCCTTCCTGGCTACCTACATCGGCGTGGCGATGAACTGGTATCAACAAGGCGAAGCCGCTGGCTGGATCGCCTCCGTCATCGGCGCCATCGTGCTGCTGGTGATCTACGGCCTGGTGCGCCGCAAGGCCTGACCCGGACTGACAGCACGCAGGAAGGCCCGCTCAGCGGGCCTTTTTCATGACTCCTCTTGGGATACCGATTCGGTTCGTTTTCAGGGGGCAAAAACTTTTTCATTCCCCCGCAACGGGGGCGATCCTGTATCACGAGTGCCGTTATTCTTCTGTTTGTGACGCACGCCCTCGACTCCTCTCAGGCTTCGGCCCCATTTCGCTTCCGCCCGCGCATCACGCTCATGACACTGAGCCGTGGAGACGGGCTGCTCGGCATGCGGCCACAAGGGAAGATGGGACCACGCGGGGACGCCGTCACCGTGGCGCAGATCGACTGGACATACAGCGGCACCGATGACCATGGCAATGGTGTCCGATGGCACACCCCGGCCCCCACCTCCGTTCTGCAGCCGCGTGCGCCACGTGAACAGGTTTCCGAGGATGGGCGGCTTCGCATCGAGCGCGACCCGGCTGCGGAACGCGACGCCATGGACCGGGTGTGGACGCTGGGCCTGATTCCGCTGGACGCCTCGCATCTGCAGTGGCGGCACCCGGATGCCGCACAGGAATTCGGGCCGCTTTGGACATTGCCTCAGGAGGCCATGTTCGCGGATTTCTGGTCCGACACCCTGCCGGCACTGCGCGCTGAAGGATGGGACATCGACGTGCGTCCCGGTTTTGCGCATGAGAGCGTCGCAGTGCAGCGCTGGCATCTGCAACTCGACCCGGCGGACGGACAAGTGCTTGCCAGGCGCGTCGCAGGTGACTTCGACCCGAAGGAAGAGCCTGTGCAGCCGCTGGGTCTTGCTCGCCGAGAAGGCGCATGGCTGCTGAGCCTGGGCATCGAGATCGAGGGCGTTCGCATCGATCTGGTCCCCTTGCTCGCCCACCTGATCGCGCGTGATACCCGCTGGCTTTCCGCCGAGCACATCGACAGCGTTGACGACAACACGATGATCCGCCTGCGCGCCCCTGGCGGCCGGCACATCGATGCCCCCGCCGGGCCGCTCAAGGCCATTCTTCGCACCATGGTCGACCTGATCATGGATCCGACCCGCCGGCAGCGCAGCGATGGCGAGCCGATCTCCATTCCCGACTGGGATGTACGCCGCATCGAGGCACTGCGCACCGCGCTGCTGCAGACCGGGCGCGTTGCGCCCGACAACCAGTGGCAACTGGAAGGCGACGCGGGTCTCGCACAGCTCTCCGCGCGGCTGAAGAGGCAAGGCGTGCCGCAGCCCGTGCCCGTGCCGGGCGGCCTGGGCATCACACTGCGCAACTACCAGATCGAAGGGCTGGCATGGCTGCAGTACCTGCGCGCCCAGCACCTGGGCGGCATCCTTGCCGACGAAATGGGCCTTGGCAAGACCGCGCAGGCGCTCGCGCATGTCCTGATCGAGAAGCAGTCGGGCCGCCTGGATCACCCCGCCCTGGTGGTGATGCCTACCTCGCTCGTCTTCAACTGGCTGGCCGAGGCGCGGCATGTCGCGCCGGACCTGCGGGTGCTCGAACTCACCGGCCCGGATCGTGCCCGGCGCATGCTCGACGTGCAGGCGCATGACCTCGTCATCACCACCTATCCACTGGCATGGCGCGACGTCGATGCGCTGGCGGCACAGGCCTGGCATCTGCTGATCCTGGACGAGGCACAGATGGTCAAGAACGCCGGAAGCCGTACCGCCCGTGCGCTGCGCCGCATTCGCGCACCTCATCTGCTGTGCCTGACAGGCACTCCTCTGGAGAACCACCTGGGCGAACTGTGGGCCCAGTTCGATTTCCTCATGCCGGGCTTTCTTGGCGACCCGCATACCTTCGGCCGCCGCTGGCGCAAGCCGATCGAGGAGAACGGCGAGACGCTGCGCGCGCAATTGCTCGCGCAGCGCGTGGCACCCTTCATCCTGCGGCGGCGCAAGAGCGATGTGGCCAAGGAACTGCCGCCACGCACCGACATGACCGTGCGCGTGGAATTGCAGGGTCGCCAGCGCGAGCTGTATGAGGCGGTACGCACCGCATGCGACAAGGAGGTGCGCCGGGTGCTCAAGGCGCAGGACTGGGGCAACGCTGCCCAGATCGCTATTCTTGATGCGCTGCTCAAGTTGCGGCAGGTGTGCTGCGACCCGCGATTGATCAAGGGCACCAGCGTTCACCCCGATACCGAGCGGGCCAAGCTCACGCATCTTGCAGAGATGCTGCCCGAACTGGTCGAGGAGGGTCGGCGCATTCTGGTGTTCTCGCAGTTCACCTCGATGCTGCGGCTTGTGGCCGAAATGCTCGATGCCCATGGCCTGTCCTATCTGATGCTCACGGGACGGACATCACCCGACGAGCGCGAGCATGTCGTTGCACGCTTTCAGCGCGCGGACGGTGACGCCCCGCCGATCCTGCTGGCCAGCCTCAAGGCCGGTGGCACAGGGTTGAATCTCACGGCGGCGGATACCGTGATCCATCTCGATCCCTGGTGGAATCCTGCCGTGCAGGAGCAGGCCACGGCTCGCGCCCACCGGATCGGCCAGACGCAGCCCGTATTCGTCTACCGGCTGGTGGTTCAGGGCAGCATCGAGGAACGCATGCTGGAATTGCAAGAGCGCAAACGCGTTCTCGCGCAGGGCGTGCTGGGGAGCGACGCCGCGGGGGCCATCAAATTCAGCCCCGCTGAACTGGCCGGCCTGCTTGCGCCATTGAGCGAGCCCGCCAACAATCCGCTTGAGATCTTTTCGGCGGACACGAGGCGCTGGGGCGGTACAGGCCGCCGAGGACGCTTCTGATCCACCGGAACCCGGGATTGTCCCCTTCGTCAGACTTCTGGAGGAGAATCTTCGCATGACCACCGCCGCTTCTTCCGCAACACATTCCCGACGGTACTGGCTGATGAAATCGGAGCCCGAGGAATGCTCCATCGACGACGCACTGGCAGCGACCCATTCCACGGTGCAATGGACCGGCGTGCGCAACTACCAGGCGCGCAATTTCATGCGCGACGACATGCGGATCGGCGACGGCGTGCTGTTCTATCACTCGAGCTGTCCTGAACCCGGTATCGCAGGCATCGCGGAAATTGCCTCGGGCACGCGCTCCGACCCCACCCAGTTCAACCCCGAGTCGCCCTACTTCGACCCCAAGGCCGACCCGGACAAGCCGCGTTGGCTGCTGCTGGACGTGAAGGCGCTGCGCAAGACGCGCCTGCTGAGCCTGGCCGAGCTTCGAGAGCACCCCGAGCTGGCCCAGCTCAAGGTGCTGCAGCGCGGCAACCGCCTGTCGATCACCGAGGTGGACGAGGCGGACTGGAAGCGTGTGCTCGACCTGCTGAAGTAGGCGCCATCCGCACTTCGTTTGCCGTAGCACTGCCCGGACAGGCCCAGGCACCCGCTTTCGGCACCCTCAGTCGTGCCGCATCGAGATTGTCTTGAGCTGCGTGAACCCGTAGAGTGCCTCGAAGCCCTTCTCACGCCCATGGCCGCTGGCCTTGTAGCCTCCGAATGGCAGTTCGATGCCGCCGCCCGCGCCATAGTTGTTGATGAACACCTGTCCTGCCCTGACCTTGCGCGCCACGCGCATCTGCCGGCCGCCGTCGCGTGTCCAGACACTGGTCACCAGGCCGAAGGCCGTACCGTTGGCAAGCGCGATCGCCTCCTCCTCGGTATCAAAGGCCGCTGCGGCGATCACCGGGCCAAACACCTCCTCCTGCGCAAGGCGGTGCGTGATCGGCACATCGCGCACCAGCGTGGGAACCTGGTAGAACCCGTTTGCCGGCACACCTGCCGCCAATCGTCCCTGCGCTGCCACCTGCAGCCCGTCCCGGGCAGCTTCGTCGAGGAATGCCTTGACGCGCACCTGCTGGCTCTTGCGGATCAGCGGGCCGCAATCGAGGTCCATCTGCGACGAGCCCACCTGCAGCTGTCCAAAGCGCTCGGACAGAAGCCCGATCACCTTCTCGTAGATGCTGCGCTGCACCAGCAGGCGGCTGCCTGCCGAGCAGGTCTGTCCCGCGTTCTGCACGATGGCATTGACGACCACGGGCAGCATGGCTTCGAGATCCGCATCCTCGAACACGATCTGTGGCGACTTGCCGCCAAGCTCCGTGGTGACGGGCGTGTGGTTCTCGATGGCGGCCTTCACCACCAGCTTGCCGACGTTGGGCGAGCCGGTGAACGAAACATGGTCCACGCCCGGGTGCGCCACGAGTTCGGCACCGGCCTCGTGACCGTAGCCGGTCACGATGTTGAGCGCCCCCGCCGGAAAGCCCACTTCACGCGCCAGTTCCGCCACGCGCAGCAGTGAAAGGCAGGCGTCCTCCGCAGGCTTGACCACGACGGCATTGCCCGCCGCCAGCGCACCGCCCACGCTGCGGCCGAAGATCTGCATCGGGTAGTTCCAGGGCACGATGGCTGCACAGACGCCGTAGGGCTCGCGGACGGTCAGCACGGTGTAGCCGTTCTGGTAGGGAATGGTGTCCCCCATCAGCTTGTCGGCGGCTCCGCCATAGAACTCGAAGTAGCGGGCGATCGCTGCGGCATCCGCGCGCGCCTGCTTGAGCGGCTTGCCGCAGTCGCGTGCCTCGATCTGGGCGAGTTCCTCGGCATGCTCCTGCAGCTTGGCCGAGAGCTTGAGCAGCAAGCGCCCACGCTCGGCTGCGGTGAGCCTGCCGAACTCGCCCTGGAAGGCCTCGCGGGCCGAGCGGACAGCCGCATCGACGTCGGCGCTGGTGCCGCGCAGGATGGCGTCGAAGACTTCTCCGGTGGATGGATCAACCACGTCGATAGTCTCACCCGAGCCTACCCATTGGTTGTGAATGAAATGCTGGCGCATGCGCAGAGTCTCCTGAATGAAGTCGCCTTTGAACTGGCGACGCATCTGTCAATTTACTTGATCACGAATGGCCGCGCTGCAGGGATGTGACCAGTTGCGGAACCAGTGCTTCCATGCCATCGCTGGCCACGGCAGACGCATAGGTGTCATGCACCGCACTGGCGATATCCTGCGCAGCCGCTGCCTCACGCGCCATCGACACGTAGTAGCCCATATCCTTCAGCGCATTGCCCATGAAGAAGCGCAGCCCGCTGGGATCTCCGTCCACGATGTACGGACGCAAGCGTTCAAGCGCCACGCCGCCACCACCGCCCTTGGCAAGCACCTCGACGAATACGTCAGGAGCCACCTTGCCGCCGGCCGCGCACGCCGCCGCCTCGGCGATGAGCGCCACGGTACCCAGCGACACATAGTTGTGGAGCAGTTTCATGCGGTGGCCGGTCCCCACGCCACCGGTATGCGTAACGTTCTCGGCGAAGGTCCGCAGGATCGGCATGCACTCGTCCAGCACAGCCTTGTCGCCGCCCACCAGCAGGTTCAGCCGGCCTTCGGCCGCTTCCTTTGGGGTTCGCGTCATGGGGGCATCAATGAACTTCAGCCCGGCTGCCTGCGCCGCAGCCGCCACGCGCTCCGTCGAATCCGGCAGCGCGGTGGAGCAATCGATGATCACCGCACCGGGCCTGAGCGCAGCCAGGGCGCCCTTCTCTCCCAGCAAAATCGCCTCCACCTGGGGCGATCCGGTGACGCAGAGAACCAGCACGTCGATGCCTGCCGCCAACTCGGGCAGCGTGGCGACCGACTGCACGCCGAGTGCCTTCAGCTGATCGAGCGGCTGGTTGCCCGGATGCTCGAGCACCGTCAATTCAAAACCCTTGCGGGCGATGTTCAGGGCAATGCCATGCCCCATCAAGCCCACGCCTACCAGACCCACGCCAGGTGATTTCATAGTGTAGAAACTTTCGTGAAACATAAAGCGCGCAGAACCACGCATCCCTGCGAACTGCCTGTCCGATCCCTCTCCTTGTGGGGAGCTGCGGCGCAATGGCGTGGGGAGCAATCCTGACGCTTTCTACAAACCATAATACAGATCAACTCCCTGGATTCGGGCAACTTGGCCCATCGTCATCCACAAGTTTTGCCCCGTGGAAACCCGCATCACTCCTACGCCAGCGGGTTCGTGAGGTATGCACAATGGCCTGACGCAGCTTGGTCACCCCCCTCCTCCCACTTCACGGAAACCGCCATCACCCATGCGCTCCATGATCGATTTCAGCTCCTGGCACTCCGTTCTCTCCACGATCGCCGGTTTGCTGCTGGTGACCTGCCTGATGATGGGAATTCGACTGCTGTTCATGCAGACCATCCAGAAGCGCCGTGAGCGCCAGAACCGCCAGATCAACGAGCGGCTCAAGACATTGATGGCTGCCTACAAGACGCTGGGCAGCTCGTTCACCGGCCAGCTCATGGTGCATCCTTTGCACATGCGGGAGATGCGCCTGCAGCAGCCAACCTCTACCAGTCTCTCCGAGTCCGACCAGGACGCGGGGGACGATGAAACCGCAGGCAGCGACCCGATCGCTTCGCCACCCCATGCCGGCAGCGAACGCCAGCGCCGCATACGCGACGCGGTCGAGGCGGCCCTCTCCGACGTCATCCTTCTGGGCACGGAGGAGCAGGTACGCCTGGCAGCGCTGGCCGCACAGGACATGACGGCCGGGCGAAGCATCCACACCAGGGAACTCGTGGTGTCGCTGCGCACCTTCATCCGCGCAGCCCTCGACCTGGAGGCCATCCCCACGGACCTGCGCATTCCCGACCAGGGCCCGTTGCGGCCATCCATATCAGGCGGTGCCGGACGCAAGCCCGGTACGGACAATGCAGGAGGAGGACGCGGGGGAAGTCAAGGCGGAGGAGCAGGCGGCGGAGGTGGAGGAATGGGCGCTGGCATGGGAGCCATGGGGGTGGGCGTAGGCATGGGTGCCGGCACGCGTGGCCTTGGCTGCAATACCGCTTCGTCCGCGGACGTGCTGCAAGCTTCCCAGGATCCGCCTGGGTGAGATATGGCTCACACTCCACAAACCACGGCACGCACAAAAAAGCGGAGCCCGCATCTCTGCAGGGCTCCGCTTTTTTGACTCTCAGCCTCGCCTCAGCGATGCAGCGTCACGCCGGTCTTCGACTGAATCTCTTCAAACGTCACACCAGGAGCCAGTTCCACCAGCTTCAGGCCTTCAGGGGTCACGTCCATCACGCCCAGGTCGGTGATGATGCGGTCCACCACGCCCACGCCGGTCAGTGGCAGTGTGCATTGGGGCAGGATCTTCAGGTCGGTGGTGCCGTCCTTCTTCTTGGCAACGTGCTCCATCAGCACGATCACGCGCTTGACGCCGGCCACGAGATCCATGGCGCCGCCCATGCCCTTGACCATCTTGCCGGGAATCATCCAGTTGGCCAGGTCACCGTGCTCGCTCACCTGCATGGCACCCAGGATCGACAGGTTGATCTTGCCGCCACGGATCATCGCGAACGACTGGTCGCTGCCGAAGATCGATGAGCCGGGAATGGTAGTCACGGTCTGCTTGCCGGCGTTGATCAGGTCGGCGTCCACCTTGTCTTCGGTGGGGAAAGCGCCGATACCGAGCATGCCGTTCTCGGACTGCAACCACACTTCCTTGTCGCCCGTGTGGTTGGCCACCAGCGTCGGAATGCCGATACCCAGGTTCACGTAGAAGCCGTCCTGCAGTTCTTGCGCCGCGCGCGCGGCCATCTGGTCTTGCGTCCACGCCATGATCAGGCTCCTTGCTTTTCTGTGATGGTGCGCTTCTCGATGCGCTTTTCGGGATGGGCGTTGTGCACGATGCGGTGCACGTAGATGCCTGGCAGATGGATCTGGTCCGGCGCAATGGCGCCGGTCTCGACGACTTCTTCCACTTCCACGATGCAGATCTTGCCCGCGGTCGCCGCGGCCGGGTTGAAATTGCGCGCGGTCAGGCGGAACTGCAGGTTGCCGGACTTGTCGGCACGCCATGCCTTCACCAGCGACACTTCGGGCACCAGCGAGCGCTCCATCACGTAGGTCTCACCGTCGAATTCGCGCAGCTCCTTGCCTTCGGCCACCATGGTGCCGACGCCGGTCTTCGTGAAGAAGGCCGGAATGCCTGCGCCGCCGGCACGCAGCTTCTCGGCCAGCGTGCCTTGGGGAGTGAACTCCAACTCCAGTTCGCCCGCGAGGTACTGGCGCTCGAACTCCTTGTTTTCGCCGACGTAGCTGGCGATCATCTTCTTGATCTGGCGAGTCTCCAGCAGCTTGCCGAGACCGAAGCCATCGACGCCTGCGTTGTTGGAAATCACGGTCAGGTTCTTGACGCCGGAATCCTTGAGCGCGTCGATCAGCGCCTCGGGAATGCCGCACAGGCCGAAACCGCCCACGGCCATCAGCTGGCCGTCTGCCACAACGCCCTTGAGCGCGTCGGCTGCGGAGGGATAGAGTTTGTTCACTTCTGTCTCCTATTGGATGAACTCTTGCAAGAATACGCTACGATACTACGTACTGGATTAGGTAGTTTTTCGTAAATACAAATACCCGCACCCTATGGACATCGCAGATTACCGTCTCGCCTTCGAGATGGCTCCGGTAGGTCTGGTGATCTCCCGCAACCGCATCATGGTCGATTGCAATCGCCATGTCTGCGAAATGTTCGGCGCCTCCCGCGAACTGCTGATAGGCCAGTCCTTCAGCGTGCTCTATCCCAGCGTCGATGAGTACGAACGCCTGGGCAAGCGCATGGAGCCGATCCTGAATGCCCGTGGCCACTATGCAGACAACCGCATCATGAAGCGGGCCAACGGAGAGGTTTTCTGGTGCCATGTCGCGGGCCGCGCGCTTGATCGCAACAACCCGCATGCATCGGGCATCTGGAGCTTCGAGGACTTGAGCGAACAGCGGCCGGTGAAGGCCGAGCTGACCGGCCGCGAGCGCGAAGTGGCCGCCCGGCTGCTGGACGGCATGACGTCCAAGGAGATCGGTCGCGCACTGGACATCAGCCACCGCACCGTGGAGATCTACCGCGCCCGCCTGATGCGCAAATATGGCGCATCGACCGCAGCCGACCTGGTGCAGAAGCTGCTGGTCGGCTGACGGCCTGCCCTCCCCCTTCCTCCTTGCCGCACATCCGCGCATCGGCAAGGCAGGAAAGCCGCAAGCGAAGCGTTGTCAGTGCAGCTTCATCCGTCCGGAGACGCGCTGCTGCAGCAGGCGAGCCAGAGCCAGCAGCCCGGTCTTGCCCACACCGAGAATGGCCCGGTGGTGCATGAGGTGCAGCGACATGTACATCCACTTCGCGACCAGTCCCTCGACGAAGAAGTTCTTGCCTGCAAGCCCCCCCATCAGGTTGCCCACGCCCTTGTTGTCCCCGAGGGACACCAGCGAGCCGAAGTCCTTGTAGACAAACGGCGCAGACGCCTCGCGCTCGTTCAGCAGGGCCGAGAACACACCCGACAGGTAGGTGGCCTGCTGGTGCGCGGCCTGCGCACGCGCGGGAACCAGCTTGCCCTCTTCCCATGGGCAGGCGGCGCAGTCACCCATGGCATAGATGTCGGTGGCCGAGGTGCGCAAGTGGTCATCGACCACGAACTGGTTGATGCGGTTGACCTCAAGTCCGAGGCGCGCGTTGGAATCGGCCGCCTTGATGCCTGCGGCCCAGACGATCATGTCGGCCCGGATCTCGCCCGCAGAGGTGAGCAGCTCGCTCTTGCGCAGTTCCTGAACCCGCGTGCCGAGCAGCACCTTGACACCCTTGCGGCGCAGGGCCACGGTCGCCTGCTCGGAGATGCGCTCGGGCAGGCCGCCCAGGATACGCTCGCCGCCCTCCACCAGGGTGATGTCCAGGCGGAACCGCTGGTTGCTGCCCAGGCTCTGCAGCAGTTCGGCATGGGCCTCCAGAAGCTCGGCGGACAACTCGACCCCGGTGGCGCCCGCACCCACGATCGCCACCGACAGCGACCGCTCCGCCGAGAACGACGCCCGCACCGCGGCGCTCAGCCAATCGCTGTGGAAATGCTGGGCATCCACCGCGTTCTCCAACAGGTATGCGTTCTCAATGCCGGGCGTGCCGAACGAATTGGAGCCGCTGCCCATGGCCAGCACGAGATGCTTGTAGCTCACCGTGCGCTGCGGCACGATCTCGTTGCCCTGCCCGTCCTTCATGGCCGCGAGGGTCAGGGTCTTGCGAGCGCTGTCGAGCGCGCACATGTCTCCCATCGAGAAGCTGAAATGGTTGCGCCGCGCGAGCACCGTGTAGGACAAACCCTCCTGGTGAGCGTCCAGCGTTCCCGCAGCAACCTCATGCAGGGTAGGCTTCCAGATGTGGTATGGAAACCGGTCGATGAGAAGCACCTTCTCCCCACCGAGGTTCTTGCCCAAGTGCCTGCCCAGCTGGGCGGCAAGTTCCAGTCCGCCGGCTCCGCCACCGACGACGACAACGTCAAAATGCATTCCACCTCCGGCTGATTGTTGATGTAACTCAGTTTCACAGTTTAGCGCCCCACATGAAACATCAGAAGATTCCTATAGTGAAGTTTTGGATAATCAATTGGTCCAATTTGAGAGGTAATAGCAAAATATCAATCACAAATTGATTTCAATAGCCATCAATCCCAACCCTCAGGAGTTCACATGACGAAACGCCTCACCACGACCGCTGGCGCCCCGGTGCCCAACAACCAGGATTCGATGACTGCCGGGCCGCGCGGCCCCATGCTGCTTCAAGACCTGTGGCATCTGGAAAAGCTCGCCCACTTCAATCGCGAGGTGATTCCAGAGCGCCGCATGCATGCCAAGGGTTCCGGTGCGTTTGGAACATTCACGGTGACCGGTGACATCAGCCAGTACACGCGCGCCAAGCTGTTTTCCCAGGTGGGCAAGAAGACCGAGCTGTTCGCCCGCTTTTCCACGGTGGCAGGTGAGCGCGGCGCGGCCGATGCCGAACGCGACATTCGCGGTTTCGCGGTGAAGTTCTATACCGAGGAAGGCAACTGGGATCTGGTGGGCAACAACACGCCCGTGTTCTTTTTCCGCGATCCGCTGAAATTCCCGGATCTCAACAAGGCCGTGAAGCGCGATCCGTACACCAACCTGCGTTCGGCCGAGAACAACTGGGACTTCTGGACGGGCCTGCCCGAGGCGCTACACCAGATCACCATCGTCATGAGCGACCGCGGCATTCCGCGCGGCTATCGCCATATGCACGGTTTTGGTTCGCACACCTACAGCTTCATCAACAAGGAAGGTGTGCGCCATTATGTGAAGTTCCACTTCGTCAGCCAGCAGGGTATCGAGAACTTCTCGGACGAGGAAGCCGCCGCCGTTGTCGCCAAGGACCGCGAAAGCAGCCAGCGCGATCTGCTGGAAGCCATCGAGCGAGGTGATTTCCCCCGCTGGAAGCTCTGCGTGCAGATCATGACCGAGGAACAGGCACAGACCTACCGCTTCCATCCGTTCGATCTCACCAAGGTGTGGAGCAAGAAGGACTTTCCGCTCATCGAGGTGGGCATCATGGAGCTCAACCGCAATCCGGCCAACTATTACGCCGACGTGGAGCAGGCCTCGTTCGCGCCCAGCAACCTCGTGCCCGGCATCGGCCCCTCGCCCGACCGCATGCTGCAGTCGCGCCTGTTCGCCTACGCCGATGCTGCCCGCTATCGCCTGGGGGTGAACAACTACCAGATCCCGGTGAACGCGCCCAAGTGCCCCTATCACGCCTACCATCGCGATGGCGCCATGCGCGTTGACGGCAACTATGGCGGAACCCTGGCCTATGAACCCAACAGCAAGGGCGAATGGCAGGAGCAGCCCGAGTTCGCCGAACCCGTGGAAAAGCTCTATGGTGACGCCAGCCGCTGGAACTACCGCGAGGACGATAGCGACTACTTCACCCAGCCGGGCGACCTGTTCCGCCTGCTCACGCCCGAGAAGCAGCAGCTGCTGTTCGAGAACACCGCGCGCAACATCGCCGGTGTCTCCGATCACATCGTCCAGCGCCACATCGACCACTGCACCCAGGCCGACCCGGCCTACGGCAAGGGCGTGGCGGATGCGATCGCACGCCAGAAGGCCGGCAAGCTGTAAGCCGGTGCGCGCCCGACCGGCTGCCCCGGCCAATGGCGCGCGGAAACTCCGTTGATTCAGTGCCTGCGATGGGACAATCGCAGGCACTTTTCTTTTTTCCAAAGCATTTCGATAGTGCGTTTTGACGATCCGTCCGCCCGTGCCGCCAATTCCTGTTCTTCCTTCCGTTCCACGCAGGGCGATCTGCCCGCACTGCCTGCGACCCGCCTCGGCCTGCGTGTGCACGGCCATCCGCAGGGTGGCGCATCGGGTGGAGGTGCTGATCCTCATGCACCCGGACGAGGTGGGGCACGCCAAGGGAACGGGACAGCTGCTGCACCTCTGCCTGCCGAACAGCCGGATGGAGGTTGGTGAAACCTTTGACGCCGAGCTGCTCCATGCGCCGTGGAATTCCTCAGGCGAGGCCGTTCGCCCGTGGCTGCTGTATCCAGGAGATGCAGAAGGCCAGCAGGATCCCGGACCCGCGCACTCGCCCGCTGCCTGCACGCGGCTGGTCGTCCTGGATGCCACCTGGCGCCACAGCCGCCAGATGCTCCGCGCCAATCCGTTGCTGGCACGGTTGCCGCGACTGGCGCTGGCCGACGTTCCCGCATCGCGCTATGCGATCCGCAAGGCCCATGCCGAACATCAACTGTCCACGCTGGAGGCTGTCCACCTTGCATTGAAGGCGCTGGATCCGGGCGGCGCGAGCAGACTCGACGCGCTGAGCGAGGCGATGGACGGTTTTCTCGACCTCCAGCGCCCCTACTGGCCACACGCCCGCTGATGACGGACGACACAGAATGGAGCGTGACGGCGCGCTGGACGGCCTGGATGCCCCGGCTCAGCTGTTGTAGGCCTCGACGGGCTTGTCGTTCGGCTCCTTCAGCAACTGCCTGAGCGCGTCACTCATCGGCAGATTCAGCGACGTATTGGAGGGAGGAATGGGTTGCGTGAACCACTTGTCGTAGATTCTTGCGACTTCGCCGGACTTCATCATCGCGGTCAGCGCGGTATCCACGGCCTTCTTGAAATCCGCATCGTCCCGCCGCAGCACCAGTGCGATGGGCTCGGCGCCGAGCACCTCACCAACGATCCGGTAGCCGCCGGGGTTCTTCGAGCCTGCGATCAGGCCTGCCAGCAGGTTGTCATCGATGACGAAGGCGTCGGCACGGCCTGATTCCAGCATAAGAAAGCTCTCGAACTGGTCCTTGCCGAGCTGCGGCGTGAGATTCAGGCCATTCTCGCGGCCGAACTTGCGCAGCAGTTGCACGGACGTGGTGCCTGCCGATGCGGCGATGTTCTTGCCATCCAGCTGCTTGAACGAAGTGATGCCGGAATCCGCACGCACGGCCATGCGCACCTGGTTGACATAGGTGGTCACGGCAAACGAGACCTCTTTCTGGCGCGCCAGATTGTTGGTCTTGGGACCGCAGCCGATATCGACCGTGCCGTTCTGCACCAGAGGCAGGGAGTTCTGCGGCGTCATGGCCATGTACTCGATGCGGGCCTGCGGAGCGATCCGGCCCAGCACTTTCTCGCACAGCTCGACGTGATAGCCCATGTAGCGGCGATCCGCACCGATCGCATACGACATGGGCGGCGAGCTTTCGAGTACGCCCATCACGACCTTGTTGCCGCTCTGGATCTTGCCCAGGGTACCTGCGGCGGTCTGCGCCTGCCCAGGGGAAAGCACAAGCATGCCAGCCAGCGCGATGCCGGCCCTAACGAACTTCATGAATGACAACTCCTGACGGACTACCGTAAAACAGTGGATTGGTGGAAGGGGACGATGGAGTGGAAACTCGAGCGCCTTGCATAGCCCCGCGTGCAGGCCCTGCATTCGCTTCACCCCTGATGGCGTGCAGCGGCGCGCGACTGGAACTCGGGCCCGTAGGCAAACAGCGCCGGCATGCCGCCTGTATGCACGAAGACGACACGGGCGCCTGCGGGCAGGTGGCCCTGCTCTCTCAGGCGTGCCATGCCGGCGAAGGCCTTTCCGGTATAGACGGGGTCTAGCAGCAGGCCGTCGCTGCGTGCCACGTCCAGAAGGAAATCGAGTAGCCGGGCGTCAGGCAGTCCGTAGCTGGTATCCGGGTTGCCGTCGAAGACCTCGACATCCTGCGCTGTGGTCACCGGCGGTACATCCAGCATCCGCGCAAGCGCTGCACAGTGGGACAGCACCCGCTGCCGCTGTGCCGGCACATCGCGCCTCACGCTGACGCCGAGCACGCGTGCGGCGGAGCCGAGAAACCTCAGGCCGAACAGCAGGCCGGCCTGCGTCTGCCCACTCCCCGATGCGAGTACCACATGGCTCACATCCGGCTGCTGCGACAGCAACTCGGCTGCCGCATGCAGATAGCCGACGCTGCCCAGCGGATCGCTGTCGGCCTTCAACGAAATGACGTAGGGGACTTCGCCCCGCTCCCGCAGGCCCTGCGCAATCCCATGGATCGCCGCATCGGCGCCCACCTCGTCGTCAGGATTGTCGAAGCGGCTCACTCTGGCACCGTAGATGTCCGAGAGCAGCACATTGCCCGAATGCTCATAGGCCTCGCTGCGCATCGAAGGCACCCGATTCTCCAGCTGTACATGGCAGCGCAGTCCCAGGCGCGCGGCCACGGCCGCCGTTGCCCGGGTGTAGTTCGACTGGATGGCTCCGCTCACCAGCACCGCAGTGGCGCCCTGCTCGCGCGCCTGCCCGAAGTAGTACTCGAGCTGACGGATCTTGTTGCCGCCAAAGGCCAGGCCGGTCAGGTCATCGCGCTTCACGCTGAGGGCCACCCCCAGCTTGCGCCCCATGTGGGGCTGTGCCTCGAGCGGGGTGGGCACAAGGGCCAGGCTCACGCGTGGCAGCAAGACCTGGAGCTGGCCCTGGTCGTCTTTGGAAAGCAATCCTGGCATGGCGGGGAAAAGTCGGAAATCGAGTGCGGAACAAGCGGTGAATCGTTGCCGGCATTGGATCACGGTTCGATATGCGCTTATCGCTTCTGCATATGCGGAATGGATTGATCACCCGCGCCCCGAAGCATGCTTGGGCGCGCGCTATGCTTGAGGCATCGACAACAACACCAATGGAGACCCATCCCATGTCAGTGCGCTATCCCCTTGCCGATCTCAACACCCTGCCCCAGGACCTCAAGGACAAGATTCTCGAAGTGCAGGAAAAGGCCGGCTTCGTTCCGAACGTCTTTCTCGCGCTGGCGCGCCGCCCCGCGGAATGGCGGGCATTCTTCGCCTACCACGATGCGCTCATGGATCCCGAGAGTGTGGGCCGTACCAGCCACCTCACCAAGGGCGACCGCGAGATGATCGTCACCACCACCAGCGCGGCGAATCAGTGCCTGTACTGCGTGGTCGCGCATGGCGCGCTGCTGCGCATCTACGAGAAGAAGCCGCTGGTGGCCGACCAGGTCGCGGTGAACTATCGCAAGGCGGACATCACGCCGCGCCAGCGGGCCATGCTCGACTTCGCCATGAAGATCTGCGAACGCGCAGCCGAGACCGACGACACCGACTTCGAGGCCCTGCATGCGCATGGTTTCGATGACGAGGACATCTGGGACATTGCCGCGATCACGGCGTTCTTCGGCCTGTCCAACCGCATTGCGAGCTTCTCGAACATGCCACCGAATCCGGAGTTCTTCCTGATGGGGCGTGTGCCGCGCGAGAAGAAGAGCTGAAGCGCCGCCGCAAGGCGGACAGCAGCTTTCTCCTCGATCAACTAGCGGGCGTCCGCGACGCTCGCTCCCGAGCACTTCGCCCACAGGTCCATGTCCGCCCGATAGCTGGGCGACTTCACATCCAGCACGCCCAGCATCGAGTGATAGAGGTTGTCGTGGGTGTAGGCGGTATCGGAGGTGCCCCGCAGGCAGGCCAGCGACAGTTGTTCGCGCTGCGCGAGACCGGGCGACAGCCACGAGATCATCGGCACATGCTTCTGCACATCGGGGGCCACGCTGTACGGAAGGCCGTGCAGGAACTGGCCGTACTCGCCCAGCGATTCACCGTGGTCGCTCAGGTACAGCATGCCTGTGTCATACGTGCCCGATTGGGTTTTCAACCAGTCGATGGTCGCGCCAAGGAAGCGGTCCGTCTCGACGATGGAATTGTCGTAGGCGTTCATCAGCTCGGAGTGGCTGCAGTCGGCCAGCACTTCCGTCGTGCACTCGGGCTTGAACAGCTTGGATGAAGCCGATGAGCGCTTGGAGTATGCCGGGCCATGGCTGCCCATCTGGTGGAAGACCAGCAGGACACCCTTGCTGCGCTGGTCGGCCGGAATGGCATCGAGCCGCTGTGGAAGGTTCTGCAGCATCACAAGGTCGCGGCACTCGCCGCTTGCATCACAGTACTTCTGCTTCTGGTCCGCGCTCAGGCCCTCGGAGGCAACGACATGGGGAACCCGGTCGCACACACCCTTGCAGCCCGACTGGTTGTCGATCCACAGCACATTCATGCCGGCCGCCTTCACCACGTCAAGCAGCGTCTCGTAGTCGTCCTTGCGTGATTCGAAATCCTTCTTTCCAAGGGGAGAGAACATGCAGGGAACGGACGCCAGCGTGCTGGTGCCGCAGGAGCGCACATTCGACCAGTTCAGCACGTCGCGTGCCGCCAGTTGCGGGTTGGTGTTGCGGTCGTAGCCGTTCAACGCAAAGTGGTCCGCCCTGCCCGTCTCGCCCACCACCAGCGCGAACAGCATCGGCTTGCTGCCCGCCGCATGGGTGGCGCCCAACGCGGCACCCGCTCCCATCGGGATGAGCTGCTTCTTGCGAGTGACCAGTGGCCGGATCACCGACACTCCGGCCGAATACAGGCTGGCAATCGGGTTAAGCATATAGCGCAGCTGGGGGTTGTTGCGCATCAGTGGCGCCAGGTCGCGCGACATGGCGGCCACCAGCGCGGCGGCAACCGCCAGTGAGACGACCATCAGCAGCAGGTTGCGCACGATCTGGCGCAGGGGCTTCATGGCCGGGATGCGTACACGCAGCAGCCACCACACCGGCAGCACCATCACGATGCCCACCCCGAACAGCATGTGCCAGCCCAGCAGGTCGGCCACTTCGTGGGCATCGGTCTGCATCACGTTGCCCGCCATGCCGGGGTCCATCACCACGCTGTAGGTCAGCATGTAGTACTGAGACAGTGCGGCGGTAAGCGCGACCGCGAGCCAGACGAAGCGCATGCCGCGCGTCCAGGCCGTGGCGGCCAGCAAGGCCGTTGTGCCACAGGCAATGAGCACGCCCAGAACGACGGCGGAGCGCATGTACAGGCTGGGCGCACCGCCGATGCGGGCCAGCTGGAACCACAGCGGCCAGTTGGTGGCGATGATGAAGTACAGCGAAAGCAGAACGACGATCTTCTGCGCCGACATGGAGCGCGAGAGATATTCGTCGATCCGCTTGATGGGGCCCGGCAACGGGACGTGCCGCTGTGTTGCGCTGCTGCCCGCGGTAGGTGACGGCAGCGGAATGTCGATGGATCGGGTGTTCATGGCTGAAGCTCTTCTTTTGATGCGGTGGCCAGCGAGACCGGTTTCCTCTGCACCCATGCGCGGCAGGCCCATTCCGTGAGCAGCCCGGCCGTCCAGCAGAAGAAGCCGGTCCACAAGGTGTGGCTCATGTAGTGGGCTCCCCTGAGCTGCTGCGCCAATCCAAGGACAAGGCCCAGCGCGATGGTCACGGCCAGCCAGCGCGTGGCCATCTCCGGTGCAGTGCGGCGGATGACGAACCAGCCGGCCAGGAAGCCGAACGCCGACGAGGCATGGCCCGCCGGGAAGCAATGCCCCGGCCCCATGTCGCGAACGCCCAAGGCCCAGTGCGACACGTAGCTGGCAACGCCGCCGAACTCGTTCACGTCCCAGGGACAGCTGGAGGTGTTCATCTTCTTGAGCAGCGTGATCAGCAGCATGGCCCCCAGGACGGAGACCACGAGCTGAACCCGGTCCCTCCTGGCGAGGCGCCTGAGGAAGAGCCACGGCCTGAAGACCCCCACGATCAGCGCCACCACGACCAGGCTGCTGACCGTGCGGGGAATCTCATGAAAGGCCATCACGAAGGCCTTGTTGCCGCGCAGCGGAAACCCCTCGGCGGTTCCGAACAGTCGTGCAAAGGGCAGATCGAGGCCGGAGGCGTCCCAAAGAATGATCAATAACAGTGCGGCGGCAGTCCAGCCGAGCACGCGGCGTGTGGTCCAGGAAGGCATGGGCAGAGAACGAAACCGGGTGCCGGACGCAAACGCTGCAGCCGGAGAATCACTGACGGTCTTCGCAGACTATTGCCGTTACCTGAACAAATGCTGAATGGAGTGTGGAGGCGCTGCGTACGCCAACCTCCCCTACACTTGCCCGGATTGGAATCTTCAGAAAAACCATGCGTGTACTGCTTGTTGAAGACGATCGCGCGCTGTCCGAGGCGGTTTGCAGCTATCTGCATGCGAAGGCCTTCGTGGTCGATGCCGTGCCCACGCTTGCGTTGGCAAGAACCGCGCTCCTGACCACGCCCTATGCGGCCGTGCTGCTCGACCTGCATCTTCCCGACGGCGAGGGCCTCGCGCTCCTGCCCCAGGTACGCGCGATCGCCGATCGCCCCATCGTGATCGTGCTGACCGCGAAGGACCAGGTCAGTGATCGCATCCTGGGCCTTGATGCCGGTGCCGACGACTACCTCGTCAAACCCTACGACCCGGCGGAGCTGCTGGCACGCCTGCGCGCCGTCGAGCGCCGCCGCAATGCCGGTGCGGCCCCGGTCCTCGCGATGGGCGACCTGCAGATCGACCTGTCGCAGGAGCAGGTGTACCGCGCGGGAGTGCAGATTCCCCTCACCCCCAAGGAATGGGCGCTGCTGCGCGTGATGGCGACCCGGCCCGAGCGCACCCACACGCGCGAACGCCTGCTGGATGCGCTCTACAGCTTTGACGACAGCACGGACAGCAACACCCTGGAGGTTTTCATCAGCCGGTTGCGCCGCAAGCTGGGGCGCGACCACATCGAAACCATGCGCGGCCTGGGCTACCGGCTGGCCACGCATACCAGCCAGCCGGAACACTGATGTCCCGCGTCGATACGCTTGCCGGGCGGCTCACGAAGACGCTGATCCTGTGGGTCGGCGGGGTGTGGCTGCTGAGCCTTCTGGCCGTGGTCTGGTACACGAGCCGCGAGATCAACTACAACTTCGACAATGAGCTGGTGGAGGTCTCCCACCGCATGTTCGACATCGCCCTGGACCACCTGGAGGAAGCCGAAGAGAGCGGCAACCGGCAGTATCCCTTGATCATTCCCTCGCCAGGATCGTTCGCCGATGCCGAGGTGCTCTACCGCCTCGTCACACCTGACACCAAGGTACTGGCCCGGGCGGCCGAGGCCCGGGAAGAGATGTTCGATGTGGCCCTGGTGCCCGGCTTCGAGAACAACGGGAAATGGCGGGTCTACACCCAGCGCCACCCCACCCACGGCGTGTTCCTGCAGGTCGCCGATCCGCTGGCCGAGCGCAGCGAGACGGTGAACCGCACGCTGTACGGGCTGATCATCTCGTTCATCGCCGTACTGCCGGCGCTCGCCTTCCTGCTGCGCAACATCGCCCGCAAGGAACTGCGCGTGCTGGAGGACCTCTCGGGCGAGATCGCTCAGCGCGACGGGCGCCAGCTTGACCCGGTCCAGCTCGATGCGCCGCCACGCGAGATCGCCACGGTGCAGGAGCACATGAACCGCATGCTGGAGCGGCTTTCCCAGGCACTGGATGTGGAACGTGCGCTGGCCGCCAACGCCGCGCATGAGCTGCGCACGCCGCTCGCCACCGCCCGCCTGCGGCTGCAGACCGCGCTGGACCACGGGCTGAGCCGCGAGGATGTACAGGCGGCCCTGCAGTCGCTGCAGACGCTGAGCCATCGCACCGAAAAGCTGCTGCAGCTCTCGCGCGCGGAGTCGAGTGTTCCATTCACCCGCGACAGCGTCGACCTGGTGCAGCTCGCCACCACGGTGGCGCGTGAGTTCTGGCTCGATGACCGCGCCGCCGATCGGCTCGAGCTGATCACGCCGCAACCGGCCCCGGAGGCCGCAGCGCCCCAGGCCCTCACCTGCAAGGGCGACTTCGATGCGCTCGCCATCGCCCTGCGCAACCTCGTCGAGAACGCGCTGGCCTATTCGGGCAACGGCAGCGTCGAGATCATCGTGGGGCCGGGTTCCGAGATCGCGGTACGTGACGAAGGCCCCGGTGTTCCGCCGGAATTGCTGGAGCGGCTCAAGCGCCGGCATGTGCGCCAGAGTGCGCAAAGAACCGGCTATGGACTGGGCCTGTCCATCGTTTCGAGCATTGTGCAAAAGCATGACGCCCGGCTCGTTCTGGCCTCCCCTCCGCCCGGTGCGAGCCGCGGGCTGGAAGCCCGGCTCATCCTGCTGCCCACGGACTGAGGCTGTCTGCCGCCAGGCCGCGGCAGGCTTTTTCCGTTCAGCGAGTCTCATTCCCGACACCAAATCGCACGCCCGTGCGAAAGAAGGCTGCTCTCATGAATACAATCTCCTGATTCGCCAAGCTGCGACAGACAGCAAGCGCCAGCAGTTTTTCAATTCCATACGTTTACGAGACACCCATGACGAACGACGAAATCCTCGCCCAGTACGGCCCGCGAGAGGCCATGGAATACGACGTAGTGATCGTCGGCGCAGGCCCTGGGGGCCTGGCCACGGCGATTCGCCTCAAGCAGCTTGCCGCCGAAAAAGGGCAGGACATCTCGGTCGTCGTGCTGGAAAAAGGCTCGGAGCCCGGAGCGCACATCCTCTCGGGCGCCATCATGGACCCGCGCGCGCTCACAGAGCTGATCCCCGACTGGAAGGAAAAGGGAGCGCCGCTGAACCAGCCCGTCACCGACGACGCCATGGTGTTCCTGTCCGAGAAGGGTTCGTTCCGCACACCCAACATGGTGCTGCCGGCCTGCTTCCAGAACCATGGCAACTACATCGTCAGTCTCGGCAACGTCGTGCGCTGGATGTCCGAGCAGGCCGAAGCGCTGGGCGTCGAGATCTTCCCGGGCTTCGCTGCCGCCGAAATCGTCTACAACGAAGACGGCTCGGTCAAGGGCGTGGCCACCGGCAACATGGGCGTGGGCAAGGATGGCGAGCCGACCGGTGAATTCCAGCTCGGCATGGAACTGCACGGCAAGTACACCATCTTCGCCGAGGGCGCGCGCGGCAACCTGGGCAAGCAGCTCATCGCCAGGTACAAGCTCGACGAAGGACGCGACCCGCAGACCTATGGCATCGGCATCAAGGAACTGTGGGAAATCGATCCCAAGCGCCACCAGCCCGGCATGGTGCTGCACACTGCGGGCTGGCCGATGGACAACAACACCTACGGCGGCGCGTTCCTCTACCACCTCGAGGGCAACAAGGTCACGCTGGGCTTCATCACCGGACTTGACTATTCCAACCCGTATCTCTCGCCGTTCGAGGAGATGCAGCGCTGGAAGACCCACCCCAATATCCGGTGGTACCTGGAAGGCGACGAGTCCAAGGGCATCAAGCCTGCCAAGCGCCTGGGCTATGGCGCACGCGCGATTGCGGCCGGTGGCCTGATGAGCCTGCCCAAGTTCGTGTTCCCCGGCGGCGCACTCGTGGGCTGCGATGCAGGCTTCCTCAACGTCAGCCGTATCAAGGGCAGCCATGCCGCGATCAAGACAGGCAAGATGGCCGCAGAGGCAGCCTTCGATGCGGTCACCGCGGGCCGCCAGGGCGACGAGCTGTCGGCCTACCCCGCCGCGTTCGAGAACAGCTGGCTGTACGAGGAACTGAACAAGGCGCGCAACTTCAAGGCCTGGTTCAAGAAGGGCCTGCTCACCGCAACGATCATGAACGGCATCGAGCAGTTTGTGCTGCGCGGCCATATTCCCTGGACGCTGCACCGCGACAAGCCCGACCATGCTTACCTGAAGCCCGCGGCCGAGTGCAAGCCCATCGTCTATCCCAAGCCCGACGGCAAGCTGACGTTCGACCGCCTCTCCAGCGTGTTCATCAGCAACACCAATCACTCGGAAGATCAGCCCGCGCACCTGACGCTCAAGGATGCCAGCGTGCCGGTCAATGTGAATCTGGCGAAATTTGCGGGCCCCGAGCAGCGCTACTGCCCAGCGGGTGTCTATGAATTCGTGCCCGACGAATCCAAGGGCGGCAATGCCGAGCGCCTGCAGATCAACGCGCAGAATTGCGTGCACTGCAAGACCTGCGATATCAAGGACCCCACACAGAACATCGTGTGGGTGACACCGGAAGGCGGCGGCGGCCCGAACTACTCGGGTATGTAAGCAGGCGCTAGGCCTCGCCTGACGCATATTTCCCTGCCGAAAGCACATGCGCCCCGCTCGGGTTCATGTGCTTTGTCGTTTTTGCACGCGTGCAAACGGAAAAATGCGCAGAAAACCTGTTTCGATTGTGCAAATACAGGGTAAATCCACAGTTTCAGCACCACCCTCCTCGGCGCATACTAGCGGCCTGCGTGACAGGTTGTAGACTTTCGCCCGCAGGTGGAGACACAACCCGTCGACAGCTTGTAAAAAACAGGAACTACCAAACCATCCGACTGGAGATTGTTAAGAATGAAAAACTTGTCCTGGGCACCCCTTGGCGCATTGGCTCTGGCCATGGCCTCCCTGTCCTCCGTCGCCGTGGCGCAGACCAAGTCTGTCGCGGTGACCGCCATCGTGGAACATCCCGCGCTGGACGCCATCCGTGACGGCGTGAAGGAAAGCCTGAAGGCCGCCGGCTACGAGGAAGGCAAGAACCTCAAGTGGCAGTACCAGAGCGCCCAGGGCAACACCGGCACCGCCGCACAGATCGCGCGAAAGTTCGTGGGTGACAAGCCCGACGCCATCGTCGCCATCGCAACGCCTTCCGCACAAGCCGTGGTGGCAGCCACCAAGGACGTGCCCGTGGTGTTCTCCGCCGTGACCGATCCGGTGGCCGCCAAGCTGGTCAAGAGCTGGGAGCCGTCGAAGAACAATGTGACCGGCGTGTCCGACCTGCTGGCGCTCGACCCGCAGATCGAGCTGATCAAGAAGGTCGTGCCGAACGCCAAGAAGGTCGGCATGGTGTACAACCCCGGCGAAGCCAACTCCGCCGTGGTCGTCAAGCAGCTCAAGGAACTGCTGCCCAAGCACGGCATGACGCTGGTCGAAGCCTCCGCACCGCGGTCGGTGGACGTGGGCACGGCCGCTCGCAGCCTGGTTGGCAAGGTCGACGTGATCTACACGAACACCGACAACAACGTCGTGTCCGCCTATGAGTCCCTCGTCAAGGTGGGCCAGGACGCCAAGCTGCCGCTGGTCGCCTCCGACACCGACTCCGTCAAGCGCGGCGCGATCGCTGCCCTGGGCGTGAACTACAAGGACCTGGGCCTGCAGACCGGCCAGGTGGTCCTGCGCATCCTCAAGGGCGAGAAGCCCGGCGACATCAAGCCTGAAGTCAGCAACAAGACCGAGCTGTACGTGAACCCGGGCGCCGCCGAGAAGCAAGGCGTCAAGCTCTCCGACGAGCTGGTCAAGTCCGCTGCCCAAGTGGTGCAATAAGCACGGCTTGCAACACAGTCATGACCTACCCCTCGTCATGACTGAGGCAATCCCTCACGCAGGAGCCGTGCACCCCATGGCTCCTGCTTTGTTTTTCTAGTCGCGACTGTCCATGTCACTCTTTTCCCTGCTGGGCGCTCTTGAGATCGGGCTGATTTTCAGCCTGGTCGCGCTGGGTGTCTTCATCTCCTTTCGCCTGCTCCGCTTCCCCGACCTGACGGTGGATGGCAGTTTCCCACTTGGCGGCGCGGTCTGCGCCGTGATGATCGCCTCGGGCTACAACCCCTTCGTCGCGACCGTGGCGGCCGCTGCCGCCGGCGCCGTTGCCGGCACGATCACCGGCTGGCTGAACGTTCGGCTCAAGATCATGGACCTGCTCGCGTCCATCCTGATGATGATCGCGCTGTACTCCATCAACCTGCGCATCATGGGCGGCCCGAACATCCCGCTGATCAACGACGCCACCATCTTCACCATCTTGCAGCCCGAGAGCATTCCCGATTACTGGGCGCGCCCCATCATCCTCATCGTGATCGTCGTTGCAGCGAAGATCGCCATGGACTGGTTCTTCTCCACCGAGCGCGGCCTCGCGATCCGCTCGACCGGCTCCAACGCCCGCATGGCCCGCGCCCAGGGCATCAACACCGGCGGCATGGTGCTGCTCGGCATGGCGATTTCCAATGCGCTCGTGGCCGTGGCCGGTGCGCTGTTCGCACAGACCCAGGGCGGCTCCGACATTTCCATGGGCATCGGCACCATCGTGATCGGCCTCGCCGCGGTGATCGTGGGTGAATCGATCCTGCCTTCGCGCCGCCTGATCTATGCCACGCTGGCCGTCATCATCGGCGCCATCGTCTACCGTTTCTTCATCGCGCTTGCACTCAACAGCGACTTCATCGGCCTCAAGGCTCAGGACCTGAACCTCGTGACAGCCGTGCTCGTGACCATCGCGCTCGTGATCCCGCAGCTCAAGCGCAAGCTGGCCAAGCGCGGCGCCTGATGTGCTCACAACATAACTAAAAGGATTCGCAAAACATGTTGAGCGCAAAAGACCTGTTCATCACCTTCAACCCCGGCACGCCCATCGAAACCCGTGCGCTGCGCGGCATGTCGCTGGACATTCCCGCAGGCCAGTTCGTGGCCGTGATCGGCTCCAACGGCGCTGGCAAGTCCACCTTCCTGAACGCCATCTCCGGCGATCTGGGCGTGGACAGCGGTACCATCAAGATCGACAACGATGATGTCACTCGCCAGCCCGTCTGGTCGCGCGCCACCCGCGTGGCCCGTGTGTTCCAGGACCCGATGGCCGGAACCTGCGAGGACCTGACGATCGAAGAGAACATGGCGCTGGCCCATCAGCGCGGCACCAGCCGCGGCCTGAGCAGCGCCGTGAAGAAGAGCAACCGCGACCTGTACCGCGAAAAGCTCTCGACCCTGGGCCTCGGCCTGGAAAACCGCCTGACCGACCGCATCGGCCTCCTCTCGGGCGGCCAGCGCCAGGCGGTGAGCCTGCTGATGGCGTCGCTGCAGCCCTCGCGCATCCTGCTGCTGGACGAGCACACCGCCGCGCTCGACCCGCGCACGGCCGATTTCGTGCTGCAACTCACGGCGCGCATCGTGGCCGAGAACAAGCTCACCACGATGATGGTCACGCACAGCATGCGCCAGGCCCTCGACGTGGGGCAGCGTACGGTCATGCTGCACCAGGGGCAGGTGGTGCTTGATGTCTCCGGCGAGGAGCGCGCGAAGATGGATGTGCCGGATCTGCTGCAGATGTTCGAGAAGGTTCGGGGGGAAAAGCTGTCGGATGATGCTTTGTTGCTCGGCTGATCTGCTTTGCCTGCTTTCGTGAGCCTGGCCCTCTTCGGCTGTGTGTCGGAGGGGGCTTGTTCTTTTTGGGTTGATGGTTGCTTTGAGGGTGGAGGCCGGGAGTGCCCCCGCCCTCAAAAGCCCCCTTACATACTGAACTGCCCCAACTCCACATAACCCACCGAAGGATCCCCCGCGCCCCATCCCCCCGCCAGCGACTTGTAGAGCGCAAGTGCAGCCTGCAACCCCGCAACCCGGCTCTGCAACGCCGCATCCTGAGCAGCCAGCCGCTGCTTCTGCGCATCCAGCACCTCGTAGAAGCTCACGCTGCCAGCCCGGTACAGACGATCAGCCTGCCATTCCGCCTGCTCCTGCTCGCTGGCGGCCAGGGCGAGCAGATCACCCTGCTCCCGGTTTTTCTGCAGGCGCACCAGTGCGTTTTCCGTTTCTTCCATGGCACCCAGCACCGTTTGCTGGTACTGCGCCAGGGCTTCGTCGGCTCCTGCTTCGCTGGCTGCAATCCGCGCGCGCACGCGGCCTGCGTCGAGGAAGGTCCAATCGATGCCGAGCACCACGTTGCTGTTCGAGCTGGCCGCCTTGAACAAGCTCCCTCCCGCCAGCGTGAAGCTGCCAAGCATGGCGCCAAGCGACACACGCGGGAACAGGTCGGCCGTTGCCACGCCGATGCGTGCCGTGGCTCCGTGAAGCCGGGCTTCTGCTGCCGCGATGTCGGGGCGACGGCGCAGCAGGTCAGCTGGTGTTCCCGGATCGATCAGGGCCGGCGCAGCCGGCAGTGCTGCGGGAGCCACGGAGAGTTGCTCGAGCCATGCGCCAGGCATTTCGCCCGCCAGCGTCGCGATGCGATGCTGAGCAAAGGCGGCCTGCGCCTCCAGGGACGGAATCGTCGCCAGCGTGGCCTGCCACTGCGCACGCGCGCGGCGCAGGTCGAAGTCGGTGCTGAGGCCTGCGCTGAAGCGCTTCTCCGCCAGTTCGACGGTGCGTCGCTGGTTGCGCTCGTTATCCTGCGATAGCGCGAGGCGCATCTGCAGGCCGCGCAACTCGACATAGCTGCCGGCAAGCTGGGCTGCGATCACCAGTTGCATGGCGGCGATGTCCGCCGCGCCGGCCTGCGCATCGGCCTCTCCGGCCTCGATCGCTCTGCGTACCCGCCCGAACAGGTCGGCCTCCCAGCTTGCCGCAACACCCGCCTGGTAGCTGCGGGAAGAGCGCGGCTGGCCCGGGCTGGCCTGGTCGCGTGCGAGGCGCTGCTGGGTTCCGCCGGCGTTCGCGGTGACGGTCGGCAAACGGTCCGCGCGCGTGCCCTCAAGCAGTGCCTGAGCAGCCTGCCAGCGTGCAAAGGCCGCGTGCAGGTCGCGGTTGTTGACAAGCGCCCGGGCCACGAGTTCGTCGAGCAGCGGATCGTTGAAAGCTCGCCAGAACTGCGCATCGGGCTCCTGCGCGGAAGCTGCAGCCGACGATGCTGATGATGACAGCACAGAAGATGGCTGGCGCACAAACTGCGCTCCGGGGTCCATCATCGCGGGCTTCTGGAAGTCCGGCCCCACGGCGCAGCCCGAAAGCACGGCGGCCGCCAGCAGTGTGAAAGTGAATGCCATGGGGAGGCGTCTCCTCCCGCCATGTCGCGCATATCGCGTGTATCGTTGATCAGGCATGACCGCCCTCCATTTGAATCGCCGGCGTGGCGGGTGACGACGCACCGTGCCGCACCAGGCTTCGCCCGCTGAGCTTGCGCAGGGTGACGTAGAAAACAGGCGTGAGAAACAGCCCGAACAAGGTGACGCCCAGCATTCCGGAGAACACCGTCACGCCCGTCGCGAAACGCACTTCGCTGCCCGCACCCGTACCCATCAACAGCGGCACAGCACCCGCGATGAACGCAATCGATGTCATCACGATCGGGCGCAGGCGCAGCCTGCATGCCTCGAGCGCCGCATCGCGGATGCTCTTGCCCTGCATCTCGAGCTCTCGCGCAAACTCGACGATCAGGATCGCGTTCTTGCAGGCCAGACCCATCAGCACCACGAGGCCCACCTGCACGAACACATTGTTGTCGCCACCCGACAGCCATACGCCGAACAGCGCCGCACAGATACAGACCGGCACGATGAGGATCACCGCGAGAGGCATGGTCCAGCTCTCGTAGAGCGCGGCCAGCACCAGGAACACCAGCATGAGCGCGACCGCAAAGACGATCATCGCGGCATGGCTCTGCTCCACCTGCTGGTAGCTCATTTCCGTCCATGACAGCTCGATGCCGCGCGGAAGCACCCGGTCGGCGATTTCCTGCAGCTTGGCCAGCGTCTGCGCGGACGACATCACGCGCGGATCGGCATCGCCGATCAGGTCGGCAGCGGGAAAGCCGTTGTAGCGCATCACCGGGTCGGGGCCGAACGTGGACTTCACGGTCACCATCGACGCGATCGGAACCATCTCGCCGCGGTCGTTGCGCGTGCGCAGCTGGCCGATGTGCTCGGCCTTCTGGCGGTAGTCCGCATCGGCCTGCAGCATCACGCGGTACACGCGTCCGAAGGCGTTGAAATCGTTCACATACACCGAGCCGAGATAGGCCTGGAGCGTCTGGAACAGATCGGTCAATGCCACGCCCTGCGCCTTGGCCTTGGTGCGGTCGACCTGCACTTCCAGCTGCGGTATGTTGGACTGGAATGCGCTCACCGGGTAGTACATGCCAGGCGTCTTCGCGATCTCCGCCTGGAACGTGCTCAGGGCCTGCTGAAGCGCCGCATAGCCCAGGCCGGCGCGGTCCTCCAGGAACAGCGAATAGCCCGAGCCGTTGCCCAGCCCCTGGATCGGTGGCGGCATCAGGGCATAGCCAAATCCTCCCTCCATGCCCGAAAGCTTGGCGTTGAGTTCGGCACTGATTTCCGTGGCGCTGCGTGTGCGTTCGGCAAATGGCTTGAGGATCACGTACGCACTCGTGAGATTCGGCGTGTTCGTGCCCTGCAGGGCGTTCAGGCCCGAGAAAGCGGCCGAAGAGTGGACGCCCTCCACGCTCAGTGCGCGGCGCGAAAGCTCCTTCGTGACCTCGTCGGTGCGCGCCAGCGAAGCGCCCTCGGGAAGCTTGGCACCGGCAAACAGGTAGAGCTTGTCCTGCATGGGAATGAAGCCGCCCGGCACCCTGCCGAAGAGCACCACGACCCCGGCCAGCAGCGCCGCGTAGACCACGAACACCACGCCGCGCCTGTGCAGCGAGCGGCCGACGGTGCGCTCGTAGCCATCCGCGCTGCGATGGAAAACGCGGTTGAACCACCGGAAGAATCCGCCGAATACGGCATCCATCGCGCGCGACAGGCCGTCCTTTCGGGCGCCGTGCCCCTGCAGCAACTTGGCCGCGAGTGCTGGCGAGAGCGTGAGCGAGTTGATCGCCGAGATCACCGTGGAGATGGCGATCGTCACCGCGAACTGCTTGTAGAACTGACCCGTGATCCCGTCGAGGAAGGCCATCGGCACGAACACCGCGCACAGCACCAGCGCGATCGCGATGATCGGCCCGGAGACCTCGCGCATCGCAAGGTGCGCCGCCTCGCTCGGGCTGTGTCCCTGCTCGATGAAGCGCTCGACGTTCTCCACCACCACGATCGCATCGTCCACCACGATGCCGATGGCCAGCACCAGCCCGAACAGCGTCAGCGTGTTGATCGAATAGCCCAGCAGATACAGCCAGGCAAAGGTCCCGATGATCGACACGGGCACCGCCAGGAGCGGGATGATCGAGGCACGCCATGTCTGCAGGAAAACGATTACCACCAGTACCACGAGCACCACCGCCTCGATCAGCGTGTGCTGCACCGATGTGATGGAGTTGCGCACGAACTCGTTCGGATCCCACACATACTCAAAGCGGGCGCCCTCGGGCAACTGGGCCGAGAGCCTCTCGAGCGTGGCATAGACCTTGTCCGCGACACCCAGCGCATTCGCGCCCGGCGTGAGGAAGATACCGACGGCGGCCATCTGCTTGTCGTCGAGCGAGGCGCGCAGCGTGTAGTCGCTGGCGCCCAGTTCCACGCGCCCCACGTCCGACAGACGCACCACCTGCCCGCCACTGCCGGCCTTGAGCACGATGTCCCCGAACTCCTCCACGCTGCGCAGCCGCCCGCGCACGTTGATGGACAGCAGCTTGTCGGCCGGCGTGGCGCTGGGCTCCGCCCCCAGTTGCCCGGCCGACACCTGGATGTTCTGCTCGCGGATGGAGGCGATCACCTGCGACGCTGTGAGCCCGCGCGAGGCCACCTTCTCCGGATCAAGCCAGATGCGCATCGCATAGTCTCCCGCGCCGTAGATGCCCACGTCGCCCACGCCCTGCAGGCGCGAGAGCTCATCCTTCACCTTGAGCGTCAGGTAGTTGCGCAGGTACAGCGTATCGAATTTACCGTCCGTGGAGACCAGTCCCACGTACATCAGCGGGGTCGGCGACTGCTTCTGCGTGGTCACCCCGAATTGGCGCACCTCCTCGGGCAGGCGGCTCTGCGCCTGGCTCACGCGGTTCTGCACGCGCACGGCGGCCGTGTCGGGATCGGTGCCGGGACGGAAGGTGGAGACCACCTGCAGGCTGCCATCCGAAGCCGCGACCGACTTCATGTACATCAGCCCTTCCACCCCGTTGATCGCCTCCTCGAGCGGTACCGCCACCGACTCGGCGATCTCCTTGGGGTTCGCGCCCGGATAGGTGGCGCGCACCACGACGCTCGGGGGGACGACTTCCGGGTATTCGCCCACCGGCAGCAGCGGCATGGCGATCAGGCCCACGGCAAACATGATGACCGACAGCACCACCGCAAAGATGGGCCGGTCGATGAAGAACTTGGAGAAATCCATGCTTGATTCCTCGCTTAACGTCCGGCGGAAGCCGTGGTTTGCGCCTGCGAGGCCTCCTTGGCGTCGAGCTTCATGCCCGGATACCAGATGCGCTGCAGGCCCGAGACCACCAGCCGATCACCCGGTTTCAGACCCTCCTGCACGAGTCGCTTGCCATCCACCATGCGGCCGGGCTTCACGTCACGCCGCTCGGCACGCTCGCCCTCACCCACCACGTAGACATACTGCCGATCCTGGTCGGTCAAAATCGCCTTGTCGTCGATCAGAACCGCGTCCATGCGCACAGGGTTCTGCAACTGGACACGCGCGAACATGCCCGGGGTGAAGCGGTTCTTCGGATTGCGCAGCAAGGCCCTGGCGCGGATCGTGCCGGTGCCGGGGTCAAGCTGGTTGTCGGTGAAGTCGAGCACGCCCGTGTTCGGAAAGTCCGTCTCGTCGGCCAGCGCCACGCGCACCGGCAGGGCCTTGCGCTCCAGTGCCCGCTGCCCTCCCTGGCTATAGCGCAGCAGCGTGTGCTCGTCCGCATCGAAATAGATGTAGACAGGATCCTGGGAGGCCAGCGACGTGAGCACGCTCTGGTCGGCCTGCGCCAAATTACCGACCGTCAGCATCGCGCGTCCCGCACGGCCGTCGATGGGTGAACGCACCTGGGTGAATTCCAGGTTCAGCCTGGCCGCGGCGACGTCGGCCTGGGCTGCACGCACGTTGGCCTGAGCCTGGGCCAGGCTCGCGCTGCGGTTGTCAGCCTCTTCCCTCGACACGGCGTGATCCTTCACCAGGTCCTGGGCCCGGGTGCTCAGTGTCTCGGCGTGCTGAGCCGCCACCTGTGCGCGCTGCAGTTGTGCCTGGGCGCTCTCCAAGGCGGTTTTGTAGGGACGCTGGTCGATGGTGAACAGCACCTGCCCCTTGCGCACGGGCTGGCCTTCGGCGAAGTTCACCTGGTCGATGTAGCCGCTCACGCGAGCTCGCAGCTCCACCATCTGCACAGCGCCGACGCGGCCATTGAATTCATCCCATTGCTGCACCTCGCGGCTCTCGAGCGTGGTCACGCCGACCTGCGCGGTCTGCTCGGGTGCCGCGGCCTTCTCCGCCCCGGCTGCATTGGCGTCCTTTGCTCCCGTCAGGCGGTCGCATCCCGCCAGCATGGCCGAACCGCCCAATGCTGCCACCAGCGCCATGCCGATCGCACTGTACCGGGCGCGCTGGCGAGGCGCCTGCCGCGGACCTGAACCATTGCCGCCGGCATCCTTGCCTGCTTCGTTGCTACCCGCGTCGTCACTCGACGCTCCCTGTTTTTCTCTGAACATGATGTTGTCCTGGCTGCCAAGGGCCCGAGGCCGACCTGCGCGCTTCTTTCGCGCGAAATGTCCGTTCCCGGCCCTCACACAGGCCGGGGTCCGTTGTCGACCCCGGCCCACCACGAATTCGCACCGAATGGGTCCGCATGACTGCGTGGCATTCGGCTTTTGCGAGTTCTTGGTGAAAAATTATTCAAGTTCAAGTAAACTTTAAGTCAAGCAACATCACGGAATGACGCCATGATTCATAAGGATGATCAGCTCATGAGCATCGGTGCGATAGCCCAGCGCAGTGGCGTGAAGGCCTCGGCGCTGCGCTATTACGAATCGCTGGGTCTCATCAGTTCGGTGCGCACCGAGTCGTCGCACCGGCAGTACCTGCGCTCCACCCTGCGCCGTATCGCCTACATCGTCTTCGCGCAGCGCGTGGGCTTTCACCTGGACGAAATCGCACGGCAGCTCGCCGGCCTGAGCGGCGACCACGCGCCGTCAAAGGAAGACTGGCACACCATGTCCGTTGTGTGGATGCAGCGTGTCGATGCCCGTATCGACGAATTGAAGCTGCTGCGCAAGAGCCTGGAGGAATGCATAGGCTGCGGTTGCCTGTCCATGCAGGCGTGCTCGGTGTTCAACGAAGGCGACTGCATGGCCAAGAACGGTCCCGGCCCACGCCGATGGCTGGGCGACAAGATGCATGCCTCCAAGGGCGCGGGCCCTGCCGGCGGCTCATGCTGCGGTCACGCAGAATGAGGAGGGTATCCTTGCCCTCCTCTCATCCACCGGCACCCTGTTCCATCATGAAAACCCAGTACTACACCGCGAGCACCCTCGACGGGTTCATCGCAACGGAAGACGACTCCATCGAATGGCTGTCCACCTTGAGCGACGTCGGCAAGCCGGAAGACGCGAGCTACCCCCGCTTCATTGCGGACGTGGGCGCCATCGCCATGGGATCGTCGACCTACGAGTGGATCGTGCGCCACGCCGAGCAGGTCCGCAGGGAATTGGGCAAGGCATGGCCCTACACGCAACCGGCATGGGTGTTCACCACACGTGTCCTGCCACCTGTCGAGGGAGCCGATCTCCGCTTTGTCCAGGGCGATGTGCGTGAGGTCCACGCAAGGATGCGGCAGGCGGCGGGAGAGAAGAATATCTGGATCATGGGTGGCGGTGACCTGGCCGCGCAGTTCCACGAGGCGGGCCTGCTCGACGAACTCATCGTGGGCGTTGCGTCGGTGACGCTCGGCAAGGGCAAGCCCCTGTTCACGCGTCCACTGACCGGCTCGGAACTCCAACTGACCAGCGTTCAGCAGATGGGCTCAGGCATGGCGGAACTGCGCTATGCGGTGCGCAAGGCGGCATGAGACCGGAAGACATGTTTCATCTCCGCAAGTCCCACACCGCGGACAGCCCCTCCGCCATCGACATCTGGTGCCGCGCCGTCGACGACAGCCACGACTTCCTGAGCCCTGCGGACCGGCAGTCCATCGAGCAGGAAGTCCGCTCATTCCTCCCGCAGGTACCGCTGGACCTCGCGGTAGACGTCGCCAGCGGCCAGACCGCCGCATTCATGTTCCTGCACGATGGCCATCTGGAAGCCTTGTTCGTGCATCCCCAATTCAAGGGACGCGGCGCCGGCGGCCTGCTGGTGCGCCACGCCCTTGCGGTCCATCCCATGCTTACGGTCGATGTGAACGAGCAGAACATGCAGGCCCGGCGCTTCTACGGGCACCAGGGATTCCAGCCCGTCGGCCGCTCCGACGTCGATGGCCAGGGACGACGCTATCCGATCATCCACATGCGATACATGGGCTGAAGGAGGCAATCTGGGTGGGCTGTTTCCCATGAAAGGCCGTGTGGCTTTGAGCGCTCAGTCCGCACAGGTCGCTCCGTCGCCCACCCGAGAAACTACACCCTCGGCGCGTGGCTGAGCATCACCCATCCTCCACGCCACCAGCAACCCGAGTAAGGCGAACGCAGCTGCGCCCCACTCCGCATGCTGCAGGCCGCGAAGCCTGGCAGCCAGCAGGTCGCCGCCTTCCGCCACGCCCATGAGGGGGGCGGTCGAGATCATCACAAGCACGGCCAGGCCGACCGCCGCCCCTACCTGCTGTGCTGTCGCTGCGATGCCCGAGGACACGCCTTGCTGATGCGGCGGAATGTTCTGTCCCGCGACGATCCACATGGCCGTCCAGCTCACGCCCTGGCCCAGGCTTTGAACGATGAGCCCGGGTACGAGCCATGCATAGTTGGCAGCCAAGGGCAGCGTCCATGCAATGCATGCAAGCCCGATGGCCCCCATGGCCCAGCCGGTCAGCAGCACGTGACGGACCGCAGTGCGCGCGAGCATGCGTTCGGCCATGCGGATGCCGGCGGTGCACACGATGGTCGGCATGATGAACGCCAGGCCCGCCTGCAGCGGCGACCAGCCGAACACCTGCTGAAAGCACAGCGCCAGAAAGTAGTACTGCACGCCGTAGCTGCTCATGAAGGCCATGGTGAGTGCCATTGCGGCACGCAGGCCGGGAACCCTGAGCAGCGAAAGCGGCATCAGCGGCTCGCGGGTTGTCAGCTCGATGCGCACAAAGACCGCGAGCAGAACCAACGCAAGCGCCAGCATCCACGCCAACCGGGCGCTGGTCCATCCCCACTCCGGCCCCTGGACCAATGCCGTCACGAGCAGGGTGCTACCAAGTGTGACGGTGACACATCCGCCCAGGTCGAAGCCCGATCCGTGGTGCACGCCTTCGCTGTCCCGGGGCAGATAGCGCGTGGCCAGGAGTGCGCAGGGCAAGGCAACGGGCACCATCACCCACAGCACCCAGTTCCAGCCCAGCCACTGGGTGAGCAACCCACCGAGCAGCGCGCCCGCCGCCAGTCCGCCCGCCGAGGCCATGCTCCAGATCGCGAGCGCGCGGTTGCGCTCCGCTCCCTCGGCATAGATATTGTTGATCAGCGAAAGCGTGGCTGGAAAGAGTATGGCGGCCCCCAGGCCCTGCCCTGCGCGTGCGGCAATCAGTTGCCAGGAATCATGCGCCAGGCCGCCCAGGAATGACGCCAGCGCGAAGACCGACATGCCAGCCACATACATGCGCCGCCGCCCCAGCAGATCTGCGCAGCGCCCGCCCATCAGCAGACAGCCGCCGAAGGCCACGCTATAGGCGCTGATGATCCATTGCAGGTGCTGTGCACTCATCGCCAGATGGGAGCCCATGGCGTCGAGAGCGACAAAAACGATGGTGGCGTCCAGCGCAATCAGCAGTTGGGAGAAGGACAGCAGCGTCAGCGCCGCGTTCGGATATTGCAGGCGCGGCGGAACCAGCGCCGCCTGGTGCACAGAGGTGTTCATTTCGGCAATCAAAGTCAATCGGGACACACGCCGTCTGCAGCCAGCATGGGCTCATCGTAATTAATCCGATTGCAGAGATAAATAACGCACATGGATTTCATTAATGCGAAAATGCATCAATGGATCTCAATGCCGTTCACATGCTCATCAAGGTGGCCGAGTGCAAGAGCTTTACGCTGGCCGCCAATCAGCTGTCCACGAGCCAGTCCCGCATCTCCCGCACGATTGCGCAACTGGAGAGCGAACTGGGAGTGCGGCTGCTGCATCGCAACACGCGCAACGTCTCTCTCACGCCCGATGGTTGCGAACTGGTGGATCGCTGCGCGCCGCTGATTGCGGGCCTGGACGATGCGCGCAAGCTTCTGCTCGACCGGCGCTGCGAGCCCTCAGGCACGCTGCGCCTCTCGGCCCCGTCGATACTGGGGCGCGTCGTGCTCACGCCGCTGCTTGGGCAATTGATGGACAGGCATCCGCAGTTGCAGATCGACGCAAGCTTCACCGACCGGCTGGTCGACATGGTCGACGAAGGCTTCGATGCTGCGGTGCGCATCGGCCCGCTGCAGGACAGCCGCATGATTGCCCGCAGCCTGCCGCCACTGCGTTGGGTGACGGTGGCTTCGCCGGCCTATCTCGCGCAGTTCGGTACACCTCGCACACTCGAGGATCTGGCGCGGCACCGCTGCCTTGCGGTCTACAACCACTATCTGGGCCGGCGCGTGCCATGGCAGTTCCTCAACACCGATGGCGAACCCGAGGACTGGCTGGCGCCGCAATCCGTCACCTTCGACAGTGGAGACCCCTTGGTGGAAGGCTCGGTTTCCGGCCTCGGAGTGGCACAGGTGATGGAGTTCGCGGTCCGCTCGCACATCGAGGCAGGCCGCCTCGTGCGCCTGCTGCCGCAGTGCGAGGGGCGAAGCCGCGAACTGGCGCTGGTGTATCCGCGCTCGCGGCAGGCCTCGCCGAAGGTCAAGGTGCTGGCCCAACTGCTGCTGGCGCAGGACTGCTGGTGACCCATGGCGAGCCCGTCCGCCCCGATCCGCGCCGGGCTGACAGTCAATCCATGCGTACCGCAGTGTCCAAAACCTGTGAGCCGCACGAAATCCGGCCCGGCTGTATCATGCGAGCCCGCGCGGGCCAGGTGCCCGCTTGCCCCATAGGGGCCAAGAAATGGCCACACAGTGGCCAAGTGCCTGCCAAGAACAAGAAAGCCGCTCGTTTCGCGACCGGCCGTTGACTCATGAACGCCAGTTCCTCCCCTGATTCCAGCGCTGACCAGCCTGGTCACCTGCGCCGTACCCTCAAGGCCCGCCACATGTCGATGATCGCCATCGGCGGCTCCATCGGCACGGGCCTTTTCGTCGCCTCGGGCGCAACCATCTCGCAGGCCGGGCCCGGCGGCGCGCTGCTGGCCTATATGGTCATCGGCCTGATGGTCTATTTCCTGATGACCAGCCTGGGCGAAATGGCATCGCACCTGCCCGTCTCGGGTTCCTTTGCCACCTATGGCGCCAGGTACGTGGACGAAGGCTTCGGCTTCGCGCTCGGCTGGAACTACTGGTACAACTGGGCCGTGACGATTGCCGTGGACCTCGTAGCCGCCCAGCTGGTAATGGCCTACTGGTTTCCCGATGTGAACGGCGTACTCTGGAGCGCGCTGTTCCTGGCGTTGATGTTCGGCCTCAATGCCTTGTCGGCACGTGGCTTCGGCGAGTCGGAGTTCTGGTTCGCCACCATCAAGGTGATCACCGTGCTGGTGTTCATCGCCATAGGCCTCCTGATGGTGTTCGGCATTCTCAACGGTGGCGCGCCCGAGGGCATCTGGGGCAACGTGGCCAACTTCACGGCCGGCGATGCGCCGTTCGCCGGTGGATTTGCCGCGCTGATCGGCGTGGCCATGGTGGTGGGCTTCTCGTTCCAGGGCACCGAGCTCATCGGCATCGCCGCCGGTGAATCGGAAGATCCCGCCAGGAACGTGCCGCGTGCCGTGCGCAAGGTGTTCTGGCGCATTCTGCTGTTCTATGTGTTTGCGATCCTGATCATCGGCCTGCTGATTCCCTATACCGATCCCAAGCTGCTCAAGAACGACCTGGGCGACATCGCTGTCAGCCCGTTCACCCTGGTGTTCGAGCGCGCGGGCCTGCTCGGCGCGGCGGCGGTGACGAATGCCGTCGTGCTCACGTCGGTGTTGTCCGCCGGCAACTCGGGCATGTATGCCTCCACACGCATGCTCTACGCGCTGGCGGAGCAAGGCATGGCGCCCCGGATCTTCGCACGCGTGAATCGGCGCGGCGTGCCGGTGCTGGCGCTGATCGCCACCACCGTGATCGCTGCGATGTGTTTTCTGACCAACATCTTCAGCCCGTCAGCCGTCTACATCTGGCTGCTGAATCTCTCGGGCATGTGCGGCTTTGTGGCCTGGCTGGGCATCGCGGTGAGCCACTACCGTTTCCGCAAGGGCTGCGAGGTACAGAACTACCCGCTCGGCAACCTGCCCTACCGCGCGCCTGCATTCCCGGTAGGCCCGGTATTCGCATTCGTGCTGTGCATGATCATCACGCTGGGTCAGAACTACGAGAACTTCCTGGCCGACAAGATCGACTGGGCGGGCGTGGTCGCCACCTACATCGGACTGCCGCTGTTCCTCGCAATCTGGTTCGGCTACAAATGGATCAAGGGTACGCGCATCGTGGCGTACAAGGACATGGACGTCAGCGGCGCGCGCTGACAGACGCCGTTGCCTGAAGGAAAAGCCGCGCAGCGCCTCAGAGATTCCCACATTCAACCGTGGCGCGCCCCATGAAACTGGCGTGGCCTGATGCGCGGGCAGCCGTGCAAGGGCCGCCCCGCAGCACTGGCTGCGTCCCCCTTCCCGGAGCGACGCAGTCGCGTAGAGAGAGGGGGGAAGGCGCGCAGCGCCTCAGGGGGGTGTTCCATGCAACGGCAAATCAGCCTTCTTGAGCGTGCGCAGCACGAAGCTCGAGCGGCTGTGGCGGATGCCCCGGATCTTGTAGAGCTTCTCCCGCAGCAGGCGCTCATAGTCGCGCGTGTCCTTCACGACGATGCGCAGCAGATAGTCGTAGTCGCCCGAGACGAGGTGCGCCTCGACCACCTCGGGGATGGTGGCCAGCACCTCGCCGAACTTCTCGAGCGTGTTGTCGGAATGGCTGTCCAGCGTGACCTGCACCAGCACGGTGTCCGACAGCCCGAGCGCCTGCGGGTTGAGCCGCACCGTATAGCCCTCGATGACCCCCGCCTCCTCCAGCTTCTTGATGCGCCCCCAGCACGGGGAGGCGCTGAGGCCGACGGCCGCGCCTATTTCCTGGAGGCTCGCACGCGAATCCGCCTGCAGGCGAGCGAGAATTTTTCGATCCATGGCATCCAAAAGCATAATTTTTCACCAATCCTTGATTGGTAGATTATTTTTCCGAATTCAGCCGAAAATCAAGAAATATCGAAAGCATTTTCGGACGATGGAAACGCATACTTCTTCCATCGAAACACTTTTACAGAAGCCCCTTTCAAGCAGAGCCCGTTTACCGACAGTCACTCTCGTGCAAGCCCCCCCAGGCGGTTACCGCTGCCTTCCGGGGGCTTGATCATTTGGGGCGTTCATTGGCTCAGGCAGAAACGATCAACTGCGCAACATCATAAAAACCCCAATTCCGCTGCAGTGAGCTTTCTTCACAATGGTCGGCAGAGGCGATGAGCGCCCGAACACCTTTCTCGAACACTCTATCCACTGGAGACAACCTCGGCACCGCCGATGAGGAACGTTATGCGACTGAAGACACTTGCATTGGGAATTGGATTGGCCGTTGGTGCACTGACCATTTCGAGCCATGCCGGCGCGCAGACCACGATGCGCATCAGCATCTCGGTGGCGCAGAACTCACACCAGGGCGTGGCCATCGACACCTTTGCGAAGGAAGTGGAAAAACGCACCGCCGGACGCTACAAGGTGCAGACGTTTTACAACGGTTCCCTCGGCGGCGAGCGCGAATCGATCGAGGCGGTGCAACTGGGCACGCAGGAGCTGGCCTTCAGCTCGTCGGGCCCGATCCCCAACTTCGTGCCCGAGACCAAGATCCTCGACGTGCCCTTCCTGTTCCGCGACAAGGCCCATGCGCGCGCCGTGCTGGACGGCCCCATTGGCCAGGAGTTGCTGGGCAAATTCGACGCCAAGGGTTTCAAGGCGCTGGCATGGGCCGAGAACGGCTTCCGCCACATGACCAACAGCAAGCGTGACGTGAAGTCGCCCGACGACCTCAAGGGCCTGAAGATGCGCACCATGGAGAACCCGGTGCACATCGCTGCCTACAAGGCGTTCGGCATCATCACCACGCCGATGGCCTTCCCGGAAGTGTTCACGGCCTTGCAGCAGGGCACGGTGGACGGCCAGGAGAATCCGCTTCCCGTGATCATTTCCGCCAAGTTCGACCAGGTGCAGAAACACCTCTCGCTCACCGGCCACGTCTACTCGCCCTGCATCCTGGTCATGAACAAGGCGGCGTTCGAGAAACTGTCGGCGGCCGACAAGCAGGCATTCATCGACTCTGCCAAGGAAGCAGCCAAGGTCAATCGCGCTCGCGTGGACGAGGATGATGCCAAGGGCGTGGCCGACCTGCGCGCCAAGGGCATGACGGTGATCGACGACGTGGACAAGTCCAAGTTCGTTGCCTCGCTCACCAAGGTGAACGCACAGTTCGAGAAGGATTTTGGCAAGGCCAATCTCGATCGCATCCGCGACTACAAGTAATCCTCGACACCCCTCGCCCGCAGATCGCTCCATTCACGCGATGCGGGCATTTTGTCTTCAGCGGACCAGCCTGGGCGCACGCGCATGAAATCCCTGTTTCTTTCCTTTGAGCGATGGACCACCGCCATCGCCATGGCCGGCGCCTGCGCCATGCTGGCCATATCCTCTGCACTCGGCATCTTTCAGATCCTGATGCGCTTTGTTCTTGAACAACCCGCCGAGTGGACCGAAGTGCTGATCCGCTTCTGCCTGATCTGGATGGTGTTCCTTGCGATTCCCATGGCGTTCCGCCAGGGAGCCATGGTCAGCGTCGACGTGCTCTACCGCTGGAGCCCGCCGGGCATGCGCCGCGTGCTCGACTGGGTCGTGACGCTCGCCGCGCTCTCTCTCATCGGCGTGCTCATCTGGTGGGGATTCGACTACGCCAACCGCGGCGCAGTGCAGTCCATGGCCGGGCTGGAGTCCGTCTCCATGTTCTGGGCCTATCTGGCCGTGCCGGTGGGGGCGCTGTTCAGCATTCCCGGCATTGTCGGCAATCTTCTCGATCCCAAGCGCCTTGAACTGGAGACCGCACAATGACTCCAGTGATGATCACGACCATGGTGCTGTGCTTCGCGCTCAGCGTCTCGGTGGCCGTCTCGATCGGCCTCGCATCGATCGCGGGCATTCACATGTCCAACGCCAACATGCTCATCTCCGTGAAGGAGATGTTCGCGGCGATCAACAAATTCCCGCTCGCAGCGATCCCCTTCTTCATCCTCGCGGGCAACCTGATGGAGACGGGCGGCATATCGCGCCGCCTCGTCGAATTCGCCAAGAGCATCGTCGGCGGCGTCCAGGGCGGCCTGCCCATGACCTGCGTGCTCACCTGCATGATCTTCGCGGCGGTCTCGGGCTCGTCTGTGGCCACGACGTTCGCGATCGGCGCCATCCTGATTCCCGCGCTCATCAAGCATGGCTACCCCACCAGCTTCGCCGCCGCGCTGCAGGCCACGAGTGCCGAACTGGGCGTGATCATTCCGCCCTCGATCCCGATGATTCTCTATGGAGTGAGCGCCGAGGTGTCGATTGGCGAACTGTTCATCGCCGGCTTCGGCCCCGGCATCCTCATCAGCCTCTCGCTGATGCTGTTCGTATGGGTGTTCTGCAAGTGGAAGGGCTGGGGCAAGAACGACGGCGAGGGCCGCATGTCGTTCGGCCGCGCGCTGCTGCAGGCCGGCTGGGCGTTGCTGATGCCCGTGATCATCCTGGGCGGCATCTACGGCGGCATCTTCACGCCCACCGAGGCTTCCGCCGTGGCGGTGTTCTATGCGCTGGTCGTGGGCATGCTGATCTACCGAGAGATCAAGATCAAGGACCTCTACGCCATCTTCCGCAAGTCGGCGCTGTCCTCGGCCGTGATCATGTTCATCATCGCCAACGCCGGGCTGTTTGCCTTCCTGATCACACGTGCCGGCGTGCCCGATGCCATCGGCCACTGGCTGCAGGAAGTACTCAAGTCGCCCGCGATGTTCCTGCTGGGAGTGAACGCGGCGCTGTTCATCATCGGCATGTTCATCGAAACCAGCGCGGCCATCATCGTGCTCGCGCCGATCCTTGCTCCCGTGGCCCAGCATTTCGGCATCGACCCGGTGCACTTCGGCCTCATCATGGTCGTGAACTTGGCGCTCGGTATGATCACCCCGCCCTTCGGCGTGAACCTGTTCGCCGCCTGCACCGTGGCGCGGATCTCGCTGGACCGCATCGTCACACAGTTGCTGCCGTTCGTGGGCGTGATTCTGTTGTGCCTGATGGTGATCACCTATGTGCCGGGCATCTCCCTGGGGTTGCGCGATCTGGTTTACGCGCGATAGAAAAGTTATACTTCACGACTTGTCAGGAGAGAGCCCGCTCACCCATCACATAGGGATGACGCGGGCCGCCGAAGGCGCAGGCAGACACCGAACGCTCAGGCAAAAGGACTGGCAAGCCGCCCGCAGTGATGCGGGCGTTTCCCCAGCTGGAGAGAGGCGGCCTTCACAGTGAAGATCGCCCACCGAAGGAGCAAGTCGCGGCAGTGCCCGCGATGAATCTCTCAGGTAAAGCGGACAGCAGGGCAATACCGCGACTGGCGTGAGGCCGGTCGTCCGGATCATTTGCCTTGGAGTTCCCACTCATGTCCGCGCCCTCGCCCGCCACGCCGCTGCTCACCACGCCCCTGAACGCACTGCACATCGAACTGGGTGCCAAGATGGTGCCGTTCGCCGGCTATTCCATGCCGGTGCAGTATCCCGCTGGCCTGATGGCCGAGCACAACCATACACGCAGCGCCGCCGGCCTGTTCGATGTATCCCACATGGGCCAGCTGCGCCTGGTCGGCGCCGATGCTGCTGCAGCCTTTGAAACCCTGATGCCCGTCGACGTGATCGGCCTCGGCGTTGGCAAGCAGCGCTACGGGCTGCTGCTGAACGACGAAGGCGGCATCATCGACGACCTGATGTTCTTCAACCGCGGCAAGGACATCTTCGTGATCGTGAATGGTGCCTGCAAGGTGGGCGACATCGCGCACATCATCGAGCGCATCGGGCACCGCTGCGAGGTCATCCCCATGCCGGAACGCGGCCTGCTCGCGCTGCAGGGCCCCCAGGCTGCGGCCGTGCTCTCGCGCCTGGTTCCTGGCGTTGAAAAGCTGGTGTTCATGACCGGCGGCGAGTTCCAGTGGAAGAATGCCGACCTGTTCATCACCCGCAGCGGCTACACGGGCGAAGACGGTTTCGAGATCTCGGTGCATGAAAGCCGTGCCGAGGAATTCGCCCGTGCGCTGCTGGCGCAGGCGGAGGTCAAGCCGATCGGCCTGGGCGCGCGCAACTCGCTGCGTCTCGAAGCCGGCCTGTGCCTCTATGGCAACGACATCGACAACGGCACGACGCCGCCCGAGGCCGCATTGAACTGGGCCATCCAGAAAGTGCGCCGTACCGGAGGCGAGCGCGCCGGTGGCTTCCCTGGCGCGGCCAGGATTCTTGCGCAGATCGACCAGCCGGATACCCTTGCGCGCAAGCGCGTGGGACTGATCGCCAAGGAGCGCATCCCGGTACGCGAACCCGCCGAACTGCAGAACGCGGAAGGCCAGAACATCGGCCGGATCACCAGCGGCCTGCTGAGTCCGACGCTGAACCAGCCGGTTGCGCTGGCCTACGTGCAGACGGCCTATGCCAAGCCCGGCACCGAAATCCTTGCCATCGTGCGGGGCAAGCAGGTGCCGATGGTCGTGAGCGCCACGCCGTTTGTGCCAACCAACTACTTCCGCGGCTGATCCATCGATCCATTCATCCGCAGGGCCGGCCAGGCAAGGAACGACATGAAATCGCGCTACATTGCTGGCTGACCACTCTCAACCGTTTTTTCAATTGACTCAATTTTCCGGAGCATCCATGAGCATCCACTACTCCAAAGACCATGAATGGATCAACGCCGCCGACGCCAACTCCGCCGTCGTCGGTATCACCGTGCACGCGCAGGACGCGCTGGGCGACGTGGTGTTCGTCGACCTGCCCGAAGTCGGCAAGACGTTCTCGCAGGGCGAAGTGGCCGGCGTGGTCGAGTCTGTGAAGGCTGCCGCCGACGTGTACATGCCGGTATCGGGCGAGATCGTCGAGGTCAACGAAGCCCTGCGCGACGACCCGTCGCTTGCCAACAGCGATCCTCTGGGCGCCGGCTGGTTCTTCAAGGTCAAGCTGAGCGATGCATCGCAACTCGCCGGCCTGATGGACGAGACGAGCTACAACGCTTTCGCCGCGAACGCCTGATATATGTAGACAGCAACCGCGCCTTGCATCATTCGTTCGATGAAGTTCGATGACGTTCGATGAATTAAGGCGCGGTTCTTTTTTGCCCCTTGATTTGCTTTTGAGATTGGTCCCTCCATGCAAATGCCCGCCGCACTCCCCCTTTCCGCGCTGGAAAACGCCACAGAGTTCCAGCCACGCCACATCGGCGTCAGCCCCGCAGACGAAGCCCACATGCTCTCCGTGATCGGGGAGGCCTCGCGCTCGGCACTGATCGACTCCATCGTTCCGCGCTCGATCGCACGCGCGAAGCCGATGGATATTCCCGCAGCGATCACCGAAGCGAGCGCGCTCGCCGAGCTCAAGGCCGTTGCATCGAAGAACAAGGTTCTCAAGAGCTTCATTGGCCAGGGCTACTACGGCACCCTCACGCCGGGTGTCATCCTGCGCAACGTGCTCGAGAACCCCGCCTGGTACACGGCCTACACCCCTTACCAGGCCGAAATCTCCCAGGGCCGCATGGAAGCGCTGGTCAACTTCCAGACCATGGTCTGCGACCTGACCGGCATGCCGATCGCCAATGCCTCCATGCTCGACGAAGCGACTGCCGCCGCCGAAGCCATGACGCTGGCAAAGCGCTCGGTGAAGTCCAAGAGCAACACCATCGTGGTCGCGGGCGATGCACATCCCCAGTCCATCGAAGTGATCCAGACGCGCGCCAAGCCGCTGGGCATCGATGTCAAGATCGCCAATTCCAAGGCCGAGTGGGACGCGCTGATGGCTGGCGACTTCTTCGCCGCGCTGATCCAGTACCCTGCCAGCAGCGGCTGGATCGAGGACTGGAAGGCTGATGTGGAGACGATCCACGCCAAGCAGGCCGCGGCCATCGTCGCGACCGATCTGCTCGCCCTCACGCTGCTCACGCCGCCCGGCGAGTGGAACGCCGACATCGTCGTCGGCTCCACGCAGCGCTTCGGCATGCCGATGGGCGCCGGCGGCCCGCACGCCGGCTTCATGGCCTGCCGCGACGAATACAAGCGCTCCCTTCCGGGCCGCCTGGTCGGGGTGAGCGTGGATGCGCATGGCAAGCCCGCCTATCGCCTGGCCCTGCAAACCCGCGAGCAGCACATCCGCCGCGAGAAGGCCACGTCGAACATCTGTACCGCTCAGGTGCTGCCGGCCGTCATCGCCAGCATGTACGCTGTCTATCACGGCCCCGAGGGCCTGACGCGCATTGCCCGTCGCGTGGCGCGCTTCACCGCCATCCTGCGCCGCGGCCTGGCCACACTGGGCTACACCCGCGACCACCACGAGACCGGCTTCGACACCATCAGCCTGCATACCCAGGCCGAGACCGATGCCATCATGGCGCGTGCCGTCGCCAAGGGCGCCAACCTCCGCAAGGCCTGGGACGAGTACATCTGCATCTCGCTCGACGAAACCACCACGCGCGCCGACGTGGAGCTGGTCTGGTCGATCTTCGCGGGCGAAGGCAAGCCACTGCCGACGATCGAGTCCATGGACGAAGGAGCTCCTTCGCTCATTCCCGCATTCGCCGAGCGCAAGAGCAGTTTCCTCACCCACCCGGTATTCAATACGCACCACTCCGAAACAGGCATGTTGCGCTATCTGCGCGGCCTGTCGGACAAGGATCTGGCGCTTGACCGCAGCATGATCCCGCTGGGCTCGTGCACCATGAAGCTCAACGCCACGAGCGAGATGATCCCCATCACCTGGCCCGAGTTCGCGAACATGCATCCCTTCGCGCCACGCGACCAGCTCGCTGGCTACTTCGAGCTCGACCAGCAGTTGCGCGACTGGCTCTGCCAGGCCACCGGCTATGCCGGCGTGAGCCTGCAGCCCAACGCCGGCAGCCAGGGCGAATACGCCGGCCTGCTGGCGATCAAGGGATGGCATGAGTCGCGCGGCGATGCGCACCGCAACGTGTGCCTGATCCCGAGCAGCGCGCACGGCACCAACCCCGCTTCCGCCCAGATGGTGGGCATGCAGGTCGTCGTGACCGCCTGCGACGCCAACGGCAACGTGGACATGGCCGACCTCAAGGCCAAGTGCGAGCAGCACAGCACCAACCTCGCCTGCATCATGATCACCTATCCGTCCACGCACGGCGTGTTCGAGACCCAGGTGAAGGAACTGTGCGAACTCGTGCACCAGCACGGCGGCCGCGTCTACGTGGACGGCGCCAACATGAACGCGCTGGTCGGCGTGGCTGCTCCAGGCGAGTTCGGCGGCGACGTGAGCCACCTGAACCTGCACAAGACCTTCTGCATTCCCCACGGCGGTGGCGGCCCCGGCGTGGGCCCGGTCTGCGTGGTGGAGGACCTCGTGCCGTTCCTGCCCGGCCACAAGACCACCGGCATCGAGAGCGGCACGGGCGCCGTGAGCGCCGCGCCGCTGGGCAATGCGGCCGTGTTGCCGATCAGCTGGATGTATATCCGCATGATGGGCCCGGACGGCCTCAAGCACGCCACGGAAGCCGCGATCCTGAGCGCCAACTACATCAGTGCGCGCCTGAAGGACCACTACCCGACGCTGTACTCCAGCGCGAACGGCCACGTGGCGCATGAGTGCATTCTGGACCTGCGCCATCTCAAGGACAGCTCCGGCGTGATGGCCGAAGACGTCGCCAAGCGCCTGATCGACTACGGCTTCCATGCGCCCACGCTCTCCTTCCCCGTACCCAACACGCTGATGGTGGAACCGACGGAAAGCGAGACGCTGTACGAGATCGACCGTTTCGTCGACGCGATGATCGCCATCCGCGAGGAAATCCGCCAGATCGAGGCCGGCGCCCTGCCACGCGAGGACAATCCGCTCAAGAACGCACCGCACACGGCCGAGCAGGTCACGGCGGACGCATGGCAACACCCCTACGCTCGCGAGCTGGCTGCGTACCCCGTGGCGGCATTGCGCAAGTCCAAGTACTGGTCCCCCGTGGGCCGCGTGGACAACGTCTACGGTGACCGCAACCTGTTCTGCAGCTGCGTGCCAATGGACGCGTTCGAAGACAAGTGATCAAGTGATTGGAAGACGTGCCGGTTGCCTGGTGCCGGCATGTCACCGAGAGCGTGCATGCGCTTTGCTCGGCGAGTGGCTTCGGGGCCACTCGCCTTTTTTCGTGTCTGCATGCCTGTGCCAGCCTACACTTGCGCCTCGATGCAATTCCCTTCCCCGCCCCTGATTCCGCGTACGCCGCTCATCCCCTTGCACGAGGACGAGCATCTCCTGGCGTTCGACAAGCCCTCCGGGCTGCTGTGTGTTCCCGGACGCGGCCCCGACAAGCAGGATTGCCTCAGCAGCCGCGTCCTCGCGCAATGGCCCGATGCGCTCGTCGTCCACCGGCTGGACATGGCCACCTCGGGCATCGTGCTGATGGCCCGGAACCTGCCGGCGCAGCGCGCGATGAGCAGCGCGTTCGCCGAACGCCTGGTTCACAAGACCTATGAGGCGGTGGTCGCTGGCGCACTGCCGTGGGCGAGCGAAGACGACTGGCAGGAGATCGATGCGCCGATTCTGCTGGATTGGCCCAACCGCCCGATCCACATCATCGACCCCGGGGGCAAGCCCAGCGTCACGCTATGGAAAACCCTTTGTCGATCGAGTACAACAAACCTTACAGGTGCTGACGGCGCTGAAGCTTCCTTGGCACTGGAAACCACGCGTGTCTCGCTGCGCCCCGTCACCGGCCGCACGCATCAACTGCGGGTGCACCTCAGGCATCTGGGCCACCCCATCCTCGGGGACGCGCTCTATGCACCTGAATTCATTGGCCTTTCGCCCGACCGCCTGATGCTGCACGCGAAATCGCTCGAGTTCTCCCACCCTGTGACAGGCGAGCACATTGCCATCCGAAGCGCGGTTCCGTTCTGATTTTGTGTCAAATCAAATGTCGCCATAAGGGGCGATAATTGGCACTTACTTATGCAAACCTCCTAGGGTAATCCCCGTTGTGAGGCCAACTCCCCTCGATAAGCTGGGCGACTTGCTAGAAGACACCCCTCACCAGGGGGTGCGCGACTGCATACTATTTATCTCTCTCGTAACTAACAGTGATAGGAAAAACTATGCAAACGACCTTCCGTGCGCGTACGTTGATCGCCGCCTTGGGACTGGCTGGCGCAGCATTTATCGGTACAGCAGCTCAGGCACAAATCAAGATCGCCATGGTGATCCCGACGACCGGTGCTCTGACCCAGTACGGCGATATGGTCAAGGAAGGTGCAACAACGGCTGTCGAGATGACCAATGCAGCAGGTGGCATCAACGGCAAGAAGATCGAGCTGGTGGCCGTGGACGATGCCTGCGAGCCCAAGCAAGGTCCCGTGGCCGCCAACCGCGTGGTGAACAGCAAGATCGGCTATGTGATCGGCCCGGTCTGCTCCGGCGCCTCCATTGCTGCGGCACCGATCTACAACAACGAAGGCGTGGTGGTTGCCACTCCATCGGCCACGTCGCCGGCCCTGACCGACGGCAAGAACTTCCACTTCATCTTCCGCACCATCGGTCGTGACGACCAGCAAGGCCCGTCGGCTGCCAAGTTCATCATCGAACATGCCAAGCCCAAGAAGGTTGCCGTGCTGCACGACAAGCAGTCGTATGGCCAGGGCATCGCCACCGCCGTGCGCGACGACCTGAAGAAGGCCAAGGTCGAGGTGGCCCTGTTCGAAGGCATCAACGCAGGTGATTCCGACTACTCCGCCGTCATCACCAAGCTCAAGAGCGCCGGTGTCGACTTCGTCTATTTCGGCGGCTACCACCCCGAAATGGGCCTGCTGCTGCGCCAGGCCGCTGAACAAGGCCTGAAGGTCAAGATGATGGGCCCCGAAGGTGTTGGCAACCCTGAAGTGAACGCCATCGCCGGCCCCGCCGTGGAAGGCATGCTGGTGACGCTGCCTGCAGACTTCTCCGCCAACGAGAAGAACGCCGCCATCTCCAAGGCCTTCAAGGATGCCAAGCGCAATCCGTCCGGCGCCTTCCAGATGACTTCGTTCGCAGCCGCCCAGGCGATCATCGCCGGCATCAAGGCCGCTGGTGACAATCCTGCCAAGGTGGCTGACTGGCTGCACGCCAACACCGTGGACACCGTGCTCGGCCCGGTTTCCTGGAACAAGCAGGGTGACCTGAAGTCCTTCGACTTCCAGGTGTTCCAGTGGCACAAGGACGGTTCCAAGACTCCGGCGGTCAAGTAACCCACTACGCTCCCCTTTCGGGGCAGGACGTTCGCAAACCGCGTTTGCGACGTTCCTGCCCCGTTCGTTTAACTAGTGCCATCGATCGGCAGCGCCTCCAAGCGGTGCTTTCCCGATGACAAGCGCACGGAGGCCATGCAAGATCGATTGCACCAGCCCTCACAGTGGACGACCAAGCACAATGTCTGACTTATTGCCGCAGCTGATACAGCAGCTATTCAACGGGCTCTCACTAGGAGCCATCTACGCCCTGATTGCCATTGGCTACACCATGGTCTACGGCATCATCGGGATGATCAATTTCGCTCACGGCGACATTTACATGATCGGAGCCTACGTGGGCCTGGTCACTCTTTCTGCCGTCGGCACCACCAGTGGCCTGCCGATCTGGTTCATCATTGCGCTCATGCTGGTCGTGGCCGTGGTGATCACCGGGGTCTACGGTTTCGCCGTGGAGCAGGTTGCCTACAAGCCGCTGCGCAGCAGTCCGCGCCTCGTGGCGCTGATTTCCGCGATCGGTATGTCCATCTTCCTGCAGAACTGGGTTGCGCTCGGCCAGGGGGCCCGCGACATGGCGGTTCCCGCACTGCTGCCCGGAGCGTTCACGTTCCACATGGGCACCTTCGAAGTGTTCATTCCCTATACCCGCATCCTGATCATCGTGGTGGCCGTGGCCCTGATGATCGCACTCACCATGTACATCAAGCACTCCCGCATGGGCCGCGCGTCGCGCGCCTGCGCACAGGACATGCACATGGCGAACCTGCTGGGCATCGACACCAACCGCGTGATCTCCTTCACCTTCATCCTGGGCGCCGTGCTGGCCGCCGTGGGCGGTGTGCTGATCGCACTGGCGGTGGGCAAGCTCAATCCGTTCATCGGCTTCATCGCCGGCATCAAGGCCTTCACGGCCGCGGTGCTGGGAGGCATCGGCAGCATTCCGGGCGCCATGCTCGGCGGCGTCGTGCTCGGCGTGGCCGAAACCTTCGCAGCCGCCTACATCTCGTCGGAATACAAGGACATCGTGGCCTTCGGCCTGCTGGTGCTGATCCTGCTGTTCCGTCCGACCGGCCTGCTGGGCAAGCCTGAAGTGGAGAAGGTCTGATGAACAAAATCCGCTCTCAACTCGGCACCGCCATCTTCGCGACCATCATCGCGGCGCTGCTGATCATTCCGATCTTCGGCCTGCATCTGGAGCGCGCCGGCATCCGCACCTACCTGGTTCCGCAGTGGAACTACGTGATCTGGGGCTGCGTGATCGTCTTCGTGTGGCAACTGCTGCGCCCCGCAGTCAAGACAGCCACCAAGGGCATCTCCTTTCCCGCGCTGCCCAGCCTGTCCGCCAAGAGCCGCCCCGTGGTGATCCTGGTGGTTGCGCTGATCGCCATCTCCTGGCCGTTCTTCGCGGGACGCAACGCGGTCGACATCGCCACGCTGGCCATGATCTACGTGATGCTGGGCCTCGGCCTGAACATCGTGGTGGGTTTTGCGGGTCTGCTGGACCTGGGCTTCGTGGGCTTCTATGCCGTGGGCGCGTACACCTACGCCCTGCTCTATCACTGGGCCGGCTGGAGCTTCTGGGAGGCGCTGCCGCTCGCCGGCCTCGCATCGGCCACGTTCGGCTTCCTGCTGGGCTTTCCGGTGCTGCGCCTGCGCGGTGACTACCTTGCGATCGTGACGCTCGGTTTCGGTGAAATCATTCGTCTGCTGCTGGTGAACCTGAACGACTGGACGGGCGGCCCCGACGGCATCTCGGGCATCCCGAAGCCTACGTTCCTCGGCATCCCGCTGACCCGTTCACCGACGAGCGAAGGCGGCACCACGTTCGCACAGTTCTTCAACATCGAGTTCAGCACCATGCACATGGTGATCTTCCTGTACCTGATGGCCCTGCTGCTGGCCACGGTCACGCTGTTCATCAGCAACCGCCTGATCCGCATGCCGATCGGCCGGGCGTGGGAAGCGCTGCGGGAAGACGAAATCGCCTGCCGCTCGCTGGGCCTGAATCCCACCAAGATCAAGCTCTCGGCGTTCACGCTGGGTGCCATGTTCGCGGGCTTCGGAGGTGCGTTCTTCGCGGCGCGCCAGGGCATTGTGAACCCCGAGTCCTTCACCTTCATCGAGTCGGCGCTGATTCTCGCCATCGTGGTGCTGGGCGGCATGGGCTCGCAGTTGGGTGTGATCATTGCGGCCATTCTGATCACCGTGCTGCCCGAACTGGCGCGCGAGTTCTCCGAATACCGCATGCTGATTTTCGGTCTGGTGATGATTCTGATGATGATCTGGCGTCCGCAGGGCCTCCTGCCGATGAAGCGCCACCATGTGGAAGTTCCGGCTTCCACCGGCAACAACAAGGATGGAGCGCACGCATGAGCCATCTACTTGAAGTCAAGGACCTGAGCATGCGCTTCGGCGGCCTTCTGGCCGTCGATGGGGTGCAACTGGCCATCAAGCCCAAGGAAATCTTCGCCATCATTGGCCCCAACGGTGCCGGCAAGACCACGGTGTTCAACTGCATCAGCGGCTTCTACAAGCCCACCACGGGCGTGATCACGCTCGAGGGCGCTTCGATCGCGGGCCTGGGCAGCCACAGCGTCGCGCAGCGCGGCGTCGTGCGCACCTTCCAGAACGTGCGCCTGTTCAAGAGCATGACGGCACTCGAGAACCTGCTGGTCGCGCAGCACAGCCGCACCAGCAAGTCCGTGCTGGGGGGACTGTTCAACACCAAGGGCTATCGCGCAAGCGAGCGCCTGGCCGTCGAGAACGCAATGAAGTGGCTGCACTTCATGGGCATTGCCGAATTCGCCAATCGCGAGGCCGGCAACCTGGCCTATGGTCACCAGCGTCGGCTGGAAATTGCACGCTGCATGATCACCCAGCCCAAGCTGCTGATGCTGGACGAGCCCGCCGCAGGTCTCAATCCGCAGGAGAAGGTCGAGCTGCAGCACCTGATCGACCGCCTGCGCGCCGAGTTCGACGTGACCGTGCTCCTGATCGAGCACGACATGGGTCTCGTGATGGGCGTGTCCGAGCGCATTCTGTGCATGGAATACGGCAAGCCGATCGCCATGGGAACGCCCGAGGAGGTGCGCAACAACGAGCGGGTCATCAAGGCCTATCTGGGAGAAGCCTGATGAGTGCAAAACACATGTTGCAACTGGAGCAGGTCTCCACCCACTACGGCGCGATCTGTGCGGTCAACAAGGTCAGCCTGCACGTCAACCAGGGCGAGATCGTCACGCTGATCGGCAGCAATGGCGCGGGCAAGACCTCGCTGCTGATGACCGTCTGCGGCAACCCGCGCGCAAGCGGCGGTCGCATCCTGTTCGAGGGCGAGGACATCACCCAGCTGTCGACGCATCACATCATGCGCCGCGGCATCGCCGTCTCACCCGAGGGCCGCCGCGTGTTCAAGGACCTGACCGTCGAGGAAAACCTCAAGATGGGAGGATTCTTCCTGAACAAGTCCGAGATCGCCGACGGCATCGAGCATGTCTTCAAGCTGTTCCCTCGACTGCGTGAACGCGCGAGCCAGCGATCGGGCACCATGTCCGGCGGCGAGCAGCAGATGCTGGCCATCGGGCGCGCCCTCATGAGCAAGCCCCGCCTGCTGCTGCTCGACGAGCCGACGCTCGGACTTGCCCCGCTGATCATTGCGCAGATCTTCGAGATCATCCAGACCATCCGCGCCAACGGCGTGACCGTGTTCCTCGTAGAGCAGAACGCCAATCGCGCCCTGCAGATCGCCGACCGCGGCTATGTGCTGGAAACAGGCAAGGTCGTACTGGAGGACTCCGGCCAGGCCCTGCTGACCAACGCGGACGTGCGAAAGGCCTACCTGGGCGCCTGACAGGCATCCCGATCAATATCGATCGACTCACAAAATCGCGCGGCTTGAATTTCAAGCCGCGCGATTTTTTTGTGCCTCGCGAATGGGGAGCGCGCGGTATTCGGAGTGTCAGGCAGCGGGCCTCCAAAGTGGTCAAGGCGCTCGAATCACCAACCACAACGCCGAGACGGGGCTTGAGACGAGGCGTCGCCGACGCAGACATACCTTTCGGTAGGCAAGGAGGTGCAACGAAGGATCAAGCCCCGTATCGGCGCCTCGGCACGAATAACCCATCGAAGCCACAGGCTTCGTCTCGGTCTCAAAGGCCGCGCAAGGCATGTACTGGTCACAGGGGCTCGTTGGCCTAGACATTCCGGAATGAACCTCTTGTTGTTGCCCGCGTTCCCGTAAGATGGGCTGATGAACACCACCCAACACCTCACCATTCTCACTGGCGGCTCGCGCGGCATGGGCCTCGCCATCGGACAGCAACTGCTGCAGGAAGGCCATGTGCTGGTCAGCATTGCACGCAAGACCAGCGAGGCGCTCGCGCAGGCCGCCACAGGCACCGAGCAGTTGCAGCAATGGGAGCAGGACCTCTCCGATACCGCCGAGGCCGCACGGCGCCTGAATACCCTGCTCTCCTCGCTCAATCCCGATGACTGGGCCAGCATCACGCTGATCAACAACGCAGGCGTGATCCCGCGCATCGCGCCCATCGGCCAGGTCTCGGCATTGGACCTCCAGAACGCGATGCGTGTCGGGCTGGAGGCGCCCATGGCGCTGACCGGTGCCTTTCTCGCCGCCACCGAGAGCTGGAACTGTCCGCGCAAGGTGCTGAACATTTCATCGGGCCTGGGCCGCCGCCCCATGGCATCGCAGGCCGCCTATTGCTCCGCCAAGGCAGGCATGGACCTGTTCACGCGATGCGTGGCGCTCGAGGAGGCGCAGCGCGCCAATGGCGCCAGGCTGTGCTCGCTCGCTCCGGGCGTGATCGACACCGACATGCAGGTGCAGTTGCGCAGCGCGGACCCCACCGATTTCCCGGACATCGCGAACTTCCAGAGCATGAAATCGGACAGCAAACTCACCTCGCCTGCCGACGCCGCCGCCCGCGTGATCGCTTACATCAAAAGAGAGGACTTCGGTACAAACCCTGTCGCGGATGTGCGTGACGCGTGAAATGATGCACTGCACAATACGTATCTGAATACGTGGTTTCGCTCGTGAACGCCATCGCGGCGGCCGGGCGAGGCCGGGTGATCACTTCTTCCCATCATTTCCAACTGAAATCTCGATCAGGAGACCCGCATGTCCCGTGAAGTAGTTGTTGTCAGCGCCGTCCGCACCGCCATTGGCACCTTTGGCGGCAGCCTCAAGGATGTTCCCCCCACCGAACTCGGCGCGACCGTGGTGCGCGAATCGCTGGCCCGTGCGAACGTCGAGGGCAAGGACGTGGGTCACGTCGTGTTCGGCCATGTGGTCAATACCGAACCCAAGGACATGTATCTCTCGCGCGTGGCGGCAATCAATGGCGGCTGCGGTGAAGGTACGCCGGCCTACAACGTGAACCGCCTGTGCGGCTCGGGCCTGCAGGCCATCGTGAGCGCAAGCCAGTCCATCCTTTTGGGCGATACAGACATCGCCATCGGCGCAGGCGCGGAGAACATGAGCCGTGCGCCGTATGCATCGCTCACCAGCCGCTGGGGTGCACGCATGGGTGACTTCAAGATGATCGACATGATGATCGGCGCGCTGCATGACCCGTTCCACAACATCCACATGGGTGTGACGGCCGAGAACATCGCCGCCAAGTGGGGCATCACCCGCGAAGACCAGGACAACCTGGCCGTCGAAAGCCACAACCGTGCCGAGCGCGCCACGGCAGCGGGCTATTTCAAGGACCAGATCGTGCCCGTCACCCTCAAGTCCAAGAAGGGTGATGTGCAGTACGCGACCGACGAGCATTTCCGCGCAGGAGCCACCACGGCCGACATGGCCAAGCTCAAGCCCGTGTTCCTGAAGGAAAACGGCACCGTCACTGCGGGCAATGCGTCCGGCATCAACGACGCCGCAGCAGCAGTCGTGCTGATGGACTCCAAGGCTGCGCAGGCCCGTGGCCTCAAGCCCATGGCTCGCCTGGTGGCCTACGCCCATGCCGGTGTAGATCCGAAGTACATGGGCATCGGCCCCGTGCCAGCCACCAAGCTGGCGCTGGAAAAGGCGGGGCTGAGCGTCAACGATCTGGACGTGATCGAAGCCAACGAAGCCTTTGCCGCCCAGGCCTGCGCGGTGACACGCGATCTGGGTCTCGATCCTGCCAAGGTGAACCCGAACGGCTCCGGAATCTCGCTGGGCCACCCCATCGGCGCGACCGGTGCCGTGATCACCGTGAAGGCGCTGCACGAACTGGAGCGCATCAAGGGCAAGTACGCTCTGGTGACGATGTGCATTGGCGGCGGCCAAGGCATTGCCGCCATCTTCGAGCGCCTGTGATGCGAAGCGCCCCACCAGGGGCGCAACAACGGAAGGCATCGACGCCGGACTGTGGATAGCACGGGTACGACAGATGCCCAACACGCGCTAATATCCGCGATGGTGTCCCACAACAAGGCCCCACTGGCTTGCCAGACGGGGCCTTTTTCCATCTGCAGGAGAGACTTTCACATCATGATGATGCGCCGTACATTCACTATCACAACCGCCGTTGCCGCATACGCCGCACTTGCCCTGGGCAACGCCGCCCACGCCCAGACCGCCCCGGCCGCGAACTACCCCACCAAGCCCGTGCGCCTGGTGATCCCCTTCCCTCCGGGCGGCGGCACGGACATCCTCGCGCGCCTCGTCGCCAACGAACTGGGCAAGACCAACAAGTGGACCGTGGTGGCCGACAACAAGCCCGGCGCGGGTGGAACCATCGGCATCGGTGAAGTCGTCAAGGCACAGCCCACGGGCTACGACATCGTCATGGGCCAGAAGGACAACCTGGTCATCGGCCCGTGGCTCTACAAGAACCTGCCCTGGAATCCCACCAAGGACCTGACCGCCGTTGCGCACGTGGCCTACACGCCCGTGATCATCGCCACGTCCGCCAACTCCAAGTACAAGACCCTGGCCGATGTCGTGGCCGCAGCCAAGGCCAATCCCGGGTCCGTGACCTATGGCTCGCCAGGCAACGGCACATCGATCCATCTGGCCGGCGACCTGTTCGAGAAGGCTGCCGGCATCAAGCTGAGCCACGTCCCCTACAAGGGTTCCAACCCCGCGATGATGGATGCGCTGGCCGGCAATGTGGACCTTCTGGTGTCGTCGGTTCCGTCCGCCATGGCCCAGATCCAGGCAGGCAAGCTGCGCCCGCTCGCCGTCACGTCCGCCAAGCGCAGCTCGTCGCTGCCCGACGTGCCGACGATCGCCGAGTCGGGTTACAAGGGCTTTGACGTGAGCACCTGGTATGGCGTGATGGCTCCGGCTGGCACGCCCGCCAATGTGGTCACCACCCTCAACACCGAGATCAACAAGCTGCTGGCCACCCCCGAAATGAAGGCTGCCATCCACGCCCAGGGCGCGGAGCCGCTCGCCATGTCGCCAGCCGATTTCGGCAAGCTGCTGAGCACCGAATACACCCAGTGGAAGGGCATCGTCGAGGCTTCGGGCGTGAAGATCGAATAATCATCGCGCACCTCTTCCGCGCCAATGTAGCTTGTGCCGGCGCGGAAGAACACAGTCTGTTCGCGGCCCTGGCAGCCCGCGATGCAGGGGCCGCACATCGCTGAGGCATGACTTACATCATGGTGGACTTGACGGCGATTAGGAATACTTCTCCAGACACTGAGATTGGAGAAGATATGGCCTTGCTGGTTTGGTTACCCGAGCTCGATACCGGTATCGATGAAATCGACCGGCAACATCGTCGCATCGTCGAATACATCAACACATTGCATGAACTGCGCTCCACCCACGATCGCGAAGCGCTCGGCAATGTGATCGGCGAAATGGTCGACTACACGATCTCGCACTTCGTGTTCGAGGAAAGCCTGATGGAGAGTGCGGGCTACCTCTTCTCCGGGCCGCACAAGAAAGTGCACGAACTCTTCACCCGCCGCGTTGCAGAGATGCAGACGCGCTTCGAGGCCGGAGAGGACGTCACGGCAGAGCTGCATGGCATGCTTTCGCGCTGGCTGTTCAACCACATCCGCAACGAGGACCACGGATACATCGATACGGCCAAGGCCTATCTGCGCATGGCCCAGCAAGGTGCCGGCCCATCGGCGGAGTCCCGCCGCATCAAGGCCGAGGTGCTGCAGGAGCTCGAGGCACGCCAGAACAAGAAGGGCTGGCTCACGCGCATCTTCGGAGGCTGAAAGCCTCCAGGAAAAACGGCCCCGAGGGGCCGTTCTGCTTCATCAAGGCATGCGCCGCATGCCAGCGATGGTCACTCCCGAACAACCAGCACGGGAATATCGGCCACGCCCAGAACACGCTGGGTGACACTGCCCAGCACCAGCTTTTCAAGGCCGCGCCGACCGTGGGAGCCCATGACGATCAGGTCACTGCCTATTTCCTTGGCCGCACGCATGATGCCTTCATGCACCGCATGACCTTCTCCCACCACTGCGTTGACCTTGTCGACGCCGGCCTCTTCCAGGGCCTTCTTGGCGGTGTCGAGCGCTGTGTTGGCCTCGGTGCTGGCCGCTGTCAGGTATTGCGATTGACCGTAGGCAAAGTCCGCGCCAACGCCTGTGAAGGGATAGGGATCGATCACGTACAGCACGGTGACAGTGCTGCCATAGGTCTTGGCCAGCCCTGCCGCCTTGGAAACCGCGGACAGTGCGGTGGTCGAGCCATCTACCGGGATGAGGATATTGGTGAACATGAATACTCCTTATCTTTGGATCTGATCAACGCAAGCGAAGCTCGCGACACATCAGTGATAGTGTGCTGCTGCAGCTTCTCATATTGCTTGATGCACATCAAATACGCATGGTTCCTCCATGGGCATCCCGGCCAACGGAATCATTCGCTCTGAAAGCCGCCTGCGCGGCAGGTTACCACCAGGGTGTCCCTCCAGCCCTTCTCGCCCGCCGGCTGGATGGGGGTGGTTTCATGGATCATGCGGGCGTCATCCAGCAGCATGACGGACCAGGGCTCCGTGAGCGTGAAGCGCTGGCCATTCGGGCCCGTGGCTTCGAAAATGCGTGTTTCGCCGCCCTTCACGTCCTGCCTGTCCACCAGGAACACCGCGACCAGATCGACGCCATCGCGGTGCGCACCTTCCGGTGTGGGCCGGCCGATGCCGTCCGACGTATCGATGCGGAACTGGTGCGCCTCGATGTGCCAACTCTGGGGTTCGGCGCCGGGGGTGATTACGGCTTGTGAAAGTGCCGCCAGGGCACGCATGGTCTGTGCCCATACGGGCTTGCCGACCGTCTCGTCCCGCATCGGCTCGAACCAGCGCTGCATGCCGCCATGCAGCGCGTTGTATTCCACGGGCTGCCAGTGGGCACGATGGGGCACCTGCTGGTATTCGAGCCCTTCCACCACGAAGCAGGAATGCCGGCGACGCCGGTAGCGCCCGCCATCCTTGAGGAACTCGTCCGGCGGCAGGTCGCTCCATGCGGCCGACAGTTTCTGCAGGTCTTCGAGGGAACAGCCGATCCAGCTGGCTACATCGGCAGGTTGCAAAACAGCGAACCCGCGGTCACGCAGCTGGTTGGCTACCTGATCCGCGGGCGAGTATGGGGGGGAGAATGTGACGTGGGCCATGGCCCTCAAGCTTAAACCCGGTTGGGGTCGATTCGCAGCGGCAAGGCGAACAAATCCTTGCCTGTCACGTCACGAAATCTCCATCGTAGTACCTGTCCCGATCTACCTCAACCTCAGTCGCGATGACGGCCATGATGGCCATGGTCGCGATCACGATCCCGCCAGTGGTCGCGATCATGCCGATCGTGCCGGTCATGACGGTGGCGGTCGCGCCGGTCATGATCCCAGCGATCCCGATCGCCTCCTCCACGCCAGTGCGGTGGCGGGTTCCTCAGGAAATAGACGCGCTGCCCGCAGGCACCATAGCGCGCGCAATGTTTGCCCCAATGCTTGGCATGTCCCGGCGGCACGTACATATAGACAGGTGGAGCAGGCACGGCCACAGGCGGCGGCGCAATGAGCATGGGTTGCTGATAGATCAGAGCAGGCGCCGGTGCGTTCCCGATGTCCACGCGGCCGTAGACGCCCGGTGCGATTTGGCCGCTCACCGAACCGTTCACGTAGGCCTGCGCGCTGGCGGCAGTACCCATCACGGTCAGCACAAGGCCCAGCAGGCCTGCACCAAGCCGGCGGCCAAGGCGACCGGCAACGTGCTGCCCATGCGATAAGGTGGTCATTGAGTTGTGGTGCGACATGTGTCTCTCGAATCCTTGTATGAAGCTGATGGCCCTCACCATGCGCCAACGCAGAACCAGGGGTCCAGACGCCGGATACGCCTCGAACGGCAAGGTCGCCATGGTAAGGCCGCCCTATGTACTGATCTGCATCATGAAACAACAGCTGTAAGAGCCGGTGTGGATGCGCTCGGGCAAATCACTCTTGTTCAACGTCTCTTGATTGGGTAACGTTGACCATCACACACTCGCAGAGCAGCAGAATCTCTGTAACCTTGTGTTTGAAAAGCACCCCAATTCGGTCTGCGACTGGCGCATCCGCGGCTGCATCAACGACAATGAGGCCCCTGCACGCATGCATTCATTCATGCGCTGCACCGAATTGATTGAATCTTCCAAGACACGCCCAGCCGACCGGCTGCGCTCGTCACGTAGTTGCAGCAAACAAGATGAATATTGTCATACTCGACGACTACCAGGACGCTGTACGCAAGCTCCATTGCGCCGAACGGCTTGAACGATACTCCGCCAAGGTTTACACCAATACGGTCAAAGGTCTCGGCCAGCTGTCGGTCCGACTCAAGGATGCCGACGTCATCGTTCTCATCCGCGAGCGCACGCACATCACCCGCCAGCTCGTGGAAAAGCTGCCACGCCTCAAGCTCATCGCACAGACCGGCAAGGTCGGCTCGCACATCGACGTGAATGCCTGTACCGAACGCGGCATTGCCATCGCCGAAGGTGTCGGCTCGCCCGTCGCGCCTGCCGAGCTGACCTGGGCACTCATCATGGCGGCCATGCGCCGCCTGCCCCAGTACATTGCCAACCTCAAGCACGGTGCGTGGCAACAGTCGGGCATGCGTGCCGCCTCCATGCCGCCGAACTTCGGCCTCGGCATGGTGCTGCGCGGCAAGACGCTGGGTATCTGGGGCTACGGCAAGATCGGGCGCATCGTTGCGGGCTACGCCAAGGCCTTCGGGATGAACGTGCGCGTCTGGGGCCGCGAGGCATCGCGTGCACAGGCGCTGAGCGATGGCTTCCAGGTGGCCTCGACCCGTGCCGAGTTCTTTGCGCAGTGCGATGTGATCTCGCTGCACCTGCGCCTCAATGAAGAGACGCGCAATATCGTCACGCTCGAGGACCTGAGCCAGATGAAGCCCACGGCGCTGATCGTCAACACATCACGCGCAGAACTGATCGAACAAGATGCACTGATCGCCGCACTCAATCGCGGCCGTCCCGGCATGGCGGCGGTCGATGTGTTCGAGAGCGAGCCCATCCTGCAAGGACACGCCCTGCTGCGCCTCGAGAACTGCGTGTGCACGCCACACATCGGCTATGTCGAACAGGACAGCTACGAGCTGTACTTCGGTGCAGCCTTCGACAATGTGGTCAACTACATCAAGGGCACGCCCACGAACATCGTGAACCCGGGAGCGCTGCAGGTCCGGCGCTGACCCGCGGTTAGGTGGTCGTTGGACCGCCACAACCCGTGAACCCCAACAAAAAAATGGGCCTTCGAATCCGAAGGCCCATTTTGCTCATGTCTCCAGGAACCGAGGCTTCAGTTCAGTGGAAGCTTCTCACCGTTCTTGTAGTTGAACAGGGTCACGGCAGGATTCTTCATTTCGCCATTCGCCTCGAAGGCGATCTTGGCGGTCACGCCCTGGTAGTTCGACTTCTTGAGTTCGGGGATGTACTTCTTCGGATCGGAAGAGCCGGCACGCACCATCGCATCGGCCAGCAGCATGGCTGCGTCATAGGTGTACGGGCTGTAGACCTGGAACGCGCCCGGGTACTTGGCGTCGTAACGCGCCTTCCAGTCCTTGCCGCCCGGCATCTTCTCGAGGGATGCACCGCCCACGGCGCAGACCACATTGCCAAGCGTCGGAGCATTCGCCGACAGCTTCGCGAGTTCTGTGGTGCAGAAGCCGTCGCCGCCGAAGTACTTCTGCTTGCTCAGGCCCAGTTGCTGCATCTGGCGCAGCATCGGGCCCGCCTGCGCATCCATGCCGCCGTAGAACACCGCATCGGGATTCTTGGCCTTGATGGCGGTCAGGATCGCCATGAAGTCCGTCGACTTGTCGGTCGTGAACTGCTCCTCGACCACCTTCATGCCCTTCTCCAGCGCCACTTTCTTGAACACGCTGGCCAGGCCCTGGCCGTAGGCCGTACGGTCATCGATCACCGCCACCGTCTTGAGCTTGAGCGTATCTGCCGCGTAAGCCGCCAGCGCGGCGCCCAGGGCGTTGTCGTTGGCAATGATGCGGTACGTCGTGTCATAGCCCGGCTTGGTCAGAGCGGGGTTGGTCGCGGCGCCCGTAACCATGGGCGTGCCGCAGTCGTTGTAGATCTTGGCAGCGGGAATGGTCACGCCGGAGTTCAGGTGCCCCACCACGCCGGCGACCTTGGCGTCGCACAGCTTCTGCGCAGCGGCCGTACCCTGCTTAGGATCCGCGGCATCGTCTTCCGCCATCAGTTCGAACTTGACCTTCTTGCCACCGATGGTCACACCCTTGGCATTCAGGTCGTCAATGGCCATGCGGGAGCCATTTTCGTTGTCCTTGCCATAGTGACCCTGGGGCCCGGATACGGGGCCCACGTGACCGATCTTCACCACCTCTTGAGCGGCTGCAATACCGGCCACTGCTGCAACCGCAGCAGCCACAGTCAACTTCAACTTCAATTGCATACGGATCTCCAAAAAATTAAGACGCTGAGATATTTCGTGTTGTCTCAACTCGCTGAAACATATCGCAATTCATATCGCGAAACACTAGGGATTCTCAGAATATGGAGACTGCAAGAAGCAGGCCACAGGGCATGAGCCCGCGCCAGGCCTGGGTTCCCGTGGCATTTGCCACACCGAAGGCCCTGGATTCGTGCTGCCGCAAGGAATACCGGCATGCGCAAGCCCTCGACGGAGGCACCATGCAAGTGCAGACGAGGCTGCGTGCACGTCCACGGCGCGCCACACTGGGGAAACTCCCTGTGGCATCGGTTCGAGCCGCTGCGCGAGCCTGGCGGCCCCATGGTTTTTACAGGTTCATTGGTGGTGGACGGAGGCCAGCTCGTCCGCCACCGCCTCGTAGACCGACTGGCGAACGACCGACTCCACCTCCTCACGCAGGCGAGGAACGATCGAGCGGGTCTGTTCCTGGATCACCGTGGCGATGGCCTCTTTCAAGCGCTGCTCGAGCATGACGTCCACGCGCTGCATCACACGGTGGATGACGATCTCTTCGTAGCCCTCGGGCAGCGGTGACGGGTGGGCTGAGGCGATTGGCTGCGGTGCCTTCTCGGGCCTCGCGTCCTCCACGACCGGCTCCATACCTTCGGTCTCCTCCCGCTCCGCCGACATGTCCTCACCTTCGGGCAGCGGTTCAGTGGCCACCTCGGTCAGTTCGGGCAGGTTGGCCACAAGCTCGGGAGGCAGCGCCTGTGCGTGAGGCACGCCGGGCGGTGCGGCGGCGATGCCCTCCTCCGTAAAGCCGTCGTCCTCTTCCGGTGCACCCGCTGGCAATTCATACCCGCCGGGAATCTCCGCAGGCGCCTCGTCCGCCTCGGCCACCAGGTCGACAGGCAGGCTGACCTCTTCCGTGAGGGTAGGAACGAATTTGGGCGGGGTGGCGGGCGCGGACGACATGGTCAGGCATTCTCTTTCAAAACGAGATCGTGGCGCACGATGTCGTAGCCCTGCGCCGCATACTGCCGCCAGCGGACGCGGGCCGATTGGCGATCCGCCTCGTCGCTTGCACTGACGACCTCCACCACCTTCGCGAACTGCTCAAACCCGCCGGGAACCTGGGCCCCCAGGTTGAGTAGCACGTCGCGCGGCGATACCGACAACGGATCGCCGGCCAGCAGTACCGGTGATGCGCGCACGATGTCTGGATCGGCATCGGCGAGCGCGTGCGCGACGAAATCGGTGGAACCGACGGCCCACATCATGCGATCAAGCGCCTGCAACTCACCGGGGGCACCCGTGATCACCACGCGCATTTCCCGGCGCAGCGCCTTGCGAGCGAAGCGGCATGCGTAGGCCAGCTTGTCCGGCGCATTGAAATGAAAGGCAACTTCCGTCATCGGATATCACGTCCTGTCCACTTCAGGCGGCCTTGGGGGCGCCGGCAGCCTTGCGCGCAGGCTTTGCTGTTGCCGTGCTTGTAGATGCGGAGCCCGTCTTGCCACCTGCCTTGACCGATTTGGCAGCCTTGGCGGGCTTGGATGCAGCGCCAGCCTCGGAGGCCAGATAGTGCAGCAGCAGTCCCACCGGACGACCGGTGGCACCCTTCGCAGCGCCACCCTTCCATGCGGTTCCGGCGATGTCCAGGTGCGCCCAGGGCATGGTGCCCGTGAAGCGCTGCAGGAACTTGGCTGCCGTGATCGCGCCGCCAGCACGTCCTGCCACGTTGGCCACGTCGGCAAAATTGCTGCGCAGGCCTTCACCGTACTCCTCATCGAGCGGCATGCGCCAGCACAGGTCGAGCGAGGCGTCGCCCGCCGCCTGCAACTTGTTCGCGAGGGCCTCATCGGTCGAGAACAGGCCGCTGCGTTGCGCACCGAGCGCAATCACGCAGGCTCCCGTGAGCGTGGCGATATCGACCACGGCGCGCGGCTTGAAGCGCGCAGCATAAGTGAGCGCGTCGCACAGCACGAGGCGGCCTTCCGCGTCGGTGTTCAGGATCTCGATGGTCTGTCCATTCATGCTGGTCACCACATCGCCCGGCTTCACGGCCTTGCCGTCCGGCATGTTCTCGCACGCCGGGATCAGGCCCACCACGTTGACCGCCGGACGCAGCTCAGACAGGGCACTGAACACGCCCAGCACGCTGGCCGCGCCGCCCATGTCGAACTTCATCTCGTCCATTTCGGCGGCTGGCTTGAGCGAAATGCCCCCCGTGTCGAACGTGATGCCCTTGCCGACAAGCACCACGGGCGCCTCGGACTTGGCTGCGCCGTTGTAGCGCAGCTCGATGAACCGCAACTGCTCCGCAGAGCCCTGCGCCACGGCCATGAATGCGCCCATGCCCAGCTTGGCCACCTCCGCCGGACCATGGATCTTGCAGGTGATGCCGCCCACGGCCAGGCCCTTGGCGGCCTGGGCGAGCAGCGTCGGGGTGGCATGGTTGGCGGGACGGTTGGCCCACTCGCGGGCAAAGGCGACGCCCTTGGCAACGCCGCACGCCATCTCAAAGGCCGGCTTCAGGCGCGCTGCTTCCTCGGCCCCGATCACGACGCGGTTGATGGCAAGCGGCTCCGCCTTGCTCTTCGTAGTGGTGTAGGCATAGGCGATTTCGCCGCAGCATTGCACCGCTGCAGCCACCGCCTCGGGCGATGTCTTGCCTGCAAAGACCAGGCATGCTTTCCGGACTTTGGGGGATTTGAGGACATTGGCGACAGCAGTAACCGCCAGACGCACGCTGCGCGCGCTACCATCACCACTTCCGGCAAGAATCACGCGGCGCGCCGAAATCAGGGGCGACGCGTACATTTGCAGGGTCTTTCCCGCCTTGAGTTCCAGATCACCCGACTTGAGCGCCTGGGCCAGAATCGCGGAGACCGCATCTTTTGCGGGTTTGGTTCCCTCAGGAACCAGCACGATCAGTGCATCGCATTTCTGGTTGACGGCGGCAGACAGGGAGAGTGTGGTCAGTTCGAAGTTCATAATCGGCGTTTTCCTTCGAGACAATGTTATTCGATTCATCCATCCGCAAGGAGTTGGCGCGCAGTTTCGGTGCGACGCTGGTGGTTTTGGTCACCATCGTCATGACGATGATGCTCATCCGTACCCTTGGACAAGCCTCGAAAGGCAGTGTCAATCCGTCCGACGTCATGCTCGTGATGGGCTATACCGTGCTCGGCCAGTTGCCCACCATTCTGAGCCTGTGCCTTTTCGTCGCCATTGTGGGCGTGCTCTCGCGCATGTACCGCGACAGCGAAATGGTCATCTGGTTCGCCAGCGGCCGGGGCCTCATGAGCCTGTTGCCCCCGCTGCTGCGATTCGCCTGGCCTGTGATGCTGGCCATCGCCACGCTCTCTCTCGCGATATGGCCCTGGGCCAACACGCAGATCCAGGAACTGAAGACCCAGTACGAGCAGCGCAGCGACGTCGACCGCATTGCTCCGGGCCAGTTCCAGGAGTCCTCCAACGGCTCGCGCGTGTTCTTCATCGACCGCGACTCACCCGATGCCACCTCGGCCAGCAATGTGTTCATCGCCACCAACGAGGAACGGCGCGAGACGGTCACGTCGGCCGAGAACGCGAAGCTTGAGGTGCGCAATGGCGAACGCATCGCCGTGCTCTTCAATGGCCAGCGCCTGGAAATGCAGACCGACAAGCCCGGGCTGCGCGTGAGTGAGTTCGGCGAGTACGGCACGCGCATCGGCGACTCCAAGTCCGGCGGCGTCGACGAAGTGGCGCTCAAGACGCGCAGCACACTCGACCTCGTGGGCTCGAGTGTGCCCGCCTACCGGGCCGAGCTTGGCTGGCGGATCGGGCTCGCCTTCGCGGCGCTCAACTTCGTGGTGCTGGGGCTCGCCGTGGCGGTGGTCAACCCACGCGCGGGGCGCAGCAGCAGCCTGGCATTCGCGCTGTTTGCCTTCATCGTCTACTACAACCTCATGACCGTGGGTCAGAGTTGGGTCACCGCCAACCGCATCGGACTGGTCCAGTTCATGGCCGTGTTGCACGGCGGCACACTGCTCCTGGCCCTGCTGCTGCTCGCCGCACGGCACAACCAATGGTCCGTGCGCTCGCTTTTCCGGCGCCAGACAGCCGAGCGGAGGCCCGCATGAAAACCATTCGTCGATTCATCTACCGCGAGGTCGTGGCGGGCGTGGGCTTTGTCACGCTGGCCTTTCTTGCGCTGTTCTTCTTTTTCGATCTGGTGGATGAACTGCGCTGGATCAACAAGACCTACGAGGTGCAGCATGCCCTGCTCTACGTGGCGCTCAGCATTCCGCAGCACCTGTATGAGCTCCTGCCCATCACGGTGCTGATCGGCACCATCTTCGTGATGGCAAGGCTGGCGCAGACATCCGAATTCACGATCATGCGCACCAGCGGCCTGGGCCCTTGGCGGGCGCTCAGCACGCTGCTGATCCTGGGCGGCGCGTTCGTGGTGCTGACATTCGTGATCGGCGACTACATCTCGCCTGTCAGCGAAAAGGCCGCGCAATTGGTGAAGGCACGCCGGCTGGGACAGATCTCGACCGGCGTGACCGGCGCCTGGCTCAAGGAGCGCCAGGGGGACCATAGCTTCGCCGTGAACGTGCGCGCGATCGCCACCACGGGCGAAATGCGCAACGTGCGCATCTTCGAGTTCGATTCCAAGGGCTTTGCGGCATCGACCACGCAGGCCGAGACCGGCACGTTCAACACGGAGACCGATGCCTGGGATCTGCAGAACGTCAAGCGTAGCGTCTTTGAACGCAATGCCGATGACGAGATGCGGGTCGAGCGCACCGAGGAGCCCGAGTTCAGTTGGAAGACGCGCATCACCTCAAGCATGGTTGCGGCCGCGGTGCTCAAGCCGGATAAGATGTCCACGCTGGAGCTGTTCCAGTACATCCGCCACCTCGAGGCCAACGGACAGACCACGCAGCGCTATGCGATCGAGTTCTGGCGCAAGGTGTTCTATCCGCTCAGTTGCCTCGTGATGGTGGTGCTGTCGCTGCCGTTCGCCTATCTTCACTTCCGCTCCGGAGGCATCGCGGGCTACGTGTTCGGCGGCGTCATGGCCGGTATCAGCTTCTTCCTGCTCAACAACGTGTTCGGTTTCGCCGGCAACCTGCAGAACTGGTCGCCCATGCTGACTGCGGCCGCGCCGGGGTTGATCTACACCATGCTGTCACTGGCGGCCTTCGGCTGGCTGGTGCTCCGGCGTTAGCGAAGCGGCAGGAACCCATGTCAACCCCCGCTGCGACTTCAGGTGTCGTGCTGTTCGCACACGGCTCGCGCGACCCCCAGTGGCGCCAGCCGATCGAGGCCGTCGCACGCATGCTTTCGGCAAGCCGCACTGACATTGCCGTGGCATGCGCCTATCTTGAACTTTGCGATCCCGCCCTGCCCGATGTCGTCGATCAGTGGGCCGCCGCCGGCGTGCAGAGGATCTCCATCGTGCCGATGTTCCTCGGTGCGGGACGGCATGCGCGCGAGGACCTGCCGCGCATGGTCGCTCAACTGCGCGCGCAGCATCCGCTATTGGATCTGCGCCTGTCGTCACCGATCGGCGAGGACGCGCGCATGACGGCGTTGATGTCGCAGATCGCAGCGGACTCCGTCACGGACTGACGCCACGAGCAGCGCCGTGCTGCACGTATTCAGTACACGTCGCGGCGGTATCGCCCCGACTGCACCAGCTCGTGCAGCGCCTCCTCGCCCAGTACCTGCCTGAGCGCCTTGTGCACCCCCTGGCCCATGCCCTGGAGGCTGCCGCAGACGAAGATGGCCGCGCCACGTGCGATCCATGCGCGAATCGCGTCCGCCTGTTCCAGCACCACGTCCTGTACGTACAGGCGCGGGTTGTCGCCGTCACGCGACCAGGCCCGGTCCAGGCGCGCAAGCTGTCCCGACTGTAGCCAGTCCTGGAGTTGTTGATCCAGCAGCGCATCGTGCACCGGGCTGCGCTCGCCGAAGATCAGCCATTGGTCGCCCTGCTGCCGCGCGATCCGTGCGCGCACGTGGCCCAGCAGGCCCGCCAGCCCGGAGCCATTGCCGATCAGGATCAGCGGGCGTCCGGCACTGTCTCCCAAGCGGAAGCTGCTGTGCCGACGAACTGACACCTCCAGCGAGTCGCCTTCGCGGATACCGCCGCACAGCCAGCCCGATGCCATGCCAGGCGTGCCGTCCTCACGCACGCTCAGGCGCACCAGCATCTGCAGGACGTTGTCCTGCGGGATCGAGGCGATCGAGTAGTCCCGAGGATGTGCCGGGTCGGCCGGAATTCGCAGCGATGCAAGATCACCCGACTCCCAGTGCGGCAGCTCGCGGCCGGGCTCGGCCACCCAATCCAGCTGGTACAGCGGTCCGCCCTGGCTCCCCGGGTTGAGCAGCGTGCGCCGCTCGAGCCGCACCAACGTGGTGGCCGGCGGCAGCAGCCATTCCTCTTCGTCGGGAGCGGGAGGCTGCGAGTCCGTCCCGCCCAGCCACTCCAGCTTGCGCTCGTTCATGCGCGCCTGCCACGCGCGCAATGTGTCCCGGTCCATGTTGTCCACGCGGGTCAACTCGCTGCTGGCGCCCTGCGCCTCAAGCCAGCGGTGCACCTGTTCCCCGAATGCGCAGAACTCGCGGTATTCCCGATCGCCCAGCGCGAGCACCTGGCTCTGGTGATTCGGCAGCGACAGGGATTTGGGGAGCAGCGCCTGCACAAAGGGGAGCGCATGGTCGGGCGCGTCGCCCTCGCCTGTGGTGGACAGTACCCACAGGCTGCGCTCGTGCGAGCGCAGCATATCCGCGCCGACCGCGTCCACCGGCATCAGCGTGGCACGCATGCCGCTCGCACGCAGCATGCCTGCCGCCTCCCGTGCGATGCCTTCCGCCTGGCCCGTCTGGCTGGCATAGCAGACAAGCACCGCAGGCCACTGTGAATGACCCGCCGCCTCCTCGTTGCCATGTGAGAGATCAAGCCTCTTGCGCCGGGATACCCACGCCACGCGCGCGCAGAGCGCCGCATAACCCACCACCAGAGTCGCCGCGCCCGCAATACGCTGCGGCGACAGAATCCACTCCAGGCTCATGATGCGAAGCGGGCCTTCCATGCGGGCGTGACGATGGCCTGCGGCAGTGGATTGCCTATCGCCACCCAGCCCTCATCCGCGTGTTCGCGAAAAACGGCAGCTATGTCATTGGCGACGGCAAACTCCATTCCCTCGCGCAACCCCAGCACAGTCAGCACCGTCGCCAATGCGTCGGCATGCATGCATTCGGCATGGTGCACGGTGACGCTCGCCAGCGCATGCTCCACCGGCCGCCCTGTCCGCGGATCGATCGTGTGCGAATACCGTTTCCCGTCGACAAGGAAGTGGTGCCAGAGGTCACCCGAGGTCGCGAGGGCGCCGTCTCGCATGCCCACGACCATGGCCTCCGGGGCGCTGTCCGCTGTGCCGACACGAATCTGCCAATCCTTGCCGTCCGGCTTTTCACCCCAACCACGGAGCTCCCCGCCGATCTCGAACAACCCGCCCGTCCAGCCTTGCAGCGCGAGCGCTTCCGCGACCCGGTCCACGGCAAAGCCCTTGGCAATGCCGCACAGGTCGAGCCGAAGTCCTCCGGGTTGAACCAGATGCCGCTGCCCAGGAGCCCAAGGCATCCGGGCAAAGCCCGCTCCGGCGAGCTGCTCGTCGATCACTGCGGATTCAGGCGGGATGCCCGCATGCGGTGCCATGGGATCGGGTCGCGGGCCGAAACCCCATAGCGACACCAGAGCGCCCATCGTCGGGTCGATGGCCCCGCCCGAGCGCCCGGCCCAATGCATGGCCGCGTCCAGCACCTGCGCAAACTCGCCGGGCAACGCCATCTCGCCTCCGGGCGGCAACCCATTGAAGCGGGATATCAGGGAGTCGCGTTCCCAATTGCTCATCTGCGCGATCACCAGGTCCAGCACGGACTGCACGGATGCCCTGGCACCGTCGAGGGATGCAAATTCCGGATTGGCAAGGCGCAGCGACCAGTTCGTTCCCATGGTCTCGCCCGAAAGCTGGTGAACACGCGCATCGTGTCGGTGCTGCAGGCCGGCAGGTGCCTGCCACCTGCGCGCGGAAAAGTCTGCAGGCGCACCGGCTTCCTCACCCGGGGGCGTGGCCGCCTTCAGTGCCGACATCTGCCAGACGCTTGCAGCGTATCGCACCCTGGGTGTTGCGGGGGAGCCCGCTACCGGCCCTGTCCCCGACTCCATTGCCGACCCGATGGCCGACCCGACTGCCGAATCCATCACTCTCAGGGCAGCACTTCCAGCGTGGCGACATAGCCCAGGCGACGCTCCTTGGCCTGAGGCACCGTGGTCTTGTCGTCCTGCGCATCCGCACTCAGCCAGAACAGGCCGGCGCGCGGGAACTTGACCTTGACCATGCCGTTGGAGTCGGCCCGAAGCTTGATGGCGCTCACACCGTCACGGTAGCGGATGCCATCGGCCACCAGTTCGACTTCCAGATTGGCGGCCGGCTTGCCGTCGAGCAGGAATCCGAACGTGGCCTCCTCGCTGCTCACCAGGTCGTTCGGATGCGTGACCGGCTTCATTTCCAGTCCCTTGCCGGTGTTGGCGATGGCGCTCGGCTTGCCAACCGACACGAAGGTCTCCATGCGGCGCACGTTCTCGGTGATGCGCACATCCTTGGCATCCGCGGGAATCTGCTTGAGGATGTCCTCGGCCGTGCCGCGCACACGCTTGGGCTGGCCATTGGCGTCCTTGTACCCGCCCATCACGCCGTTCGCCAGCATGGTCACGCGGTAGGTCCCTGGCTGCTCCGGCTTGAAGTCGAACACGCTGCGCAGCTCACCCTTGTGGGCGTTCTTCATCTCGACCGTCGCGCCATCGGGTCCGGTGACCTTGACGTTCTCGAGGCCCAGGGGACGATGATTGAAAAAAAACACGTCGTTGGAGACGGCCGCATCGACAGTCACCCAGTCGGACTTCGAGAGCACCGTGCTCGAGGGTTTGAACCACATGTCATGGGCCTGCGCGGACAGTGCGGCCAGCGCCAGGGTCGCGGCCACGATGGCGTGCTTCTTGAGCATCATTGGAGGAATCCTTTCAGACGAGTTGAGATCTTGTTGGGTTCGGGAGCGCAGCGCGCATTGCTGCCATCAGGGCTTGAGGTCGAGCTTGACCTGGCCAAGTTCCGTGCTGCCCTTGGCGGACAGGCTGGTAGCTTGCTTCACGGGCCATTCGAATGGAATCGACACGAGTTCGCGCCCGCCCACCTCGCGCGCGGCCTCCACCATCAGCTTGTACTGCCCCGGCGCCAGCTTGGGCATGGGATTCTTGCCTTCGGCGAACGACAGCGCATGCGCTCCCGCCGGCTTGGTGGGTTGCGTCACGCCATCGACCGGGAACGTGAGTTCGCGGCCGGTGCGACGCCACCACTGGCGCATGTCCTTGAGCCACTTTGTGCCCTCGGCATCGCGCTTCTTCACGTCGTACCAGACCGACAGATTGGCAGCCACGCCACCGTCTGCGTTCTCGAGCCACACAGCCACATAGGGCTTGTGGTACTCGGCCACCTGAAGCTGCGGAATGCCGACATTCACATCCAGGCCCGCTGCAACAGCCGGCAGGCCGACCACAGCGCTCAGCGCCACGGAAAATTTCAGAACCTTTTTCGCCATTTCGTTTCCGTTTCCTTCACTCAATTCGATGCGGCCGGGCATCTGCCCCCGGCCTGTGAAATCTCAATGGATCAGCAGCAGCGCCAGCAGCGCCGGAATCACCAGCCCAAGGCCGACCATCGGCCAGGTGAGCGGCCGGCGCTCCGAATGCATCTTCAGGATCAGCAGGCCCGTGATGCAGAACACCAGGCAGCCGATGGCAAAGATGTCGATGAACAGGCTCCATGCACCGCCTGTGTTGCGGCCCTTGTGCAGATCGTTGAAATAGGAAATCCAGCCACGGTCGGTGGTTTCGTATTCGATGGCGCCTTCCTTCAGATCGATGCGCAACCACGCATCGCCACCCGGACGCGGCATGGGGATGTAGGCTTCGTCATCGCTCCACTCGACTGTTCTCGCACCCGCATCGACCTTCATCTGTGTCTGGATGAAACCCCGTACTTCGCTGGGCAGCGCCACAGCGATCGAGGTACCGGCATCAGCCTTCTTCACGCCTTGGTGTACGGCCTGGAGATGCTGGAGCAACTCCGCAGGCAGTTGGCCATCCCGGGTTTCGACGCGCGGCTTCGCTTCAATCTGGCCCGCATGGTTGAGCGTGAAGCCGGTGACGGCAAACAACAGCATGCCGATCAGGCAGATTGCGGAACTGATCCAGTGCCATTCATGTAGTTTTTTGAGCCAGTACGCCCGCTGCGAAGCACCTGAGATAGCCGCCTTCATTGAAAACCTTGGTAGAAAAGCGCCGTATCGAGAGGGCGCCTGGCCACTGCAACGGCAGCCCGCATTCTAGGGGGAATACATTCTGAATAAGTATCACTTTTATTTACTTTACCTAATTGTAACAATCAACGGTAAGCATCAAGCGATCACATCGAATTAAGAATTCTTTATTTTTCAATAGATTACATCGAAAATTTCAAGTATCACATCATATTTTGGGATCCAGCATTCACCCGTACGTAACGCAAACGTAACGAGATCATGTCGATCCTGGTCGGAGGGCTATTGCGCTTCTCGCAACGACACGCCTATCTTTGCTGCGTTACACATATCCATTTTAAGAAGAATGCAGCATAATAAAAACAGTCTTTAGCTGTATTCAGTTATGAACCTGCACCAATTCCGCTTCGTACAGGAAGCCGCACGCCGCAATCTCAACCTCACCGAAGCCGCCAAGGCACTGCACACCTCGCAGCCTGGCGTGTCCAAGGCCATCATCGAACTGGAGGATGAGTTGGGCGTGGACATCTTCGCTCGCCATGGCAAGCGCCTCAAGCGTGTGACCGAGCCCGGCCAACATGTGCTCAAGAGCATCGAGCTGATCATGCGCGAGGTCACCAACCTCAAGCGTATCGGCGAGCAATACAGCGCGCAGGACAGCGGCACGCTCTCCATCGCCACCACCCACACCCAGGCGCGCTATGTGCTGCCGCTGCCGGTGGCCAAGCTGCGCGAGTCCTATCCCAAGGTGAACATCAGCCTGCACCAGGCCACACCACACGAGGTGGCGCGGATGGTGATCGACGAGGTGGCCGAAATCGGCATGGCCACGGAGTCGCTGGCAGACTACCCCGATCTCGTCACCCTGCCCTGCTATGAATGGCAGCACGTGCTGGTCATGCCCTCCAATCATCCGCTGGCGCAGCGCGAACGCATCGGGCTCGAAGACATCGCGCACGAGCCCCTGGTCACCTACCACCCCTCGTTCACGGGCCGCGGCAAGATCGACGCCGCCTTTGCCACACGCAAGCTGCAACCGCGCATCGTGCTCGAGGCGATTGATTCCGACGTGATCAAGACTTACGTGCGCCTCGGCATGGGCATCGGCATCGTGGCCGAAATGGCGATGCGCGACGACCCCGTCGGCGATCTGGTGGTTCGCCCCATGGGACACCTGTTCGGCCAGAACGTCGCACGCGTGGCTTTCAAGCGCGGCGCCTATCTGCGCAACTTCATCTACAAGTTTGCCGAGTTGCTGAGCGACCGCCTGAGCCGTGACCTGGTGATGCGTGCAATGATCGGCAATGTGAACGACTACGATCTCTGACCTGATTGACCCCGATTCCGCCTGCACCCTCCCAGGCAATGCCAAGACTTCCGCACTGCAAATGAACACCGCCAGCGCCCCTCGCACTCCCTCGTTCCCCAGCCGCCTCCCCAATGTCGGCACCACCATCTTCACCGTCATGTCGGCTCTCGCGCTCGAGCACAAGGCAGTCAACCTCGGCCAGGGATTTCCTGACTTCGCCTGCGATGCCCGGCTGGTCGATGCGGTGAACGGTGCCATGCGTGCAGGCCACAACCAGTACCCGCCGATGGCGGGTGTGCAGGTGCTGCGCGAGGCCATGTCGCAGAAGTATGAAGCGCTGCATGCGCGCAGGTACGACGCGAACACCGAGATCACGGTCACCGCGGGGGCGACCCAGGCCATCCTCACTGCCGTCCTCGCCTGCGTGCAACCGGGCGACGAGGCCATCGTGCTTGAACCCTGCTATGACAGCTATGTGCCCAACATCGAGACGGCTGGCGCGAAGGTCGTGCGCGTTCCACTCACTCCCGGTACCTTCCGCCCCGATTTCGATCTCATCGCGGCCGCCATCAGGCCGCGCACGCGTCTCATGATCATCAACTCGCCGCACAATCCGAGCGGCACGATCTGGACCGACGCGGAAATGCGACAGCTGGAAGCACTGTTGGCCCCTACCGACATCGTGCTGATCAGCGACGAGGTGTACGAGCACATGGTGTTCGATGGCCAGCAGCACCAGAGCGCCGCGCGTTATCCCGGCCTCGCGGCCCGCGCCTTCATCGTTTCGAGCTTTGGCAAGACCTACCATGTCACGGGCTGGAAGATCGGCACGGTGGCGGCACCTGCCTCCCTCACGGCAGAGTTCCGCAAGGTGCACCAGTTCAACGTCTTCACGGTAAACACTCCCATGCAATATGGCATCGCCGAGTACATGAAGGACCCGGCTCCCTATCTGCAGCTTTCCGCGTTCTACCAAGCCAAGCGCGACCTGTTCCGCGAGGGGCTGAAGGACTCACGCCTGAAGCTCCTGCCCAGCCAGGGCAGCTACTTCCAATGCGTCGACATCTCGGACGTCAGCGACCTGAGCGAAGCCGATTTCTGCCAGTGGCTCACCCGCGAAATCGGCGTGGCCGCCATCCCGCTGTCCGCGTTCTACGTGGACAAGTTCGACCAGCGCGTGGTGCGCTTTTGCTTCGCAAAGAAGGATGACACCCTGCGCGAGGCCCTGCAGCGGCTACGCAAGCTGTGACCCTTGGCAGGTCGCTGCTCTCAATGAAAAAAACCGCGCTCTGCGCGGTTTTTTTTTCAGCCCGAAAGACCTGTGCGCTCAGAATAGATTGGAGTTCATGCAGAACTCCATCAGCAACTGATCCGTGGAGATATCCAGCTTGCGCATCACCGAACGCTTTTGCGTGCTCACCGTCTTGATGCTGCGATTCAGGTCGGAAGCGATCTGCTTGAGCGGCAGGCCCCGCGAGAAATGACGCAATACCTCCAGCTCCCGGGGCGATATGGAGTGCAGGTTCCTGGAGAACATGCGCAAGTCCTCCCGATTGATCCCGGGCGGATAGTAGACCGTGCCATCGACGACACAGTTCAGCGCGGCCAGCATCTCGGCCAACTCCTGGTTCTTCAGCACAACGGCGGCCGCCCCGTAGTCGTAAAGGGAGAAGACCAACGACGGATTGACCGACTCGGAGAACACCACAAACCTCTTCTCCGAAAAATTTCGAATCAGATACTTGATGTACCGAACGCCGTCCCCATAAAGCGAGTCATCGGGCATGGTGAAATCCGTCACGACAATATCCACCGGAGTGTCTGCCCGCAGAAAACGTATCAGCTCGGTCGGGCTTTTCATGCTTGCAACAAGAGTGAATCGAGGGTCCCGATGCACGAGGTCAGTCAATGCATACAGCACAGTGGGATGATCGTCGGCAATCGCCACTCGTATCTTATTCATATTGTCCTCCCAACCCCGAAAACTCGTTTCGGCTCAGCAATTCGCCCTGGATGGCCATGCAAGCTTTAATGGGAAAAATAAAATATTTTGCGTCCTTGATCCACCGGTAATGCGAAATATTAACGATATTCTTTTTTTTGTCAGCCTTCTCTATACTAGTTTTCAAAACCATACTCCCCTCTCTTGTTTTCATGCCTACAGACCTTTATTCTTGATCGCAAATTATCGCCCTACCGTCGCATGAAACTCTTGGACTGAATTATTCACAATATTCCCCATCCAAAATTCCAATTGAATCAATTCGAAACGCCGAATCAAGCCATGGAAAAGCAGTTTCACTGCACGCGAGTATTTTGAGCGCCATCGGGACCCGAGGCCACAAGAGATTGAAGAAAAACTGAATTATCACCGTCGTCTAATTTCAAAAAATCTATCTTCCTGTGCATCCATTTTTTAACAAAGCAGTATTCACAAAGCAGAACAATCTCTGTCAATGATGAAAAATTGCTATCAAATTCCACAATCTTGCCAATGCCTCACGCCCCTGGTTTTATAAATTATCAAAATTCAAATCCGCAAGCAATCAGGCAAAAACAATCATGAAGATAGTTATCAAATAATCCATTTAAATAAGAATTATCTCAGGCGGCCACGCAGCCACAAGAGAATTAGACAAATAATTGAAATATTCAATATTAGGAAGACACCAACTCCAGCAGCTCCAAGAGCGGTGAGAGGGTCAAACACCAGCCGCGCGTTGGCATAAAAAAAGGGACCATCAAGGTCCCATTCTTTTCAGAGGTGCGGTGTGCCGCTCAATCAGCCTGCTATTCAAATAAGAACGATATCGTATTGTTCCTGCCCCATGTCGGACTCGGCGTGAAGCGATATGGGCTTGCCTATGAAGTCGGACAATCCAGCCAGATGCTGGCTTTCCTCATCAAGGAACAGTTCCACGACCTTGGGGGAGGCAATGACCTTGAACTCGCGCGGATTGAACTGCCGTGCCTCCCGCAACACCTCGCGCAGAATCTCGTAGCAGACCGTGCGCGAGGTTTTCACCTGCCCCACGCCCATGCATGTCGGACAAGGTTCGCAAAGCATGTGTGCCAGCGATTCGCGCGTGCGCTTGCGTGTCATCTCCACGAGCCCCAATTGCGAGAATCCGCCCACCATGGTCTTGACGCGGTCGCGCGCCAGTTGCTTGCGGAACTCGCTGAGCACTGCGCTCTGATGGTCTTCGCGCACCATGTCAATGAAGTCCACAATCACGATACCGCCCAGGTTGCGCAGCCGAAGCTGGCGTGCGATCGCCCCGGCGGCCTCGAGATTGGTCTTGAAGATGGTGTCGTCGAAGTTGCGGGCCCCGACGTAGCCTCCGGTGTTGACATCGATGGTGGTGAGCGCCTCGGTCTGATCGACGATCAGGTAGCCCCCTGACTTCAGGTCCACGCGCTTGCCGAGTGCCCGCGCGACATCTTCGTCAATCGAGTACAGGTCGAAGATCGGCCGCTCCATCTTGTAGAGCTGCAACTTGGCTGCGGCCGCCGGCATGAACTCCTTGCCGAAGGTCTGCATCACCGCAAACTGCTCCTTCGAGTCGATGCGGATCGACTGCGTGTGTTCGCTCACCAGATCACGCAGCACACGCTGCAGCAGGTTCAGATCCTGGTAGAGCAGCGACTTGGGAGGCTGCCGCAACGCAGCCTCGCGGATGCCCGCCCAGGTCTTGCGCAGGTAGGCGATGTCCTCGCTCAATTCCTCATCGCTTGCATCTTCGCCATTCGTGCGCAGGATGAAGCCCCCGCCCCCGCCCGTGGACTTGTCGCCCACCAGCGTCTGCAGGCGTGTGCGCAGTGCCTCACGTTCATTGAGCGGAATCTTCTGGGAGACGCCGACGTGATCGTCCTGCGGCAGGAACACGAGCAGGCGCCCAGCGATGCTGATCTGGGTGGAAAGACGCGCCCCCTTGGTGCCAATGGGATCCTTGATCACCTGCACCATCAGCGCCTGACCCTCGAATACCTGCTTTTCGATCGGCACCAGCGGCTCGGCCTTGTTTCGCATCGCCATGGGCGGCTCTCCGCCCTCGTTGCGTTGCCAGACGTCGGCCACATGCAGGAACGCCGCGCGTTCCAGCCCGATGTCGATGAACGCTGACTGCATGCCCGGCAGGACGCGCGAGACCTTGCCTAGGTAGATGTTGCCGACGAGTCCGCGCTCCAGCGTTCGTTCGACGTGCAGTTCCTGAACCGCACCGTGCTCCACCACCGCCACGCGGGTTTCCTGTGGGGACCAGTTGATGAGAATATCTTGTTGCATTGGGCTTCGCAGAATGAAGCCTGCATGATGCCTGATTCCCGCTGCCGTGGTGGCGTTCGGCCTTTCGTTGCAGGCTGCAGAAATCAGACCGGCAACACCCCTGCCGCTCGCAACAGCTGCGCGGTCTCGTAGAGAGGTAGGCCCATGATGCCGGTGTAGCTTCCATTCAGGTTGGAGACATACTGCGCCACCGGTCCCTGGATTCCATAGGCGCCGGCCTTGCCCATGGGCTCGCCGCTGGCGACATAGGCGTCGATCTGTGCCTCGGTCATGGCCGCGAACCGCACCCGCGACTCGGAGAGCGCTGCAACGCGCTTGTTGCCCACCTGCAATGCCACTGCTGTCAGCACACGGTGCTCATGGCCCGACAGCTCGGACAACATGCGCTTCGCGTCCCGGGCATCGACAGGCTTTCCATAGATCGCGCGTCCCAATGCCACCGTGGTGTCCGAACAGAGAATCGGGGCCTCGGCAAGCCCTCGCCGCGCCAGGCGCGCAACGGCGGCATCCAGCTTCAGCCCCGTCACCCGCTCCACGTAGTCCACCGGCAACTCGCCCGGAAGCACCTCCTCGATGGCCTCGGCGTCCTCCTGCTGGTCGTCACCCTCATTGGGCAGGAGCAGCGAATGCCGCACCCCCAACTGCTCCAACAACTGGCGGCGGCGAGGACTTTGCGAGGCAAGGTAGATGAAGTCGGGCATGGGCTGTGGCCTGGATATGGGCGGATGACAATGAGCGGACGCGTGTCGCTATGAGGGCGCTCATTCTCGATGATACGGATGGCCGGCGTTGACCGACCAGGCACGGTACAACTGCTCGATGAGCAGCACGCGCACCATGGCGTGGGGCAGCGTCAGATCGGAAAGCCGGATCCTTTCATGGGCCGCCTGCCTGAAGGCCGGATCCAGCCCGTCCGGCCCGCCGATCACCAGCGCCACGTCGTCACCGCTCAGCTGCCAATCCTTCAGGCGCTGCGCCAGAGCCTTGGTGGTGAGGTTGGTCCCGCGTTCGTCCAGCACAACGATACGCGTGCCGCGCGGGATGGCAGCCTCGATGCGCTCGCGCTCGGCCGCGTACAGGGTCTCCAGCGACTTGGAGCCCCGCGGCTCTGTCTTGACGGCCTTGAGCTCCACCTTGATTTCATGTGGGAAGCGCTTGGCGTAGTCGTCATAGGCCGTCTGCGCCCAATCGGGCACACGCTGGCCCACGGCGACAATCAGAATCTTCATGGTCTTTCAGCCTTCCAAAAACAAAGGAGGCCTGCCGCTTGCACGGCAGAACCTCCTCAGGTCACGCAGCCGCGAAATCAGGCCTTGCGCGCGGGTGCCTTGCGTGCAGGAGCCTTCTTGGCAGCGGCAGGCTTGGCTGCGGGAGAAGCCTTCTTGTTGGCGCTTGGCTTGTTCACCACGATGGTCTTCAGGGGCGCTGCCTTTGCTGCCGCTTTCTTGGCGACCGGCTTGCGGGCAGCGGGCTTGGCCGCGGATGCCGAGGAAGCGGTCTTCTTTGGAGCCGCAGCCTTCTTGGCAACTGCTGGCTTGGCCGCTGCCGACTTGCCCGTCGACTTGGCAGCAGGCTTTGGCGCTGCAGTGGTCTTGCGTGCCGGGGCCTTCTTTGCTGCGGGCTTCTTCTTGCCCTCGTCGGATGCATCTTCCGATGCCGTCACGCGGCGCGGCTTGGCCGCACCGATCTTCATGCGCACGGGAGTTTCGCCCCAGATCTCTTCCAGGCGGTAGTACTGGCGGATGGCCGGCTGCATGATGTGTGCCACGGCCTGGCCGCAGTCGACGATGATCCACTCGCCGTTGTCCTCGCCCTCGACGCGAGGCTTGGAGAAACCGGCTTCCTTGACGGCGTCGCGCACGCTGGCCGCCAGCGCCTTGGTCTGCCGGTTGGAGTTGCCGGTGGCGACAATCACGCGCTCGAACAGCGGCGAGAGTTGCTCGGTGTTGAAGACCTGAATATCGACGGCCTTGACGTCCTCCAGGCCATCAACAATGGCGCGCTGGAGCTTGGTAACGTCTTTCTTGGCGGCAGATTCCGATTTGGTGGAAGTGGTCATCAGGTTGGTTCAATCGAATGGAATGAGGAGATCAATATAGCGCGCCCGCGCGGCAAAGGGCAACAGGACTGCAACCCGGGCGTGATCGATGATCTCTGGATATGAGGTATTGGAGATTGCGTGCGATGTGATTCAGCACTGCAAAGAGTTGAAAATTATAGACAAACGGCGTTTTGGGCGTTTTGGGCGTTTTGGGCGTTTTTCGTGCTTCGTAGCGTGTTGACGCTCTCAGAGCCATTCCCGCCGCTGCAGGAAGTACTCTGTCAGCTGGGCCTCGGGAGAGCCCGGCTCGGCCTGCCGCTGATACGACCAGCTCACGAGAGGTGGCATGGACAGGAGAATCGACTCCGTACGCCCGCCGGATTGCAGGCCAAAGTGCGTCCCGCGATCCCATACGAGGTTGAATTCGACATAGCGCCCCCGGCGATAGAGCTGGAAGTCACGCTCGCGCTCGCCGTAAGGCATGTCCACGCGGCGTTCCACGATGGGCAGGTAGGCCTCGAGGAACGCATCGCCCACGCTTTGCAGCATGGCAAAACTCCGCTCCAGGCCGAGCTCCGAGAAGTCGTCGAAGAAGATGCCGCCCACGCCACGCTGCTCGCCGCGATGCTTGTTGCAGAAGTACTCGTCGCACCACTGCTTGAAGCGCGGATAGAGATCTTCACCGAAGGGCTGCAGCGCGTCGCGGCACACGGTGTGAAAGTGCACAGCGTCGTCATCGAAGCCATAGTACGGCGTGAGATCCATGCCGCCGCCAAACCAGCAGACCGGCTCGCCGTCGGGCCTGGCCGCCGCAATCATGCGGACGTTCATGTGCACCGTCGGCATATAGGGGTTGCGCGGATGAAACACCAGGGACACACCCATGGCCTCGAACGGCGCACCGGCCAGTTCGGGTCGGTGCTGCGTGGCGGAAGGTGGCAGTTGCGGCCCCTTCACATGCGAGAAACCGCAGCCGGCGCGCTCGAACACGCGACCGTTTTCCATGATCCGGGTGATGCCGTCGCCCTGCAGGCGCTCCTCGCTGCCCTTATGCCAGGCGTCGGAGAGAAAACGGGCTCCACCCTGATCCGTCGGCCCCTCGATGGCCTCGAGTGCCGCCGTGATGCGGGCCTGCAGGCCAAGGAGGTACTCGCGCACCCGGTGCACAGGGGCATCCGGACTCGGTGCTGAAGATGGCTGCATCAGGCGGGGTGCTTCACGGCGCGATGACCGATATCCCGGCGGTACTGCGCGCCGTCGAAATAAATGCCTCGGGCCACGTCATAGGCTCGCTGCTGGGCTTGCTTCACGTTGTCAGCCAATGCCGTAACGCACAGCACACGTCCGCCGCTGGTACGCAGCACGCCATCGACCAGCTCGGTTCCGGCGTGGAACACCATGGCGTCTTCCACTTCCTGCGGCAGGCCGGTGATCGCATCGCCCTTGCGAGGAGACTCGGGATAGCCGTGCGCAGCCATCACCACGCCCAGCGCAGTACGGCGGTCCCATTGCAGTTCGACCTGGTCGAGCTTGCCATCGACGGCCGCAGCCAGCAAGTCCACCAGATCGCTCTTCAGGCGCATCATGATGGGCTGGGTTTCGGGGTCGCCCATGCGGCAGTTGAATTCCAGCGTCTTGGGATGCCCCTTGGAGTCGATCATCAGCCCCGCATACAGGAAGCCCGTATACGGGATACCGTCCTTTTCCATGCCGCGCACGGTCGGAAGGATGATCTCGCGCATGGCACGCGCATGCACGTCGGCCGTGACCACGGGTGCGGGCGAATAGGCCCCCATGCCACCCGTGTTCGGCCCCTGGTCGCCATCCTTCAGGCGCTTGTGATCCTGGCTGGTGGCCAGCGCGACCACGTTCTTGCCGTCGCTCACCACGATGAACGAGGCCTCCTCGCCATCGAGGAATTCCTCGATCACGACACGTGCACCGCCCTCGTTGTGGGAGACGCCGTACTTGTTGTCGACCAGCATGAAGTCGACCGCGTCATGGGCCTCCTGCACGGTCGTGGCGACCACCACGCCCTTGCCGGCGGCGAGGCCATCGGCCTTCACCACGATCGGCGCGCCGAGCTTGTCGATGAAGGCATGCGCCGCCATCGGATCGGTGAATGTGTCGTACGCCGCCGTGGGGATGCCATGGCGCTTCATGAAATCCTTGGAGAACGCCTTGGAGCTCTCGAGCTGGGCAGCCGCCCGCGTCGGACCGAAGATGCGCATGCCATGGGCGCGGAATTCATCCACCACGCCGGCAGCCAGCGGTGCCTCGGGGCCGACCACGGTCAGGTTGATCTTCTCGTTCTGCGCCCATGCGCGCAGCTCAGCGGGGTTGCTGATCGGCACGTTGACGAAGTCGGGGTGCAAGGCCGTACCACCGTTGCCCGGGGCCACGTAGACCTTGGAGACCTTGGGTGAGCCGTTGAGCTTCCAGGCCATTGCGTGTTCTCGGCCGCCGCCACCAATCACGAGGACTTTCATTTTCTTGTCATTGCCTCTCACAACTCGGCGTTGTGATAGACCTCTTGTACATCGTCCAGATCTTCCAGGACATCCAGCAGTTTCTGCATGCGTGCAGCGTCGTCGCCTTCGAGTGCGATCGACACATCGGGGCGCATGGTCACGTCGGCCAGTTCGGCCTTCAGTCCGGCGGCGTCGAGCGCTTTCTTCACGGCTTCGAAATCACCCGGTGCCGTCAGCACCTCGATCGCGCCCTCCTCGTCGGCGATCACGTCCTCGGCGCCCGCCTCGAGCGCCACGTCCATGACCTTGCCCTCGTCCGTTCCCGGCGCGAAGATCAGCTGACCCACGTGCTTGAACTGGAACGCCACAGAGCCGTTGGTTCCCATGTTGCCACCGTACTTGCTGAAGGCATGACGCACTTCCGCGACGGTTCGCACGTGATTATCGGTCATTGTGTCAACAATGATGGCCGCGCCGCCGATGCCGTAGCCTTCGTAGCGAATTTCCTCGTACGTTACGCCTTCGAGGTTGCCCGTTGCCTTGTCCACGTTGCGCTTGATGTTGTCAGCGGGCATATTGGCAGCCTTGGCCTTGTCAATAGCCAGACGCAGGCGGGGATTCGCATCGGGGTCGCCGCCGCCCTGGCGGGCCGCGACCATGATTTCACGGATGATGCGAGTCCAGATCTTGCCGCGCTTCTCATCCTGGCGACCTTTGCGGTGCTGGATGTTCGCCCATTTACTGTGTCCTGCCACAGGGAGTCCTTCTGATTTAATAATCTACTGCCCGTGATTTTACTTTTGACTTCGAATCCCTACTTTCTCGATCATCGCCATGGCTGAACCTCTACTCATCGCACAGCACGACTCCGTCCAATGCCAATTGTTGCCGGGGCTTGCCAACCGCCACGGCCTGATCACCGGCGCCACCGGCACCGGCAAGTCCGTCACCCTGCAGAAGCTGGCCGAGGAGTTCTCCCGCATCGGCGTTCCGGTGTTCCTGGCCGACGTGAAGGGCGACCTCACCGGCATCAGCCAGACCGGCAGCATCGGGGAGAAGATGGCGGCCACGCTCAAGGAGCGCGGGCTGCCTACTCCGGAACCTCTGGCCTGCCCCACCACGCTGTGGGACGTCTTCGGCGACCAGGGCCACCCCGTGCGCGCCACCATCTCGGACATGGGCCCGCTGCTGCTGGGCCGCATGCTGGACCTGAACGACACCCAGATGGGCGTGCTCAACCTGGTGTTCAAGATCGCCGACGACAACGGCATGCTGCTGCTCGACCTGAAGGATCTGCGCGCCATGCTCACCTACGTGGGCGACAACGCAAAACAGTTCACGACCGAGTACGGCAACATCAGCTCGGCCAGTGTGGGAGCCATCCAGCGCGGGCTGCTTCAGATCGAGCAACAGGGCGGCGACAAGTTCTTCGGCGAGCCGATGCTCAACATCCAGGACTTCATGCAGACAGTGTCCGGCAAGGGGGTGATCAACATCCTGGCGGCCGACAAGCTCATGAACTCGCCCCGCCTGTATGCCACCTTCCTGCTGTGGATGCTGTCCGAGCTGTTCGAGCAGTTGCCCGAAATCGGCGATCCGGAGAAGCCCAAGCTGGTGTTCTTCTTTGATGAAGCCCACCTGCTTTTCAACGAGGCACCCAAGGCGCTGCTCGAGCGCATCGAACTCGTCGTGCGGCTGGTGCGCTCCAAGGGCGTGGGCGTGTATTTCGCCACGCAGAATCCACTCGACATTCCCGACAGCGTGCTCGCACAGCTTGGCAACCGTGTACAGCACGCGCTGCGTGCCTTCACCCCACGCGACCAGAAGGCGGTCAAGGCCACGGCCACGACCATGCGCCCCAACCCCGGACTCGACATCGAGGCTGCGATCACCGAGGTGGGGGTTGGCGAGGCGCTCATCAGCTTCCTGGACCCCAAGGGCCGACCCACGCCAACCGAGCGCGTCTACGTGATTCCGCCGGGAAGCCAGATCGGCCCGATCACACCCGAACAGCGCAAGGCCCTGATGAGCAGTTCGCTGGTCGCGGGCATCTACGACACCACCGTCGACCGTGAATCCGCCTACGAGATGCTGCGCGGTCGCGCCGACGGGCAGGCGGACAACGCCTCCGTCATCAAGGGTCAGGCAGGCCAGGCGGGCGCCGACAGCGGCATCATGGGCGAACTCAGCAATGTGCTGTTCGGCAGCACCGGACCGCGCGGCGGCAAGAAGGAGGGGCTGGTGCAGACCATGGCCAAGTCGGCCGTCCGCACCATGGGCACGAACCTGGGCAAGGAGATCCTGCGCGGAGTGCTGGGCGGGCTGATGGGCGGGCGGAAGAAGTAATCCGACCTGCCACAGATGGCGCCATGAGGCGGGCAAGCAGCCTGTCTTTGCGGGCAGGCGTCCGCGCCTCGTTCGCCGTTGCCTCCTTGCGCCCTCCCCCATCCTATCGATTGGAGACCTGAAAGAATGATCGACCTGTACTACTGGACCACGCCGAACGGCCACAAGATCACCCTCTTCCTCGAAGAGGCCGGGCTGCCGTACACGATCCACCCCGTCAACATCAGCAACGGGGAGCAGTTTGCGCCGGACTTTCTGAAGATCGCGCCCAACAACCGTATCCCGGCCATCGTTGACCAGTCCCCGGGCGATGGCGGCGCCCCGATCTCCCTGTTCGAGTCCGGAGCCATCCTGCTGTATCTGGCGGACAAGACCGGGCGGTTCATTCCCCAGGACCTGCGCGGCCGCAACGACGTCATCCAGTGGCTGTTCTGGCAGATGGGCGGGCTCGGCCCGATGGCCGGCCAGAACCACCACTTCGTACAGTACGCTCCCGAGAAGATTCCTTACGCCATGGAGCGTTACGTCAAGGAAACCAGCCGTCTCTATGGCGTGCTGGACAAGCAACTTTCCGATGGCCGGGACTACATCACGGGCAAGGACTATTCCATTGCCGACATGGCAAGCTACCCGTGGATCGTGCCGCATGAACGCCAGCAACAGGATCTTGCGAAATTTCCGCACCTCAAGGGATGGTTCGAGCGCATTGCCGCCCGGCCGGCCACACGGCGCGCCTATGAACTGGCCAAGACCGTCAATGTCGCGCCCACCGTCGACGAAGCAGCCAAGAAAGTGCTCTTCGGACAGGACGCGTCCACCATCAAGCGCTGAAAAGGACACACAGAGGCTATGAGTACCACGCTTCCCACCTACGATGATGTGCAGGCCGCCGCGGCCCGGCTGAAGGGCGTTGCGCATCGCACGCCCGTGATGCGCTCGGCAACCGCCGACGCACTGCTTGGCGCCGAACTGTTCTTCAAGTGCGAGAACCTGCAGCGCATGGGCGCATTCAAGTTCCGGGGCGGCTACAACACGCTGGCACAGTTCACGCCCGAGCAGAAAAAGCGCGGCGTGCTGGCCTTCTCGTCGGGCAACCACGCCCAGGCCATTGCACTTTCCGCCCGCATCCTGGGCATGCCCGCCGCCATCGTCATGCCCGAGGACGCCCCGGCCGCCAAGCTGGCTGCCACGCGCGGCTATGGTGCGGAGGTCATCACCTATGACCGGTTCACCGAGGACCGCGAAGCCATCAGCCAGCGCATTGCCGGGGAACGCGGCATGACGCTGGTGCCCCCGTTCAACCACCCGCATGTGATCGCGGGCCAGGGCACCGCGGCAATGGAGCTCCTTGAGGAAGTACCCGGCCTCGACTACCTGTTCGCCCCGCTGGGCGGCGGCGGGTTGCTGTCAGGCACCCTGCTGGCCGCCAAGGCCCTGGCACCGCAATGCAGGGTCTACGGGGTCGAGCCCGAAGCCGGCAACGATGCCCAGCAGTCGCTGCGCAAGGGCGAGATCGTGAAGATCGCCACCCCCAAGACCATCGCCGACGGTGCGCAGACCCAGGCCCTGGGGGACATCACCTTCGCCATCATCCGCCGCGACGTGAGCGACATCCTCACCGCCAGCGATGCGCAACTGGGCGAGGCCATGCGCTTCTACGCCGAGCGCATGAAGATCGTGGTCGAGCCCACGGGCGCGCTGTCGTTCGCGGGGGCACGCCATAGCGGCCTGGATCTCAAGGGAAAGCGCGTGGGCTTCATCATCAGCGGAGGCAATGTCGACCTGGCGAGCTACGGGCAATTGCTCGCCGGTTGACCACAACTGCCCGCTGATTGCCCGCGTGCCTCAGCCCGGCGCCAGTGCCTCCAGAGGCGCGGGCTCCATCAAGCTCAGCAGCCGCCGCACCGCGGCCGAAATCGGCGCAATGATGGGCACGTTGAACCGAGGGGCCAGTTGCAGCGCAGCCTGCCCCAGCGGCCCGCCGCCGATGATTACCGCCTCGGCACCATCCTCGTCGATGCACTGCCGGACGGCGTGGGCCAGGGCTTCCTCCAGCGCCTTCGGATCGGAGGTCAGCGCGCGCGGGTCGCCCGGTGTCAAGCGGATCCCCGTGAACAGCCCGGAGAGGCCCAGGTCCCGGGCCTTGCCGTTGATGGCATCGGCCAGATCGGGCGTGACGGTGGCGACCGCGAATCGCCGCCCGCCCTGGGCGGCCTCCAGCATGGACGATTCGCAGATGCCGACAACCGGCACCTTGGCCGAGCTGCGGACCCGATCGAGGCCCGGATCGCCAAATGCACTGACGATAATGCCCGACCAGCTTTCAGCCTCCGCCGTGCGCCAGGTGGCCTCCACTTCCAGCGCCGCCGCATCGAGCTCCTTCTGATTCACGATCATCGAGGGTGCATGCCGGGCGGTCAGCCCGCTGACCGACACGCCGGGCGGAGCTTCCTCGGCGGCAATATGGACCATCATCGACGTGGTGGCCTTGGATGAGTTCGGGTTGATGACCAGAATGTTCCGCATTCGAAAGATTTCCTGAAATCGTGGTGGGCCGCTCGATCAACGAGGGGTTGGCTGGGCCACCGCAGCGGCGGCCGTCGGTTGTTGCTCGGTGTCCCCTTCCAGCGGCATCGCGTCCGGCGACGTGCCATAGGTTTCGGGCACGCTCTGAATGCTGATCACGAAGATCGCGTACATCGCTGCCACCATGGAGAACACACCCGCCAGGCCCACCGAGTCCAGCAGCCTGCCAGCCACCAGCGGCATGAACGCGCCACCGGCCGTGCCCGTGGCGAGGATGAAGGCCGTTCCAAACGCACGAACGCGGGTGGGATAGAGCTCGGGAGCGAAGATCCAGATGGTGGTATTGAGAAGCAGCACGAAGAACTGGAACACGGCACCGGCGGCCAGCAGAACGACGATGTTCTTGGCCAGGAAGCCGATCGACAGCGCGGCAAGGCAGGCACAGACCGCTCCGATGGTCAGCACGCGCTTGCGGGGGAAATGAAAGCCCAGTGCGGATGCAGCGATCGCACCCAGCAGGCTGCCGCACTGCATCACCATCGTGAACATCAGGCTCTTGGAGATGGAGTAGCCCAGCGTCACCAGGATCGTCGGCATCAGCGTGAGCACGGAGATCTGTGCTCCATAGGTCATCCAGATCGTGATGCACAACGGGATCGTTCGGCGAGCAAGGGCCCCGCGGAAGATCTCGGTGACGCGCACCTTGGCCTTGGACTCCGGTGGCACCACGCCATCGTCGGCAATGTAGTCCGTATGCGGGATGTTCTTGCCCGACAGGCGGCCGGCCGCGAGCTTGGAGAGCACCTGATTGGTCTCCTTCACGCGCCCCTGCGACAACAGGAAGCGCGGCGTCTCGGGAATGTACCGGCGATAGAACGCACCCAGGATCGCGGGCACCATCAGGCACACGAACAGCCAGCGCCAGTTGTTGTCTCCCGGGAAAAGCCAGAACACCAGCAAGCCGAAGCCCGGTGCCAGAAAGTTGCCGAGGCCCCCTGCCGCCACGTTGACCGTACCGATGGCCACGCCGCGGGCCTTGGTCGAGCAGAACTCCGCCAGCATGGTCACCGCGATCGCAATCTCGCCGCCCAGGCCGAAGCCGACCACGGCACGTCCGATGGCCATGACCGTGAGATTGGGCGCCATCGCGCAGATGCCCGCGCCCAGCGTGAAGAGCAGCAGGTCGATGCTCAGCATCACCCGGCGCCCATAGCGGTCGGCCACATAGCCCGACACCACCCGTCCGATGGCGGCGGCGGCAAAGGTCACGGTATTGAGCATGCCGATGTGCGCCGCATCCAGCCCCCACTGCTCACGCAGCATCGGGCCCACGATGCCGACCGCGTTCTGCTCGAAGGCATCGAAAAGGCACCCGATCAGGATCAGGAAGATGATGGTGTGGTGCGACCGCGTGACCCCAATCTGGTCCAGCGCGTTGTCGAGCTGGGCCACCTTGGGAGAACTGGGGAGCGATGAGAGCTGAGGTCCGCCTGCCATAAGAGACTCCGATTGCGTTCAGTGTTCTAGGAAAAATGTTTCCAGATAAATTTCAATCTGAAAATCAATTTTCAATCACGACAGAAATTTTCCCCCGAGGGCAAACCCTCGATCCATCGCGTTTGCATTGAAATTGCCTCAGGCTGCGATTTCGCGCAGCAAAGCCTCACAGCTCTTCGAGGTCCTCGTGCAGCAGCTCGATGCCGGCCAGACGCCTGCGCCCCGCCGCACCGGCGCTCTCGACCACCATGGTGGAGATCAGGTCGCACAACGCCATCACCGCTACATGGTTGTCGAGCGAGCCGGGTCCCGCGCACTGGCACTGGATGGACCAGGTGGCCTCGCGGCGATCGGGCGACATGGCGTCGCTGATGAAAAGGATTTTGCAGCCCATCCTGGCGCCGGCCTCCAGCAGGCCAGCCATCTGGCGCGTCTGGCGGCGGATACCGAACACCACGAGGCAATCCTGCGGCGTGAGCCCGGCCAAATGTTCACCCAGCGATTCCCCCGGTCCTGGAATCACCGTCACGGATGCAAGCACCTGCAGCATCTGCCATCTCAGGTAGAGGGCAAAGCCGTGGCTGCCCCGTGTTCCAAAGATCAGCACGCGTGGAGCCCGGACCAGCGTGGTGACGATGTCATGCATCTGCGCGTCGCTCAGTTGCGCAAATGTGCGCGCCAGATTCGACTGTGACTGCTCCAGATGCACCGCGATCAGGCTTGCCTGCACCTTCGCCGGGTTCATGGCGCCTGCGGCACTGCTCTTGGCAGCCTGGAACAGCGGGGAACCTGATTCCTTTTCCCGCCGGACATCGCGCTTGGCTTCGTCATAACTCGCATAGCCGAGCCGCCGGATGAAGCGGCTGACCGTGGCATTCGACACCCCCGCGAGCGATGCCAGTTCGCTGGCCGTGTAGCTCGCCAGTTCACCAGGGAACTCCAGCATGAAATCCGCCAGCTTGCGCTCCGTCGCAGACAATGCCTCCAGTTGGCTGCGAACGCGCCGGACAAAGGAGTTGGCGGAAGGTTTGGATTGGGGCATGGGCCGGTGGCTTACTGGAATGTGGGATGGAGGTCGTATCGTAAGGCAGATGAATGCCTCGGACGCCGATCTACGCACCTCCCCGTCTCTGCCAATCAGCGAGGCCTACAGGCTCTATTGCGATAATCGCTCACGCCGCCGGCCGACCAGGGAAGAGAAATTTCCACCCCGCAGCCAGAGCAGGCATCGCTTTCTGGCAGACTCGGTGCCCAGTTTTCATTTCGCACAACAAAAACATCCATGACCAACAATACCGCCAAAGTCACCGTCATCACCCATCCGCTGGTCCAGCACAAGCTCACGCTCATGCGCAAGAAGGATGCGAGCACCAACAGCTTTCGCCGCCTTCTGGGCGAGCTGAGCACGCTCATGGCCTATGAGATCACGCGTGACATGCCGCTGCAGGACCTCGAGATCGAAACGCCGATGGAAAAGATGACCGGCAAGGTCATCGACGGCAAGAAGCAGGTGCTGGTCTCGATCCTGCGTGCAGGCAACGGCTTTCTCGACGGCATGCTCAACGTGATTCCAGGCGCACGCATCGGCCATATCGGCTTGTACCGCGACCCCGAGACGCTGCAGCCGGTCGAGTATTACTTCAAGATGCCCTCCGAAATGCAGGAGCGTGACATCATCGTGGTGGACCCGATGCTGGCTACCGGCAACTCCGCTGCCGCGGCCGTCGACCGCCTGAAGAAGCTGAACCCGCTGTCCATCAAGTTCGTCTGCCTGCTGGCGGCCCCTGAAGGCATTGCGACCATGCAGAAGGCACATCCCGACGTGCCGATCTTCACCGCCGCCATCGACCGAGAACTCAATGACCACGGCTATATCCTGCCGGGCCTGGGCGATGCGGGTGACCGCATCTTCGGCACGAAGTAATAAGTAATCACCCGGCCAACAGGGCCGCAACCTCCAACTCCCGGGCGTGACACAGCAACCATCCTCACCTCTTCCCTTCGGCATCCGGGCGCACACGGTCGTCCCCGGGGAGAGGCTGTGCTCCGACCGTGTGCGCCTCAGGCAGTGGGGCCGTGATGATTTCGCGCCGTTCGCCACATTGAACTGCGACCCGGAGGTCATGCGGCATTTCCCGGCGCTGTTGTCTCGCGAACAGAGCGATGCGCATGCCGCGCGCATACGCGCGCTCATCGAGGAACGCGGCTGGGGCTTCTGGGCCGTGGATTCGCGGCAGGAAAATGGCGGTCCCCGATTCATGGGCTTCGTGGGCCTGCACATCCCGCAGGCCGACCTGCCCTTTTCCCCTTGCGTGGAAATCGGCTGGCGCCTCGCGCGTCCCTATTGGGGGCGCGGGCTTGCGAGCGAAGCGGCCGCCCTTGCCATGCGCGTCGGCTTCGAAGTCCTGAACCTGCCGGAGATCGTCGCGTTCACCGCCCTCGAAAACCTGCGCTCCAGCAATGTGATGAAGCGCCTGGGCATGCTCAGCGACCCGGCCGAAGACTTCGATCACCCTTCGGTCCCCGAAGGCCACCCGGTGCGCAGACATTGTCTTTACCGCATCACGCGCGATGAATGGGTGGCGCGGGCGGGCCAGTCATTGCGACTGCAACAAGGCTGACGACAACGATTGACAGGTTTGCGCTTCACGCAGCCTCGGCCACAGGCTGCCGGAAGTGTTGACGATAAGTGTTGACGATCTCAGGAAGACGCAGGAACGCCCCTCACCCCGGTACGTCCTGCCCCACCGTCGCAGAATTCTCCTTGGGTGGAGATTGCCTGGCCTCGGGCAGATCGATGCCCTTCCACTCCTGCATCACATCGTTGGCCATGGCCTGCAGCAGGCGCATCTCGCGGTCCCCGAGTTCACGGGGGCGGGAATCAACCAGGCTCAGCACGCCGATCGGGAAACCGGATTTCTCGCGTATCGGTGCGGACGCGTAGAAACGCGCTCCCACCGATTGGATGATCGGATTGCCTGCAAAGCGCGGGTCGTGCAGCAGGTCATGCACCTGCATGGGTTCATCGCTTGCGATGGCAAACGGACCCAGTGCCTGTGCACGCTCGATGGAGGCCTGAAAGCGACGCGGCTTAGCCTCGGGCAGCGACTCGTCGCTTTGCACGCGCAGGCCTCCGTGCATCGCCGTCACATGCTCGGTCGTCGCGTCCACCAGCGACACGTAGGCCAGCGGAATGTCGAAGATGTCCGAGGCGCGCTTGGCCATCTGCTGGCTGAGTTGTCGGAATGGTTCGCTGTCCATGGCCCCGCTGGCGTCAAGTGCCTTGCAGCGCTTCTCGTCGTTGCGGGGAATGGGGGCGGGCTCGAACGACTCCGAATCCCCGTCGCCCAGCCATTCGCGCAGGCACGCCACCACCGTTCCATAGGACAAGGCGACGCGATCCGCGCCGAGGCTCTCGGCCAGGGCCGTCAGCTCTTCCTCCGTGAGAGGCTCTGCGAGATTCCAGAAATGCAGCACGATGCCCACGTCGGGCCACGCGCGGCGGATACGGCGGCACAGTGCCCTGGCGCCCGCCCTCGGCTCGGACGACATCCAGCTCACGCAGACCACGTCACCGCGCGCCAGGTCCGGGCGCGCCACCGCGCTCTGGCTGGACAGCACATCACTGTCTGCAAGCCTCGCTGCGTGGCCCTCGAGCTGCACGCCGTGCGCGACCATGCGCGCAGCCAGCTGGTCGACCTCCGATTTGCCGCCCATGCACAACACGTGCGCGACCGGGGACAGTTTCCCTGCCGGGTATTGCTCCTCCAGTTCATCGAGCACCTCATCCATGCCATCGACTACACGCAGCCGGTGTTCGGCCGTCGCGGAGCGCGCATGGTCTCCCACCGCCATGCGCAGCACCGCCGCGCCGACGTCACTGTAGAAGGCTGCGGGAGAATCGCCGCCGCCCTCCACAATGCGCAGGCTGATGTCTCCCGCCTCGTCGGCGTCGCCGGCCAGCAGGCGCTGGTAGATGCGCGTGGGCTCGTCCAGCACCGGCTGGCTCCCCAGCAACACGTCGAGGAACGAGAGCTGCGGCAGATAGCGCCCGATCACGAGCAGGCACACGGTGAGCGGCGTGGACATGATCAGGCCGATGGGGCCCCACATCGCCGTCCAGAACGTGGCGGCAAAGATGAGCGACATGGCCGACAGGCCGGTGCTCGATCCGTACAGCCAGGGTTCGACGATGTTGTTGCTGATGAGCTCCAGCACCACGATGAGGGCTGCCGTCCACAGCACGAGCTCCCAGCCCGGCGCGACGGCAAACGCCAGCGCGAGCGGGAATACCGCGGAGATCAGCGGGCCCACATAGGGCACGAAACGCATCACCGCCGCCACCGCCCCCCACAGCAGGGCTCCGGGCACGCCGATGAACCAGAGACCGGCCGCCATCGGAATGCCGTAACTCACGTTCACCAGCAACTGCATGCCCAGGTAGCGGGAAATGCGCGCACCCGCCTCGTCCAGTGCGTCGGTGGCCCGGTGCAGGTTCTGCCCCCACAATCGCAGCAGCCGATCACGCAGGTCCTCTCGATCAAGCAGGATGAAGATCACGAACACCAGCACCAGAGCTGCATCCGACAGCGGCCCGCCCAGGCGTGCCAGCGCAGCCCGGGCCTGATCTACCGGGGAGAGCTCAGAGGGAATCACCTGCACCTTCTGCACCGCGGGCTTGCGCTTGCCATTGGCGGATTCGGCTGCGGCTGCTGCCACTTCGCTCTGCACCACGTCGAACGTCTTGCGTGCCCCTTCGAACATGCCGGGGGCCCGAATCTGGGCTCGCAGGCCGCGCAGCTTGCCCCGGATGTTCGACTGATAAGAGGGAAGCTCGGCACTGAGCACGCGTACCTCATTGCCCACAAACAGGCCTGCCACCCCCAACACCAGCAACGCAGCCGCCACCACGCTCACCACCGCAATCACCTTGGGCAGGCCCCAGCGCTTGAGCCTCATGACCACGGGGTTGAGCACAAAGCTCAAGAGCAAGGCCAGTGCCAGCGGCACGAGTACCAGTCGCCCGAAATACAGTGCCGCAATGACCAGCGCGGCGATTCCGAGGCTGACGAACACGCGGATGCCAGTGATGGGAAGATCGAGCGCTCCCACGCGCGCGAGGGCCGAGCGTGCACCAAGCCGCTCGGCCTCCGTGGCGGGCCTGTCGGCCTGGCGGCGCACGCGCGCAGCCGCACCGGAGCCCGTGCTCATGCCCTGGTTTGTGTCCATCCCGGACGATGGAGGTGGATCTGCGGGTGTGTTCTGTTCTGCTGGCATCGTATGGCTGCTCGCCGACTGTTCCTTGTCACTCGATCCCACCGATGCGAGTGACTCGAAGCGAAGCTAACAAGATTCGGGATTCACTGCTGTAGGAGGGAAGCGGCAACCCGCAGAGTCCGTCCGACATCGCCGGTCAGCTTCAGTGCGAAAAGGTCATCGGCACGGGTCACGCCCTGGTTCACTGCCGCTACAGGAATACCGGCATCACGCGCGGCCAGGGTGAAACGGTAACCCGAGTAGACCATCAACGACGAACCCAGCACCAGCATCGCACGCGAGCGAGTCAGCGCCTGCAGTGCCCGCTGAACGCGCTCGCGCGGCACGGACTCGCCATAGAACACGACATCCGGCTTGAGCATCGGGGAGCCGCAACAAGGACATGGCGGGATCACAAAGCGGGAGAAATCCACCGCCTCGAGATCCGCATCGCCATCGGGCGCGCTGAGTGCGGAAAGTGCGCTCCAATCCGGGTTCAGCTCCACCAGTGCATCCTGCCACTGGCCACGCGAAAAGCGGATCTCGCAATCCATGCAGCGCACCACGTCGAGCCGGCCGTGCAGATCGACCACCTCGCGACTGCCTGCAGCACCATGCAGGCCATCGACGTTCTGGGTCACCAGCAGCTCGATCAGCCCCTGTCCCTCCAGGCCGGCCAGCACCTCGTGCGCGAGCCCGGGCGTCGCTCGGCCGAAGGTGCGCCAGCCCACCAGGCTGCGCGCCCAGTAGCGCTGCCGGGTGAGCTCACTGCCCATGAAGGCCTGGTAGGTGACTGGCTGGGGGCGCTTCCATTGCCCCTTCACGTCCCGATAGTCCGGAATACCGCTGGCCGTGCTTACGCCGGCGCCGGTCAGGACCAGCAAGCGAGGATGGTTTGCGATGAACCGTGCAAGCTGCCCCGCGTCCTGCTGCACGCCCGACAGATCCGATACATCGGCCATGCCGGCCATGCTCTGCATGCCCTGCGACACGGCAACAGCCTGCGTATCGCTCATGATGCCCCCAGCCTGCGGTTCAGGACCGTCATGACAGATCCGGCGAGATCGACTCGGCATAGTCATACACCGCCTCCAGCAACGCGGAGGCTCGCTCGTCGGCCTCGCCGCCCAACTCATCCAGCTGGGCAAACAGCATGTCGAACGTGCGCGATCCGCTCACGCCCTCCATGAGAACCTCCTGGCGATGCATTTCCCAGCGCTCCTGATCCTCAGGAGAAAGTGTCGCGGGAAAATTACGCGCCCGGTAACGCCAGAACAGTTCCGCCAAGCGCGGGTCATCAAAGCCCGTGCGTGCCGTAGCCAGGTCCTCGGGCGACAGCGAGCGCAGATGATGGAGACGCCTGCGATCCTCGTTTCCGACAAAGCCGCCGTAGAGGTCCTGGTCCACATCGAGCGGCTCTGCTGCCGGGCGCTTGAAGACCTGGGCCCAGATGGCACTCATGTCGGGTAGCTCGCGCGCCCGTTGAGCGTTCTGCGCCGCGGCCTCCAGGTCGAGACCCCAGCGTTCCGCCATCTGCGCAGACAGGGTGTGCACGTTGCCCACGATCATGGGAGACTTGTTCAGGTGGATGGTCTTGATCGGCAAGCGCGTCATGCCCTCCGGCAGTTCCGCCGCCTTGCTGAACATGCGCAGGCGGATCGTCTCCACGTCGAGATCCACGAGCTCGCATGGATCGTGCGACAGGTCCCAGGCAAGCACCTCGTTCTTGTTAGTGGGATGGCTTGTGAGCGGAAACATCACCGCCAGGCAGCCTCGATCGGCCGGAAACATGCCGGAGACATGCAGGAAAGGCCGCGCCTGGTCGATCGAGGCCGGCAGCCGCAACTCGGCGATCACGCGGTCCTTCTTGTGCAGAGAAAGCGCATAGTCGAACAGCTTGGGCTGGTGCTGCCGAATGAGCCGCGCAAGCGCAATGGTGGCGCGTACGTCAGACAACGCATCGTGCGCGGCCTCGTGCACCAGGCCATTGGCCCTGGTCAGGTGCTCCAGCCTGAAACTGACCTGGCCCTCCTCGTTCAGCGGCCACTCGATGCCTTCCGGTCGCAGCGCGCGCGTCATGCGCACCACGTCCAGCAGATCCCAGCGCCCGCACTGGTTCTGCCATTCGCGCGCATAAGGGTCGATCAGGTTGCGCCAGAACATGTAGCGCGTGATCTCGTCGTCGAACCGGATCGTGTTGTAGCCCACACCAATGGTGCCTGGACGGGCCATCTCGGCTTCGATGCGCGCCGCAAATTCGCTCTCGGGCAGGCCCTTCTCCAAGCACAGCTGCGGCGTGATGCCCGTGATGAGGCAGGAGACCGGATCGGGCAGGTAGTCGTTGGCCGGCCGGCAATAGATCATCACCGGCTCGCCGATCTCGTTGAGTTCGGCATCGGTACGGATGGCGGCAAACTGCGCGGGGCGATCACGGCGGGTATTCGTGCCGAAAGTTTCGTAGTCGTGCCAGAGAAAAGTGTGCATGTAAAAAATTGCAGTCGAGTGCTGGAGCAGTCCCAAGTATGCCTTTGCAGCCCGCACAATAGGCGCATGCACGTCATTTACCCAGAATCCAGCCCATCGAAACCAACGGCCACCCAGCGACGGGCCGGATCGGCCATCAGCGTGCTGGCCCTGAGCATTGTTCTGGGTGCCTGCTCGTCCGCGCCAAAAAGCGCAGCCCCGCAGCCGGGAGCCGCACCTTCCGGCGCGCCGGTTCCTGCGCCAGTGCCCGTGCCCGTGCCTGCACCCACGCAGCCTGCGCAGCCAACGTTGCCCGCCGCACCGGAGCCAGGCGCTCCGGCAGTCGCTGCTCCTGAGACTCCTCTTCCCTCCCCCTCCGGGCCCGCCAGGCGTCAAAGCTTCGCCCAGTGGCTCAAGGCCTTCGAACAACGCGCAGCCGATGCCGGAATCACCGACAAGACCATCCGCCAGTCGCTGAGCAACGCCCAGTTCATCCCGCGCATCGTCGAACTCGACCGCGCCCAGCCCGAATTCACGCGCCCGCCATGGGCCTATATCGATGGAGCGGTCTCGCAGCAGCGCATCGACCAGGGCAAGACGCTGATCCGCAAGTACCAGAACACATTCAAGGCCGCCGAGCAGCGATACGGCGTGCCCGCATCGGTGATCACCGCCATCTGGGGCATGGAGAGCAATTTCGGAAAGAATTTCGGCAGCTTCCGCGCCGTCGATGCACTGGCCACCCTCGCCTATGACGGCCGCCGCTACGAGTGGGCCAGCCGGGAGCTGCTGATCGCGCTGAAAATCATCGACCGCGGCGACATCCCGGCGTCGCAGATGCTGGGCTCCTGGGCCGGGGCTATGGGGCATACGCAGTTCCTACCCTCGGCCTACCAGCGCTTTGCCGTCGATGCCGACGGTGACGGCAGACGTGACATCTGGGGCAGCATCCCCGACGTGATCAACTCCACGGCCAACTTCCTCGCCCAGTCCGGATGGAAGACGGGCGAAATCTGGGGAACCGAAGTCCGCCTCCCAACCGGCTTCGACTTCGCCCGGGCCGAGGTCAAGGTATCCCAGCCGGCATCCGCATGGGCCGCCGAAGGTGTCCGCAGCCTGGATGGAAGCCCGCTGCCCAGCCTGGAAGAGGCATCGATCATCACGCCGGCGGGAGCCCGAGGACCCGCCCTTATGATTGGTAACAATTTTCGAACGCTGCTCAAATACAACAATTCGAACAACTATGCACTCGCTGTGGCGCTCATCGCGCAGCAGATCGATGGCGGCACGGGCCTGGCTTCCAGCTGGCCGCGCGAGCTCGAGCCGCTCTCGCGCAGCGAAGTAAAGGCATTGCAGGAAGCGCTGAACGCCAAGGGCTACGAGACAGGCACCCCCGACGGTGTCGCAGGCCCCGCCACGCGGGTCGGACTGCGCGAGTACCAGAAGAGCGTAGGCCTGCCAGCAGACGGGTATCCGACCAAGGATCTCTTGAAAGCCCTTCTGGGCCAGCCCGGATAAGCCCGTCCGGCGAACAGTTGCCTGCGAGCAACTTCCTTTACCATTGATGATTCAGCGGATACCATCCGCCCGCGACTCATTGTCCCTATTGTTTTAACCCTCAAGGAAATCTGAATGCCTAAATTTGGCCGTCTTCTCGTATCCGCCGCCATTGCCGGCCTCTCTTTGCCCGCACTGGCAGTCCTGCCCCAGGCTGGACTCTGGGCCATCGGAGGAGAACTGAACGGTGGACCAGGACGTGGAATCCAGCTGGACCGCCAGAACGGCCAGACCATTGTCCTGTCGTATTTCGGGTACCGCGAAGATGGTTCGTCCATGTTCCTGCAAGCCGGCGGCAAGATGGCGGACGGCAAGACCTTCACCGGCGACCTCGTTGAGTACAAGAATGGCATCGCACTAGGCGGCAGTGCCAAGAACGCCGAACTCGCCAAGAACTATGGCGCCGTCACTGTGACCTTTGACTCTACGGTCACTGGGACCATCACGCTGCCTGGTGAGAAACAGGCCAGCTTCACCCGCTTCACCTATGAAGACCTCGAAAAGCGCCTGAGCCATGAATTCAATGTGATCTATACGCCACTGTTGGGCAAAAACGGCGCGCAGTTCGTTGGGGACCTGAAGCTGACGGCCAAGGATGGCACGTTGAAGGCGGAGTTCTCCATGATCACGAACCCCGATAAGCCCTACTACCCTTCGGTTTGCACCTACGAAGGCGATCTGACACCAGCGGGTACTTCTTTCCGCTCGGTCGGCACTCGTAGTTGCGTAGACGACCCTAACCCAACCAAGTTCCGTTTCGAAGACTTGACGATCAGCGAGTACGGCACAGTCAGCGCACGCACTTATCTCACCACACCGCGTCAGGGTGAAGTCGCTCAACTGATCAACGGCATGTGCCTGTCAGCAGACCCGGTTGTCATTGCGCGAACCTACTGCACTCCCAAGGAACTCGGCCTGACCGCCGCAGACATCGCAGAGTAAGCAGCCTTTGCCACCTTGCTTGCCTGAGCCGCATGCCGCGGCTCATGTCGAGGAGGCCAACTACCGGCGCCTCTTCAGATAAAAAAAGACCGCTACTCCTTCGAGCAGCGGTCTTTTTTTGCCTGGACTGGCTCGGCTATACCGTCAGTCCGCCGTGGCCTCTTCCGGTTCGGCCGGTTCGGACTTCGTGCGATCCCGCTTCGGCAGCGGCGTGATGTCCAGCTTGACCTCGGAAGTCTCGTTGCCCTTGTCGTCCTTGCCGTGTTCGATATCGACCGTGAGGCGGCCGCCATCGGTCAGCTTGCCGAACAGCAACTCGTCAGCCAGAGCACGACGGATCGTGTCCTGAATCAGGCGCTGCATCGGGCGCGCACCCATCAGCGGGTCAAAGCCCTTCTTCGCCAGGTGCTTGCGCAGCGTGTCGGTGAAGGTGACCTCCACCTTCTTCTCGGCAAGTTGCTGCTCAAGCTGCAGCAGGAACTTGTCCACCACGCGCAGGATGATCTGCTCATCGAGCGGCTTGAAGCTCACGATCGCATCCAGGCGGTTGCGGAATTCCGGCGTGAACAGGCGCTTGATGTCGCCCATCTCGTCGCCAGCCTGGCGCGGATTTGTGAAGCCGATGGTGGCCTTGTTCATGGTCTCGGCGCCCGCGTTCGTCGTCATGATGATGATGACGTTGCGGAAGTCGGCCTTGCGTCCGTTGTTGTCCGTCAGCGTGCCGTGGTCCATCACCTGCAGCAGCACGTTGAAGATGTCCGGATGCGCCTTTTCGATTTCATCGAGCAGCAGCACCGCGTGCGGCTTCTTGCTGATGGCCTCGGTGAGCAGGCCACCCTGGTCGAAGCCGACATAGCCCGGAGGCGCGCCGATCAGGCGGCTCACCGCATGGCGCTCCATGTACTCCGACATGTCGAAGCGGATCAGGTCCACGCCCATGATGTAGGCGAGCTGCTTGGCCGCTTCGGTCTTGCCAACGCCCGTGGGGCCGCTGAACAGGAACGAGCCGATCGGCTTGTCGCCTTTGCCCAGGCCCGAGCGTGCCATCTTCACCGCGGAAGCCAGCACCTCCAGGGCCTTGTCCTGGCCGAACACCACGCTCTTCAGGTCACGTTCGAGCGTCTGCAGCTTGCTGCGGTCGTCGTTCGAGACGTTGGCGGGCGGGATGCGCGCGATCTTGGCCACGATCTCCTCGATCTCGGCCTTGCCGATGGTCTTCTTGCGCTTGCTTGGCACCTGGATGCGCTGGGCAGCGCCGGCCTCGTCAATCACATCGATGGCCTTGTCGGGCAGATGGCGGTCGTTGATGTACTTGGCCGACAGCTCAGCCGCTGCCTGCAGGGCGGCCACGGCGTACTTCACGCTGTGGTGCTCCTCGAAACGCGATTTCAGTCCCTTCAGGATGTCCACGGTCTCGGCCACGGTGGGCTCCACCACATCCACCTTCTGGAAGCGGCGGGACAGCGCGGCATCCTTCTCGAAGATGCCACGGTATTCCGTGAACGTGGTCGCGCCGATGCACTTGAGCTGGCCGCTCGACAGAGCGGGCTTCAAGAGGTTCGATGCGTCCAGCGTGCCGCCCGACGCAGCCCCTGCGCCGATCAGCGTGTGGATCTCGTCGATGAACAGAATGGCGTTGGGCTTGTCCTTGAGCGACTTGAGCACGCCCTTGAGGCGCTGTTCGAAATCACCCCGGTACTTGGTGCCGGCCAGCAGCGCACCCATGTCGAGCGAGTACACGGTCGCCTCGGCGAGGATCTCCGGCACGTCGTTCTGGGTGATGCGCCATGCCAGGCCTTCGGCGATGGCCGTCTTGCCCACGCCGGCCTCACCCACGAGCAGCGGGTTGTTCTTGCGGCGGCGGCAGAGGATCTGGATGGTGCGCTCGACTTCGTACTGGCGGCCGATCAGCGGATCGATCTTGCCTTCCTTCGCGGCCTGGTTCAGGTTGAGCGTGTACTGCTCGAGCGGCGACGCCTTTTCATTGCGCTCCCCGCCACCTTCCTCGGACTCAGGCTGGCCCTCGGGCTTTGCCGGTTCCGGCGGCTCGCCCTTCTTGATGCCATGGGCAATGTAGTTCACCACGTCCAGGCGCGTGACGCCCTGCTGGTGCAGGTAGTACACGGCGTGCGAATCCTTTTCGCCGAAGATCGCGACCAGCACATTGGCGCCGGTGACTTCCTTCTTGCCATTGCCCGTGGATTGCACGTGCATGATGGCGCGCTGGATCACACGCTGGAAGCCCAGCGTGGGCTGTGTGTCGACCTCGTCAGATCCTGCGACCTGCGGGGTGTTGTCCTTGATGAAATTGGTGAGCGAGGCGCGCAGATCATCGATGTTCGCGGCGCATGCACGCAGCACTTCGGCCGCACTTGGATTGTCGAGCAGCGCGAGCAGCAGGTGTTCCACGGTGATGAATTCGTGGCGCTGCTGGCGAGCTTCGACGAAGGCCATGTGCAAGCTGACTTCCAGTTCCTGGGCAATCATGTGAGAACTCCTTTTTCGCTTGCGTTTCAAAGATGAGTGATAGATCGGGGGCCTTGGCGATTATTCAACTGGCTCGCTCACACATTGCAGAGGATGCCCCGCCTTGTGTGCCGCGTCGAGCACCTGCTCGACCTTCGTTGCTGCCACATCACGGGTGTAAACCCCGCAAACGCCTTTTCCATCAAGGTGAATCTTGAGCATGATCTGCGTAGCAGCCTCCCGGTCCTTGTAGAAGAACTCCTGCAGCACCACGACAACGAACTCCATCGGGGTGTAGTCGTCGTTCAGCATGACGACCTGGTACATCCTGGGTGGCTCGGTGCGCAAGGTGCGCCGCTCCAACACCACCGAGCCGCCCTCTTCCTGCAAGGGCCTGGGCGGAGGGGGTTTGGGACTCGAGGGAGGTTTCGTTGCCATGCAGATTATTCTAGCGAGCTTGATTCACTGGTTTGGGATTCAATTGGAGCCATGTTAGTGAATTTCAAGCACCACTGCCGAAGAGCGTATTTATGCGCTCACCCGTGGTCGTAGACCACGGAGACCGCGTCGGAACCCGCCATGCTGCTCCAGGCCGCCAGTGCTGCGTCGGTGGGAAAGAAGCTGCTGGCCTCGCCCAGACTGAGCTCGGCCTTGGCCGCGCCGCGATCCGAGGTGATATGCATGTCGAGGCGCACGCGCAGCCCGCGTCTCAAGGTTTCCCCGTGCTCCGTCTCCTCCACCTTCGCCGGGAACTCCCGCACGATGGAGGCCACGTCCGGCACGCTGCCGTTGCACGCCACGCGCAGGTACTTGCCGTACCGGGCGCGGGCGCCCGCCAGGTCCGAGACCTGCAGCACCTTCACCCGGAGTCCCCCGCTGAAATGGTCCAGTTGCAGGCGACCGGAGACGATGACGAGCTCGTCATCCTTCAGGGGCATGGAGGCGTTGAGAACTCCCTCGTCCGCCGAGGCCTCGATCACCTTGGATTTGTCATCAATCTTGAACAGCGCCAGCTTCCCGCGTTGACCATTGATGACACGATAGTCGGTGACGATGCCGGCGATAGTCTGCACCTCCCGGTTGTCCTGCAGCTCGTCGATGGGCGTGCGGCAGAACTTGCGCACCTCGAGCGCCACCTCGTCGAACAGGTGCCCCGACAGGTAGAACCCGATGGCGGTCTTCTCCTGCGTCAGGCGCTCCTTGATACCCCAGGGCAGCACATCCGCCATCTCGGGTTCCTTGGTGCTGGAGCCCTGCGCATCGTCGCCCATCATGTCGAACAGGCCGCACTGGTTGGCGTTGGCGTGGGTGGCCGCGGCGAACTCGAAGGCCGTGTCCAGCGTGGCGATCAGGGCCGCGCGATTGAGCTGGATCGCATCGAATGCGCCGGCCTTGATGAGCGCCTCGACGGTGCGCTTGTTGATGCGGCTGCGGTCCACGCGCACGCAGAAGTCGAACAGGCTGGTGAACGGCCCCTTCACATGGCCTTGCGGGCCCTCGCCCAGTCCCTCCCGGGCGGCAATGATGGCCTCGATGGCCGCCTGCCCCGTGCCCTTGATGGCGCCCAGCCCATAGCGGATCACCTTGTCCGTAACGGGCTCGAAGCGGTACATGCCCCGGTTCACGTCCGGCGGCTCGAAGGTCATGCCGAAATTCTTCACGGCGTCTTCGTACAACACCTTGAGCTTGTCGGTATCGTCCATTTCCACGGTCATGTTGCCGCAGTAGAACTCCGCCGTGTAGTGCACCTTGAGCCAGCCGGTGTGATAGGCCAGCAGCGAATAGGCGGCAGCGTGCGACTTGTTGAAGCCGTAGCCCGCGAACTTCTCCATCAGGTCGAAGACCTCGTCCGCCTTCGTCTCGTCGATGCCCTGCTTGGCCGCACCCTTGCGAAAGATTTCGCGGTGCATGACCATTTCCTCGAGCTTCTTCTTGCCCATGGCACGGCGCAGCAAGTCGGCGCCGCCGAGGCTGTAGCCGCCCAGCACCTGGGCGGTCTGCATCACCTGCTCCTGGTACACCATGATGCCGTAGGTCTCCGAGAGCACCGTCTCCACCAGCGGATGCGGGTACTCCACCACCTCCTTGCCGTGCTTGCGGTTCACGAAGCTGGGGATCAGATCCATCGGGCCCGGACGGTACAGCGCGTTCAACGCAATCAGGTCCTCGAGACGGCTCGGACGCGCCTCCTTGAGCATGCCCTGCATCCCGCGGGATTCAAACTGGAACACGGCTTCGGTCAATCCGTCGGAGAACAACCGGTAGGTGGGGGCATCGTCGAGCGGAATGTCCTCGAACGCGAAGTTCTCCTTGCCCTTGTGGCGCTTCTGGATGAACTCGCGCGCGATCTCCAGGATGGTCAGGGTGGCCAGACCCAGAAAGTCGAACTTCACGAGGCCGACGGCTTCCACGTCATCCTTGTCGTACATCGCCACCGCGGAGTCGCTGCCGGGCTGCTGGTACAGCGGGCAGAAGTCCGTCAGCTTGCCGGGCGCGATCACCACGCCGCCCGCGTGCATGCCGATGTTGCGCGTCACGCCTTCGAGCTTCTGCGCCATCTCGATCACGGTGCGCACGTCCTCTTCGTTGCGCACCCGGTCATAGAGAATGGGCTCCAGCTCGAGCGCATAGTTGTTCTTGTCGCCGTCCTTCTTCTGCTCGGGTGGATACGCCAGCGTGTAGCTCATGCCCGGCTTTCCGGGCACCAGCTTGGAGATGCCATCGCAGAACGTGTAGCTCATGTCCATCACCCGGCCGACGTCGCGGATCGCGGCCTTGGCCGCCATGGTGCCGAAGGTGGCGATCTGGCTCACGGCGTTCTTGCCGTACTTCTGCTTCACGTAGTCGATCACGCGGTCGCGGTTGCCCTGGCAGAAATCGATGTCGAAGTCAGGCATCGACACGCGTTCCGGGTTCAGGAAGCGCTCGAACAGCAAGGCATATTGCAGCGGATCAAGGTCGGTGATCTTGAGCGCATAAGCCACCAGCGAGCCCGCACCCGAGCCGCGGCCGGGTCCCACCGGACAGCCATTGTTCTTGGCCCACTGAATGAAGTCGCCCACGATGAGGAAGTAGCCCGGAAAGCCCATCTGCAGGATGGTGTGCAGCTCGAACTCCAGCCGCTCGACGTAGCGCGGGCGGTTTCTGTCCCGCTTGGCCTCGTCCGGGAACAGGTAGAGCAGGCGCTCCTCCAGGCCCTGGTAGGACGCATAGCGGAAATAGTCGTCGATCGGCATGCCGTTCGGCGTGGGGAAATCGGGCAGGCGCGGCTTGCCCAGCACCAGTGTCAGGCTGCAGCGCTTTGCGATCTCGAGCGTGTTCTCTACCGCCGACGGAATATCCGCGAACAGAGCCTGCATCTCGGCGCTGGTCTTGAAGTACTGCTCCCGCGTGAAGCGCTTGATGCGGCGCTGGTTGCCGAGGATCTCGCCATCGGCGATGCACACGCGCGCCTCGTGCGCTTCGTACTCTTCGGCGCTCGCAAACTGGATCGGGTGCGTGGCCACCACCGGCAGGTTGAGCCGGCTGGCCAGTTTGGCGGCCTGGATCACGTGCGATTCGTCGTCACTGCGTCCGGCACGCTGTATCTCGATGTAAAAGCGGTGCGGGAAAATCTTGGCCAGACGCAACGCCGTGTCCGTGGCACCGGCCTCGTCGCCGCGCATCAGCGGCTGGCCCACGGGTCCGGCCTGCGCACCGGCCAGCGCGATCAGGCCGTCGTTGAGCTCCTCAAGCCATTCCCACTTCACCAGCGGCACGTTCTTGACCACATTGCTGGTCCAGGCGCGGGCGAGGATTTCCGACAGGCTGAAATACCCCTGGTTGTTCTGAATCAGCAGAACCATTCGGGCGAAGGCACTGCCGTCGGCCTCCGTGGGGACACTGATTTCCGCGCCGATGATCGGCTTGACGCCCTTGCCACGGCCTTCGCGGTAGAACTTGACGGCACCGAACGTGTTGTTCAGATCGGTGAGAGCCATTGCAGGCTGGCCATCCTTGGCGGCCGCCTTGACGATCTCGTCGATACGTGTGGTTCCGTCGACGACGGAGAATTCGGTGTGTAGGCGCAGGTGAACAAACATAGGTGGGTCGATTGTAGAAACTTGCGGGCGTTCCGTTTGGCTCGCAAAGACCGGAAGGGTCCGACGGCGCATACAATGACCGTTTGCCAACGATTTGCCGCTCCGGCGCATATCCCTATGCTCCGGAAGGCCAAACCTGATGCTCCAACCTTCCTCTGCGGGAAATACTGCTGTTATGTCGCGTTTGACTCTGCCCTTGTTCTCTGCGTTGCTGGCTGCCGGCCTTCTGGCAGGCTGCTCCACGTCGGTCGAAGATAAAACCGCAGGCTGGAGTCCCAACAAGATCTATTCGGAGGCCCGCGACGAGGCCAGCAGCGGCAGCTACGACAAGGCCGTCCCACTGTTCGAGAAGCTTGAAGGCCGCGCCGCCGGCACGCCGCTTGCGCAGCAGGCCCAGCTCGAGAAGGCCTACTCGCAATACAAGAACAACGACAAGGCGCAGGCCGTTGCCACGCTGGATCGCTTCATGAAGCTGCACCCTGCGAGCCCGGCGTACGACTATGCGCTGTACCTGAAGGGGCTTGTCAACTTCAACGAGGACCTGGGCATGTTCTCCTGGCTGTCGCGCCAGGACCTGTCCGAGCGCGACCAGAAGGCCGCCAAGGATTCGTTCGAGTCCTTCCGTGAACTGGTCACCCGCTTCCCGGAATCACGCTATACGCCCGACGCGCGCCAGCGCATGACGTACATCGTCAACTCGCTTGCCCAGTATGAGGTGCATGTCGCTCGCTACTACTACGAGCGCGGCGCCTACGTGGCCGCCATCAGCCGCGCGCAATCCGCCATTGCGGACTACAAGGAAGTGCCCGCCATCGAAGAGGCGCTGTACATCCTGATGCGCTCCTATGACGCGCTGGGCCTGGAACAACTGCGCGACGACACCCGCCGCGTGCTCGAGGGCTCCTATCCCTCGAGCGACTACATCAAGTACGGCTTCCGCAAGAAGGATGATCCGTGGTGGAAGTTCTGGTGAGCCGGTCCACCTGCTCCTGACATTCCGCCTCCGACGCCAGCACCCGCATGGGCGGCAGCTGGCGCTGCAACCACTTTCCATAGCCCTTCGCGAGCCTGGCATCGGCCACCACCAGGAGGCCTGAATCGCGCTCGCTGCGGATCAGCCGCCCTGCGCCCTGCCTGAGCGCGAGGGCCGCCTCCTGCAGCGCATGTTCCTTGAATGGATTCCTGCCCTGCTCCTGCAGGTACTCCGAGTAGGCCTCCACCAGCGGGTCGGTGGGCACGGGGAACGGCAGCTTGTCGATCACCACCATCTGCAACGCATCACCCGGCACGTCAAACCCCTGCCAATAGGACTGCGACGCCACCAGCACGCAGCCATTGCCCCTGTGTTGAAAGCGCTCCGCGATCCAGGAGTGCGTGTTCTGTCCCTGTACCAGCAGCTCGATCCGCCCATCCTCGATGGCTGGGGCCAGTGACCTCGCAAGGCGCTCCGCGATGATGTGCATCGCGCGCAGGCTGGTGGTCAGTACCAGCGTCCGGCCGCCCAGGCGCAGGACCGGCTCCGCGAGCCAGTCGGCCAGCGCGCCTGCATGCTGCGGGTCGTTGGCGGAGGGCAGGAACGCGGGAATGTACAGCGATGCCTGGGCCGCATAGTCAAACGGACTGCCGAGCCGAAGCGTGCGTGCGCCCTCCAGGCCCAGCGGCCCGGTGAAACAGTCGAGTGCGTCGTTGGTTCCCAGCGTCGCAGAGGTGAAGATGAAGCTGCGCGGCAACTCGCCTCCCACAGTGGCCGAGTGCGCCTCTTCGGCGGAAACGGGCTCGTCCCACGCGCTGGCGTCCGGCTGTGCCCCGGCCTGCGGCACTGAAGGCATGGCCGTGGCCCAGAGCGCCTGCAGCGAAGGTCCGGCACGAAACGGTGTCTGCTGCAGTCGCACGTCATCGATGCTGCATTCCAGCCAGCGCACCTGCCCGCCCTCCTCGGGCCGACCCAGATTCGACAGCACTTCCAGCAGCGAGACTGCGCGCTGGTGCAGGCGTGCGATGTCGGGCGACTGCTCGGCCACATCGTCCAGCGCGGCAAGCACGTGGCGCAGAGTCGAGACCATCGTCTGCACCACAGACTGCCATGCGGACGGCTCGATGCCGTCGGGGGCCTCACCGCGCCAGGCAATGCGTGCACCCAAGGGAAGGTGCGCACAGGCTCCCATGAGCCTCCGGGAAGCTCCCATCACCTCGTCCCGCAATGCCGCCCAATCCCGCAGCCCGCCGACCAAGTGCCCCCCCACATCATGCAGGTCCTGCGCCAGACCCTGCAATTGGCGGGCACTGCAGGCTTGTCCAAAGGCCTGCTGTCCGACCGCGTTGAGCGAATGCGCCTCGTCGAAGACGATGACCCGGGCATGCGCCAGCAGATCGGATTCACCTTCGCCCACCCCTGCCTGATCGGCCATGAAGAGCGCATGGTTGACCACCGCCACGTCGGCCACTGCCGCTTGCCGCCTGGCGCGGTACACATGACAGTCGCCAAAGCGCGGACAGCGCCCTGCAAGGCAGTTCTCCCGTGTCGACGTCACCTGGGCTTTGGTGTGCGCATCCAGGCTGGGTGACGGCAACTCGGCCAGATCGCCGCTGCGGGTCGATTGGGCCCACCTGCGAACATCGTCCAGGGCAGCCGTATTTGCGCCGGCATCAGTCGCATCCGCCCGATGCGCCCAAGCCTGCTCGAGCCGATGCAGGCACAGGTAGTTCGCCCGTCCCTTGAGCAGGGCCACGCGGCGATGCAGCGACTGGTGGCGGTTCAGGATCTCGACCAGGCGTGGCAGATCCCGGTGCACCAGTTGCTCCTGCAGTGCCTTGGTGGAGGTGGATACCAGCACGCGCGCGCCGCTCAGCAATGCCGGCACCAGATATGCATAGGTCTTGCCGATCCCCGTGCCCGCCTCGACCACCAGGCATCCGCCCGACTCCACCGTTTCGGTCACGGCCCGCGCCATGGTCTCCTGGGCTTCGCGGCGCTGGAACTCCGGCAACTCGCGCCCAAGGGCGCCGCCCTCGCCCAGGAAGGCCATGACGTCGGCCATCAGCACGCTGGAGGCTCTCACAGGAGTCGTTGTCGCCATGGCAAGCCCGCCCCATCGCAAGACTGCGGGTGGAAACCCTTGGATTTCACCCCACAACTGCCATTTTTAAGAAAATTCATTAGCTCTTGAAACACTTTTACCGCAACAATCAGATCGAGTGTCGATAGTGACGGCCAGCCGATTAAACTTGATCGATACCCCATAGAACACAACACGTCCCGCCATGTCCAAAGCCTTTCGACTGACTGCCTCCACCGGGATCCACAAGGGAGATCGCGAGTACCAGCAGGATCGCGTCGCGCTGTTCGCGCACCCCCGTTACAACGGCTGCGTGCTCGGCATTGTGGCAGACGGCATGGGCGGGCGCAGCGGCGGACGCAAGGCATCCGACCAGGTCATGCTGACCGCCCAGCAACTGTTCGAGCGCTTCTCACCTGAAGTGGACGACGCTGCGACGATGCTCAAGCACATCGTGACCGAGGCGCATATCGTTATCCGCCTCACCGCCATCTCCTCCGAGCAGGAACCGCACAGCACGCTGGCGGCCTTCCTCATCACGCCGCGCGGCGAGTGCCACTGGGTGCATGCCGGCGACTCGCGCATCTACCATGTGCAAAACGGTGCGCTGATCCATCGCACCAGCGATCACTCCTATGTCCAGACGCTGGTCGACCGCGGCGAGATCAGCGAAGCCGAGGCCAACACGCATCCCCACGCCAACATCCTGGTGGGGTGCCTTGGAACCGAGAATGACCCCCCCGCCACGCCGCATGCGATTCCCGTGCTGCGTCCCGGCGATGTGATCCTCGCCTGCAGCGACGGGGTCTGGCACTATTTCGCGCCCACCGAGCTCGCATCGGTCGTGAATTCGCTGACGCCGCGCGAGGCCACGGAGTTCCTCATCGACAAGGCCCGCTCGCGCGCACGCGGAGGCGGAGACAACCTCTCGCTGGTGATCGTGAAGATCGAGGCGCTGGAAGAGCAGAAGAAGGTTCCAACGCTCACGCAACTGGCAGGATCTGCCCACTGACTCGCGGGATCCAATGAAAAAGCCGCAGGACCGAACTGCGGCTTTTTTGCGTGCCGTGGCTGCGACTAGCGAGATGCCGGTTCTGGAAGCGGCGCCGCTGGCGTCTTGCCGCTCTTGGCGGCATCCTCCAGGTCCTTTTCATGGCGGACACGGCGCTCTTCGGCCTTGCGCTGCTTGGCCTCGTAGCGCATGCGGGCACGCTCGACGCGACCCGGCTCGCTGGCCTGGCGCTTGGACTCGCTCTGGGCGTGGGCTGCTTCGCGGGACTTCTGCTGAGCGGCACGCTGCCCTGCCTCGGACGCACGCTGGGCGCGCTCCTGCGCATTGGCCTCGGCACGTGCCGCAGGATCGGTCGCCTCTGCCTTGTCTCTGCCGGCTTCGATCTTCTCGCGCTGCTGTTCCTCATTCTGCTCGATGAATGCGCGGCGGTCGGCGGCCTTCTCGCGGCGTTCGGCCTCATTGAGCTTGAGCTCCTGGCCGCGCAGCGTCATATCCTGAGCCCGAGCCTCCGAACGCGCATCGCGCAGACAGGCATCCACGGCGAATTTCTTGTAGCAGGCCGCCTCCTGGGCATGCAGGTGATCCTGGATGACCTTGCGCTCCTTCTGGATACGCGCGCGCTCTGCATCGCGCTCGATCTGCACCTGCTCGGCCTGCGCCTTCGCCACGGGATCACCCGCAGGTTGCGCCGCCGCAGCCCATCCCGCCGCGCAGACCAATGGCAGCGCGAGAAGGGGCGTCATCCAGTGCGGGCGGCTCAGGCAGTTCTTCATATCAAGTCAAGTTCGTGTCAACCATGCGGCGGTCCAGCGCCAGATACTCCTTGGACTGCATCTCGTTCAGGCGCGAGACAGTGCGCGGGAATTCGTGCGCCAGGGGACCCTCAGTATAGAGATCCTCGGGAGCGGTCTGCGCTGAAATGATCAGCTTCACATGACGGTCATACAGCACGTCGATCAGCCAGGTGAAGCGGCGAGCCGGAGAGGCCATGCTCACCGGCATGTGCTTCACGTTGGACAGCAGCACCGTGTGGAACTGCGTGGCGATCTCAAGATAGTCGTTCTGCGAGCGCGGCCCGCCGCAGAGTTCGTTGAACTCGAACCAGACCACGCCACCCGCACGGCGCTTGGCGCGGATTTCACGGGCTTCGATATGCAGGATCGGGCTCTCGTCCTTCACCTCGGCCAGCTGGTTGAACGTGGCCTCCATCGCTGCCTCGGCCTCGGGCCCGAGTGGCGTGTGGTAGAGCTTGGCGTTCTCCAGCGTGCGGCGGCGGTAATCCGTGCCGTTGTCGACGTTCACGACCTCCATGTGCTCGTTGAGCAACGCGATCGCGGGCAGGATGCGGTCGCGATGCAGGCCGTCGGGATACAGGCCGTCCGGCTTGAAGTTGGACGTGGTCACGAACCCCACGCCATTCTTGAACAGCGAATCAAGCAGTCGGTAGAGGATCATCGCATCGGTGATGTCGGCGATGTGGAACTCGTCGAAACATATCAGCTTGTACTTCTTGGCGATCTTCGCGCCCAGCACGTCGAGCGGATTCTGCGTGCCCTGCATCAGGTGCAGCTCATGGTGCACCGAGCGCATGAACTCGTGGAAGTGCAGGCGCACCTTGCGCTTGATCGGCACGGCATTGAAGAAGCAATCCATGAGAAAGCTCTTGCCGCGCCCCACCCCGCCGTACATGTACACGCCCTTGGGCAGGTCCGGGTGGTTGATGAGCTTCTTGAAACTGTTGGAACGCTTGGACTTGTACACCGCCCAGTCGTCCGCACAGCGCTGCAGCGCCTCCACCGCGCGCAATTGCGCCGGGTCGCTCTTGAATCCCTTGGCGGCCAGTTCTGCCTGGTAGGCCTCTTTCACGTTCACCGTCGTCTCTCCCTCACCTCAAAAATGCAAATAGCCGCCAACGCCTGGGATCCCGGGCGTTGGCAGCCATCTTCGGCTCGGATCGTGAGCATGCTCACAGGAACCGATCCGTCCATCGACGTTGGATCAGAAGTTCAGGGTGCGCTTGTCCACCGCCAGAGCCGCTTCCTTCGTGGATTCGGACAGCGATGGGTGGGCGTGGCAGATGCGGGCGATGTCTTCGCTCGATGCCTTGAACTCCATGGCCACCACGGCCTCGGAGATCAGCTCCGAGACCATCGGGCCGACCATGTGCACGCCCAGGATCTCGTCGGTCTCGGCGTCGGCGATGAACTTCACCATGCCGGTCGTGTCGCCCAGGGCGCGTGCACGGCCGTTCGCGAGGAACGGGAACGAGCCGGCCTTGTACTTCACGCCCTGCTCCTTGAGCTGCTGCTCGGTGCGGCCCACCCATGCCACTTCAGGGCTGGTGTAGATCACGAAAGGAATGGTGTCGAAGTTCACGTGGCCGTGCTGGCCGGCAATGCGCTCGGCCACGGCAACAGCCTCTTCCTCGGCCTTGTGCGCCAGCATCGGTCCGCGCACGACGTCGCCCACGGCCCAGACGCCCGGCAGGTTGGTCTTGCAGTCGGCATCGACCACGATCTGGCCGCGCTCATCGAGGGCCAGGCCCACGGCTTCGGGGTTCAGGCCGATGGTGTTGGCGGTGCGGCCGATCGAGACGATCAGCTTTTCGACTTCCAGCGTCTGCGCCTCGCCCTTGGCGTTGGTGTAGGAGACCGTCACGCCCTTCTTGCCGGTCTTGACCTCGCCGACCTTCACGCCGAGCTCGATCTTCAGGCCCTGCTTGTCGAACGCCTTCTTGGCTTCCTTGGCGATCTGCTCGTCCACGGCGGGCAGGAACTTGTCCATGCCTTCGAGCACGGTCACTTCCGAGCCCAGGCGGCGCCACACGGAACCCATTTCGAGGCCGATCACGCCGGAGCCGATCAGACCCAGGGTCTTCGGCGTCTTCTCGAGAGCCAGGGCACCGTCGTTCGACAGGATGAACTCCTCATCGAATGGAACGCCGGGCAGCGCACGCGCATTGGAGCCCGTGGCGATGATGATCTGCTTGCCGGTGATGGTTTCCTCTTCCTTGCCGGCGACCTTGATCTCGTAGCCGCCTTCGGCAGCCTTCACGAACGAGCCACGGCCGTGGAAGAAGGTGACCTTGTTCTTCTTGAACAGGTACAGGATGCCGTCGTTGTTCTGCTTCACGATGCCTTGCTTGCGCGTGATCATCTTGGGCACGTCCATCTCGACCTTGCCGGTCGAGATGCCATGGTCCGCGAAATGCAGCCTGGCGTGTTCGTAGTGCTCGGAAGACTGCAGCAGCGCCTTCGAGGGAATGCAGCCCACGTTGGTGCAGGTGCCGCCCGGAGCCGCGCCGCCCTGTGCGTTCTTCCACTCGTCGATACAGGCGACGTTGAAGCCGAGTTGTGCTGCACGGATTGCAGCGATGTAACCGCCAGGGCCAGCGCCGATGACGACGACGTCGAATTGCTTGCTCATGATTTGAATCTTTCTCTGCTTGATTGGAAAAAAACCCACCGCTTTTGGTGGTGGGTTTCGTCTAATTTCGATCTGCGGCGATTACAGGTCGAACAGCAGGCGGCTTGGGTCTTCCAGCGCGTCCTTCATGGCAACCAGGCTCAGCACGGCTTCGCGGCCGTCGATGATGCGGTGGTCATAGGACATGGCCAGGTAGTTCATCGGGCGGATCACGATCTGGCCGTTCTCCACCACGGCACGGTCCTTGGTGGCGTGCACGCCGAGGATGGCGGACTGAGGCGGGTTGATGATGGGAGTGGACATCATCGAGCCGAAAGTGCCACCGTTGGAGATCGAGAACGTACCGCCGGTCAGCTCTTCGATGCCCAGCTTGCCGTCCTTGGCCTTCTGACCGAATTCGGCGATCTTCTTCTCGATGTCTGCGAAGCTCATCTGGTCGACGTTGCGCAGGATAGGCACCACCAGGCCGCGAGGCGAGCTCACTGCGATGCCGATATCGAAGTAGCCGTGGTAGACGATGTCGTTGCCGTCGATCGAGGCATTCACCGCGGGGAACTTCTTCAGTGCGTGCACTGCAGCCTTCACGAAGAAGGACATGAAGCCCAGCTTCACGCCGTGTTCCTTGACGAACTGGTCCTGGAACTTCTTGCGCATGTCCATCACGGGAGCCATGTTCACTTCGTTGAACGTGGTCAGGATGGCATTGGTGGCTTGCGATTGCAGCAGGCGCTCGGCGATACGGGCACGCAGGCGTGTCATCGGCACGCGCTGCTCAGGGCGATCGCCCAGGTCCTGCTTTCCGGCAGGCGCTGCGACCTGCGGCAGAGCCGCTGTCGGAACACCCGTCGGGATGGCGGCGCCACCCTTGATGGCGGACAGCGCATCGCCCTTGGTCACGCGACCATCCTTGCCCGTGCCAGCCACGTTCGCGGCGGACAGGTTGTTATCGGCCAGGATCTTGGCAGCAGCAGGCATGGCCACGCCAGCCTTGCTGTTGTTGCTTGCTGCAGCAGCTGCCACGGGAGCGGCGGCGGGTGCAGAGGCAGCGGCTGCGGGAGCTGCAGCAGCAGGCGCGGCAGCGCCGGCCACGGCTTCGGTGTCGATCTTGGCGATGACCTGTTCTGCGGTGACGGTTGCACCGTCGCCTTGCAGGATCTCGGTCAGCACGCCGGCCGAGGGAGCAGGCACTTCGAGCACGACCTTGTCGGTTTCGATCTCGATGAGGATTTCATCCACAGCAACTGCCTCACCAGCCTTCTTCTTCCAGTTGAGCATGGTGGCTTCCGTGATGGACTCGGAGAGCTGCGGAACTTTGACGTCAACAATAGCCATTTTTCTTTTCCAATTCGTGTTTTGTACTGATGGGTAATGAGCGGGTTTCCAGCCTTACTTGGTCAGGACAAAACCCTTGAGCTTGCCAAACGCGCCGTCGACCAGCGCCTTCTGCTGCTCCTGGTGCAGGTGCGAGTAGCCCACGGCAGGCGATGCCGAAGCCGCACGGCCGGAGTAGCCCAGCTTCTGGCCATCGAGCATGTTCTCGTGGATGTTGTGCTGGATGAAGAACCAGGCGCCCTGGTTCTGCGGCTCGTCCTGGCACCAAACGATTTCAGTCGCGTTGCTGTACTTCTTCACTTCGGCAGCGAAAGCCTTGTGCGGGAACGGATACAGCTGCTCGACACGGATGATGGCCACATCGTCGATCTTGGCTTCCGTGCGCTTCTTCACGAGGTCGTAGTACACCTTGCCCGAGCAGGCGACGATGCGCTTGACCTTGGCCGCGTTCTTGACCACGGCGTCATCCTGCTCCGGCAGCACCGTGTGGAACGAACCCTTGGTGAATTCGGTGAGCGGCGACGTAGCATCCTTGTTACGCAGCAGCGACTTCGGCGTCATGATCACGAGCGGCTTGCGCAGGTTGCGAACCTGCTGGCGGCGCAGCACGTGGAAGATCTGGCTGGCCGTGGTCGGCTGCACGATCTGCATGTTGGTATCGGCAGCCAGCTGCATGAAGCGCTCGAGGCGCGCAGAGCTGTGCTCCGGGCCCTGGCCTTCATAGCCGTGCGGCAGCATCAGCGTCAGGCCGTTGACACGGCCCCACTTCACTTCGCCGGAAGCAATGAACTGGTCGATCACGACTTGGGCGCCGTTGGCGAAGTCGCCGAACTGGGCTTCCCAGATCACCAGCGTGTTGGGGTCGTTCGACGCGTAGCCGTATTCGAAGGCCAGAACGGCTTCTTCGGACAGGATGGAGTCGATCACGACGAACGGAGCCTGGTTCTCGGCGACGTTCTGCAGCGGAATGTAGGTGCCTTCGCTCCACTTCTCGCGCTTCTGGTCGTGGATCACGGCATGGCGGTGCGTGAACGTGCCACGGCCGCAGTCCTCACCTGACAGGCGCACGGGGTAGCCCGACGCCACCAGCGATGCGAAAGCCATGTGCTCGCCCATGCCCCAGTCGACGTTGATCTCGCCACGGCCCATGGCCGCACGGTCGTCGTAGACCTTCTTCACGAGCGCGTGAGGCGTCACGCCTTCGGGAATCGTGGTGATCTTCTCGGCCAGGCGCTTCCACTCCGTCAGCGGGATCGCCGTGTCGCCGGCGTCCGTCCACTTCTGGTTCAGGAACGGGCTCCAGTCCACCGCGTACTTGCTCTTGAAGTTGGTGAGCACCGGATCCATGGTGTGCTTGCCTTCGTCCATGGCGGCGCGGTAGGCCTTGACCATGTCGTCGCCCAACGTTTCGCCAAGGCCTTGCGTGGCCAGCTTGTCGGCGTACAGCTTGCGGGTGCCGGGGTGGGCGCCAATCTTCTTGTACATCAGCGGCTGGGTCAGCGCAGGAGTGTCCTGCTCGTTGTGGCCCAGCTTGCGGAAGCAGATGATGTCGACGACCACGTCCTTGTCGAACTCCATGCGGAATTCCAGGGCGAGCTGGGTGGCCAGCGCGACCGCTTCCGGATCGTCACCGTTCACGTGCAGCACGGGCGACTCGATCATCTTCACGATGTCGGTGCAGTACAGCGTCGAGCGTGCGTCGCGTGGATCGGAGGTGGTGAAACCGATCTGGTTGTTGATGATGATGTGCACCGTGCCGCCCGTGGAGTAGCCACGGGTCTGGGCCAGTGCCAGGGTTTCCTGGTTCACGCCCTGGCCTGCAAAGGCCGCGTCGCCGTGCACCAGCACCGGCAGCACCTGCTTGCCGCGCGGATCGGCGCGACGGTCCATGCGCGAGCGCACGGAGCCTTCGACCACCGGGTTCACGATTTCCAGGTGCGAGGGATTGAACGCCAGCGACAGGTGAACCGGGCCGCCGGCCGTCGTCACGTCGGAGCTGAAGCCCTGGTGGTACTTCACGTCGCCCGATGGCAGATCTTCGGGAGCGGTGTGGTCGAATTCGGCGAACAGGTCCTTGGGCATCTTGCCCAGCGTGTTCACCAGCACGTTCAGACGGCCGCGGTGGGCCATGCCGATCACGACTTCCTGGATGCCCTTCTGGCCGGCTGCATTGATCAGCTCGTCCATCGCCGCGATGAACGACTCGCCGCCTTCCAGCGAGAAGCGCTTCTGACCGACATACTTGGTGTGCAGGTAGCGCTCGAGGCCTTCGGCTGCGGTCAGGCGATCAAGAATGCGCTTCTTCTTGGCTGCGTCGAAGCTCGGCTTGCTGCGGATCGACTCCAGCTTCTGCTGCCACCAGCGCTTCTGGTTCTGGTCGGTGGCATACATGTACTCGGCGCCGATCGTGCCGCAGTAGGTTTCGCGCAGAGCATTCATCAGCTCGCGCAGGGTCATGGTTTCCTTGCCGAAGAACGTGTTGCTGGTGTTGAACACGGTTTCCTGGTCGGCGTCGGTGAAGCCGTAGAAAGATGGCTCCAGCTCGGGAATTTCGGGGCGCTCGGTGCGCTTGAGCGGGTCGAGATCGGCCCAACGCTGGCCCACATTGCGGTATGCGGCGATCAGCTGCTGTACGGCGGTGCGCTTGCGGCCCAGTTCGGAGTCGGCGCCGGAGGCCACCACGACCTGCGTGCCACCCTGCTTTGCACGCTCGGCAAAGGCATTGATGACGGGCAGATGGGGAACGTCCTTGGCATCGCTGCCGTCGACTGCAGGCACGTGCTGCAGTGCATCGAAGTACTCGCGCCAGTTGTCAGGCACGCTGCCCGGGTTGGCCAGATAGCTCTCATACATCTCTTCCACATACGGCGCGTTGCCGCCAAAGAGATACGTGTTGCCTTGATAGGCTTTGTATACAGATGTGGGTTCGCTCATTGTTCCGCTCACCTCTGCTTCCCTTCAGGAAGCTTTAGCTGGTTAGTAAACCTTCCGCGTCACGGCTGAACCGGTTGGCGGATGCGACTGTGGCAGGGGAAGGGGCCTTTAGTACGGGCGCTATTGTGCCATCGAAGTGCGGAATGCGTATGTCGGCTTGATGTCGGACATGAACTCTTTCGTAACAACGGCCTGTCGCGAGATGCAGCAAGTCGCGTACATTTGCCGAAATCCGGCTCTTTCACGCAATATGAAATCAAATACGCTGCAGCAACGCACTTTTCTGGGGATCCTGGTTCTGGTGACCCTGGCGTTCATGGCCATCCTTTGGCCCTACGCCTTTGCCCTGTTCTGGGGTGTGGTGCTTGCCATCCTGTTCGCGCCAATGCAGCGGTGGCTGCTCGCGCGCATGCCCCGGCGCCCGACCCTGGCAGCCCTCATCACGCTGGGCGTCTGCCTGCTGATCGTGATTCTGCCGTTGCTCGTGATCGTGACATCGCTGGTGAGCGAGGCGGGTGTCATCTACGAGAGGCTGCGCTCCGGACAGCTCAATGTGGGCAGCTATCTGCAGACGCTCATACAGGCCATGCCCGGCTGGGCCATGGGCCTGCTCGATCATTTCCATCTCACGACCGTGGCCGAGGTCGAGGCGCGACTGTCGAGCTTCAGCGCACAGGCCAGCCAGTTCCTCGCCACGAAGGCCGTGGATTTCGGCTCGAATACCCTGCAGTTCGTCGTGGGCTTTGGCGTGATGCTCTACCTGCTGTTCTTCCTGCTGCGCGACGGCGGGCGGCTGGTGGCGCGCATTCGCGACGCCATTCCGCTCGATCCTGAGCACAAGCGCAAGCTGGCGGTCAAGTTCACCACGGTGATCCGCGCCACGGTCAAGGGCAACATCGTGGTGGCCGCGGTGCAAGGCGCCCTTGGCGGAATGATCTTCTGGTTCCTCGGCATCCAGGGCCCCGTGCTGTGGGGCGTGCTGATGGCCTTCCTGTCGCTGCTGCCAGCCGTGGGCGCAGCGCTGATCTGGGGCCCGGTGGCGATCTACTTCTTTGCGACCGGCGACATCACCAAGGGCGTGATCCTCACCCTCTTCTGCGTCTGCATCATCGGGCTGGTCGACAACCTGCTGCGCCCGATCCTGGTCGGCAAGGACACCAAGCTGCCCGACTACGTGGTGCTGATCTCCACCCTGGGCGGCATGGCGATCTTCGGCATCACCGGTTTCGTGATCGGGCCGATGGTGGCTGCGCTGTTCAACGCCGTGTGGGATCTGTTCTCGCCGCCCGAATCCGAACTCGAGGCGCTGGCCGACGACTGAGCCGACATGCTCCTTCCGGACGAAGGCCCCGTTGTCGGGGCCTTTCTTCGTTCACTCCGGCTGAATGCCCGCAGCCTTGATCACCCTGCCCCACTTCAACGTCTCGGCCGCCTGGAAGCGAGCCAGCTCGTCCGGCGTGGTCGTCCATGCCACCGATCCCGCAGTCTCATAGAACGACTTGGCTGCGGCGCTTTGCGTGGCATGCTGCAGCAGCTCGTTGAGGCGCGCAACGACCTCCTTGGGCGTGCCTGCCGGCACATATGCGGCGAACCAGTAGCCCATGTCGTAGCCCTTCACGCCAGCCTCGTCGAGCGTGGGAACATCGGGCAACTGAGCGCTGCGGGCCTGCGTCGAGTAACCAAGCGCCTTGAGCTTGCCCGACTTGATCTGCGGAATACCGGTGGACGTGTCGGTGATCATCATGTCGATCTGGCCGCCCAGCAGGTCCGTGATCGCGAGCGGATTGCTCTTGTAGGGCACGTGCAGGATGTCCACGCCCGCCAGTTGCTTGAGCATTTCGCCGGCCACCCGGCTGGAGGAGCTCCCGCTGCCGAACGACAGCTTGCCCGGGGATTTCTTCGCTGCCGCGAGCAGTTCGCCCACGTTCTTGAACGGCGATGCGGCATTCACGACCAGCACCTGCCCGCCCTTGCCCAGGCCCGTGACCGGTGTGAAATCCTTCACGGGATCGTAGGGCAGCTTCTTGTAGAGATGCTCGTTGGCCGACTGCGTGGTGTTCGTGGTGATCAGCACCGTATAGCCGTCGGCCGCCGCCTTGGCCACGTACTGGGCCGCGATCATGCCGCTCGCACCGGCCTTGTTGTCGACGATGACGGAAGCCTTGGCCTCGGTCGTGACCGACTGCCCCAGGGCTCGCGCCAGCAGGTCAGTGGCGCTGCCTGCCGCGAACGGCACGACGAAAGTGATGGGCTTGGCTGGATATTCAGCGGCCTGCGAACTCATGGCCGTGGCCAGCGCCAGCGCGCCAACGGACAGGGCCAGCATGGTGCGGCGGTTGGTCTGGATCGTCATCTTCTTGTCTCCTTGATATGGAAGTGTTGGAAAGGGGTCTGGCGGATGCGGCGGCTCAAGCCTGCACCGCCCGGCCTGCCAGATACGGATGCAACTCGCCGGGAACGGCGATCGGCATCTCCAGCAGCAGGAATGACAGCGCCTTGCCATGGCTGTCGAGATTGAGCGCGTCGTTCACGCCTCCGTCGAGCACCTCGTCGAGCACGAAGTTCATCGCCTGCAGGTGGGGCAGCAGGTAGCGCGTGACTTGCGACGGATGCCGCGCTGCGAACTGCGCCGCCACGCGTTCCTCGGTCACCTCGCGCACCAGCAGGTCCCAGAGCGCCGGGTGCCAGGCAATCACGCTGATATTGGAGCGGTTGCCCTTGTCGCCGGTTCGGCCATGTGCAAGACGGTGCAAGGGCTTGGAGAGGGATGGATGGGTCATGTCGTTCCTTCTGTTCATTGCGGGGCGTGTTCGGCTCCCCTGCTCAGGCCACCCAGTCGAAACGGGTGCGCACCGCATCCCGCGGAACGAGGCACGACACGGTTCCCAGCCGCGCCCGCACCGCGGAGCGAACGCCGCCGCCGCCGGCGGGACCACAGCAGTACAGTGCATTGACCTCGCGCGTGAGCCGCAGCGCATCGCCACGATCCTGGCGCTGCCATGAAAGCCTGAGCCGCACGTCGCGAGCGTCATGAAGTGCCTGCATCTGCCGTTCGTGCTTGTCGCGATCCTTTCCGGCTGACGGGAGCCACTCGTTGCCATCGTCTCCCAGGACGCTGTTCACGCCGATCAGGTCCACTCGGATCTTCTCTTGCTGGCCGAGACGCTCGCGCACCACGTCCGCGGCGAGCAGCGCCCGCAAGCCTGCACGCGGGCCGGCATAGGAGATCTCCGCCTCTGCAAACCAGCCCGCCTCAAAGCAGACATTCACCTTGAGCGTTGGCGGCCGCTCGTGGCCCAACACGCCTTCAAGGCGCGCGCGATCGACAGCCACCTCGAGCACACGCGCCTGCGTGATGTCCGCCACCACATCAGGCGTGAGATAGGCGGCGGGGTCGTGCAGTTCGTAAAGCAGCTGCTCCTTGACCGTCCGCGCGTCGATGCGTCCGCCGGTTCCAGCGGGCTTGGAGATGGTGCAATGGCCGTCGGCATCGATGTCGGCGATCGGGTAGCCGACATGCGCCAGATCGGGCACGTCCTTGAAGCCCGGATCGGCAAAGTACCCGCCCGTCACCTGCGACCCGCATTCGAGCAAGTGTCCCGCCATCGTCGCGCGGGCAAGGCGATCCCAGTCCTGCATCGACCAGCCGAAATGGGCGATGGCCGGCCCCAGCACCAGCGAAGGGTCTGCCACGCGGCCGCAGACGACGATGTCCGCACCCGCACGCAAGGCCTCTGCGATCGGCTCGGCACCGATATAGGCATTGGCGCTCACGATGGGCGCCTGGGGCAGCCGCTGTCCGAGGGCGCGCTCCAGCATGGGCCGATGCACGTCGCCCAGCAGGTCATCGCCCTCCACCACCGCCACCCGGGGAGTGCGCGTGCCGAGTTCCGCAGCCAGGGTGAGGATGCGCCGCGCCGCGCCGCGCGGGTTGGCCGCGCCAAAGTTGCTCACGATGCGGATGCCATGCTGCAGGCAGAGCGCCAGCACCGGGCGCAGCAACTCGTCCAGCAGCGGCTCGAAGCCCGCATCGGGGTCATCGCGACGCGCGAGCTGCGCCAGCGCCAGCGTGCGTTCGGCCAATGTCTCGAACATCAGCACGGAAGGCCTGCCTGCGGCGATCAAGTCTTCCACGATGGGCAGTGCCGCATCCGTCCGGTCGCCCGAGAAGCCCGCTGCGCAGCCGATGCGCAGCACATTTGCCTGAGTCATGTCCTGTGGTCTCCTGCGACGCACTGTAGATGGCATGGGTTATTCTGTGAAATCGATAATCAGGATCAACTGATCTGAAACTCAAATGAATATCTCGATTCGCCAGATCGATGCATTCCTGGCCCTGGCCGGGCAGCGCCATTTCACGCGCGCCGCGGCGCAGTGCCACCTGTCCCAGCCGGCATTCAGCGCCCTCATCCGCTCCCTCGAGGATGAGCTGCAGGTGCGCCTGTTCGACCGCAGCACGCGGCATGTGGAGCTGACGGCCGAAGGCGTCAACTTCACCGAGTCGGCCCACCGCATCCGTGCGGAGGTCGACCGTGCCATCACCGGCATGCGCGATGCCGTCACGCTCAAGCGCGGAAAGGTCAGCATCGCGCTGCTGCCCTCGCTCGCGGCGGGCTGGCTGCCGCAGCGGCTGGCGGAGTTTCGCAAGCGGTTTCCCGGCATCGAGCTCGAGATTGCCGACGTCCTGTCCGAGCCCTGTATCGAACTGGTGGCTGCGGGCAAGGCCGACTTCGCGCTTGCCGCGATCCGGGCCGACACGCCCGACCTGCAGGCCGAGCCCTTCTGCAGCGATGACTTCCACCTGGTGTGCCGCGCCGACCACCCGCTGGCCAGGCGCCCCCGGTCACGCGCGCAGCAGCCCATCTCGATCGAGCAGCTGGCGCAGTACCCCTTCATCCACATGGCGCGGCACAGCAGCGTGCGCCAGTTTCTCGAGGCGGCCCTGCATCCGCAGCCCATGAACAGCGTGATGGAGGTCGAGCAACTCGCCACCGTCATGGGCATGGTGCGCGCAGGCCTGGGCATCAGCGTGATTCCCGCGCTCACGCTGTTCCACTTCCAGCAGGACGAACTGGTCACCCGCGCGCTCCACTGGCCTGCGCTGCGCCGCCAGATCTACCTGGTGCGCCGGCGCGACCGAAGCCTCTCCGTGGCCGCGCAGGCGATGTACGACACGCTCATGGAAAACCGTCCCGTCATGGGCTGAACCAGCGCCGGCATGCGCCGAACTGATCCATGCAGCGGCCCCCCGGGTAGGTGAATGCCCTGAATTGGACGCCGCACGTGGCCATGCCGTCAAAAGATCGTTTTTAGACGCTAAACTCGATTCGAACTTCCGCGATGCCGTAGCGCCTGCAGCAGCACCGGGAGGTTCGCCGGAGCCACACGCTGGCTGGTTGTGCAACATAGGAGAAACGCCGTATGAACACCCCAGACACCGTATATGCCTGCATCGACGGGCTCGATGCCACCGCATCCGTGATCGACAGCGCCGCATGGGCCGCGAGACGCCTGCATGCTCCGCTCACGCTGCTGCATGCACTCGAGAGACCCGAGCCGCTTCCGCCCGTCGGCGACTACAGCGGCCTGATCGGCGTCGGCGCGCAGGAGGTTTTGCTCCAGCGACTGAACGAGCTGGACGAGGAGCGCTCCAAGGTCGCGCACCAGGCGGCCCAGCAGATGATCCAGGAGGCGCTCAAGCATGTGGATGCAGAAAGTGTTCCGGCCCTGCATACCTACCTGAAGGATGGCAACCTCACCGATGTGTTGCTGGAACAGGAGCCCACGGCGCGCCTGTTCGTGCTGGGCAAGGGCTACCGGGCCACCACTGCGCGCAAGTTGCGCCTGGACCACCGCGTGGAAAGCGTGATCCGCAGTGTCAAGCAGCCCGTGCTGGTGATCACCGCATCCCATTTCGTCACGCCCACCCATTTTGTTGTTGCTTTCGACGGCAGTGCCACCGCGCTGCGTGCGGTGCAGGCCGTGGCGCGCAGTCCCTTGCTGCGCGGCATGGCGGCGCAGCTCGTGATGGCCGGGGAGCCCTCCGTGGAAATGCTGGCGCAGCTCGAAGGCGCGCAGCGCCTGCTGGAGGAGTCAGGCTTCCAGGTGACCACGCAGCTGGTGCGAGGATTGCCCGAGGAGGCCATCCCCGCTTTCCTCTCCTCGCGCAGCGACACCTTCCTGGTGCTGGGTGCCTATGGCCACTCCCGCATCCGCCAGCTGATCGTCGGCAGCACGACGACTGCCCTGCTGCGCCTGAGCTCGGTGCCGGTGCTCGTGCTGCGTTGATGCGTCACCGATTCCAATCGGGCTCGACGGACCTAACCCGCCTTGAGGAACGGTAGCGCCGCCTCCAGCAGTGCCTCGGGCGCTTCCTCTGCGATGTAGTGCCCGCATGGCAGCGTATGTCCGCTCACCTGTGTGCCGATCTTCTGCCATTCCTTGAGCGGCTCGAAACAGCGGTTGACCACGCCCTGCTCGCCCCAGAGCACCAATGTGGGCAGCGTCAGGAAGTGCCCCGCCTCGATATCCTCGCGGTCATGCTCCAGGTCGATGTCGGCCGAGGCGCGATAGTCCTCGCACAACGCATGCGCCGCACCGGGCAGGGCCATGCAGCGCTCGTATTCGGCCAGTGCACGCAGATCGAAAGGCGAGAGTCCCGCCGAGCGGCCGCCCAGAACGTCGCGCACGTAGGCTGCGGGATTCGCCCGGATCAGGCGCTCGGGCATGGGTGACTTCTGGATGAGGAAGAACCAGTGCCAGTAGGCGCGCGCAAAGGCTTCGGTGGTCTGCGAATACATGGCCACGGTCGGTGCGATGTCAAGCAGCACCATGCGCTCGACCACATCCTCGTGATCCAGCGCCAGGCGATGCGCCACGCGCGCGCCGCGATCATGCGCGAGCACCCGGAATGTGGGGTGGCCCAGTTGCTGCATCACCTGCAGCATGTCGCGCGCCATGACGCGCTTGCTGTAGTCCGCGCTGCGCGCACCGCCGTTGGGCTTGGAGGAATCGCCGTAGCCGCGCAGGTCGGCCAGCACCAGAGTGAAATGCCTTGCCAGCTCCGGGGCCACCTTGTGCCAGATGGCCGAAGTCTGGGGATGGCCGTGCAGCATCAGCAGCGCGGGGCCGCTGCCGCCGGTCAACACGCGGATGTGCACTCCACCTTCGACAGGGATCGATCGGCTTTCAAGACCTGGGAACAATTCGCTGAGCTCGCTGCTGTGCATGGATGTGTATTGCCTCTGAGAATTTGTAGGGGCACCGCGACAGCCTGGGGCCTGTGCGCAGGCGCTGCTGCGGAGGCGTTGGATGGGTTGACGGTGCCCGAATGGAAAAATCGATCATAGGATCGAATGCGCCTGGGGTTCATGCGCAACATGGGCACGCAACCCGCTGACTTGAGCAAGATCAGCTCGCAAGCAAGTCACCGCGATTTCGGCACCAGAGAATGCGCGGTGCCAACGACGTAGGTTAACAGTTGAGGCCTGCTGGCACAAATCGTGATCGAAAGCTGCCGATGCGAGAAGGGATGTACGCGGCCTCGAAATACTGAACGGAAGGGCTGGAAATGGATCTAGACCAGCGCCGCCGCCACCAGCTTCTGCGTGTAGGGATGGCGCGGCGCATCCAGCACCTGGACCACGGAGCCGCTCTCGAGCACCTCTCCCTCCTTCATCACGATCACACGATGCGCCATGGCACGCACCACCGCCACGTCGTGCGTGATCAGCAGATAAGAGAGATTGCGCGCCTTCTGCAGCCGCTGCAGCAGGCCCAGCACCTGCTGCTGGATGGTCACATCGAGTGCACTGGTCGGCTCGTCGAGCACCAGCAGGTCCGGATCGACCACCAGCGCCCGCGCAATGGCGATGCGCTGGCGCTGGCCGCCCGAAAACTCGTGCGGATAACGCGACAGGAGTCCGGGGAACTGCGCCTCCGACAACCCCACGTCGGCCAGGATTCGCAGCACCTGCTCACGCCGGGAGTCCGGAGTCATCTGTGGCGCGTGCACCTCGAGGCCTTCGCCGACGATGTCCTCGATCGTCAATCGCGGCGACAGCGATGAGAACGGATCCTGGAACACCACCTGCACCTTGCGCCGCAGCGCCTTGTTGTGGGGCGTATTGTGGGTGGGAGGCTTCTGCCAGCGTTCGCCGGCGAGTGCCATCTCTCCTTCGTACGGCAACAGGCCCAGCATGGCCTGAGCCAGCGTGGACTTGCCTGAGCCCGACTCACCGACCACGCCGAGAGTCTGCCCGCCCGGCAACTCGAAATTCACAAGCCGCACCGCATCGAACCGGCCCTTGCGAAACCACCCCGTGAAGCCCGGCAGCGATACCGCGTAGCCCACGGTCAGGTCCGAAGCCAGCGCGGCCATGGGCGCCTGCGCGATCTCGTCAGCGGCATGCTCGATCACATCGCGCACCGGAATGCTGCCGATGAGCTTGCGCGTATAGGAATGCTGCGGTGCTTCGAAGACCTGCGCCACGGCGCCCTGCTCCACCAGCACGCCATGCTCCATCACGGCCACCCGGTCTGCAAACCTGCGCACCAGCATGAGGTCATGGGTGATCAGCAGCACGGCCATGCCCGTCTGCCGCTGCAGATCATCGAGCAGGTCGAGGATCTGCCCGCGCAGCGAAACATCCAGCGCCGTGGTCGGTTCGTCGGCAAGAAGCAGTTGCGGCTGGCTCGCCAGCGCCATCGCGATCATCGCGCGCTGCCTCTGGCCGCCGGAGAGCTGATGCGGGAAGGCCCCTGCGCGCCGTGCGGGCTCAGGAATGCCCGTGGCGGCCAATAGCTCGATGGCGTGATCGCGTGCCTGCTGCCGCGTGAGAGCCTGCTTGAGCTGAAGCACCTCGGCAATCTGCTCGCCCACGGGCATCAGCGGGTTCAATGCCGTCATCGGCTCCTGGAAGATCATGGCGATGTCGCCACCCCGCACGCCGCGCAGTTCCCGCTCGCTCAGCGCCAGGAGGTCGCGCCCCCGGAACATCGCATGCCCCGAAAGCTCGGCATCGCCCGCGAGGCGCAGCAGCGACAGCGCGGTCACCGTCTTGCCGGAACCCGACTCGCCCACCAGCGCCAGCTTTTCTCCGGGATGGATGTGGAAGTTCACACCGTGCACCACCTCCTTGTCGCCAAAGCGCGCCCGCAGCTCCTGCACGTCCAGCAGTGGGAGACCGGTCTGGGGGGAGTCAACGGGAATATGGGGCATGCGTCTTGAGGGAGATGATTGTCGGTGCGCTCAATGGCCCTGCTTGCGGGGGTCCAGGGCATCGCGCAGCGCATCGCCCATGAAGGTGAGCAGCAGCAGCGTGATCACAAGCGTGAGAAACGTGGAGATCGAGATCCACCACGCATCGATGTTGTTCTTTCCTTGCGAAAGCAGCTCGCCCAGGCTCGGTGTTCCGGGAGGAACACCCAGGCCGAGAAAATCGAGCGATGTCAGCGCCAGGATCGCGGCTCCCATGCGAAACGGCAGGAAGGTCACGACGGGCGTCATGCTGTTGGGCAGAATGTGCCGCCAGATGATCTGCCAGTTGCTCACGCCAAGGGCCCGCGCCGCCTTGACGTAATCGAGCTGACGATTGCGCAGGAACTCGGCCCGCACGTAGTCGGACAGCCCCATCCAGCCGAACAGGGACAGCAGCACCAGCAGCAGCGCCACGCTGGGCGCGAAGACGGCCGAGAAGATGATCAGCAGATACAGCTCCGGCATCGAGCCCCAGATTTCGATGAAGCGCTGGAATGCCAGATCCGTCTTGCCACCAAAAAAGCCCTGGATGGCCCCCGCCAGCACACCAAGTACCACGCCCACCACAGTCAACGCCAGGGCAAACAGCACGCTCACGCGGAATCCGTAGAGCAACTGCGCGAGCATGTCGCGCCCACGGTCATCGGTCCCGAGCCAGTTCACCCGCGTGGGCGCGGAGGGGTTGGGCGACTCGGCAAAGTAGTTCAGCGTTTCGGGGCCATAGCGATTGATGGTGTAGACGGCCCAGTTGCCGTCTGCCGAAAGCTTTTGCTGAATGAAAGGATCGAGGTAGTCCGTGGGCGTATGGAAGTCTCCGCCGAACGTGGTTTCGGGATAGTCATGCACCAAAGGCACGTAGTACCGGCCCTCATACTTCACCAGCAGTGGCTTGTCGTTGGAGATCAGCTCGGCCACCAGGCTCAGCACCACGAGCACGGAAAAGATCACCAGACTCCAATAGCCAAGCCGGTGGCGGCGAAAGCGCCGCCAGGCACGCGCGGTTTGAGATTGCGAATTTCCCACGGAGTTGATTGTTGGCTGTCGAACGGTCAATGAACTGGAATTTCCTGTCGTCCCCACAGGCCGCCTCGTAGCAGGGCCCGGCACTGCGGTTCTCCGAAAACAATAATACCGACATTCACGCAGCCTATCGCAACTTGGCCTCCATTCTGACAAGTTGCGCGCCTGCGGCGGCACGAGAATGCACACACACTATCGACTGCTACCTGCGCAACGCACGAGTACCGTGTCTTCATCCTCCACACCATCCCGGCTGCGCGAGGCCGTCAAGGCCGTGGCAGCCTTCGAGGCCCTGAAGGGACTGGCTGCGCTGCTGGGTCTCCTGGGCCTGCTCGGGCTGCTGCACCATGATCTGCACAGGCTGGCCGTCGAGCTGATCGGCCACTTCGGACTCTCCCCGCAATCGCACTACCCGGAAATCCTGCTGCGTGGGGTCGACAGGCTGGCCGGCACGCCGACGCACACGCTGGTATTGCTGGGCAGTGCCTATGTCTCCCTGCGCTGGATCGAGGCCTGGGGCCTCTGGCACGACAGGGCCTGGGGCGAATGGCTCGGGGCCCTCTCGAGCGGCATCTATGTTCCGCTGGAGGTGCGCCACATCCTGGCAGTGCCACATTGGCAGGGCGTGGCTGTCCTTCTGCTCAATATCGCATTGATGGTGGTGCTGCTCCGGCGCATTGTCGATCGCAGGCGCCATGCCCCACATCAGTCGAACTTGACGCGCGGATCCACCCATACGTAGCACAGGTCGCTGATGAGCTTGGTGAACAGGCCGATCAGGGTGAAGAGGTACAGCGTTCCGAGCACCACCGGATAGTCGCGCCGGATCACGCTCTCGTAGCTCAGCAGGCCCAGCCCGTCCAGGGAGAACAGCGTCTCGATCAGCAGCGAGCCGGCGAAGAAGGCGCCGATGAACGCTGCGGGAAAACCCGTGATGATTGGAATCAGCGCATTGCGGAACACATGCTTCCAGAGCACCTGGCGCTCCGACAGGCCCTTGGCACGCGCCGTCAGCACGTACTGCTTGCGGATTTCCTCGAGGAATGCGTTCTTGGTGAGCATCGCCGTCACCGCGAAACTGCCCGCGACCATCGCGGTCACCGGCAGCGCGATGTGCCACAGGTAGTCGGTCACCTTGCCCATGAAGCTGAGCTCGTCCCAGTTGGCCGACGTCAGCCCTCGCAGGGGAAACCATTGCAGCTGCCCGCCGAAGACCACCAGCAGCAGCACGCCCAGCACGAAGCCCGGAATGGCATAGCCCACCAGGATGACGAGCGTGGTGAAGAAATCGAATCGCGAACCCGACCGGACGGCCTTCGCCACGCCCAGCGGCACGGCCACCAGGTAGCTGATGAAGAATGTCCACAGGCCGAGGCTGATGGACACCGGCAGCTTTTCCTTCACCAGTGTCCAGACATCCTTGTTCTGGAAGAAACTGCGGCCCAGATCGAACTTCGCGAACTGTCCGAGCATCTGGAAGAATCGCTCATGCGGTGGCTTGTCGAAACCATAGAGCTTCTTGATCTCTTCGATCCGCTTCGCATCCACGCCCTGCCCGCCCCGGTATGAAAATGCTGCGCCATCTCCGCCGCCGCCGGGCGCCGCCTTGGCTTCCGCCAGATATTGCTCCACTGGCCCGCCGGGGACGAACTGCACCACGACGAAAGTCAGCAGCAGCACGCCCAGCAAGGTGGGGATCATCAGGAGAATGCGTTTGAGTATGTAGGCGAACATGGATCGTTTGCACTCCTCTTGCTCATCGGCCCTTGTCGGCGGACGCGTTCACATGGGTGACCTGGGGCGGCATCCTGGCCCACCAGACATAGACCGCCCACAGCTCTCCTGGCGAGTATGCGGGCATGGTCTCCGGGAAGGCCACGCGCCACCCGTCGTACACCATCCGATGCTTGGCCGAGTAGAACTGGGGAATCAGGTAATGGCCCTGCACGATGATGCGCTCCAGGGCATGGCAGGCGGCCAGCATCTGCTCTTCCGTCTTCGCGGAAACCATCTTCTGGATCATCGCGTCGACCGCCTTGCTTTTCACCCCGACGAAATTCGATGCGCCCTCCTGGTCGGCTGCCGCGCTGCCAAACAGGTCCGCATACTCCTGCCCCGGATTGTTGGTGCCGGGAACATTGAGCGAAATAATGTCATAGTCGTATTTGTCCAGACGCTGCTGGTACAGCGCGTAGTCGACAATGCGCACCTTCAGGCGAATGCCAAGCTTTTCGAGGTTGCGCATCCAGGGGGACACCCCCTTGATCCCGGTCTCGCTGCTGTCCAGGTATTCGATCTCCATGGGCTCGCCCTTGGCGTTGCGCAGCACACCATCCTGCACTCTCCAGCCCGCGTCTTCCAGCAACTTCTGGGCCCGGCGCAGATTGCCGCGCAGGCTGCCGCCTTCATCGGTGCGCGGCGGCACCGAGATGGGCCCAAGCGTACCGGCCGGCAGGCTGTCCTTGTAGGGTTCGAGCAACTCACGCTCAAGCGCCGAAGGCTCGCCACGGGTTTCGCAGGCCGTGTTCCCGAACAGGCCATGCACACGGGTGTAGGCTCCGTAGAACATCTGCCGGCTCATCCACTCGAAATCGAACGCAAGGCCCAGCGCTTCCCGAACGCGCGCATCGGACAGCTTCTCGCGGCGCGAATTGATGAAGTAGCTTTGGAAGCCCGAGGGAAGCTTGTTGGCGAACTGCCCCTTCTGCAGTTCGCCCGAGTCAAACCGCTTGCCGGTGAGTCGCCGCGCCCAGTCGCCTGCGCTGTTGATGCGCATGAGATCGAACTCGCCGGCCTTCAGGGCTTCAAGCCGGGCTGTGCTGTCGCGGTAGATCTTGATGGAAATCTGGTCGAAATTGCCCATGCCCATGCGCACCGGCAGTTTCGCCCCCCAATAGGCAGGGTCGCGGACATACGTGATGTCCTTACCGAACTTGACAGGGCCGATCCGGTAGGGGCCGCTGCCGATGGGCGTGTCCGTGACCACTTCGTCGAAGGGTTTGGCCTTGCCATCCACCACGCCCCAATCCGCGCTGAAGACCGGGAGCGCGGCGCCCACCGTCAACGGCAATTCCCGGTTGGCTTTCTTGAACCGGAAGCGCACCGTCCTCTGGTCGATCACATCACAGCCCTCCACCTCGGCCATGATGGTCTTGTAGCCCGGCTGCGCAAACTTGCCCATCAGCGTGTCGAAGCTGTGCTTCACGTCCTTGGCAAGCACCGGCTTGCCATTGTGAAAACGCGCCTCGGCCCGCAGCCTGAACGTGGCGCTCATGCCGTCGGGGGGCACGCTCACATCCTCCGCAAGCAGCCCGTATCCGGTGGCGGTTTCATCAAGGCTGCCCGTCAGCAGGGTCTCGAACATCATGTCGGCCAGGTACGCTGGCGGAGAACCCTTGAGCGTGAACGGGTTGTACTTGTCGAAGGTCGAATAGCGCAGGTTGCTCACCAGCCGCAAGGTGCCGCCCTTGGGGGCATCGGGGTTCACATAGTCGAAATGCCGGAAGTCCGCCGGATACTTGGGCTCCCCCCATAGCGCATAGGCGTGGGCCGACCACGCGGGCACTGCCGCCAGCAGGCCTGAGCCCAGCAAAGCCAGGCAAGAAATGCTCTGTGTTAACCGCATGCGACAATTCTGCACTACACGGGCGGCAATCCATGCAAAACGATGATCGCCCACTGTCATCCGATCCTTTCGATTCATTTCCCAGGAGAACAATACAATGGGTTTTCTCGCCGGCAAGAAGCTGCTCATCACGGGCGTGCTGTCCAATCGTTCCATCGCCTACGGCATTGCCCGCGCCTGCCACGAGCAAGGCGCCGAGCTGGCATTCAGCTATGTGGGGGAGCGCTTCAAGGATCGCATCACCGAATTCGCCGCGGAATTCAACTCCACGCTGATCTTCGATTGCGACGTGTCCGATGACGCTCAGATCGAAAAGATGTTCGCCGACCTGGGCGCCGCCTGGGGCCGGTTTGACGGCTTCGTGCACTCCATCGGCTTCGCGCCGCGCGAGGCGATCGCCGGCAATTTCCTCGACGGCCTGACCCGCGAGAATTTCAAGATCGCTCACGACATCAGTGCCTACAGCTTCCCGGCGATGGCCAAGGCGGCGCTGCCGTACCTGAACGACAAGTCATCGCTGCTGACGCTGTCGTACCTGGGCGCGCTGCGTTCCATCCCGAACTACAACACCATGGGCCTGGCCAAGGCGTCGCTCGAAGCGTCCGTGCGCTATCTGGCCGAAGCCGTGGGCCGCACCGCGGACGGCCGCGCGATCCGCGCCAACGGTATTTCCGCCGGCCCGATCAAGACACTGGCCGCCTCGGGCATCAAGGATTTCGGCAAGCTGCTGGGCCGTGTGGCCGACGCCGCCCCGCTGCGCCGCAACGTGACCATCGAGGACGTGGGCAATGTGGCGGCATTCCTGCTGTCCGACCTGGCCAGCGGCGTGACCGCCGAAATCACCTACGTGGATGGCGGCTTCAGCCAGACGGCCGGCCTCTCTGCGGACCAGGTGTAAGCCTCAAACCTGTCTTTCAGCGGGAAGCCGCGTGCTTCCTCGTTGAACAAGCCTCAAAAGCCTCGTCGGCGCGCGCCGGCGAGGCTTTGTCGCTTCAAAGTGCGTCCATACTGCTCAAGGCAGTTCCCGCCCAAGCGCCCTTGCCGCCATCAGCACGTTCCTGACATAGCGCTCGTCATATCGGTGCACCGGCATCGTCAGGGTCAGCGCCGCCGCCAGTTCGCCATTCCTGCGGAACACGGGAACGGATATGCCTGCAATCTCGCTGCGCCGGTCACCCACTACCGCCTCGAAGCCGTCTGCCCGCACCCTGGCGTAGTGAACACGGTCGCGGCGCTCCCACTCCGACAGCTCGGGATCGAACGCCACGAGCACCCGTCCGCCCGCGCCCTTGCCCAGCGGCAGCAGGTCGCCGACGCGCGCATGGTCACGCACGGGATGCGGTGAATCGACACGGTACAGGCACAGCCTGTCCCTGCCCTGCCTCACATGGTAGGCGGCGCTTTCGCCCGTGGCCTTGACCAGCGCGCGCAACGCGGGCATCACCACCTGATCGAGCGAGAAGCTGGCTGCATAAATCGAGTGCAGGCGAGCGACGGCCGCCCCCACCGCGTAGCGCCCCGACTCCTGCCGCACAACCCAGCCCGCATGCTCCAGCGATGCCAGCAGGCGCGATGCCGTGCTCTTGTACATGCGCGTGCGCTCGGCCAGTTCGGCAAGACCCAGCGCCTCGTCGCCATCACGAAAGGCTGCCAGCAGGCTGAGCGCCCGGTCCACGGCCGCCACGCCACCGGGTGCGGCGTTTTCGTCGGCCACCGATTCGACAAGGGATTTTCGCGGCATGGTACGGACTCCGGTCGGGGAGCTTGACACACCATGGGCGTGCGCAGCAATATCTTATAAGACAGTATTCTGTTCTATCTTATAGAACTCCATCAAAGATGAAAACATGCCAGCCCCCAGAATTCACGACGTCCTGATCAGCGAGGTGGGCCCACGCGACGGACTGCAATCCGTTCAGCGGACCATGCCCACGGCCGACAAATGCGCCTGGATAGATGCACTGGTCGCAGCCGGCCTGCAGGAAATCGAGGTGGGCTCCTTCGTCTCCCCAAAACTGCTGCCGCAGATGGCGGACACTGCGGACGTCGTTGCGCATGCGCTGCGCCACCGCGAGGTGACGATCATGGCCCTGGTGCCCAACATGCACGGCGCACAGGCAGCCCTCGAAGCCGGCGTTCACAAGATCACCCTGCCGATTTCCGCCAGCCGCGCCCACTCGCTGGCCAACGTGCGCAAGACACCCGGCGAGATGGTGGAGCTGGTGCGCGACATCATCGCGCTGCGTGACGCTATCGCGCCCCATGTGCACGTCGAGGCCGGTATTTCGACGGCATTCGGCTGCACCATGCAAGGCGCCGTCGACGAAGACGATGTGATCGCCCTGGCGGTCGCCTGCACCCAGGCCGGCGTGGACGAATGCGGCCTGTCCGACACAACGGGCATGGCCAATCCCGCTCAGGTCAGGCGGCTTTTCACGCGGCTGATCTCCGAGCTCGGCGACAAGGCAGGTGCGGCGCACATGCACAACACGCGCGGACTGGGCCTGGCCAACTGCCTTGCAGCGTTCGAGGCAGGCACCCGCACCTTCGATGCGTCGCTCGCCGGACTGGGCGGCTGCCCTTATGCCCCAGGCGCATCCGGCAACGTGGTGACCGAAGACCTGGTCTTCATGTTCGAGGCCATGGGCATACGCACCGGCGTCGACATCGAGCGCCTGATCGCCGCACGCGAACCACTGGGCGCAGCGCTCCCCGGAGAGCCGCTCTACGGCATGACCCCGCTTGCCGGATTGCCCAAGGGCTTCAAGCCGCAACACAGCGCCTGACCCGGCCACCGAAGAAATCGAATGAACCAAGCCTCCTCCTCCACCTCCAGCCCCCTTCCCTATTCCGGCATCCGCGTCGTGGAGTTCGTCCACATGGTCATGGGCCCCAGTTGCGGGCTGATGCTGGCCGACCTCGGCGCCGAGGTCATCAAGGTCGAACCCGTGGGCCATGGCCGCGACGGCGACGCCACGCGCAAGCTGCTGGGCTCGGGCGCGGGCTTCTTTCCCATGTTCAATCGCAACAAGAAGAGCGTCACGCTCGACCTGCAGACGCCCGAGGGCAAGGAAGCCGCGCTCCGGCTGATCGCCACCGCCGATGTGGTCTGCGAGAACTTCAAGCCCGGCACGATGCGCAAGCTCGGCCTCGACTACGACAGCCTCAAGGAACGCTTCCCGCGCCTGATCTACGTGAGCCACAAGGGTTTTCTGCCCGGCCCCTATGAACACCGAACCGCCCTCGACGAGGTGGTCCAGATGATGGGAGGCCTGGCCTACATGACCGGGCGCCCCGGCGATCCGCTGCGTGCCGGCACCAGCGTGAACGACATCATGGGAGGCATGTTCGGCGCGATGGGCGCGATGGCAGCGCTTGCGCAGCGCGAGAAGACCGGCAGGGGCCAGGAGGTGCAGAGTGCCCTGTTCGAGAACAACGTGTTCCTGATCGCACAGCACATGATGCAGTTCGCAGTGACGGGCCAGGCCGCCGCCCCCATGCCGGCGCGCATTTCAGCCTGGGCAATCTACGACGTATTCAAGGTGAAGGACGACGAGCAGATCTTTCTGGCCGTCGTCAGCGATGGCGCATGGCGCGTGTTCTGCGATGCGTTCGGCCTGGGAGAACTGCGTGACGATCCTCGCCTTGGCAGCAACAACGCCCGCGTGCTGGCGCGCGAGTGGCTGATTCCGATGCTGCGGGAGAAAATGGCGAACCACACGTCGGCGCATATCTCGGAAATCTTCGAGGCCAACGGCCTGCCCTTTGCGCCCATCTCCGCCCCGCACGAGCTGCTGGAGGACCGCCACCTCAACGAGAGCGGCGCGCTGCAGCTCATCAACCTGCCCGACGGCCGCCAGGCCAAGACGGTACTGCTGCCCTTCACCATGGACGGCAGGCACCTCGAGGTGCGGCTCTCGCCGCCCAGGCTGGGCGAGCACAGCCTGGAGATCCTCACCCAGTTGGGCTACGACCTGCAGGAAGCACGCGCACTGGCCAAGGGCGAACAGCCGCCTGCATGATGTGTTGAACGAACCCGGGCGCCCCACTGCAACAAGCCATGCAGTGGGCCGCGCGCCCAGGGTTCAGGCAACCATCACACGTTGCGGCCAAAGGGACCGTCGTCGCCCACCTGCACGATGCGCCCGCCCTTCGCAGCCGCCTTGGAGGAAGTGGCCTTTTTGCCCGATGTGGCCGCCTTCACTGCGGCCTTGGCCGTGGCTTTGGGAGCCGCCTTTACCGCGGCCTTGGCCGGTGCCTTCACAGCAGCCTTCTTGGCCGCGGGCTTGGACGCCTTGACCTTGGGTGCGTCGGCCTCGGCCACGCAGTCCGCAAAGTAGCTCACGTTGCCGTCCACATCCTCGATCTCGACGAGGCCATGAATGTCGGTCTCGAAGCCCGGGCACAGTGCCGAGAACTCGCGCGAGAACTTCAGATAGTCCACGATCTTCTTGTTGAAGACCTCGCCGGGGATCAGCAGAGGAATGCCTGGCGGGTAAGGCGTGATCAGGCTGGTCGTGATACGGCCTTCCAGCTCGTCGATCGCCACGCGCTCGGTGCGGCGCTGCGCGATGTGCGCGAATGCGTCGCTCGGCTTCATCGCGGGCGTCAGGTCCGACAGGTACATCTCGGTGGTCAGCCGCGCGATGTCGTACTTGGCGTACAGCTGGTGCACGTGCTGGCACAGATCCTTCAGGCCCATGCGTTCGTAGCGCTTGTGCTGCTGGCAGAACTCGGGAAGGATGCGCCACATCGGCTGGTTCTTCTCGTAGTCGTCCTTGAACTGCTGCAGTGCGGCCAGCAGCGTGTTCCAGCGGCCCTTGGTGATGCCGATGGTGAACATGATGAAGAACGAGTACAGACCCGTCTTCTCCACCACCACGCCGTGCTCGGCAAGGTACTTGGTGACGATGGACGCAGGAATGCCGGTCTTGTCGAACTTGCCGTCCAGGTTCAGGCCCGGCGTGACGATGGTCGACTTGATCGGATCCAGCATGTTGAAACCATCGGCCAGGGGGCCGAAGCCATGCCACTTGGTGTCGTTGCCGTTCTTGCCGCGATTGCGGAAGATCCAGTCCTGCGCCGTGCCCACGCCCTCGTCCGCCAGCTTGTCCGGACCCCAGACCTTGAACCACCAGTCGCCCTTGCCGAACTCCTCCTCCACCTTGCGCATCGCGCGGCGGAAGTCGAGCGCCTCGACCAGCGATTCCTCGACCAGCGCGGTGCCGCCTGGCGGCTCCATCATCGCGGCGGCAACGTCGCAGCTCGCGATGATGCTGTACTGCGGCGAGGTCGATGTGTGCATCAGGTACGACTCGTTGAACAGCGGCCTGTCCAGCGGCACGGTCTGGGAGTCCTGCACGAGCACGTGGCTGGCCTGGCTGATGCCGGCCAGCAGCTTGTGGATCGACTGCGTGGAATACACCACCGAATGCTTGGGGCGTGCGCGCTTCTTGCCCATGGCGTGGTAGCTGCCATAGAACGGATGGAAGGCGGCGTGCGGCAGCCAGGCTTCGTCGAAATGCAGGTTGTCCACGTAGCCATCCAGCATGTTCTTGATGGTCTCGGTGTTGTAGAGCACGCCGTCATAGGTGGACTGCGTGATCGTCAGGATGCGCGGCTTCACGGCCTTCGCGTCCACGCCCTTGAGCAACGGATTGGCCTTGATCTTGGCCTGGATCGAGTCGATCTCGAACTCGTCCTTGGGAATGGGGCCGATGATGCCGAAGTGGTTGCGTGTCGGCTTCAGGAACACGGGCACCGCACCCGTCATGATGATCGAGTGCAGGATCGACTTGTGGCAATTGCGGTCCACCACCACCACGTCGCCCGGCGCCACCGTGTGGTGCCACACCATCTTGTTGGAGGTGGAGGTGCCGTTGGTCACGAAGAAGCAGTGGTCGGCATTGAAGATACGGGCGGCATTGCGCTCGCTCTCGCCGATGGCGCCATTGTGGTCCAGCAGCTGGCCGAGCTCTTCCACCGCGTTGCAGACGTCCGCGCGCAGCATGTTCTCGCCATAGAACTGGTGGTACATCTGGCCGACCGGGCTCTTGAGGAACGCCACGCCGCCGCCGTGCCCCGGGCAGTGCCACGAGTACGAGCCGTCTTCCGCGTAATCGAGCAGCGCCTTGAAGAACGGGGGCTGCACGCCTTCCAGGTAGGCCTTGGCTTCGCGCACGATGTGACGGGCCACGAACTCCGGCGTGTCCTCGAACATATGGATGAAGCCGTGCAACTCGCGCAGGATGTCGTTGGGCAGGTGGCGCGCGGTCTTGGTCTCGCCATGCACGTAGATCGGCACGTCGGCGTTCTTGCGGCGCACTTCGGTGATGAAGCTGCGCAGGCTCAGCACGATGGGATCGATGCCCATGTCCGAGGTGAACTCCTCGTCGTCGATCGACAGGATGAACGCGCTCGCACGGCTTTGCTGCTGGGCGAACTGCGTGAGGTCACCGTAGCTCGTCACGCCCAGGACTTCAAAGCCCTCTTCTTCAATGGCGTGGGCCAGCGCGCGGATTCCCAGACCGGAAGTATTCTCGGAACGGTAGTCCTCGTCGATGATGACAATAGGAAAGCGGAATTTCATGCGCTAACTCCAGCAGGCAAGGGGCGAAAAAAACGAAACAGGCGCGAAGTGTAAGGAATCTGCGTGACCATTCTTCAAACCGGGCGGTATTTCGCCCAAAATGTCTCGGTTAAAAGACAGGATTGCAGACGGAGGCCCGTCGGCTGCTGCCCTTCACGCCTTTTCAAGCCTTCTTCTCATGTCTTCATTTGGGAGTGCTGCTCATGCATTGGGATCACGCTACGCTCTGGTGGATCATGGCCGGAATCACGGTCGCCGCGGAACTGCTCATCGGCTCGTTCTACCTGCTCATGATCGCGCTGGGCCTGGCCGCGGGCGGGCTTGCCGCGTTCGCGGGCCTGGGCGACACGGCCCAGGTGCTGATCGCGGCCTTGGTGGGCGCCATGTCCGTGCTGTGCTGTTATTTCATGCGGCGCACCCGCCCCGGTGACCCGTCGCCGCGCTCGGACCGCAGCGTCAACCTGGATATCGGCGAGACGGTCTACATCGACGCTTGGCAGAGCGACGGCACCGCGCAGGTCAAGTACCGTGGCGCAACCTGGACAGCCATCCATCGCCCGGGCATCACGCCCGCCACGGGCAATCACCGCGTCTCCGAACTGGTGGGAAACCGTCTGCTCGTCGACCCCGTTTGAGTCCCGGCGCCGCAGGCCCATTCCCCACGCCCCACCCGCAGCAGGGATTGTCCCTTGAGGTCAACCACGACCTGCTACGCTTGTCACGGTCATCCATCCATTCACTGCAAAGGACTCAAGTTCATGGACCAGTTCATGGGATTCGCCATTGTTCTCTTCGTCATTGCGGCCATCTTCGTCGCGAAGTCGATCAAGATCGTCCCGCAGCAGCATGCCTGGATCAAGGAGCGGCTGGGCAAGTACGCGGGCACGCTGTCGCCGGGCCTCAAGTTCATCATCCCGTTCGTCGACAGGATCGCCTACAAGCACAGCCTCAAGGAGATTCCGCTCGACGTGCCCAGCCAGGTCTGCATCACGCGCGACAACACGCAGCTGCAGGTGGACGGCATCCTCTACTTCCAGGTGACCGACCCCATGCGCGCAAGCTACGGCTCGAGCAATTACATCACCGCAGTCACGCAACTCGCTCAGACCTCACTGCGCAGCGTGATCGGCAAGCTGGAGCTGGACAAGACCTTCGAGGAACGCGACATGATCAATGCGCAGGTCGTCTCCGCCATCGACGAAGCAGCGCTCAACTGGGGCGTGAAGGTTCTGCGCTACGAGATCAAGGACCTGACCCCGCCGGCGGAAATCCTGCGCGCCATGCAGGCGCAGATCACGGCAGAGCGCGAAAAGCGTGCCCTCATCGCCGCCTCCGAAGGCCGCCGCCAGGAGCAGATCAACATCGCCACCGGCGAGCGCGAGGCCTTCATCGCCCGCTCCGAAGGGGAGAAGCAGGCAGCCATCAACCAGGCCCAGGGCGAAGCCGCGGCCATCACCGCCGTGGCAGATGCCACGGCCCAGGCCATCGAACGCGTTGCGCAGGCCATACAGCATCCTGGCGGCGAACAGGCCGTCCAGCTCAAGGTCGCCGAGCGCGCCGTCGACGCCTACGGCAAGCTCGCCTCCGATGCCACCACCACCCTGGTGGTCCCGAGCAACATGACTGAAGTGTCCGCGCTGATCACCTCGGCCATGAAAATGATCCAGACGGGCCAGCGAGGGCAATAGGAACAATGCGACCAGCAAGGCCAATGAGTCACAGCAGAAGGCAATCAAGCTACAAAATTTGATTGTTTTCGCAATACGAAACGATTCATGCCTTATAGTTCACGTCACGCCGCAGTCGCGCAGTTCCCTAGCCGGAACCGGCTTCCAGGAAGCCAGAAGCGACTGATGTTGAAGAAAGTTTGCACGAAAGTCCAAATCTTCCGAAACACTCAATTTTCTAGGCTATAATTGAGGGCTTCCGGAGAGGTGGATGAGCGGTTTAAGTCGCACGCCTGGAAAGCGTGTGTGGGTTAATAGCCCACCGCGGGTTCGAATCCCGCCCTCTCCGCCAAATTGATGGTGACATCCAATCACCTGTGTGGGACGTTAGCTCAGTTGGTAGAGCAGCGGACTTTTAATCCGTTGGTCACAAGTTCGAATCTTGTACGTCCTACCATCAACGTCGCGTAGACACACGAAAGCCCGCTCCTGAAAAGATAGCGGGCTTTTTTGTTTTCAGGCCCTTGCCAGATTGTTGCCAGATTTTTTTCTGTGCCAGTTGATCCCCCGTACTGCCCCGGGCCATGCGGCGTGATGAACTCCTAACACGGACCATAGCTCCCGACCAGTGTGGTGAAGCTGCGGCTGGCGAAGACCAGCCCGTCGTCCCAGCGCAGCAGGAAGGGCACAGATATTCGGTCCAGCATGTCGAAGTGCGTGAACAGCGCCTGCTCCAACGCTGGCTCCGCCGTTTTTGATCTCCCGGTCGCTGTTCATTGCCATGAATCTGTACGGTCTTCGCTACTGGAAGCCGTCCACTTGGTCAAAGCCCGATCTTTTGCTACTGGTGCCTGGCCTGGTGGCCGGTATCGGTGCCGGCTATTTGCTGTTCAAGGCACTAGATCATCGCGCCATAGCCATCCAGATGGCTGCCATCACACTGGTTTTCGTGGGTATGTGGTTTCTGCGCGCCGGCGAAGTCGTGGGGCAGCCGCGTTCGTCACCGAAGGCTATGGCGGCCGGTGTGGCATCAGGCATCACCACCATGGTCGCCCATTCAGGCGGGCTGCCTTTGGCAATGTACCTCTTCCCGTTGGGACTCAGCACGCAGGTCTATGCGGACACAACAAACATGTTCTTCACAGTGGGCAACATCATCAAGGCTGTGCCATGGATAGTGAATGTTTGCAGCAGTTTGCCAGGCGAATCGCCGGCCTCTGATTGGTAATCGGATATTGGTGATCAGTGATTGCAGGGTGCTGGCCTGAGCAGCCCGCTCAGCACGCCTCCTGCAGCAGGAACCGCCGTGATCCGGCTTTGGCGCTCGTATAGGCCTTGGCCAAGTCTGGATGATCTTTCTCGAAGGCAGCCGTGTTGAAGGCCTTGCCGTTCTTGGAGCGCTTCCAGCTCACCGAGCCACCGGGAAAGGTCGCATACGACGCCACCCCCATGCGCTGCTGGATCTGGTGTTTCAGCAATGCTTCCTGAGCTTCCCAGTCCTGCAAGAGTTTGCGAACGTGAAGCAGCTTGGCGCACGCATCGCAGGCACTCTCGTCCTCGGACAGGTCCACCGTGTCGCCGCTATCCTGCGAGTACAGGCTGCGCAGTGCAACTGCCGTGCTGTCCGACGCATCTGCATCGGGCGCCTGTCCGGACTGCACCCTCTCCCAGAACTGCGCCTCCAAGGCCATCAGTTGGACGATCATGGTCTCGTCTCGCTTGATGCGGTGGATCTGCAACTCCTGCCCGCAGATCAGGACTGCCACATCGGCCGCCTGCTTGCCTGTCACGGCGAGCTGGTGCATGACCTGCAGCTGGATGTATTCCGGAACGCCATCTCTCCAGAGCCTGGCGCCGTTGATGCCTGCAGTCTTGCATTCCAGGATCTGGACATCGGAAGCTCCCACCACTTCCCGGTCGATATTGGCGAGCATCCAGGGCACCTGGGGATGGCCCAGCACGGCATTGACCCGGCGCACCTTGTTGCCGGTGCGCTTGGTGTAGTGGGCGGCGACGAAGGGTTCTAGCAAGGTGCCCCAGTACATGGGACTGGTCTCGTCGTTGGGATCCACGGTCGGCAGGAGGTGGCCCTTGCCGGTTTTGTGCATCCACAGCTCGAGCTGGGATTGGTAGGGATTGAGCCCTACGGCCGCCGCAGCATCGGAGCTGCCGACGCCTTGGCGGCGTACATCCAGCCAGGTCTCACGCGGCACGCCCCGGGTGGAAACAAGGCGCAGCGCAGGACGTCTGGCCCGCGAGGCTGGTGCATGTATAGAAACAGGTGTCGGCATGGTGCCTCCAGTGAATTGGGTGAAGAAATAAACAAGGACACAGGCAATGAAAGCTCAATGCAGGCAACTGCCCGCCTTCTCCAGTCCCCTGCCCTCAAAATCTCGAAACCCAAAAGCACAAAGCCCTCACCGCAGTGGTGAGGGCCTATGACGTTGGGAAGCTTCGAATGAGAAAGTAAGAGACGAGGGAAGAAGGCCGAGGGCCGAAAGGCGAGAAGCGCACCGCAAGCCCGTGGATTCAAGCCACCAGCTGCAAGGCGTGTTCGAGTGCACGCTGCTTGACCGCAGCCCCCACACCGAACCAGGCACTGTCCAGGCGGTTGTCCTGGCTGCGAGCCCGGCGTTCGTGGTCCACGTACTCGGTGATCGAGCACAGCAAACCCCAGGCCGTGCCCTGGGCTGCGGACAAGGTAGCGCCGCGCCCGTGGCCGTCAAAGAGCATCTGCGCCTTCTGCATGGCCCGCTCATTGGTCAACGCTGTGGAATGCCCTGCCCCGCTGGATCCTGGCTTGTCTGCTGCGCAAAGCACCTTCAAGAAGAAGTTCATGGCCTCGTGGCTCTTGACCTCGCGTTCTGCCAGGGTGCGCATTTGGTACATGAAGGAGTCCCATTGGCCGACGGCAATACCCAATTGACGTTTGACGGCCTGGGCATCGAAGCGGGTGGAGTGGGAGACTTTCACGGCATTGGTTGCTCCCTTCAGGGCAATCGCCAGAGTGTTGTTGCAAACCACCCTCACGGTGGTGGGCATGGCGACCGTGGCCAGGGTGCCATCACAGGAGGTCGCCAAGAGCAGGTAGCCATGGACGACGTCACCACCTTTGAGAGCAGTTGACTTGCCTGTGCGGGCCAGCGCCCAGAACTTGCGACCCGCCTTGAGCACACCGGCTGTCTCCAGTTCATAACCGGCGACCTCTGTGAGATCCCGGTAGAACTCCAGTACATCCCGAGGCTGCACCACCTGGTAGCGGTTGCTGACCACTGACAGCGGTGCCTTGGTGTCACTGCGGTACAGCACCTTCTGGTCCGGGAACTCCTTGGGCTCGGCATATATGGAAGAAGATGCACCCGAGCTGTCGGCAGCCAGATAGCGCACAGGTGTTTCTAGGATCTGCCACTGCATGCCTGCGGCTTGCGCCCAGACATCCAGAGATTGCTTTCGAGGCAGGTTATTGCCCAGTTGGTGCCAGGGGGTCTGGCCTGAATAGGCCATGGTTTCGACGAGATGGGACATGATGAAGTTCTCCTTGATGGTTTCTTCTGGTATCAGGCTTTAAAGGAATAGCCGCAATCCTGGCATTGGTAGTTATCGAGGTAGGCTTGATCGAGCTGCTCGCCGATGCTCCCGCCAATCTCTCGCCCAATGGCTGCGCCAGCCACGATGCCAATCACGCCTCCTATGGTGGTGCTGAAAACTGTTCCTACAGGACCTGCGGCAGCACCCACCCTGGCGCCCATTGACGCACCTTGCATGGCGTTTGTGATGCCCGCTGCGGTCCCCGCAATGGCGCCTACGTTCTGACCTACTTTCTTGCCGGTTCCTTTGGCGTAGACAGCGAAGGATTGGCAATGGCGGCATTGAATCGACATGAATACTCTTGACATAAAAAAGCGCCCCTGGCAGAAAGCCAAGGGCGCTGTGGATGGAAAAATTGAGGGTGAATGCAGGTTTAGTTCAAGGCGATCTGCTCCTGTATCACGACGAGAATATGTGAATGAAAATTTTTAAAAATGAATGGCTGAGCCCCTATTGAAAGAGGGCAAGACGGTGGTCATCATTGCGCGCCATGTTGTCCTTCCGTCATCGGACAGGCCACGGACCGCACCATGCAAAGTTACAGAATCTCATTCATCTCGTTTATCTCTGTCATGTTGTGACAGCTCGAATGGAAGTTCTTTCGAGTGGATCTGAATCTAAGGGAGACCTATGCGAAGAGACAATTAAGCATTCTTTAACAACGGGTTCGTAGCGCATGACTACTTAGCGGAGAAGCTTGAAACTTTGCTGAAACTTCATCAACTCTTGAGTCAACACACTCCGCCGAATGATCGATCCTGATGAGACTGAAATGACGCATCTTTATCGCTCTGACAGCCACTGTTCTAGATAATGGATACTGGTACCTCCCTTGAGGAACTCCGCATCCAGCATCAACTCCTGGTGCAGCGGCACATTGGTCTGTATCCCCGTAGCAATGAGATCACCCAGTGCGCACCTCATACGACCAACGGCTTCAGCTCGATCTCGACCGTGCACGACGATTTTTCCCACCAAGGAGTCATAGAACGGTGGAATCTCATAGCCGCTATACATGTGTGAATCCACACGCACGCCTGGGCCGCCAGGCGCAATCCATTCTCTCAACAAGCCAGGAGAAGGTTTGAAACTGTGCGGATCTTCTGCGTTGATGCGACATTCAATGGCATGCCCAAGCCGCACGATGTCCGCTTGGATCCACGGCAGGTGTTCACCTGCAGCGATGCGAATTTGCATTTCAACGATGTCTATACCAGTAACCCACTCAGTCACCGGATGCTCAACCTGTACACGAGTATTCATCTCGATAAAATAGAACTCGCCGTTCTCGAGCAGGAATTCGAACGTGCCAGCCCCCCCATAACCCATGCGCTCGCATGCGCGGGCACAGCGTTCGCCGATTTCGGCCAACCGCACGGAATCAACGCCGGGTGCCGGAGACTCTTCGATGATCTTCTGATGGCGGCGCTGCATGGAGCAGTCCCGCTCGCCCAACCAGACCGCATTGCCATGCGTGTCGGCCAGCACCTGAATCTCGATATGGCGTGGCGCGAGCAGATACTTCTCCATGTACACGGCCGCGTTGCCAAAGGCAGCATTGGCTTCGGCCTTGGTCATGGCGATCGACTGGAGCAGCGAGGCCTCGTCGTTCACCACGCGCATGCCGCGACCACCGCCACCGCCTGCGGCTTTGATGATGACCGGATAGCCTATGGAGGCCGCCAGTGCCTTGGTCTTTTCGTCGTCGTCTCCCAGTGCCTCCGGCGAGCCCGGAACGCAGGGAACGCCCGCATCGATCATGGCCTGCTTGGCCGAGACCTTGTCGCCCATGGTGCGCATGACCGATGCGCTCGGGCCGATGAAGACCAGCCCGGCCTGCGCCACCTTGTCGGCAAAGCCCGGATTCTCGCTCAAGAAGCCGTAGCCCGGATGAATCGCATCGGCACCCGCCAAAGCAGCCGCATCCAGCAATGCGGCCTGGTCCAGATAGCTGCGCGCGGAAGGCGCTGGGCCAAGGCAATAAGCCTCGTCCGCGTGTCGCACATAAAGCGAGCTCTTGTCGGCCTCCGAATACACCATGACGCTCGCGATGCCGAGCTTCTTGCAGGCACGTTGCACACGCAAGGCGATTTCGCCGCGATTGGCGATCAGCACTTTCTTCAGCATGGCATCAAGCCTCCTCGATCTCAAACAACGGCTGACCCGCCGAAACCAGCTCGCCGTTGTCGCACAGCACGCGCTTGACGCGTCCTTGGGTTTCGCTTTCGATCTCGTTCATGATCTTCATGGATTCGAGCACGCCGACCACGGTGCCTGCATCGATGCTGTCCCCCGCATTCACCAACGCGCCGCCGCCCGGCGTGACCGAGCGATAGAAGGTACCGGCCATCGGTGCCTTGAGAATCTGCAGCGCGATGCTTGCCTGCGCAGGTGCTGCGACGGTGGATGGAGATGCTGTGGACGCTTGTTGCACGACAGACGATGTCTGTACAGCAGCGACAGGTACATCCGCCCCATCGGCAAAGCGCTGAATGCGAACGTCCACGCCGTTCTGCGACAGCTCCAGCTCATCCAACTGCGCCTCAGCCGCCACGGCGATCAGCGACTTGATCTTTTCAATGTCGAACGACATGCTCTCTCAATTCCTGTGTTGGGAAATCGGACGGACCTGCAGACCCGATTGCTGCAGACGCGCGCGCACCAGCGCAGCCAGATCGGCGGCACCGGGCGTGTCGCCATGCACCAGCACCGAGTCGATGGAAACCGGCATGCGCTTGCCGCTCTGGCTGGTGATGGCGCTGTCCTGGAACATGCGCACCACGCGCTCGATCACCGCCTCGGATTCGTGAATCACCGCACCCGGCAGCTTGCGTGAGACAAGCAATCCGTGGTCGTCATAAGCGCGATCGGCGAACACCACGCGCTTGACCGGCAAGCCCGCGTTCAACGCAGCCGTTTCCATTTCCGTCATCGGCGGTGCGATGATCGTGAGCGATGCATCGAACGCCTTGATCGCAGCCATCAACGTGGCCGCGAGTTCTGCCTCTGCAAAGCACATATTGCCCAACGCACCATGGAAGGTCACATGCTGCACTTTCTTGCCAGCGGCCCGCGCAATGCCTTGCAGTGCACCGAGCTGATACCAGGTCATCGCGCGCAGTTCCGACGCATCGAGATTCAACGGCCTGCGACCAAAGCCCTGAATGTCGGCAAAGCCCACATGCGCGCCGATGTCCACACCGTTGTCGATGGCGAGCTGCACGGTCTTCACCATGATGCTCGGGTCGCCCGCGTGAAATCCGCAAGCGATGTTGGCCGAGGTGATCACCTTCATCAGCGCCGCATCGTCGCCCATGCGGTAAGGACCGTAGCCTTCGCCCAAATCGCAATTGATGTCTACGTTCGTCATGCTTTAAACATCCTGAAAAAGAAACTCCACCGCGCGCTTGACCCGCGCGTGATAGGCTTGCACCTCGTCGTTGGCATCCAGCGCCTGCTGCATGCTCACGCACTGAAAACGCAAGCGGCTGCCGATGGGCGCCTGTGCAAGCCGCCACATGTCGGCCGCCACCACGGTCGCCATCTTGGGATAGCCACCAGCCGTCTGCGCATCGCACTGCATGACGATGGGCTGCCCCTGTGGCGGAATCTGCACCACGCCCGGAACAATGCCATGCGACAGCAGCTCTAGCGCTTTCTCGGGCTTGAGCTGCGTATCGCCACTCAACCGCATGCCGATGCGATTGCTGTCCGGCGTGATCTGCCACTCACAGGTTTGAAACCGCTCGCGCGTGACCGCGCTGAAGCTGTCCCATTGCGCTGCGGGCACTACGCGAACAAGCGTTGTCTTGTCCGAAAAGGACGCTTCAACCTCAGGCAATGGAATGCCCGCGCAAGGCGGCAACACGCCAAAACGACGGTTTGAATTCAACGCACGCGAAGGCAGCAAAGCAAGCGAATCGCCCTTGCGCAGGGCGCGGCCATCCATGCCACCAAAACCTGCTTTCAAATCGGTACAACGCGAGCCCAGCACCACCGGCACATCGATACCGCCGGCCACGCACACATAGGCCACGCCACCGCTCTCCGGCGCAGGCAGCGTGACGATCTGCCCCGGCTGCACCGCCACGCTCCACCATGGCGGGCAGCGCTGACCATCCACTTCCATCTGCGCGTCCGAGCCCGTCACTGCGATGCGCGTGGCTTGCTTGAACTGCATGCGTAGCGGAAAAATCACCACTTCCAGAAACGCAGCGTCCGCCGCGTTACCAACCATCAGATTGCCGACCTGCGCGGCCAAAGCATCCAAGGGCCCGCTGACGCCCACGCCATAACGCCTGAAACCGCGTCGTCCAGCATCCTGCACGGTGGTCAAGCCGCCCGTGGAAAGAATCTCCATCATGACAGCGCTCCCACCGCACGAAAGCGCACCAGGTCGCCCGGCGATAGCAATGCGGGCGCTGCCACTGTCGGATCGAAGAAGCGCCGATCGGTGAAGCCGATCACGTTCCAGCCACTGGGCAGCGTCTGCGCCTGCACACCCGTCTGCGCACCGCCGATGGAAACGCAACCCGCCTGCACCTTGAGACGCGGCTGCGCACGTCGCGGCGTATGCAGCTTTTCGTGCAGTCCGCCAAGATATGCAAAGCCCGGATGCGCGCCGAGAAAAAACACCGTGTAAGTCGCAGCGCAGTGCAGCTCGATCACCTCTTGCGTGCTGATGCCGTTGTGTGCAGCAACATGCTCCAGATCGATACCGTATTCACCGCCATAAACCACGGGCAGCTCGAAATCACGCGCCACTCGCTGTGTCTGCTTGGGATGCAGCCAAGCCTGATTCACCACAGCCTGCAATTGCGCGGAATCGACCTGCGTGGAATCGAACACCAGCATGAGATTGTTCATGCCCGGCACCGCCTCTTCCACACCCGGCTGGTGCGAGAGTTCATCGGCCACCATCAGAATGCGCTCCTGCAGCGCGAGACTCATCGGCGGCTGGCAATCGAACAGCAGAGCATCGGTACCCAACGCGCTGACCGACAGCGGCGGTGGCACCAATGGGCGTTTCATTCCGGCAGTCATGCCTGTGCCTTGACGGTAAACAGCGGCTTGCCGAAATCCACCTTGTCGCCATCAACCACGAGCACTTGCGCAATCTCGCCGCTCACCGGGCTTTCGATGGATTTGAGAATACCGCGCGACTCCAGATACATGGCGGGCGCACCTGCTTCAACTTTGGTACCGGCAACCAGCGCCGTACCACCCGCTTGAGCGGGATGGCGAAGGCGCGCAATGCCCAGAGCGTTTGAACGCACAACGGTCTTCTCATCAGACGTCGCACACTTCGACGAATTGACGCTCTGCGAGACCGCCACAGCCACTGGAGCACCTGCTCGCGTGACCAGGCGCAGTCGCGTGGAAGCGTCGCGAATGTCGATGGCCTGCATGCCGGACTGGCGCAGTTGCTGCGAGATCTGAAGTATGTCTGCTGAATTCATGTTGTGCCGTTCAAATCGTCTCTTCAATCAGGGCAGTGCTTCAAACTTCAGGTCCTTGATGGCAGTGACCTTGTAGGGGCGCTTGAGCTTGTATTCCGAATCGTCGCCAAACCACTTCTTCCAGTGCTGGTCCATGTAGCCGCTGGATTCGAGCTTGTTGAGCACAGCATTGATTTCGTTGTGCAGTGCTGTCTCGCCCTTGGTCATGCCGATCGCCACGGGCTGGATGTACAGTTCTTCATCCATCACCACCGCAGGCTTGGGGCCCTTCTGCGATTGGATGGCGAACGCCGTGGCCGACACGTTGTTGATCACGAACGCATCCACTTTGCCCTGTTGCAGCGCGAGGAACGCGGACGACGCATCCTGATAGGTGAGCGGCGTTGCGCCCTTCAAACGCAGCTTGATGGCAGTCTCGGAAGTCGATCCCTTGGTGGAGCTGATCTTCTTGCCATCGAGGCTGGCCAGATTCGTCAGGCCCGAAGTCTTGCCGACCACGGCCACTTCCTTGCCCACGTTGTAGGCGTTGCTGAATTCGACCTGCTCTGCGCGCGTCTTGGTGTAGCCCATGTTGGCGATGATGATGTCGATGTGACCGAGCTTCAGTTCAGGAATGTGCACGCCCACGGGGAAGCCGCGCACCTCGGCCTTCAGGCCCATTTCCTTGGCCACTGCATGGCAGAGCTCCACGTCCGAACCGATGGTCTCGCGCGTCTTCGGGTCTGGATAGCCAAACGGTGCGATGGCTGCAAACGTGCCGCACACCAGGGTCTTCTTGGCCTTGATGTTGTCGAGCTGATCTGCGCTGGCCGCGCCGGAGAATGCGGCAGCAGCGATTCCCAACGCGGTGAGCAGCACGGGAGCAATGCGGAATGGAGATGGCATGGCGTGGTTTCCTTGATGTGAGGGGCGGGTGGAAAAACGGTGGGAAAGTATGGATTCGGTGTTTGAATCTCAGTGCGAACGCAGATCGTTGAGGAAACGCTGCGCACGCTCGGACTTCGGGTTGCTGAAGAACGCATCGGGCGTGTCGGACTCGATCAACGTGCCATGGTCCATGAACCAGACACGGTCTGCCACTTCGCGGGCAAAGTTCATTTCGTGCGTCACGCACATCATGGTCATGCCGTCGCGCGCAAGCTGCTTCATCACCTGCAGCACCTCGCCGACCATCTCGGGGTCGAGCGCGCTCGTGGGTTCATCGAACAGAATCGCCGGTGGATTCATCGCCAGCGCACGCGCAATCGCCACGCGCTGCTGTTGACCGCCGGAGAGTTGTCCAGGATAGGACGATGCCTTGTTCGCCAGTCCCACGCGTTCGAGCAGTTGCAGCGCGCGTGCACGTGCCGAGCTGCGCTTCTCGCCTAACGCGGTGACAGGTGCCAGCTCGATGTTTTCCGTGACCGACAGGTGCGGGAAAAGGTTGAAGCTCTGAAAAACAAAACCCACATGCGCGCGGAACTTGTTGATGTCGAGCTTAGGCGAATACACATCCTGCCCGTCGAACTCGATGCTGCCTTTCTGGATAGGCTCCAGTCGATTCACAGTGCGGATCAGCGTGGACTTACCCGAGCCCGAAGGGCCGCAGACCACGATCACCTCGCCCTTGTTGACGGTGGCGTTGATGTCGTTGAGCGCGTGGTATTCGCCATACCACTTGTTCACGCCATTGAAGGAAATCATGGGCGTACCACCCTGTGTTGCCTTGATCATGGAGATACTCTTTCCCGTTCCTTAAACATTGACTTGCGGCGCAATGGGCGCACTCGCCGCATACGATCCCGACGACAGCTTGCCGGCACGGCGCAGCGCAATGCGTTGCTCCAGCCAGCGAGCAAACTGGGTCAGCGCCGCACACACGACGAAGTAGATGGCCGCCAGCAGGATGTAGACTTGGAACGGCATGGTCAGCAGCGTCGCGTTGATCTGGCTGCCTGCAAAGGTCAGTTCGTTCACGCTGATCACATAACCCAGCGCCGTGTCCTTGATGCTCGAAACAAACTGCGAGACGATGGCCGGAACCATGTTGTAGATGGCCTGCGGCAGCAGCACCTTGAAGGTGGTCTGCATGTAGCTCAGGCCAATCGCACGCGCAGCTTCGGTCTGGCCTGCGGGCAGACCCGTCATGCCCGCACGCACGATTTCTGCCAGATAAGCGGACTGGTAGATCACCAGCGTGACCAGCATCGTAGTGAAGCCCGCCACCGGACGCCCCAGAATCTGCGGCACGATGAAATAGGTCCAGAAAATGAACATGATGAGCGGCACACCGCGCACCACATAGACGATGGCCGTCGCAGGCCAGCTCAAATACTTGAACGGGCTCAGGCGGCACAGCGCCAGCACCACGCCCAGCGGAAACGCCAGTACGATGCCGACAATTGACAGCAGCAAGGTCACTGCCAGACCGCCGAGCGGGCCGTTCGGATACTGGCCGACCAGCAGCAGCATCCAGTTGTCGCGAATGATGTTGAGGATGTCGGTCATGGTCAGCGGGTCTTTATCTTGGTACGGTGTTCAATCAGTGCGCCCGCCCACATGAGCAGCAGCGACAGCACCAGATAGATGACGGTGGATGCCAGGTACACCTCGAACGTCTTGAAGGTCGCGCTCTCCACTTCCTTGGTCACATAGGTCAGCTCGGCCACGCCCACGGTCATTGCAAGACTCGTGTTCTTGAACAGCAGCACCGTGTGATTGATCAGCGGAGGCAACGCAATGCGCAGCGCTTGCGGCATGATCACCAGACGCGCTGCCTGCAGATACGACAGACCCAGAGCGCGAGAGGCTTCCAGTTGCGAAGCCGGAATCGAACGGATGCCGCCGCGCAGGTCTTCCGACATATAGGCACCAAGGCACAGACCGATGCCGATGAACGCAAAGATGAACTCGCTGTTGTGCGCATTGATCCACTGCTGCGCAGCCTCGGGAAGAATCGCCGCAACGCCGAAGTACCACAGAAAGATATGTACCAGCAACGGCACGTTCTGGTGATATTCCACATACGCCGTGGCGGTCCAGACGCAGAGCTTGTTGGCGCTCATGCGCATCACCGCGATGACCACGGCCACCGTCATCGCCAGCGCGAATGCGATTGCCGCCAGTTCCAGCGTGTTGATCAAGCCCTTCCCCACCTGAGTCAGAAACTCCGGTTTGGCAAAGAGCGAAAAGTCCATCTGAATGCTCATGCCATCACTCTTTCGCAAGCAGCCTTCGCTGCCCGCTTGGGTGTTTCGAGACTCGGCGCTTTCGTGCCTGCCCGCGAACGAAAAATGTGGGAATCGGTTCTCATGCTTTGAATGTCATCTCTTGCCTTGGTATACGGAACTTCGATCGCGCAAAGGATTGCCAAACGCAGTCTGTAGCCAGATTCACGGCGACCCTTATGGGACAACATGCCGCAACGAGGGCACGAATCACCAACACCGGAGGGTATTAGCGATTGGCCGCATGTCTGCACTGCTTTGTTGCATTGCGGTGCATGCTTCGCGACATTCCTATTTTCATGCACTTTTCATGCCAAATTAGGCCTTGCAAGCCGCCACGGCCTGAGCGATGGCCGCATAGCCGGCTTCGATTTCTTCCATCGACGTGGCGAACGACATGCGCAGAAATCCCGGGCATCCGTAGGACGTTCCATCGATCACCGCGACGCCCGCCTGCTCGATGAAGAAGTTCATCACATCGACATCGCTTTGCAGCACGTTACCTGCAACAGTCTTCAAACCGAGCAATTTCTGCACGTTCACAAAAACATAGAACGCACCGTCAGGCTGCATGCAGCTCAGACCCGGAATCTTCGCGATGAGTTCCATCACGCGATTGCGGCGCGACTCAAAAAGATGTGCTGCTTCCGCCACGCATTCCTGCGGACCATCGAGCGCAACGACCGCAGCCGCCTGGCTCATGGCGCTTGCGCAGGTAGTGCTTTGTGTGAGCAGCAGATTGATGCGCTTGACCAGTTCCACCGGTCCCGCACCATAACCAATGCGCCAGCCCGTAAAGGCGTAAGCCTTGGAAAGACCATTGACCAGCAGCGTGCGTTCACGCAGATCAGGTGCGATCTGCAGCGGCGACACATGGGTCACACCGTTGTAAACGAAGTGCTCATAGATCTCGTCGGTCATCAGCCAGACCTGCGGATAGGCACGCAGCACATCGCAGATGGCTTCGAGTTCTTCGCGCGTGTAGACAGCACCCGTGGGGTTGTTGGGTGTGTTCAAAATCACCCAGCGAGCGCGTGGCGTGATGGCCTTGGCCAGTACATCGGCAGAGAGCTTGAAGCCGCTCTCCTCGCTGCATGCAACGATCACGGGCTTGGCCGCCTGCAGCGCCACCATGTCGGGATACGACACCCAGAACGGTGCAGGCACGATCACTTCATCGCCCTCGTTCAGGGACGCTGCGAACGCGTTGTAGATGATGTGCTTGGCACCGCAGCCCACGACGATTTCTTCGGCGCGGAAGCTCAGTTGGTTTTCGCGTTCGAGCTTGCGTGCGATGGCTGCGCGCAGCGCGGGCGTTCCGGCCGATGCGGTGTAGCGCGTCTGCCCGCTCTTGAGTGCGTTGATGCCGCCTTCGATGATGTGCGGGGCGGTGTCGAAATCGGGCTCTCCAATCGTGAAGTCGATCACCTTGCGGCCCTGGGCGCGCAGCGCGTCGACCTTGGCCTTGGCTGCCATGCTTGGCGAAGGTTTCACAGAGGCAAGACGTTCAGAAAACAAGATGCAGTCCTTTAAGTGATGAATGTGACTCACTGACGTACCGTGAGCATTCATGGCATTCTTCATGCATCAAGCAATAAAAAAAAGCGATATTTATGAATAAAATTGCATCACATTTTTCGATCACATCATCGATTACCCGAAGGCCCGCACCATGATGACGTTCAAGCAGCTCGAAGCGATCTACTGGGTCACCCAGCTCGGTGGCTTCTCGCAGGCCGCAGACAAGCTGCACACCACGCAGTCCGCCATTTCCAAGCGCGTGCAGGAGCTGGAGACGCTGTTCAACATGCCGCTGTTCGACCGCACGCAGCGCACCTCTCGCCTCACCGAAAAAGGCGAGGAGATGTACGTGGTGGCCAAGAAACTGCTGGAGCAGCGCGATGCGGCGGTCAATCAGTTCATCTCGTCGCAGGAGGTGGTGCGACGCCTGCGCATCGGCGTGACCGAGCTCACCGCAATGACCTGGCTGCCGCGCCTCGTGAATCTGGTGCAGACCCATCACCCACGCGTGGTGCTGGAGCCCGATGTGGACATGAGCATGATCCTGCGCGACAAGCTGCTTGCCAACGAGGTCGATGTGATCTTCGTGCCCGATTCGTGCAAGGACGAACGCTTCACCACCAAACGGTTGGGCGTGGTCGAGAACGCATGGTTCTGCAAACCCGGAACCTTCGATGGCATGAAGGTCAAGCGCCTGCATGACCTGTCGTCGCACACATTTCTCACGCAGGGCGACAAGTCGGGAACGGGCGTGCTATACAACCAGTGGCTGAGTTCGGTGAACATGCAGCCGTCCAACACCATCGTCTGCAACAGCCTGCTCGCCATCATCGGCATGACTGTTTCAGGGCTGGGCTTCAGTTACCTGCCCCGGCAAAGCATGGAGCCGCTGGTAAAATCCAACTTGCTGGAAGTGCTCAAGATCTCGCCCACGCTCCCCAAGACCAACTACGTCGCGGCGTTCAAGAGCGATCAACGCAGCACGTTGCTCTCCTCCATCATCCTGCTCGCTCAGGAATGCTGCGATTTTTCGCGGGCTTTGCAAACGCCGTAAGGCCGCCGTTCAAAGCACGAAAATGGCGCGAAAGTCGTTCACGTTGGTATGGGTAGGCCCTGTGAAGAACAGGTCGCCGATGGATTCAAAGTAGCCGTAAGCATCGTTGCGATCCAGATGATCGGCAATGCGCGCCCCCTGCTCTGCCGCGCGCTGCAAGGTGGTTGGAGTGACGAACGCGCCCGCGTTGTCTTCCACGCCGTCGATGCCATCCGTGTCGGCGACAAGCGCCCACACATTGGCTTCGGATTTGAGTGCAACGGCCAGCCCCATGCAGAACTCGCCCGCGCGGCCCCCTCGCCCCTTGGCCGTGCCAGCGGGTCGTTCACGCACGGTGACGGTTGTCTCTCCACCCGACAGAATCACGCACGGCTTAGCGAACGGCTCGCCGCGCAAAGCGACGGCACGCGCAAGCGCCGCATGTACCTTGCCCGCCTCCCGCGATTCGCCTTCGATTTCGTCGCTGAGGATATGCGCCGCAAAACCCGCATCGCGCGCCACTTGCGCCGCGGCTTGCAGCGATTGCTGTGGCGTGGCGATGAGGTGGCACACATGTCCATCGAACGCTGCATCGCCGGGCTTGGGCGTTTCAAGCTCTCCGCTCACCAAACTTGCGCGCACTTTGATCGGTACATCGATGCGGTAACGATCAAGAATCGCCAAGGCTTGCGCGCAGGTGCTTGCATCGGCAACCGTCGGCCCGCTTGCGATCACCGAAAGATCATCTCCGGGCACATCGCTGATCGCCAGCGTCACCACTTTCGCCGCGCCGCACGCAGCAGCCAGGCGGCCACCCTTGATGCGCGAGAGATGCTTGCGCACGCAGTTCATCTCGGCAATGTCGGCACCCGAGGCAAGCAGTTGCTGATTGATGCGCTGCTTATCCGCCAGCGTGAGCCCATCCGCAGGCAAGGTCATCAACGACGAGCCGCCGCCCGAGATTGGGCAGATGACGAGATCGTCCACGCTCAAGCCTTGCACCAGTTGCAAGATGCGTTCGGCCGCATTCAAACCTGCCGCATCCGGCACCGGGTGCGCCGCCTCGACGATTTCCACGCGCTCTTTCAAACCTTCGGGACGCGGCGGAACATGGTGATAACGCGTCACCACCAATCCGCAAAGCGGTGCATCCTGCGGCCACAGCGCCTCCAGCGCGTGAACCATCGAGGCACCCGCCTTGCCCGCGCCGACGACCACCGTGCGCCCTTTCGGCGGCTGCGGCAAGAATGCCACCATGTTCGCCAACGGCAAGGCTCGCTGCACTGCCGCTTCGTAAAGCCGAACCAGAAACTCTTGCGGATCGGTCATCGCCATCATCATGAGCCCACGATGTTGCGTGGCTCGCCACGCACAAATGCTTCGATGTTGTCCACCAACTGATCAGCCAGCGTCTGAATCGCCTCTTCGCTCGCCCACGCCACATGCGGCGTGAGAATGAAGTTGGGCCGCGACGCCAATTGCATTAGCGGATGATCCATGGGCGGCGGCTCCACCGATACCACATCGAACGCCGCGCCGCTGATCTGCCCGGCGTCGAGCGCCGCACCGATCGCGGACTCATCGACCAGTCCACCGCGCGCCGTGTTGATCAGCAGCGGCTTCTTGCGCATCAACGCAAGTTCCGGCGCACCAATCATGTTGCGAGTGGCAGGCGTGAGCGGGCAATGCAGCGTGAGCACATCCGACTGCGCCAGCGTTTCCTCGAACGGCGTGTAGAGCGTGCCCTGCCCCGTCACTCCCTTGAAGCCCGAAAACAGCACGCGCATGCCAAGCGCACGCCCCATCGCAGCCGTCGCCTGCCCCAGCACGCCATCACCGATCACCCCCAGCGTGGAGCCCGCCAGATCACGGATCGGGAAATCAAAAAGGCAGAACTGGTTCGCCTCGATCCAGCGCCCCGCCTTCACCGCATCGCGATACGCACAGATGCTGCGACGCAGTGCAAAGATCAACGCAAACGTGTGCTCGGGCACCGTGTTCACCGCGTAGTTGCGGATATTGCTGACCACAATGCCGCGCTCGCGACAGGCCGCAACATCCACGTTGTCAGTGCCAGTCGCAGCCACGGCCACCATCTTCAAACGTGGAGCCGCGTCAATAGTGGCGCGATCCAGGCGCACCTTGTTGACGATGACGATGTTCGCATCCGCAATGCGCTCAGCGACCTCCGCAGGCGCCGTGCGCTCATGCACCGTCAGCTCATGCGCAAACGCCGGAGCGCGCAGCACGGTGCTCGGGCACAGCGTCGCGCGGTCGAGAAAGCTGATCTTCATGCCGGAACCTCGACGCCCAGACGCGTGAGCGTCGCATCGATCCACTTCGTGTCCAGCGTACCTTCTTCGATTTCGCGAATCGTCACCTTCTCGGCGTCCTGCTTGCGACGTGTGGCTTCCAGCAGAGCCTGCGCTTCATCGATCGGCACGCACAGCAGACCATCGGCGTCGCCCAGAATCAGATCACCGGGATTGATCACCATGCCGTTCAGCGAAACCGACACATTGATGGAGCCGGGACCATCCTTGTATGGCCCGCGATGCGTGACACCCGCCGCGTAAACAGGGAACGTGCCCGCACCAATTGCATCCACATCACGGATCGCACCGTTCATCACAAAGCCCGCGATGCCGTTCTTGACAGCAGTGGCCACCATGAGTTCGCCGATCAGCGCATTGGTCACGTCGCCGCCCGCATCCACCACGATCACATCGCCCGGCTTGGCCATGTGCAGCGCCTTGTGGATCATCAGATTGTCGCCAGGCCGAGTCTTCACCGTGAACGCCGGGCCCGCCAGCACGCCCTTGGCGTGATACGGACGCAAACTCGCACCACCCGCCGTCATGCGCGACATGCAGTCACTCACATTGGCCACCGGCAACGCGCGAAACGCCTCGACGATCAGAGAGTCCACCCGACGGGTGAGAGCGCAAATTTGAAATCCGTTCATTTCCATTGACTTTCGTAATCAGTTCCGCTCACCCTGTGAACAAGCCATTCAGCAAGGTAGCGATAAAAGTTTAGGAGGGAAAATTAGAGAAAAAAAGCGAATTTATTTTCTTTCAAAGAATCACTTTTTCTCATTTAAATCTGCATCGATTGAGATTCGAATTGAGATAGCCCTCTGAATCTCCCATCGAGATACTTGGCTCCATCAAAATTTTAGCGACTGCTTACAAAAGCCTGAGCGAGATGGGGCCGTCGGTGTGCTTTTTTTTGCTTGGCGATAAAGCAAACGGAGGTACAGGATGGTGGTGTTCGCAGAGCAATTGAGTCGCTCTCAACGGCGTGCTTTTCAGCGAGATGAGAAATATAAGAGACAGCTGGTCCGCAAGCGATCTTCCCGTATCAGTAACTTCGTAACGTGCGCTGTATTTCGCCACCAGTTTGAGAATCTTCAGCTCCAATCCGATTGCCCGAATGTTGAGCTCGACTACTTGTCGCTCAAACGTTCTGGACATCACGTTCTCACCCAAGCGCTTGAAGCAATTCATCTTCGTCTCCACCAGTGATCTGCGGTGGTAGCCGCTCCAGCGTTTCCAGATGGCACGACCCAATCGCTTGCATGCCTTGACTGCCTCATTGCGATGGGTGAATGCCAGTCCTTTGCGCAGTCTTGCTCCTTTGCGCGGCGGGATGACGGGGATGACTCCCCGCCTGTGACAAGCCTCATGCACGTCCTGCGTGTCATACGCTCCATCACCCGTGAGGCTGACCACAGTTTCATGGTTGGGGATTTGATTCAGTAACTCGGCACCCACTGGCGAGTCACCGACTTCATTGGTGGTCACAACGATGGCCCGGATCTGCATAGTGTCGGCATCAATACCCAGATGCACCTTGCGCCATTGACGGCGCCGCTCTGCACCATGCTTCTTGGTTTTCCACTCGCCTTCGCCCAGGAACTTGATGCCCGTGGAGTCAGCGAGCATGTGCAGGCCCTGGCTGCTTGGACGGTAGTGCACCAGAACATCCAGACTCTTTTGCCTACGGCACACCGTGCTGTAGTCGGGCGCAGCCCAAGGCAGGCCCATCAATTTGAGTAACGACTGCACCAAGCCCAAGGTTTGCCGCAGAGGCAAGCCGAACAGACATTTGATGGTCAGGCAAAACTGGATAGCAGCATCTGAGAAGGTGCGATTGCGGCCACGCTTGCCGCTTGGAGGGGCCATCCACTGCAGTCCAAAGTCCAGCCAGATGGTCAAGTCGCCTCGGGCCTTCAATGCTGCGTTGTACGCCTTCCAGTTTGTGGTGCGGTAACGCTTGCGTCCCCAGCTCGATTCGCTCATCTGGCGAGCCTACCGCACTGCAGAGCTGGAGTTGTGCAACAACGCCACCCCGATTCCCACCACTCATTCTCGCCGGTCGTCAGGCTCAGCATCGAACACCTCGACCGGCGCAAGCGAGGCTGGCAGCTGTAGCTGTGCCTCCCAGCATAACGATGCCCTCGCGGCTTCCTTCGGACATTGCCAGTTCTCCGCGGAGTTCGTCATCGCGGCATCCAGAGGCTTGCTACTTCTTCGCCTCGGTCAACATGCGAACAGCCAGACCAGCCAGAACCGTTCCCATCAGCCATCGTTGAACCGAGATCCAGGTTGGGCGGTTGGCAAGAAAGACAGCGATTGATCCTGCGAGCATGGCAATCGTCGCATTCACGCTCACGCTGATCACAATTTGCGTGAAGCCCAGTACCAGCGATTGGGACAGCACGCTGCCATGTGCGGGGTTGATGAACTGCGGCAGGAGCGACAGATACATCACGGCGATCTTCGGGTTGAGAAGATTCGTCAGGAAGCCCATCAGGAACAGCTTCTTTGGGCTGTCCTGCGGAAGATTCTTGACCTCGAACGGAGAGCGCCCTCCCGGCTTGACGGCTTGCCATGCCAGATAGATCAAGTACAGAGCGCCGCCAATGCGCAACGTGTCATAGGCATAGGGCACCGCCATGACGAGCGCGGTAATGCCAAGTGCGGCGCACATCATGTAGAAGACAAAGCCAAGGGCCACACCGCCCAGAGAGATCAAGCCCGCCGTGCGCCCCTGGCATATGGAACGCGAAATCAGATATACCATGTTGGGCCCCGGGGTGAGGACCATTCCAAGGGCGATGAGGCCGAAAGCAAGCAGATTGTCAAAGTCGGGCATGACGATTTCCTAGGATATTGCCATTTTTAACATACCGGCCAAGATCTCGCGCCGTCAACGCTGCGTTGTACGCCTTCCAGTTTGTTGTGCGGTATTTGCGCCGACCCCAACTCGTCTCACTCATCTCCACAGCCTACGCTAGCTGAGGACGGCATTTGTGCAACAACGCCGCTTCTGGATACAACAGATCTTGTCGCATGCATTAGCAGCGTTCGCAGACATGCGTCACCACTTGTGCACAGACTGGCGCTAGGCTTATGCGTGAACGGGACCTGAGCCACTAAAGCTCCGGGCGCGGCGCATGCCGGCTACGTCATTCCTGTATGCCGTGATGGCAACAAGCTTCTGTTGCTCTGTGTACCTGATCATTTCGATTCCTCTAATCAGGGGGCTGATCATTCCTTGGTGACACCATCCTCATGGACACAACCCCTATAAGTCGCTTTTCGACACGCTAATGCAGTCCGAAGCACACCGCAAGCCTTCGCAGCCATTGGAACAACCGTCAAGCTGAACCCCGTGGGCAGATTTGGTTGTGCAGCCCACCATCCACGTAGATATCCGTTCCGTTGATATATCGCGCAGCATCACTGGCGAGGTATACGGCGGCATCGGCGGCATCCCATGGCGACCCCATTGCCCCCGTTGGACAGATGGCATTGCGCGTCGCAAGCAGATGATCCAACCCTTGCGGATGCGCAATGGCCAGCTGCTGGCGCACCAAGGCCGTGTCCATCATCCCAAGCAAAATGTTGTTGCATCGGATACCGTGCCCCGCGTACTGCATGGCAACGCTCATGCCAAGCGCATTCATGGCAGCCTTGCTCGCGGAGTATGCGCAGAAGGCAGTGCCTCCCGCCCGCGTTCCGGCAACGGATGACACCTGCACGATGGCACCTCGGCCTGCTCGCTTCATCAGAGGCAGCACATGCTTGAGCGCCAGAAAGGCTGAGCGCGTGTTGAGTGTGAAGGAGCGCTCCCACTCCTCGACAGACACGTCCTCCGGACCGCCAAGCATCACCGCCCCCACGTTGTTGACGAGTATGTCGATGGTGCCGCGATTCACCTGCGCCAATTGCACTGCACGCTGAATCGATGCCTCATCGCACACGTCCGCCTCAATCACTTCGCAACGCCCTCCGGCCTCCTGCGCCAATTGCTGCGTGCGCCTTGCCGATGCCATGTCCTTGTCTACTGCATACACCAATGCACCTTGCGCCGCCATGCGAATCGCAACCGCGGCGCCGTTGCCAGGCCCCGCCTCCGCCGCACCAGCGCCGAAAATCAAGGCGGTCTTCGTTTCGAGAGAAAGACTCATCGGGGTCCCATCCTTACCGCGCCATCCAGACGCACACATTCGCCGTTCATGTAGCCGCTCGTCAGCAGGAACTCCACCAACTGCGCATACTCCTCCGGGTTTCCCACGCGGCTGGGAAAAGGAACCGAAGCCTCCAGAGCCACGCGCAGCTGTTCAGGGGCACCGCGCAGCATGAACGTGTCGAAGAAGCCTGGCTTGATGGTGTTGACGCGGATGCCCTCGCTTGCCAAGTCACGCGCGATCGGTAGCGTCATGCCCGCCACTCCGGCCTTGGATGCCGAATAGGCGGCTTGCCCTATTTGCCCCTCGTCCGCGGCGATCGATGCGGTGTTCACCACTGCACCGCGCTCGCCACTCGCCAACGGATCAAGCGCCAACATACCCGCGGTGGACTGTGCGATGCAGCGGAAAGTGCCCAGTAGGTTGATACTGATGACGCGTTCATAGTCAGCCATCGGATGGGATCGAATCACACCCGTATTCTTGTCGCGCACTGCGGTCTTATGAGCAATCACAATACCCGCGCAATTCACCAGCACACGCTCCTGACCGTGCACTGCCCGCGCCCGCGCAAAGGCGGCCTCAATGCTTTGGTCGGACCCCACATCCGTTTGGCAGAAAATCCCACCGATCTGCCGCGCCAGCGCCTCTCCGGCCTCGGCGTCAAGATCGAATACCGCCACCCTGACGCCATGCCGAGCCAGCCGTATAGCAGCGGCTGCGCCCAGACCCTTGCCGCCACCCGTCACAACCGCAGCCACGTTATGATCGAGTCTCATACCACCGTCCTCCTAGCATCAGCGCGTGCATTTGCCGCCTTGTCCTCGGTGTACACATACTGCGGCGCAGCGGCCAGAGCCTCCACCAAGAAGCGCTCCTGCGGCTTCTCAGATGCGGTCTTCGGGATCTCCCCCACCACCTGAATGAAACTCGGCACGAAGTTGGCCTCCAGTGCCTCGCGGCAGCGGCGGAACAGCGCCTGCGCGTCGAATTCCTTGTCCACCAAAGGAACCACCGCAGCAACCAAGTCCTTTTCGCCGGGCGCGCTCGACGACGCTGGCACTCCGTATACATAGACATCGGACACGAGGCCAGACTCGGCAATGGCTTTTTCCACGTAGGCCGTGGCGATGAAGTCACCGTTGCGGCGAATGCCTCCCCCCTTGCGGTACTCAAAGAACAACCACCCGTCAGCGTCCTCGCGCACCACGTCGCCCATATGCAGCCAACCGCCTGCGCCCTTCTTGGCAGAAGCCTCTGGATTGCCCACGTACTCCACCTGGAAAGGGGTTCCATCCGCTGGTTGCACCAACAGCTCGCCTGGCGTACCGCGCGGCACATCCCTTCCCGCATCATCCACGATGCGATGTGCAAGATAGGGGGCGACGCGGCCTATGCTGCCCACCGGTCCGCCGCCAATCGGGTTGAGGGCAAGCCCACCTTCAGCCGAGCCGTAGAACTCCAGCACCTTCACACCGAAACGCTGTTCGAACTGCTCCCATATTGCGGCAGGCATGCCTGCAGAGACGACAAAGCGTACCGGGTTGTCAGCGTCATCTGGGTGCGCAGGTGCGGCATACAGCGCGGTCGTCATGCCTCCCAGCAAGGTGAATGTGGTGCATTGATGTCTGCGCGTGATCTCCCACAGCCGCGAGCGCGTGAAGCGCCGCGAAAACACCACACGCATCCCGCCCAGCAATGCGGGCGCCAGCGTCACCAAAAGGGCATTCGCATGTGTCAGGGAGAGACCGGAATACAGCCGGTCGTCTGGCCGGTAGCCAAAGCCTTGCATAGCTGCAGCGCCTGTCTCGCAGAAGCGGCGATGTGTCAGCACAATGCCTTTGGGGTCGCCCGTGGTGCCGGACGTATGGATGATCTGCATCACCTCGTGGCCGTTGTCCAATGGCACCGGCAAATCCTCACCCTCTATAGTCAGATGGGCATAGTCTTCTATGCGTGGACCCCACTTTTCTGGACTTGGCCCTTCATCGGTGGCGAGTGCTACGATCCAGTCAACCGAAGCCCCTGCATCCATCACTTCCTCTATGTTGTGCAGCGCGTAGTCTGCAGCAATGATGCCGGTAGCTTTGGAGTTACTGATCATGAACGCCAGCTTTTCGCCACGTGTGCGCGGGTCGATAGGCACGAGCACGGCGCCTAACAACGCAGTGGCGATCATGAGTTCGACGAATTCGGCGTGATTGGCCATCAGCAGTGCAATCACGCTGCCCGGCCCCACGCCTCGCCTGGAAAGACCTCGGGCAAGACGCTGCGCGTTCCGCCACAAATCCCCATAACTGCGGCATACATCGGCCAGCGCCGGGCCGCCCTCGAACAGCAGCGCCTCGCGCTTCGGGTCGGTCCGTGCAAACAGCTCAATGACCGACGCGATGTTGGGGTGAGAAATGACGGTCATCGCGCCTCACTCCTTCTGCAGAATACTGATAACGATGGCGGCGGCGTCCTCACCGATCCAGCCACCGCCATTTTCCGCGAGCGCGGTGCGAGCACCTGCTACCTGCCGCGGGCCGCAGCGTCCACGCAGTTGATCGGTCAGCTCCACGAGTTGAGCGCAGCCAGAGGCTCCGATCGGGTGCCCCTTTCGCAACAGCCCACCGGAGGGATTGACCGGAACGCGGCCACCGAGCCGCGTAGCCCCGCTGTTCAGCAATGCCACGGCCTCGCCCTCGGCGGCCAAACCAAGATACTCGTAGTAGATGAGTTCGGCCGGTGCGCCCGCGTCATGGAGCTCAATTACGTCTAGCGCCTCTGGGCCCAGGCCTGCGGCTTCGTAGGCTTGCCCGGCCACGACCGGTACTAGCCGCTCCTTCTTTCCAGTACCTTCCGCATAGTCCCAGCCCGAGGCCAGAACGGACGACATTACACGCACCTTGTCGCGCAGGCCAAGTTTCCGTGCTGCCTTTTCCGACACCAGCACCAGAGCTGCAGCACCGTCGCCTATAGGCGCGCACATCGGGCGTGTCATCGGATCCACAATCATGGGCGCCGCCAGTACCTGTTCTACCGTCAGCACGTCCTGGAACTGCGCCTTCGGATTCAAGCTGCCATGAAAGGAGTTCTTGGCCGCCACCGCCGCAAAGTCGCGCTGCGTCGCGCCGCACTCCGCCATGTAGTCGCGCGCCATCGCGGCGTACACGTCCATGAACAGCGAGCGTGAGCGCCCCGGTCCCGCCAAGTCGGCAGTCGATCCGCTGCGCGACAGGTTGGCCTGCAGCATGGCCATGACATGGTCGATGGCTTCCAGATCCACAGCGCCATGGAATACCGAAAAGGTGCGCGCCTTATCTTCGCTGTAGAGCTTCTCAAAGCCTGCGACAAGCACGATGTCGTATGCACCCAACGCAATCATCTGCACTGCTTGCTGAAAAGCCGTGGCCGAAGTTGCGCAGGCATTTTCGACATTAATGACAGGAATTCGTCCAATGCCGATGCCGCGCAGCACGACCTCGCCAGGAACGAGCACCTGCCCGGTCATCACGCCGGCAGCGGCATTGCCCATGTATGCAGCCTGCAACTGCGAAGCACTAATACCTGCATCAGCGATAGCCTCGCTGATCGCCTCGGCGGCGAGCGACTTGAGGCCACGATTAAGGTGTTTGCCAAAACGGGTCATGCCCGTGCCGGCGATATATACGGATTGCATGAAGAGAACCTTAGGGTTAGGGGAATTTAAGAATTTGCGCGGCTGCGCCAGGCGTGGGTGATCCAGCCACTCAGGCCATTGGGGGCGAGAAAGACCACGGCAAGCAACGCGAAGCCGAAGATCATCCAAGGCGCGGATTTCGACAGGCTCTCAGCCCCGTTAGGCGTAAGAACGATGAAGGCTGCTCCCAGAAAAGCCCCCCACAGACTGCGTACACCGCCTACAAAACTCCCCACCAGCAACGACACCGAGAGAAGGAATGGGAAGCTTTCAGGCGAGACAAACTGGCCAGCCACCACGCTCAAGGCACCTGCCAGGCCAGTAAACGCTGCGCTGAGACCGAACATCTGCGTGCGGATGACGGGAATGTTGAGTCCACCGGCCGCAGCCGCGAGAGGCTGGTCACGCGACGCATCCACCAGACGGCCAAACTGCGTACCAAGAATGCGCTGTGCCAAAAGAAAGGCGGCCAGAGCACAGGCTGCGACACACATCATGATCGCCCAGTCCGCCCGATCAGCCAACATACCGGGGAACGTGGGCTTCTCCAGGATGATTCCCTGCACACCACCTGTCAGCCACTCGATCTGCTTCCATTTGAGCGCTTGCGGCGTTACCACTGCCACCGCGAAGGTAGACAGCGCCAGATAGAGCATGGGCAGGCGCAGTGCCGGGAAGCCGAACAGGAAGCCCGCCACAAAGCACAATACCGCCGCTGCGGGTACGCCCACATAAAGCGGCCAGCCCAGGTGGTGCGATAGCACCGCCGCCGCATAAGCCCCCAAGGCAAAGAAGGCGCTATGCCCGAGGGAGACCTGGCCGGTGTAGCCGCTGAGCAGATTCAGGCCCATGATGGCAATGCCGTAGATCAGCACCTGCGTCATCACATATAGCGGGTAGCTTTGCCAGCCAAAGGACCAGGCCACAAGAGCAAGCCCGGCTGCCAAGGCACCCCAGCGCAGCCAGATTGGCGACGCCAGCGGGTGTTCCATCGCATTGTGGGTATGGTTGATGTTCATGCTCATACCCTCACCTGAACAGATTTGCCGAAAATGCCAGAGGGCCGCACCACCAACACGGCGATGATCAAAAGCATGATGCAGGTCAGCTTCAGGTCGTTGCCGACCACGTATGCGCCCAGCAGATTTTCCAGCACGCCGATGGCGAAGCCCCCAGCCACGGCTCCCACCGGGCTGGCAATACCACCCAACAATGCGCCTGCTAACGCGTAGATCAGGGGGCTCATCATCATCGACGGCTCCAGGAACACGATGGGCGCCGCCATCAACCCAGCCACGGCGCCGGCCACCGCCGCGAGGCCCCAGCCTACGGCCAATACCTTGTTGGTATTGATGCCCACCAACTCTGCGGACGAAGGATTCACCGCCACCGCGCGCATCGCCAGACCGAAGCGTGCGAAGCGGAAGAACACGAAAACAGCGAGCAGCTCCACAACGGTGGCCAGTAGAATGCCCGCCTCGTGAGCCGAGAGGAAGGGTTCGGCATGACTGAGAACGCCGCCAAACGGCGTGGCGAACTCCTGCAGTTCATGTCCGAAAAGCCAACCCGCCAGACTGTTGAGAATGATGAGCAGCGCGATGCTTGCGGCAACGACCGAAAGTACCGGCTTGTGCCGCAGGGGCTGGAAGATCACTCGATCAAGCGCAAGCCCGAGCAAGAAGGACCCCACGACAACGATGGCAAAGGCCGCCCACCACGACGCGCCCGCCTGAACGAGAGCCCAGCTCATGTAGGTAGAGAACATCGCCAACTCGCCCTGTGCGAAATTGACGGATGCAGTGCAGCGGTAGATAAGCACAAGCGCAACGGCAAGGCTGGCATAGATGCCACCCGCGGCCAGACCTGAGGCTATCTGATGAAGAAATGCTTGCATGGAAAGTCCTTGTGGGGGTCAATGGCCGAGGTAGCTGCGGCGCACGGTGTCGTCTTCGCGCAACGCTGCGGCAGTGCCTTGCGCAGCAATCCGGCCACTCTCGAGCACATAGGCCCTGTCGACCAGATCGAGCGCAATGTTGGCGTTCTGTTCCACGACCAGTGCCGTGAGATGTTCGCGCTCCCTCAGCTCGCGCAAGAGTTCATAGATTTCCTGCGTCACGCGCGGCGCAATACCGAACGAAGGCTCGTCGAGCAGAAGCATCTTGGGACGCATCATCAGCGCGCGGGCAATGGCCAGCATCTGCTGCTCTCCGCCGCTCAAGGTACCCGCCGTCTGCTTCGCACGGGTAGCCAGCTTGGGGAACAACGTCTGCATCCGAGCAAGGTCTTGCTCGACGCCATCCCTGTCACGGCGGCGGATCGCGCCAACATACAGGTTCTCCAGTACCGTCAAATCCGCGAAGGTGCCGCGACCCTCCGGCACATGTGCAACGCCCAGCTCAGCTATTGCGGGCGCAGGCAGGTCGATGACGTCCTGCCCCTCGAAGCGCAGCGTGCCTGTGGATGTCACCTGCTGGTGGCTGATTGCGCGCAAGATGGAGGTTTTGCCGGCCCCGTTGGCGCCGAGTAGCGCCACCATTTCTCCGGCCTGCACATGAAGATCAATACCATGGACCACCGCAGTTCGACCATAGGCCACACCAAGGTTGAGGATTTCAAGCCGCTGGGTCACAGCACGCCTCCTAGATAAGCATCAATCACCGCTGGATCGTTCGCCACCACCTCGGGAGAGCCCTGGGCGAGCTTGCGACCGAAGCTGAGGACAGCGAGGTCCGAGCAGGTCTTCATCACGAAGCGCATGTTGTGCTCAACGACCACCATGGTCAGCTTCAGTTCCTCGTGCAAGTGCAGCAGCACCTCTCGCAGCTCATCCACTTCGCCAGCAGTGAGACCTGCGGCGGGTTCGTCGAGCAGCAACAGCCTGGGCCGCGTTACCAGCGCACGCGCGATTTCCACACGGTGCTGGATACCCACCGGCAGCTCCGCCACGCTGCGGTCCGCATAGGCAGACAGTCGCAACGTGGCCAAGGCGGAGTCGGCTGCATGCGCGATCTCCTGCTCGGCTGCGCGGACCACACGCGAGCGCAGCGCAGCACCGAACATGGACACTGGCAGCCGCGCGTGCGCACCCACCATCACGTTCTCGCGCACCGTGAGCGACGGGTAGAGGGCGACGTTCTGGAACGTCCGGCTTAGACCGAGCCGCGCCACGCCGTGGCGCGGCATGCGCGTAAGTTCCGTGTGCCCTAAGCGCACACTGCCGCGCGTGGGCCGGTATAAACCGCTAATGCAATTGAAGCACGTGGTCTTGCCCGCCCCATTCGGCCCGATGAGGCCAAAGATGCTGCGCTCAGGCACATCAATTGAGACGGCGTCCAGTGCAACGACGCCGCCAAAGCGGATCGTCAAATCGCGTACGGAAAGAATGGGAACCATGGCTGCATCCATCCCATCAGGCAGACATCAGCTTCCAGCTCGAACCATCGAACTGCTGCAGGCGGAGGCCCGTCACCGGGTGCGGCTGGGTATCGCTGGTCTTGATGCGCAGGCCAGGCAGCATCATGGGCAGTTCCATGTCGAGGCGACGTGTCTGGCGCACGATGTTCTCTCGCGAGAGGTCGTTGCCGCACTGCTTGAGCACTTGCACCACCGTTTGTGCAATGCAGGTGCCATATACAGCGTTGTAGTCCTTGGCTGCGCCACCGTTGTATTTGTCCATGAAAGCATTCCAGGCCAAGAGGCCGGGATCATCCTTCCAGGTCGGATCAGCTGGGTCTTTGAGAAAAGCGGCGCTGATGACCCCCTTGACCTTGTCCAGTCCTATCGGGGCGAGCACCTTGGGCACCGAAGACGAGTTCTGGTTGATGTAGATCGTCGGCTTCCAGCCGATGTCATGGGCCTTGCGCAGCGACTGGATCGTCGCCTTCGGTGAGCCCCACATAACCAGTACATCCGCACCCGAAGCCTGCATGGTGACTACCTGTGAGTCCACCGTTGGATCCGTGACCTCGTGGGATTCTTCGCGCACGATCTGCTTGACAGCGACGCCCAGGCCTTCCTTGAGGCCGCGCAGCAAATCCTTGCCTGCATCGTCATTCTGGTACAGTACGGCAATCTTCGCGTTGGGCCGCGTCTGCAGAATGTGCTTGGCCATGGTGCGGCCTTCGTCGGTGAAAAGCGGCTGCCAGCCCAGGCTCCAGGGGAATTTGGCAGCATCCTCAGCCCATGTGGCAGCACCGGACCCAATGAAAAGCTGCGGCACCTTCGCGCTGTTGAAATAGCCTCGCGCTGCCACCCCAGTGGGCGTGCCCACGGGGGATGCGACAAAAGCCACCTGTTCACGCTCCACCAAGCGGCGTGATTGCTCAACAGTCTTCGGAGGACTGTAGCCATCGTCGAGCTGCACCAGCAAAAGCTTGCGCCCGTCCACGCCACCCTGGACATTGACAAAATCAAACCAGGCGGCCAGGGCCTTCCCGATGGTCGCATAGCTCGCGGCTGGCCCGCTCAGCGGCAGCGTTTGGCCTATCTTGATTTCACGATCCGTCACTCCCGGAGTTCCCGAGCGTTGTGCGCGGGCCAGATCGGCAAAGCCGGTGAGCATGGCACCGGAAAGCATGGTGATGAAATGTCTTTTCTGCATGTTGTCTCCTGTCGTGATTGGAATAGCTGGGTAGTCAGGGCGCAGGTAGCCCTTGGGCCTCAACTGAGGCACCAAAACGTGTCAATTCAGTGGTGGCCCTCGGCTGCTTTATGCAGCGGAGGTCTTGCGCGTTAGTGAGTTCTTTGCAGCAGTCTTTGTGCTGGTACTTGCGGGGGCCTTCGCAGGCCCCTTGTTGGATGCAACGCCGCTCCATAGCACCGAGAGCATCGGCTCAGCTTGGGCTACCAACGAATAGCTGCGGCGGCGGTACTCCCACATGAGGAAAGCCCGGTTGAAGATCGCATTGAACATGTCAAGGATCAGCCGGCTATCCAAGTCGTGCCGGACCGCTCCTTGCTGCTGCGCGTCCTTGATGGCATTGAGCATGCGCAGCATCAGCTCGCGTTGTGCATAGCTCGGATCACGCATCCAGCGCTCCAAGGGAACAGTCATGAAGATGATGCGACCTATGTTCGGGTTCTTTTCGTAGAACTCGAAGTGCAACCTCAGCACCCCCAGCAATTTGGAGTGCAGGTCTCCATCGCCATCAAGCGGCTTCAGCGCTGCCGGGTAAAGCCCGCTCAACCAATACTGGATGAAATAGAACAGCAGCGACTCCTTGTCTCCGAAGTAGCGATAGATCGTGCGAAAGCTCATGCCGGCTTCGCGAGCAATCGTTCGCATATCTACGCGGTGAAAGTCACCCGCAGCGTAGATCTCCATGACGACAGGGGAAAGGCGTTCTCGCACGGTTGCAGGAACGGCTTGTTCGGTCGGCTCGGATGCCGGCGCCTCATTGCCGCCTGGGGCTACATGTTCTGACATTGGTATTCATCCATGGGTAACATCATTACCCCAAGGATAACATCATTACCCAAAAGAATCGCAAGGGTTTACCCGTCAAAACCCAATGCTTGGAAGCATCGCACTTTTGCAGCTTGTCCAGCCTCACGCTGATGCCCCGTACCGGAACCGTGGCTGCTGCCTGTTTCGATGACACCTTGTTAATATGAAAGATGAAACCGGAGGTGGTTCATGCAGAGAAGAAAGACATTTAGCCGCGAGTTCAAACTTGAGACGGTCAAGCCGGTGGCCGAGCGTTGCGTGTCTACGGTCCTGACGACTATCGATAGCACCCGCATCCCAATATAGACAAAAGAAAAAAAGAGAGTCAGAAAGGAGGAACCCGGCGCCTGCCGTGTTCATCCTTTGCTTTCCTCACGTCGCATGCTCAGAGTTTTTGAGTGCGATAGTCACAACCTCCGCACATCTGCCCTGCAGCCGCGCTCCATCCGCAGAGCAAAGAATGCATTGCCAAAGTGCGTCCCGGGACACACGAGCGCCAAACCCGCTGCCCCACGGCGCGCTCCATGCATGATTGACGACCAGCGCAGCCCCGATGACATAGCTTGGTCGGGGCGCCTTTCCCTCTGCCACTTCAGACAGTGCCGTCATCTCCACACCCACCACCCAGACCCAGCAGACGGTGTCCTCCAACTGGCCTTGGTGTCTACGCTGCAACACCAGTTTGAGCAGTACACATCCTCCACGCTCCAGAACAGTTCCTAGACAATTCATCGACTCGGTTCCAGTGGTCGTGGCGCTCCGGATCTCGCATCCCGGAAACATTGCGCTCCACCCATGGTGGTCATCTATAGGTGAGCTCAATGGCCGAGAGACAGCAATACTGCGCAGAGGCCGCTGCATCATCACTGCCGCACTGCGCCTCAGGCACCATTCCAGGCCTTCCGGATCCGATACGCTGCCGCGATCTGTATTCGGAAACAGGTAGCTCCAGCGCCTGCGCCCCGATGGGCTGACCACTCGGTATTCCCACGGGCCATCAAACCGGATGCCACGCATGTAGCGATGTATGAGCGCCTTGTCTGCAGATTCAGCCATGCCGCTTGTCTCGCCCTCTCTCGGGTTGACGCATCTCCTGCAAATGCATCCCCTGCCCCGTGGGCTCTGCTGCCTGCGGATAGAACTCCCGAACGATCTCCGTCGCCTCCTGCTCCAGTTCCTCAAACAGGCCCAGCGCATAGCCATCTCTGGCTGCTTGCTCCAGCGCTTCCTGGTCGTGGCCCACCTCCTGCGCATATTCCGCAGCCTGTGCTGCCTGGCTGATGGCTGCGTCGAGCTGCATTCCATTGCGGATACCCAGGTCCACGTAGTAGATCGGCGTGCGGTGTGACATGGGCGTGAATTTGGCGCGCACCCACCCGGATAATCTCGTTCAAAAAAGCATACTTGTGGGGCAATGCATTGTTGAAGATGAGATCGTGACAATTGGTCCAGTTCCCGCACGGCCATGCCCTCCGTCTCGACTTGGCTTGAGCGCTATGCCGGATTAACCGCGCCAATCCCCATAAATGCAAAAGCCGCCCACTCGGGACGGCTTTCTAACTGTTCCCGCTCTTACGCTCTTGCTGGCTGGTCAGCTGATCTATGTAGGTTTCGCGAACTTCCAGCGGTCGCCACCTCGATACTTTTCCTGATTGGCTGGGCCTTCTTCCTCGTTGGCTCACCCTGAGCAGACACCGCAGTTGAGAAGACCTCAATCTTGCTTTCCAGAGTCCGAAGCAACTCAACTGCGGAATCTCCGGTAAGGTCACCGTCCGAACTCACCTCGCATATGCGAAGCGCATCTTTGGCCCCCATCAGATAGGCCGTCTTGAACACCCTTACCTGATCCTGCGAAAGGCCTTGCGAAGTCTGCGACAAGGGTTTAGCTATGGACCACATAACATCTCCAGAATTTCAAATGGTCAAACACATTTACGAAAGAAGAGGTTAGTACGAACTGGCGTCAGTGGATTAATTGTTAATTGATTGTTACTCGCAAGTAGGGAACTCAGGGCTTCCGCTTACAACAGGGAGCGATAGCGACCGGGTGCCCCCAATCCGACCTTTCGGCTTGACCAGCCTTCAATGGCCAGCGCACACAGATCCGGGTCTTCGCAGGGGTGCTCAACGCCCTTGGCGGTCATGCGCTTGCGGGTCTGTCCATCTCCCACACAGAGGGGTCGTGTCGTGGCCCGGTCGAACAGGGTGTAGTTAGCCCGCAGGTTCAGGGCGGGATCGTTGAACAGCACGCGGATGTTTGTGTCGGCACTTTTTGCGCGCCCCTATTGCTAGCAGGCATCGCCGTCGCTGAAGATGTCTGCAATACTCCACTTGTTCAGTCAATTTGCAAAGAAGCGCCGCCGGTCAGCAGCACTGCGCACGCAGCACCTCTTTCAGTTTCTTGACAGCAACCTCCAACTCATGCGGTGTATGGGCAGCAAACCCCATGAGAAAGCCCGCCTTGTGCCGCTTGGACAGGTGCAGCGCCGTCAAGCCGAGCAAGTCGATACCCGCACCGCGCGCTGCATCCACCACGGCGCGCTCCGAAACCAGCCGGGTAAGAACACAGGGCATCTGCATGCCCCCATCAGGAACCCGAGGCTCCAGAAAATCGCCCAGATGCTCGCGAACCAGTCGCGCCAGTACGTCGCGCCGCTCGGCATAGACAGCGCGCATGGTTCGCACATGTACCCCCAGGTGCCCGCCTTCAATGAATCGCGCCAAGGTCAATTGCGGAATGGGTGCGCTGTGCCCGTCCAGCAAGGTGCGCGCCACGGTCATCGGAGCAACCAGTGACGGCGGAAGCACCATGTAGCCAATGCGCAATCCAGGAAACATCGACTTGGTAAAGGTGCCGATGTAGATCGTGCGCTCCTGTGGATCAAGCCCCTGCACGCAGGCCGTAGGCATGCCAGCGTAGTGGAATTCGCTGTCGTAATCGTCCTCGATGATCCATGCGTCTTCCCGCTGCGCCCAAGCAATGGCCGCCAAGCGTCGATCCAGCGTTAGCGTGGCGCCAGTGGGGAATTGGTGGGAGGGTGTCAGAAACATTGCTCTGGCGGACGGCGTGGCGTGCAACAGATCCGTCCGCATGCCGTGGGCATCCAGCGGCACGGGTACGCACTCCAGCCCTGCTGCCTCGAAGGCCTTGCGAGCCCCGTGATACACCGGGTCTTCGATGAAGATGCGATCACCGGCATCGAGGAGAACCTGGGCACACAAGGTCAACGCCTGCTGCGAACTGGTCAGCACCAGCACCCGCTCGGGTGTAGCACGCGCACCCCGCTCCAGGTTCACATAGTCGGCAATGGCCCGGCGCAATGGCTCCATACCCTGGGGCGGACTGTGCAGCAGGGCCTGGGTACAGTGCTCCTTGAGCACTTGCCGCTGCAACCGTTCCCAGGTTTGAAGTGGAAAGTTGCGCGTCTCCGGTACGCCGGGGGCAAAGGCGCGCGGCGCGAGGAAATCACGCACACCTCCGCCAGCGAACATGGCCGCACCGCGCCGGCTCAGGCGCAAGGCGGGTACGCGCGTGGCCTGGCGTCGTACCAGACCACGCCCAGGAAGGCGCTGTACCTGTTCCGACACGAAACTGCCACTCCCCACACGCCGCTCGATGAAGCCTTCGGCGTGCAGTTGGCTGTAGGCGGATTCCACCGTATCGCGTGAGACGCCCAGCGATTGGGCCAGTGACCGTGATGCGGGTAGAGGCCGCCCCACGTCCAGCGCACCCTCAAGAATCAATTGGCGCACTGCCCGCTGGATGCGGGCATGCAGCGGCAACGCGCGGTGAGCGGGGTCACCTATCCAGGCTTTGACGGTTTCGAGTTGAGCGTGCTTGAACAATTGGTCTGTATACCTTCAAAAAAATGGCATGAAGCAACCATCCATTTCAACTCTATAAATCGGATACCTCACGCGGTCAATCGTTTTTTCGGGAGAGCTATCAAGATCATGTCATCCGCCCACACGCCTTCGTCTCTTCACTGGAGCGATCTCGTTCATCCCGTAGTGGCCGGCCTCATCTCGGTCATCGTCAACTATGGAGGGACCTTCATCCTGGTGTTCCAAGCTGCCAGGGTGGCGGGCCTCAGCCCGGAGCTGACGGCCTCTTGGGTATGGTCGATTTCGATTGGTGTGGGAGTGACGGGGCTGCTGCTCAGTTGGATGACACGGGAGCCCATCATCACGGCGTGGTCCACGCCCGCAGCGGCCTTCCTGGTCACGGCCTTGGCCACAACGCCGTATGCTGAAGCAGTGGGGGCCTACTTGATCTCAGCGGGAGCTTTCGTGGCACTGGGGCTGTCGGGGTACTTCGAGCGTGTCATCCGCCTCATTCCTACGGGCGTGGCGGCGGGGCTGCTCGCAGGCATCCTGCTGCAGTTCGGCACCAGGGCATTTGGCGGCATGAGCGTCGATCCCGCGCTGGCGGGCCTGCTGATCGTGGCCTATGTGGTGCTCAAGCGGTTTTTGGCACGCTATGCCGTCGTAGGCATCCTGGTGCTGGGATTAGCCTTCTTGCTGTTGCAGAACCGGGTTGACCTTTCCGGGTTGGAGTTGAAGTTCGCAGCTCCGGTATTTACCAGGCCGGAATTCTCGCTCAACGCCCTGCTCAGTGTCGCGCTGCCGATGTTTCTGATTACCCTGACCGGCCAATACATGCCCGGGATGCTCGTGCTGCGCAACGATGGCTTCAGGAGCAGCGCCAATCCTGTCGTCATGGTCACCGGCCTAGGCTCGCTGCTGATGGCGCCGTTCGGCTCTCATGCCTTCAACATCGCCGCGATCACGGCCGCAATCGCCACAGGACCTGAGGCGCATGAAGACCCGTCAAAACGCTGGATCGCGGGTGTTGCCGCTGGCGTGTGCTACATCCTGGTCGGTGTGTTCGGGGTCACGCTGGCCGCTGTTTTCATGGCTTTTCCTGCTACCTTTATCACCACGCTGGCGGGCCTGGCCCTGCTAGGAACCATCGGTGGCAGCCTGGCTACCGCACTGGCGGATGCCAAGGCACGCGAAGCCGCACTGATTACCTTCCTGGCCGCAGCGGCCAACATCACGCTGTGGGGTATTGGCGGGGCGCTCTGGGGATTGATCATCGGACTGCTCGCCTATGCCGTGCTGAACGGCCGGATGCCATTGCGCACGGAGCCGGGCTCGGTCCTCTCCACCAAGAAGGGATAACGCGATGCGCACTCTTTCAGAAACCCCGACCCGTCACGATCAGCACGGGCTGTACCCCGAGGCCATCAGCGTGGAAGACTTCCGTCGCAACCTCGCCGCCGTGCAGGCCCGTATGGATAGCGCCTGCCAGCGCGTGGGACGCGATCAGGCCAGTGTGCGGCTGCTACCTGTCAGCAAGACCAAGCCCGAGGCCAGCCTGCGCCTGGCCTACGCCGCCGGCTGCCGCATGCTGGGTGAAAACAAGGTGCAGGAGGGGCATGGCAAGTGGGAGTCGATGCAGGATCTGGCTGATCTCCGCTGGTCAGTCATCGGCCACCTGCAAACCAACAAGGCCAAGCTGATGGCGCGTTTCGCCAGTGAATTCCAGGCACTGGACAGTCTGCGCGTAGCCGAGGCACTGGACAGGCACATGCAGGCCGAAGGACGCTCGCTCGACGTGTTCGTACAGGTCAACACATCGGGGGAGGCGAGCAAGTACGGCCTGAACCCCGAGGATGTGCCCGCCTTTATCCGGCAATTGCCTACCTTCTCAGCGCTGCGCGTGCGTGGCCTGATGACGCTGGCACTCTTCTCCGCAGAGGCCGGGCGGGTGCGCCAGTGTTTCGCCCTCCTGCGAAATCTGCGCGACCAGTTGCGACAAGACGCTCCCACAGGCATGGAGCTGGAGGCGCTATCGATGGGTATGTCGGGCGACTTCGAGATCGCCATCGAGGAAGGTGCCACCGTGGTTCGCGTGGGACAGGCCCTCTTTGGCGCGCGCGCCTTGCCGGATAGCTACTACTGGCCGACGGCTTCTCATTCCAACATGCAGGCCCCGTCATGAAAACCGCCATCACCGCTTGGCTTCCGCTCCATCTTTCGCAACCCACAAAGGCTTCTCTCAGGTACATGCGTACCTCCACCAAAGCTACACCCCGAGATAGGCCTTCATGAATCTGCGCGCATGGAGGGAATGAATGGATCAGAAGTTGTGCTTCACGCCAGCATAGATCATCCGCGTCTTGGCTCCTGAGTCCCCTGCAGCCATTTGCAGGCCACCGGAGAGGCTGCCGTTCCAGAAGTTGTACTGGCCATTTTTCTGATTGCGCAACTCGAGCACGGATACATCCAGCTGTGTTCGCTTGCTCAAGGAGTATTGATAGCTCACGGACAGCATCTTCGCCCCGGAATCTTGGAATTTTGTGCCATTGATCTTGGTGGACATTGCCTGCCCCCAGGTGGCCGACACCAGGTGCGGACCGAATCCGTAGGCGACAGGGATCGCATAGGAGACGCGTTGCTGCGAGGATCCGCTGGCCGTATCGGTCACTTTGTTTCGATCGACCAGCAAGCCCGCGCGCCATCCATTGTTCAGGTACCCGATACCCAGGCGGTCCGCATCCTGGTCGAGCGTTCCGACAGTCTGCGCAGGCAAGACGCCCTGCGCGCGGCGCGCCATGTGGTAGTAGCCTACCCTGAACGGGCCGTTGGTGTATGTCGGGTTGACATACCAGGTCTTGTTGCGCTTGTTGACGGCAGACTCCGCATCGAACGAGTATGACGCCATACCCGAGAAGCCGCCGATATTGGGGGCTTCATATCGAATGGTGTTATTCAAGAAGCTGCCCGCAAAGTAGGAGCCGTTGATCGTGCCCAGCACGTTCAGAGAGTTTGCCGCATTGGGTGCCGCGTCAAAGGAGCCATGGAAGTCAATGAGAAACCAGTGATGGCTGAAGTACACCGACTGGCGACCCAGCTGCAATCGCCCGAGGTCCTTGTCGCCGAGTCCCACGTAGAAATTACGGCCGGCACCTAGAGCACCGGTGTCGCCCGCGAAGTCCCATTCCAGATGGTAGTAGGCGCTCTTGCCGCTGCCGAGATCTTCTTTTCCATCCAGGTACCAGAAGCTGGTGTTGTTGGTAACTCGGGTGACGCTTGGATCAGCACCCCCTCCACCTCGCACGGACACGTTGTCCATGCCCAGCTTGACCTGGCCGCCGAGTGTCACGGCAGATTGAGCCAGGGCGGCAGAGGATGCCGTCGCCAATCCAATCGCCACCACGATAACAGTCTTATTCACGTTGTCTTCCTTTATGACTAAAAATTTTCTTGCAATGAATTCCCACCAGAAATTCCGTTAACTCAAGCGAACACCTCCTATCAATTCAAAATTGAGAACTGCAGAGGCTTACGCGGCAAACGAGTCCGCACCCACCCAGGTCGCATGAAAACCGTTCGGAACACGCTGCGGCAAGATCACCTTGGCAACCGGCCCATCTGCAATGAGCTTGGCGTCGAAAACCCACACCTCGGAGCGACTCTCGTGGGTGTTGAAGACGAAACCCACGACGTAGCCGTCGTCCTCGTCCACCGCGTTGTCCTTGCGTGCGAACGGCGCTTCGCTGAACCAGTAGCCCAGACCGGGGTGATAGGCCGTGGCGCTTCCCAACAGCAAGTCGTACTTCGCAATACCGGCAAATTGCGGTTGCTCGAGCGTGCGCATACGCCCCATCAGCACGTTGTAGGAATATCGATTGCGGTGGCCTTGATACCAGCCATTGATCGTTGGAAACTCGGTGTTGAGGATGTCATCGACCACACCTTCCCGTGTCTTTCCTGTTGCCAGGTTGAATCGCCACTGGTACAGCTCGTAATCCGTTCCCTGCGTGCCAATCGTGAACAGCAGGCGCTGCTTGTCGAGTGAGCCATCAAACTGCTTCGGCATGCTGTATGGCGTGCCAAGCATCACGATCTCAGTTTCACCACGTGCGTTGACCTCCTCCCACGCGTTCAACACATGGAGCATGTAGCGCGGATCGGCTTCGAACCACCGGATGTCCTCCACCGCACCGTGGCGAGGAATCACTGCAAAGCGCGAAGGCAGATGCTCATGGAAGTCCAGGCTGTAACGTCCCGCAGCCAGGGCATCAGGGCTGTTGACCAGCGGGAAGTCATGCAGGATGCTGAAGTTCTTGGTAATCGCCATGTCGTGCGGAAGGCGCGGCCCAGGCAATTGCACGGGTATGAGTGTCTTGAGCGCACCATCGGCACCTACTACTCCGTAGTGCATGTATGGCGCTTTGTTGCCATATGCAAAGAACATGAATTCGCCGGTGCGCTCGTCCACGCGAGAGTGCGCAGAGATCTGCAAACCGATCAGCCGAGGATCGGGCTCGAGCTTGCCGAGGGTCTCCAATGTCTGCGGATCGACCTGGTACACGGAGCCGCCGCGATACCACATGGACAACAGCTTTCCGTTGTGGAATTTCACGTCTGTATTCGACGTGTTTTTCAGCGCATCATCCGGGAGCGTGCCTGTCGGCATGCGCCCCTTCAGTCCGGGAAGCCGCGCGCGTCCCGCCGCGCGATCGGCCAGCAAGCCTTCGGTGAGCACCCAGCGATTGCGGAATTCAACGCGACCGCGTTCGAAGCGGACCGCATGCAACATGCCATCGCCATCAAACCAGTGGTACTTCCCTTGAGGTTGAAACTGCGGCGACGGACCATTGCGCACATACAGCCCATTCAGATCCTCCGGCACCTTGCCGATCACCTTCAACTGGTCATCGACCAGCTCTCTATGAACAGGCTCCCAACCCCCTTGCAGATTCGGATTCTCAATGAGATAGGGTTGGCGATCTTCAATTATTTCCACGACGTACTCCTTCGCTATGGCCTGCCTGCAGCGCGCTCACTGCATATTTCAGGACAGCACTTCCCCGCCTGCCCGGCGGGCAGGACTGAAAAATCAACAGACTCAATTCACTCTTTGGGATCGATGCGCATGCTTTCCAGGCGTCGAATCAGATGGTCGGTCCTTGCCTGCAATGCACGCATGACTCGTCATTTCCCATCAGTAGGCGGGGCGATCTGCACCCACTTGCCACCCTTTGCCTGATCAATCGAAACCAGTTCAGGCATGGCATGGTTGTTTTTCCAGCCAAGACGCGTATAGGTCGTGAAGTCCTCGTGCGTCACGCCCTGCATGGCTTTGGCGAATTTTTCTGCACTCAGGTCGCGGCCCGCGGCCTGCAGGCCGTCGATGAACCACCCCATCGACGAGTAGGCATTGGCTGCGTTCTCGTCGGCGTCCTGGCCGAAGCGGGCCTTGTAATCGGTGAAGAATTTCTTGGCCGAGGGGTCGCTCGTCGTGGCGGGGTCATGCAGCTTCCAGCCACCAATGCCGTAGAGGCCTTCCACCGTGTCCTTGCCCAGTGCCGTGACAACGCTGCTGCGGCCTGGGATGCCCGTGAGGACCTTCACGCCCGTCCAGTTGAGCTTCTTCACCTCGGACATCACGCCCACGGTTTCCCGGATCACCGTGCCCGAGAAAATCAAGTCCACGTTGGCCGCCTTCATCTTGGCGACCTGGGAAGAGAAGTCGATATCGCCCACCTTGTATGCGGCTTCGGCGGCAATATTCAGATTGGCCTGTTTCATGGCCATGCCGACGCCCGTGCGCATCAGATCACCCAAGGGGCCTTCCTGGTAGATCACCCCGATGCGCGACACACCCCAATTCTTGATGGCCCAACCCAGGCCGGTCGCAGTGGTGGAATCGTAGTTCTGCACAGTGGTGAACAGCAATGGACTGTTTCCGGCCACTTTCTGGATCACCGCCGATGCGGCCCAGGGACCGAACACGATGACACCCGCATCGGTGGCCATCTTTACCGTGGCGGCGTTGGTTCCCGAGCCGAACGAGTTGACGATGGCAAACACCTGGTCACTGCGGATCATCTTCTGCACGGCGCGCACGGCCATCTGCGGCTGGCTGCCGTTGTCCTCGGTCACCAGCTTGATCTTGCGGCCGTGGATGCCGTTCGCATTGGCCTCGTCGATGCGCATCTGCATGGCGTTGCGCAGCATGGCGGAGCCTGTTGCGGTCGGCCCCGAGAGATCAAGGTGGGTGCCCAGCAGGATTTCCTTGTCGCTCACGCCAGCCGCATGGGCCATGCCCAGGGTCAGCGCAGATGCAAAGGCCAGCAGGCGCCGGCGATGGATCGGCAGGGTGCGTGCAGTCGTTTCGGTCATTTCTTGTCTCCTTGGTTGTGGTGTTTCACGCGGCAACGGGCAGCGGTTTGGCAGGGCTCGCATACATGCCATCGATCAGCGGTGCGTACTTGCGTGCGACCACCTTGCGCTTGAGCTTCATCGTGGGCGTGAGCTCTTCGTCCTCTGCGCTCAGCAGCGTGTCGATGATCCTGAAGTCCTTGATCTGCTCCACGCGCGCGAGTTGCGGGTTGATGCGCTCGACCTCGCTGCGGATCAGCGCGGCGATCTCCGGCGCATGTGCCAGGCTGGTGTAGTCGGTGTAGGGGATCTGCTGCTCCTGCGCATACCGTGCCACGTGCTCCTGATCGAGCATGACGAGGCAGGTCAGGAAGTTGCGACCATCGCCGATCACCACGGCATCCGTGATGTATGGGCTGAACTTGAGCAGGCTCTCGATATGGCTGGGCGTGATGTTCTTGCCGCCCGAGGTGATCAGAATGTCCTTGATCCGGTCTCGGATTGCCACGTAGCCAGCCTCGTCGATCTCACCGCAATCGCCGGTGCGCAGCCAGCCTTCGGCATCGATCGCCTCGCGGGTCTGCTCGGGCAGATGAAGATACCCTCCGAACACGTTGGGGCCGCGTACCTGGATCTCGCCTTCCGCGCCGATGCGCATTTGCGTTCCCGGCGACCGCATGCCCGCCCACCCCAGCTTGATGCCCCCCTTGGGTGTGGATGCACAGAAGCCTGCCGTTTCGGTCATACCGTAGGCTTCGCGCAATTCGATGCCGCAGGTCAGGAACCAGCGTATGAGTTCCGCGGGCACCGGAGCTGCTCCCGTGAGCGCACTGCGCACGTTCTGCAGGCCCAGGAACACCTTGACGTTGCGAAGCGTCGCCCAGCGCACCAACCGCGTGAACCAGCCCTGTCGCGGGACGGGTTGACGACTCAGCCTCGCATCCACCGCCTGCGCACCGCTCTCCCGCGCCCTGGCGTAGGCCCATCGTGCAAGCGGCACGGCATCGCGCATGAACAGATCGACCTGCGAGTACATCTTCTCCCAGAAGCGTGGCGGCGCAAACAGTACGTGCGGAGCCACTTCGCGCAGATCGTTGGTGACCGTGCCGGCATTCTCGGGAAAATGCACAATCAGTCCTACCGCGAGCGGATTGAAGACGGTGGACATGCGCTCAGCGATATGACACAGCGGCAGGAACGACAGTGACTTGTTGCCCGGCTGGACGTCCAGGTACTCCTGCACCTGCGTGAGCTGAAACACCACATTGCTGCACAGGATCATCGCGCCCTTCGGCGCCCCTGTCGTTCCCGACGTATAGACGAGAAACGCCACATCCTCCGAGCGCCCGCTGTCGATCGCGGCCTCGAACACAGCCGTTTCGGTGGCTGCGCGTCGTTGGCCCTCCAGCACGAAATCATCGAAGAAGCTGACTTGCGGATCGGAGAAATCCCGCAGTCCGTCGCGCTCCATGACCACGATGGTGCGAAGCGCGGGGCATTGCCCGCGCACGGCAAGCACCTTCTCGAGCTGCTCCTGGTTCTCGACGAAGACGACCTCTGCGCTGCAGTTCTGCAGGATGTAGAGCACCTGGTCCGCCGATGACGTGGGGTAGATGCCGTTGCTCACCAGCCCCATGCACTGCGCCCCCATGTCCACATACAGCCATTCCGGACGGTTCTCGGCCAGCACGCAGACCACTGCGCCACGCTCAAGCCCCGATGCATGCAGTTGCAGCCCGACCGCGCGCGCATTGGCGTAGTAGCCCGACCAGGTCACGCTCTCCCACAGGCCCAGGCGCTTGCGGCGCAATGCGGGTTGATCCGCCCATTGCAGGCTGCGCAGGCGGAACAGCTTGGCAGGCGTATCCTGCTCCAGATAGCGGATCGCTTCATTCATCATCGCCATGTCTTTCTCCGCTTCCAGCGCTGCGCTGTGCCCGTCACTCCGGTGTGCGCTCCCCCACCGAGATAGGAGTTCTGCACGTCGGCCTTCTTCGACAGTGCCGCGCAGGTGTCGGCAGCCACCACACGCCCCAGTTCCATGATGTAGCCATCGTCGGCGTGCGCTAGCGCGATCGCCGCGTTCTGCTCCACCACGAGGATGGCCGTTCCCGTCTCATCGCGGATACGGCAGATGATCGAAAAGATCTCCTTGGTCAGCAATGGCGACAGCCCGAGCGATGGCTCATCCAGCATCAACAGCTGCGGGCGTGCCATGAATGCACGGCCGATTGCAACCATCTGCTGCTCGCCGCCCGAAAGCAGCCCGGCGTGCTGCAGCAGGCGCTCCTTCAAGCGGGGAAACCATGCGTACACCCGCTCCAGATCACGCTGCACGCCATCGGTATCGCGGCGTGTATAGGCCCCCATGGCGAGGTTGTCCTGCACCGAGAGAAACGGAAATACCTGCCGCCCCTCGGGCACCAGCACCAGCCCGAGGCGGCAAACCTCGTCCGCATCCAGGCGACTCACAGTCCGGCCGGCGAACTGCACCTCGCCCTTGAACGGGTCGATGACACCGGCGACGGTGTTGAGCAATGTCGTCTTGCCCGCACCATTCGCTCCCAGCACGGCCACCATGCGTCCGGGCTGAACCTGAACGTTCACGCCCTGGATGGCAACGATCGGCCCGTACCAGGTTTCCAGATTCTTTACTTCCAGCAATGCACTCAATTGAAGTCTCCCGGCTCAAGTGCCAAGGTAGGCGGAAATAACGGCAGGATCGCGCTGCACCTGCTCGGGGGTTCCCTGCGACAGCACGGCGCCCTGGGCCATGCAGATCACCCGGTCGGCCACGGCGCTCACGAGCGACATGTCGTGTTCGACCATCACCACGGTGATGCCCAGGTCCGTACGGATGTCATCAATCCAGAATGCGAGTTCGCGCGTCTCTTCCGGATTGAGGCCGGAGGCAGGTTCATCCAGGAACAGCAACTCCGGCTGAGTGCACAGCGCACGGCCCAGCTCGACGATCTTGCGCACGCCGTACGGCAAGCTGGCGACCGGGGAGTTGCGCCACGCGGAGAGCTCCAGGAACTCGATCACCGATTCAACCTGGGCACGTGCCACTTCCTCATGGCGCGTGACCGAAGGTGTGCGCAGGACCTGCTGCCACCACCGGCCATGCCTGAAGCGATGGCGGCCGAGCAGCAGGTTGTCCATCACGGTGGCGGCATCGAAAAGCTCGATGTTCTGGAATGTGCGCGCAATGCCGTACTGTGCGATGCGATGCCTTGGCACGCTGGCCAGGTCCTGCTCCTTCAACAGGATCTGGCCGCCGGACGCGTCGAACACCCGCGTGATCGCATTCAGCATCGATGTCTTGCCGGCCCCATTGGGGCCGATGATGGCAAGCACTTCTCCCGCGTGTACATCGAGGTTGAGCCCGGAAATGGCACGCACGCCACCGAAGGTGAGCGTCAGATCGCGCACCTTGAGCAAGGGGTTGGAAGCAAGCATGGAACTCATCGATAACGCTCCGACTTCATGTAGCGCTTCTGGCGCTTGAAGGTATCGCGCCGATACAGGGGGAACGATTGCAGGAATGCGCGCAGCTTCAGCCAGCGCCCGTTCATGCCGCCGGGCTCGAACAGCACGAAGAGCGCAAGGATCAGACCGAAGACAAAGATTTCCAACCCGAACTGCGTGGACATCTTCTCGGGCAGCAGCGGCTTGATGCGCGAGATTGCCGTCGGCAACATGCTGATGAGCACGGCACCCAGAATCGCACCGCGCAGGCTCCCCACCCCGCCGATCACCACCATCAGCACAAGCTCCAGGGAAAGCAGCAGCGTGAATCCATCGGGTGTGAGGTATTGCAGGTGATGCGCAATCAGCGCTCCGGCAATACCCGTGATGCCCGCGGAAATGGCAAACGCAGCCACTTTCACGGCGCGCACGTGGATGCCGAGCGAATATGCGGCGGCTTCCGAATCGCGCACGCCCATGAACGAGCGGCCGCTCGCCGAGCGAAGCAGGTTGAGCAACCCGAGGAATACGGCGCACAGCACGGCCAGGCACAGGTAGTAGAACGCCGTGGCATTGCCGAGCGACCAGCCTCCGATGCGTGCCTCCGCCACAGCCATTCCGGTGAAGCCGCCAGTAACGGACTCCCAATGGCCGATCAACTGCTCGACGATGATGGCGAAGGCCATGGTGACCATTGCCAGGTACAGCCCCGACACACGAATGGCCGGGATGCCGAGTAGCAGCCCCGCAAAGCCGGCGATCAGCCCCGCCAGCGGCACGGACAGAAGCAGCGGCATGCCCTTGGACATCAGCCACGCATGGGCATAGGCACCAATGGCGACAAACGCAGCATGCCCGAGCGAGACCTGCCCCGTATAACCCGTAAGCAGCATCAGCCCAAGGCTGGCAATGCACAGGATGAACACATACGCCAGCTCACCAAGAACGAACGAACTCGCCACCGTTGGCAATATCAGCAGCACGGCAATGAGCGCGCCATAGGCAAGCTTGTCGGCGGGGTGCGCAAGCAGCTTGAAACTGTCGCGGTATCGGGTGTTGTAATCGAATCTCATGGAGTTTCCTTTGTGACCTGTGCTCAGACGCGGCGCCCGTGCGCCTCACCCAGCAGTCCATGAGGACGAAAAATCAGCACCACGATCAGGACCAGATAGGCGACGATGTCCTTGGAGCCCTGGGGCATGTACACACCCGCGTATTGCTCCACCAGCCCAATGAGTAGCCCCCCGACAATCGCGCCCGGAATGCTTCCGAAGCCCCCGAGCACCAACGCCGCCAAGGCCTTGAGCGTGACCAGCCAGAGAGTGGTGTCCACCAGCGTGATGGGTGCAAGCAGCACGCCTGCAATCGCTGCTATGCCGCCGGCAAGTGCCCACACCAGAGAATTCACTCGCTTGACGCGTATGCCGTTGAGATACGCGGCCAACTGGTTCTGCGATGCAGCCTGCATGGCAACGCCGAGGCGCGTATGGCGAAAGAAGAAATACAGCACCATGGTGACGATCAGCGCCGCCCCCAGGATCACCAGTTGCAGGTCGGCAATCTGCAGCCCCGCAACACGCGTGGTCGAGTTGGTCCAGGGGGTTGCATAGTTGCGCGACTCTGGGCCGAACAGCATGCTGACGAGCCCACGGATCATGAACGCCAGCGCAATGGTGAGCATCACGCCTGCAAACTGGGGCTGGCCTGCGATGCGGCGGATCACCCAGGCATCGAGCGCATAGGCAATGCCCCCCGTCATCGCAACGGTGAGCAGAACGGCCAGCCAGAACGGTAGGCCCATCACGGTGATGAAGCCCCATGCCGAGAACGCCGCAATGACCAGAAGATCCCCATGAGCGAAGTTCAGCACTTCGGTGGCCTTGTAGATCAACACCACGCCCAGCGCCACCAACGCGTAGATGGCACCCACGGCAATGCCATTGACCGTGAGCTGCGCGAATACTTGCATCCCCTCGCTCATGTTGTGGATCCTTGCGGTATATCGAATGTCACGTCCCAGGGCTTGAGCACCTGATGACAGTGGCTGCAGGTCACCTGGGCTATGAACGGTTGACCGCAATCCTTGTGCGTGGGCCGGATGGAACTGGGCTCGCGGAAATGGTGCGTTCCGGCCCAGGTGGACAGGCAGACGATGTAGCCGAACAGGCCACGGCTTGCCGGCGTCAACCTGTAGCGCTTCCTGCGCGCATCAGCGTGATCCGCCTCGGAGACCAGCAGATTGGATTCCGCCATGCTCGCCAGCCGCTTGCTCAACACGCCCGGACCGATACGCAGCACATAGCTCAGCTGGTCGAAGTAGTGGCAACCCAGCGTGACAGCCGCGATGATCAGCAAACTCCAGCGATCCACGCGCAGCCCGAGCTCGAAGCCGGCATCGGTGTCGACGCGCAGGCGCGGCGTGCGGATGGACTCTCCGCTGTCGTAAGGCAGCTTGGCGTTGGGCATCAGCTCATACGAAAGATCCTGCATGGTCACGCGCTCATTGCAGGCGCTGCAGGCCAGATCGGGATGGAACACATGGCCGCAGCTCTTGTGCGTGAGACGCGGTGGCAGCGCTTGATTCCGCTCGCCGTATTTCTGCTCCCAGTCCCAGATCATCAGCACCGAGTCGTACAGCGCCATGCCCTTGGTTGTGAGATGGTAAGCGTAGCGCTCGGGACGTTCCTGGTACAGCCGCGGGCGCAGCACATCCATCTGCACCAACGACTTCAGGCGCTCCGCGAGCGTGTGGCGCGGAATGTTCGCGCTGGCAAGCCAGTCATCGAAACGGCGTTTGCCCACGAAGGCGCCCAGCACGACCTGCGCCGTTCGGTGGTCACCGATGATCTTCAAGCCGTGGCTGAGCGTGCTGGTATCCAGCGCTTCACGCACGAGCGTGAGATCGATGTCTTCGGGCTGCTGGCTCATACAGTGTCCGCTGTGACACGCTCGATAACCATCGCCACCGCCACGCCTGCTGCGCCGCAGATCGCCACCACGGCACGCTTAGCGCCCCTGCGCTCGAGTTCATCCAGCGCCATGCCGACGAGCGAACTGCCGGTGGAACCCATGGCATGACCGAGCGCGATGGCGCCTCCATTCACATTCAGCTTCTCATGCGGCACATTCAGGTGCTTCATGTAGTGCAGCATGAGCGCGGCGAATGATTCGTTCACCTCGAAGAGATCGATGTCGTCCACGGTCAGGCCGGCCCGGCTGAGCGCCTTGCGGGTGGCGTCAGCCGCGCCGGTCAGGGCCAGGACATGGTCGATGGATGCGTCTGCCGTGGCCAGGATGCGCGCGCGCGGCCTGAGCGCAAGGCGCTCCACGCTGGCCTTGCTGGCCACCAGCACGGCGGCCGCGCCGTCGGCCATGGCGGGTGAGTTACCGGCATGCTGCACATGATTCACGGCAGCAAGGCCATACTGCTTGCACAGCAGCGCATCCACTCCATACTTCTGGCCCATTTCGGCAAATGCCGCTGCAAGCGCCGACAGGGACTCCAGCGTCGTACCCGCACGTGGGGTCTCATCCTGCGCCAGCAACACCGTCCCGCCTTCCCCTCTGGCCGGAACAACCGAGCGAAAGTGGCCGGCATCCCGCGCCGCGATGGCGCGTTGCTGTGAGATCAGCGCATAGGCATCGCACTGCTCGCGCGTGAAACCCTCCATGGTGGCGATGGCGTCCGCCGCTATGCCGATCGGCACCAGCATGGTCTGGCGCTGGAACTCCAGGTCGTGCGTGAGCGGTCCTTTGTCGCTGGCCATGGGAACGCGGGACATCATCTCGATGCCACCGGCCACGGCCACACCGTCGTTGGCCATGGCCTGCGCCGCCGCAAACTGCACGGCGGTAAGACCGGATGCACAATACCTGTTGAGCGTAAGACCCGACACCGCATCGCTCCAACCCGCGCGCACCAGAGCCATCTTGCCGATGTTCGATCCCTGATCGGCGGTCTGCGTCACGCAGCCAAACAGCCCGTCGCAGACTTCGGAGGTGTCGATACCGGTGCGCTCCTGCAGTGCCTTCAGCTGCTGGGCCAGCAAGTCCACCGGCTTGAGGCTCTTGAGCGCGCCTTTGTCGCTGCCACGTCCGCGCGGGCTGCGCACAGCGTCGATGATGTATGCCTGGGTCATGTTCCTGTCCTCGAAAGAATGGCGTCAGACGCCATAGTTCAATCCACGGATGCGCTGCATCGCCGCGCCATATTCAAGAGCGAGCTGGTCGACGATCTTCGAAACCGGCTCCACCGCCTTCACCGCCCCCAGCCCCTGGCCTGCAGCCCACACGTCGAGCCATTTACGGCCCGCGGTCTGATTGCTGTCGTACTGGCGATCGGGCGCGCTCGGCATGTTGTCGGGATCGAGCCCGTTGGCGCGCAGCGATGGCTTGAGCCAACTGGCAGGCGTGCCGGTGATGCCCGCGCTCACGATGAGATCGTCCACCGTGCTGTCGACGATCATCTGCTTGTATCCGTCCGGTGCCATGCTCTCTGCGGTGGGAATGAAGCGGGTGCCCATGTAGACAAAGTCCGCGCCCGATGCAATCGCGCCGGCAACGCCCCAGCCGTCGCTGATACCGCCTCCTACGACCACATGACCGTCGAAGAACTCGCGGATCGCGCTGACAAAGGCGAACGGCGACAGGAAGCCTGTATGGCCCCCCGCACCGGCAGACACGCAGGCCAGCCCGTCGGCACCTGCGGCCACCGCCTTCCTGGCAAGCCCGATGGAGATCACATCGGCAAATACCAGCCCTCCATATGAGTGCACGACCTCGACCGCAGGCTTGGGACTGCCCAGCGCCGTCACCACCACAGGGGGCTTGTACTTCGCGATCAGTTCCAGGTCTTCGGCGAGACGCGTGTTGGAGGAATGTGTGACCAGATTGGCGCACCAGGGACCAACACGGCTGGCACCCAGTTCATCACGCGCGGCCGCGATGCCTTCGGTGATCTGCTTCATCCACTGGTCCAGTTGCGCAATGGGCCGCGCATTCGGGGTGGGAAACGCGCCGACGATGCCCGCCCGGCAGGCTGCGAGCACCAGATCCGGGCCGGAGATGAGAAACATCGGCGCGGCAAACACGGGTAAACGTAATCCGTCGACGAAAGGTCTTTTCAACATCTGGCAATTACCTATTTTTATTGAACTAACTTGATAAAAAAATTCCGCACGATCTTCAGCACTGCCCCGAGAGCAGCCCGTCCCGCAGGTCGGCGCCATTGGTCCAGCACGAATGGGTGCCACTGCACAGCTTGTGGGGCAACTCGATGCGGCATATCGGCCCTGCTTCGAAACGCTGGCAATCGACAAGCACCACTTCGGAACGCTGGGTGTTCTCATTGGTGATGAACGACACCAGATAGCCGTCGTCCTCCGCCCTGGCGTGGAGGCGTGGTGCAAACGGCGCTTCGCTGGCGAACTGCCCCGGCGGCAGCATGATCTGCCACGACTGCCCGGTTTCCAGGTCGTGCTTGACATAGCCGTTGAAAAGAAAGCGCCCCGGAACCTGCACCGCGCTGTAGGCATAGCGATAGGGCTTGCCTGCGTAGCGCTGGTTGAACATGCCGAACTCCAGCACGCGGTCGTCAAGGCGCTGCTCCGTCGTCTCGCCGGTTGCCAGATTGAAGCGCCAGCGGTGGAGGTGCGTACCCATCTTGTATTGGTCGAGGTAGGACATCATCCGCTCGTAGCCTGCAGGTGCACCCTCGAAATTGCGCGGCATGGGCTCGTCCTGGAAGTAGCCGTCCAGTACGATCTCGTCGCCGTCCTCGTAGGCATTCAGGAAGTGCAGCACGAAGGTGGGCTCTGCCTCGAACCAGCGGATATCCGCCTCGCTGCCGCGCCGCGGAATGACCGCGAAGCGCGAGGGCATGTTACGGTGAAAGCGCACCACGTGCTTGCCCTGTGCGAGCAGTTCGGGATCCCAGAACAACGGGAAGTCATTCAGAATGACGAAATGCTCGGTGAAGGCCATGTCATGTGGCAGGCGCGGCCCTGGCAGCGGCACGGGCGTGAAATGCACCAGCTTGTCAGCACGATCCACCACGCCATAGTGCATGTAGGGCGGGTACTTGGAGTAGTTGAAGAACAGCAGTTCACCGCTGTGCTCGTCGACCTTGCAGTGCGCGGAGATACCGTCCAGCGGCGACCACGAGGGGATGCCCTGCTGCTCCAGCGTCTGCGGATCCAGCCGATAGCCCTCGCCGCACTGGTAGTAGGTGGTGAGCGCCCTGCCCGCATGCACCACCACGTCGGTGCTGGAAGCATCCTTGATACCGCCATGCGCGCCCCAGCCCGGACGGGTGGAGAGTGCGGGATCCTCCATCAGGCCCGCCCACAGGCGTTCACCGCGCTCGAGCTCTGCGGTCAAACCCTTGGTGGCGATGAATCGATTGCGGTACTCCACCTTGCCATCACGAAAGGAAGCCATGTGGATCATTCCATCGCCATCGAAGGGGTGGTACCGGCCCAGCGACGGGAACACCGGGTTCTGCGTGTTGCGCAGATAGACGCCATCCAGATCACGGGGCACCTCGCCTTCCAACACTTTCAGGTCGGAGGCATTGACCTCTTGCAGCAGCGGAGTCCACGCATCCTGCAAGTACGGATGATCTCCGGCGTCAATGAGGTTGGGCAACTCTCTAATAGTTTGAACTGTCATATACCTTTATCACTTCGTATATTGAACTAACTCAAAATACTATCGACCCACCGACCATTGGCAAGTAACAAAAGCGACAAACCAGAGGTAAACCTGATCAGTGAATTCACCGAGTCCAGCATTCGGACATTCTGAAAACTGAACCGAATTCGGGCGAGTTCACACTCGCATGCCCCCTGCCCCAATCGGAACAGGCTGCCCCGCGGCCCTGTGCAGGCTGTTCGGTCTGCTGCAGGGGGGCTATCCGTGCATCAACGCCAAGGCCTGCAATGGCGCGGCGCGCACGATTCCGCGGGCACCAGTGCAAGCTTCGCGTGGAATGCCAACACGGCGGACGGCAACGTCAGGACACTGCCACCTTGTGCTTCAGAAGCACGTTGCGCAACTGCGAAGTCTCATGCCGGATGACCTTCACGACCTGCTCTTCATGCTCCGGAGACATGCGTGCCGTGACGGTGGCCACACTCAACGCAACTACCGGATGGCCTGCCGGATCAAGGACAGGCATCCCCACACCCGAGACTCCCGGCACGGCGAAATCGGCGATCTTCGAATAGCCGATCTCCTGGGCATGTGCAACGGCCTTCTGCAACCGCTCCAAGCTCAGTCCTGCGTATTTGGGCAGCAGCGCGGCGTTGCGCTCCATCACATGGTTGAATGCGTCGACGGGCAGCCAGCTCAGGATGGCAAGCCCTGCGGCCCCCACCCCCAAGGGCTGGCGGCTGCCAACCTCCACCGTGAACACCTTGACGGGAAAGCTGCCGGATTTGCGATCGAGACAGAACGAGTCCGCGCCGCTGCGCGCGACCAGGAATGCGGTGTCGCCAGTTTCCTGCGCCACCCGCTCCAGGAACGGTTCGCAGATTTCCCGCAGATGAAAGTGCGATGCGGCAGAGATGCCCAGCTCATATGCGAACTGCCCAAGGAAATAGCGACGCTGTGATGAGCGCATGAGCAGGCCGCACTCCACCAGTTCCGTCAGCAGGCGGTGCACCGTGGGCCGGCTCAGTTCGCCTGCATCGACGATGTCCTGCACGCGCATTCCATCCTTTGCATGCGAAGAGACCAGGCGGAGCACCCCCATGGCCCGCGCCACGGTCTGGGATCCTTGTGCAGAATTTTTCATATTTCGTCCAATATATGAACATCTAATGCTGATTTATTCATTGTAAATTTCAAAATGCAGTCATTCGCATAACAAGGTACAAAACATGGAGATGAGAAAGATGGCTCGCACACCCCGCATCGAAGCGCAGTGTCTGCGTGACAGGAGCGAGCACCGTGAGTGATGTCTATATCGTCGGCATCGGAATGACCTCGCTGGGGAAGCATCTGGACAAGTCCGTCAAGCAGCTCACCGGATTGGCTTTGAAGACAGCGCTGGCAGATGCCGGCTGTGCGCTGCCCGACATCGAATCGGCATGGTTTGCCAATACGCGTCAGGGCGTACTCGAAGGCCAGCACGGCATTCGCGGACAAGCGGCGCTGCGGGCCAACGGCGTGCAGGGCATACCCATCATCAACTGCGACAACGCATGCGCCAGCTCTTCCACCGCGCTCAACCAGGCATTTGCGGCGCTGAAGGCACAACAGTGCGACGTGGCACTGGTTGCAGGCACAGAGAAGATGAACTTCCCCGAGAAGCGCGACTTGATGTTCGAAGCCTTCATGGGGGGCATGGATCGCGAGATCGCTTCCGCTCAACTGCGCACCCTGCAGTTGCTGTCGCAGGCCCTGCCCGTTCCCGATACCGGCGAAACAGGACAGCGCAGCGTCTTCATGGACAGCTATGCCGCCATGGCACGCCACTACATGCTGCTCTATGGCACCACCCAGAGACAGCTGGCAGCCGTTGCCGCCAAGAATCACTGGCATTCGCAGTTCAACCCGCTGGCGCAATACCGCAACCCGATGTCGGTGGATGAAGTGCTCGCGGACAGGCTGGTGAGCTGGCCCCTTACGCGCGCGATGTGCGCCCCGATCAGCGACGGCGCTGCGGCCCTGATCCTGTGTTCCGAGCGCGGCCTCAAGAAGTTTGACAGGCGACGCGCGGTGCGCGTTCTGTCGTCACGGCTCGCCACGGGCGTACTACGGGCACCGGAGGATTTCACACAGCACGTCGGGCGCCTGGCGGCCGATCGTGCCTACGAAAGCGCCGGAGTCACGCCGCAAGACATTGATGTTGTGGAGGTACATGATGCATCCTCGTTCGCGGAGATCCGCCATATCGAGAACCTGGGCTTGTGCGGCTTCGGCGATGGAGGCGCGCTGGCGGAACGCGGCGAGACGCAGCTGGGCGGTCGCATCCCCGTGAATGTTTCCGGAGGGCTGGTCTCCAAAGGCCACCCGATTGCGGCAACGGGTGCGATCCAGATCCACGAACTGGTCACGCAATTGCGCGGCGAGGCAGGCCGGCGTCAGGTCGAGGGCGCGCGCCTGGCAGCGGCCGAAAACGGTGGCGGGTTCTACGACGGAGAGGAAGCCGTCGCCGCCGTCACCATTCTCGAGAAAGTGGCCTGAGCATGCGTGTCACTGCATCGGACCTGCCGAACTTCAGGACCCTGGGTGAACTGATCACGCACGCCATCGCCACCCACCCCGACCACGTGGCGTTCGTGGATGCCGATGGCCTACCCACGACGTATGAGCAGTTGGGCCACAAGATAGCCTGGCTGATCGCCGAATTGCGCCGCCTCGGCCTGCGGCGTGGCGATGTCGTCGCACAGCTCTGCGGCAACCGCACCGAGATGTTCTGCCTGATGGCTGCCGCCTATGTGGGCGGCTTCTGCTCCGTCACCCTGCATGCCATGGCGGGGGCGGATGATCATGCTGCCATTCTTGAAGACTGCAAGGCGAAGATATTCGTCTACGAACACTACTTTGCCGAGCGGGCCAAGGAACTCAGGCAACGCAGTGCTAGCGCAATGCTGTGCCGCTCCCACGACGCCACGGACGAGGATGAGAGCATCTGGGGCCAATCTCCCCATGCACCTTCACCTTCACCTTCACCTGCACATGCACATGCCCTGCAGCCGGTGGGCGAGCCCGAGGACATCGTGCGCCTTGCATACACTGGCGGCACCACCGGCCGCTCAAAGGGCGTCATGCTCAGCAACCGCGCAATGCTCACCAACGCGCGCCTGTGGCTGGATGGACTCGAATGGCAGGCCGGCGTGCGCACCCTTTGCAGTGCGCCCATTTCCCACGGTGCGGGCTCTCTGATTTTCCCCACACTGGGAGCAGGCGGCACTATTTACCTGCAGCGCGGGTTTTCAGCGGCGTCCTGGCTACGCTGCGTGCAGTACAACCACATCACGCATACCTTCATCGTCCCCACCATGCTCTATGCGCTGCTGGACCATGCGGATACCGCTCGGCATGGGTTGACCAGCCTGCGTGCGCTTGTCTACGGTGCGGCCCCTGCGTCGCCATCGCGCATCCGCGCGGCGTTGAACCTGTTCGGCCCGGTGCTGGTGCAGACCTACGGCCAGACCGAGGCACCCAACACCATACTGATTCTCGACCAGCAGGCCCACCAGCGCGCCACCGACGCTCAACTGGCATCCGCGGGCATCCCCTTCCCCCATGTGAACGTAGTGCTGACCGGTGACGATGACCGGCCCGTGTCGACAGGCGAAACCGGAGAGCTCTGCCTCACCGGCGACCTGCTCATGTCCGGCTACCACGGCCTTCCCGAGCAGACTGCGCGCACGCTGGCCAACGGGTTGCTCCATACCGGCGATCTTGCCCGCATGGGCGAAGACGGGCTGATCTACATCGTTGACCGCAAGAAGGACATGATTATCAGCGGGGGCTTCAACGTCTACCCCAAGGAAGTCGAGGACGTACTCGGAATGCACCCCGACGTGGCCGCAGCCGCCGTGTTCGGCGTGCCCGACCCGAAGTGGGGTGAAGCTGTGCGCGCCGTAGTCGTTCCGAGATCGGGCGCCAGCGTTGATCCGCACGCACTGATCGAATTCGTACGCGCCAGAAAAGGCGCGGTATGCACGCCCAAATCCATCGAGCTTGTGGATCAGGTTCCACTCACAAGTCTTGGCAAGCCTGACAAGAAGGCGCTTCGCAACCTCTACAGCTCACATCCATCGAGAGAAACAGCATGAACACAATGACATTCGACCCCATGGAGCGCCATCGCGCGCTGTTTGAGAAGGCCAAGGATGCCTGTCGCGAGCGCTTCTGCTGGAGCCCCTTTCCCGAGACTCCCGCGCAGTATCCCGATCATGAGAAGGCCGACGCGCTGGGTCGAGCCGCATTCGAGCGCCATTGCGGACGGCTCTTCCAGATGAGCGACGACGCTGGCGGTGGGAAGCAGGCCGGCATCGCATCGGAGGAGGTTTCACCCTATACGCAGAAACCGCTGGGAACAAGCTACGTCCACCCGCAGATCGACACGGTCTTCACCGATGCGAAGCAGGCAGTGCGCAGCTGGTCTCAGGCCACGCCGCGGGAGCGCATCGGCGTGTTGCTGGAGGTCGTGGACCGGATCTACCGCGAACACCTCTTCGAGATCGCACATGCCGTCATGCACACAGCCGGGCAAAGCTACAACATGGCCTATGCGGGCTCGGGCGTGAACGCACTGGACCGCGCCATCGAGGCGCTGGTCTACGCAGACCAGGCCACGAGCAGCATAGCCACCAGCGCCACCTGGGAGCGCAAGTTCGGCAAGACCACCATCAGCCTTCAGAAGACCTATCGATTGATTCCGCGCGGCGTGGCGGTGTGCTTCACCTGCGCCACCTTTGCCACCTGGAACGCCTGGCCGTCGATGATGGCAAGCCTCGCCACCGGCAATGCCGTCATCGTGAAACCGCACCCGACGGCGGTGCTGCCGATGGCGATTTCGGTACGTGTGTTCAGGCAGGTACTCCAGCAGTTTGGCTTCGACCCCAACCTGGTTGGCATGGTGCTGGACAGCACGACCGAGCCCGTTGGCAAGATTCTGGTCAAGCATCCGGACACAAGCATCGTTGACTTCACGGGCAGCGTGAAGTTTGGGCAATGGGTGGAAGCCAACGCACATCCCGCGATCTGCTTCACGGAGACGGCCGGGTGCAACACCGTGGTGCTCGAGTCTGCAGACGACCTGGAAGCAGCCATCCGCAGCCTCGCAACCACCTTGTGCATGTTCAGCGCGCAGATGTGCACCAGCCCACAGAACATCTACATTCCAGCGGCCGGCGTGAAGACTCCTCAGGGCATGGTGAGTTTCGACAATGTGGCCGAACGCCTGGCCGCTGCGGTCGACGCAATCGGAGCGGAACCCAAGAAGGCGTCCATGATCCTGGCTGCGATCCAATCGCCGGCAACCCTCGCACAGATGAAGCAACTGCGCGAAGAGGTAGGCGACCAGGGAACGGTCCTGCTCGAGCCCCGCTCCTACGCCCATCCCGAATATCCCGGTGCCCGCACCAGCACCCCCATGATGCTGAAGGTGAAGGCCGGCGCAGGCGACTGGTATCGCGGTGAGCGCTTTGGCCCAATCAGCTTCGTGATCGAGTGCCGCGACGCCAGCGATGCCCTCTCCAATGCGTCCAGCGACGTGGCACGGCACGGCGGTCTGACCGCATTCCTGTACTCGAGCGACGAAGCATTCATCGCGCGCGCCGAATCGGCCTACGCTCGGGCAGGCGCGCAACTGACGATCAATCTCACCGGCCCCATGCCACTGAACTTCGCAGCTGCCTATAGCGACTATCACGTCACCGGCCTGAACGCCGCCGGCAATGCCAGCCTGACGGATCTTTCGTTCGTGGCCAGCCGCTTTCGCATCACGCAATCGCGCCGTCCTTCAACGGTCTGAGCAGCGCTGCCATACCCAGGAGACATGCATGATCCTCGTATCACAAGAAAAAATCGAAAAGTTCAAGAAGCTGGGCTGGTGGGGCGACCTGACCTTGTGGCAGCTGTTTCAGGAACGGCTGCCAACGCGCGCGGCTCAGGAAGCCGCAGTGGACGCACCCAACCGGGCGGACTTTGCATCGGGCTGTGCTCAGCGCTGGACATGGCAGCAACTGGCAGACGAAGCAGAGCGGTTCTCGGCGGTGCTGCTTCGCCACGGCATCGGCAAGGACGATGTCGTGCTGGTGCAGTTGCCCAACGTGGTGGAGCAGTTCGCCGTCTATCTGGCCTGCGCGCGCCTGGGGGTGGTCGTCACGCCTGTGCCGGTGCAATACCGGGAGCACGAACTGGCGCACATCATCGAAGCAACCCAGGCCGTCGCGGCCATCACGCTGGGTCGCATCGGCAAGGACTACGAGGCCGCACAGGTCATCTGCGCGCTTCAGGCGCGTCACCCAACACTCACTACCGTGCTCGCATGGGGTGAAGCCCTGCCCCCTGGCGTGGTCAACCTGGGCGTCGAGCCCATCCCCTCCGTCGACGAGATCCGCCACTTGCAAGCCACGGAGCGCAGTGCCCCCGTCACGGCCGACGACGTCTTCACCATCTGCTGGACGTCGGGCACGGAAGCCAGCCCCAAAGGCGTGCCGCGCAGCCACAATGAATGGCTGGTGATCGCCCCCTCGATCATCGAAGCAGGCGAGCTTCCACAGCACGCCCGATTGCTCAATCCGTTTCCCATGGTCAACATGGCAGGCATCGCGACAGCATTCATTTCGTTTCTGGTACTGGGCGGCACGGTCGTGCAGCACCACCCTTTCTCGCTGCCGGTGTTCCTGCAGCAACTCAGGACCGAATCCATTGACTACACGGTTGCACCTCCCCCGGTGCTCAACCTCCTGCTGCAGAATGCGGCCCTGCTCGAAGGCATCGATTTCTCGCGGCTGCGTCGCATCGGCTCCGGCTCTGCTCCGCTGTCACCATGGATGGTCAAGGGCTTCGCCGAGCGCTACGGCGTGCAGATCGTGAATTACTTCGGTTCCAACGAAGGCGCGGCATTGAGTGGCAACTTCTCCGACATCCCCGACCCGGAACTGCGCGCCACCTACTTTCCACGAGCCGGTGTGGAAGGCTTCGAGTGGAGCATCAGCACCACACGCAAGATCAGGACCCGGCTGGTCGACCCCATCTCGGGGGCAGAGATCTCCGAACCCGGCATGGTGGGTGAACTGCGCTTCCATGGGCCCAATATCTTTCACTGTTACTGGGGAGCGCCCGAAGCGACTGCCCGCGCATTCGACGAGAACGGGTACTACAAGTCGGGGGATCTGTTCGAGATCGCGGGCGATGCAAGGCAATACTATCGGTACGTCGGACGCTCCAAGGATCTGGTCATCCGCGGTGGAATGAACATTTCCTCGGAAGAGATCGAGGGACTGCTCGCCGGCGTGGAAGGCGTACGCGAAGTCGCGGTGGTGGGAGTTCCGGATGACGTGATGGGTGAGAGACTCTGCGCCTGCGTAGTGCCCGACGCCAACGCCAAGGTCCGGCTCGAAGCCGTCAACGACTATCTGCGCACACAATGCCGCATCGCCGTCTACAAGCTGCCAGAGCACCTCATCGTCCTGGATGCACTGCCGCGCAACCCTGTCGGCAAGGTCCTCAAGCGCGATCTGCGTGCACTGGCCGCAGATAGATGCCGGCAAGCGGCCTGAGGGCGGACATCAAGAATCAAGACATCCAGGAAGACAGGTAGGGTGGAACGCCAGAAAACGCTGCCATGTGCAGCGTTTTTTGCTGGCGCGCATGGCGTAGGTAGTTGTCCGGATCGAATCTCACTGCTTGAGAAAAATGCGAGCTTTCCGAAGAGGCATTGCGCACCAGGACCTAAATTTCGGTCACTGCAGTGCACGCCTCAAACAACTTAGAGCTGGAGACAGACAATGCCGGGATTCAATCGCAGGCAATTCAACCGATACATCACCCATGCGGGCCTGACCTCGCTCCTGGGAGCTGGCACGCTTGCCAGCGCTGCTCCCGGAAGCAGCAACAACGCGAGCCTGATGCGCCTGATCGTGCCATTCGCTCCGGGCGGTGGCGGCGACGTACTAGGACGACTCTTTGCCGACAAGCTCTCCATCGAACTCGATCGCAACATCATTGTCGAAAACAAGCCAGGCGGCAGCACCACGATCGGCACGGACTTCGTTGTGAAGTCAAAGCCCGACGGCAACACCATCCTGCTGACGATTCCCCTGCTGATCCAGACCTACTACCTGTTCAAAAAGCTGCCCTACGACCCGTTCAACGATCTGCTTCCGATTGTGGATCTGGTCAAGAGCCCGCTGTGGATCGCCGTAAGCACCCAGCGTACGGCGGCCACCAACATCGCCGAGCTGATCAAGGACGTCAAGGCCAATCCCAACCAGCACATGTATGGATCGATCGGCAATGGCTCCACCTCCCACATCCTCGGCAATCACCTGAACAAGTCGGCTCAGCTCGACATGGTGCATGTGCCGTACAAGGGCTCCTCGCAGGTCACGCTGGCGCTCATGGCGGGAGAGATCACATCCACCATTCTCGATCTTGTGACGCTCGGGCCCATGCTCTCCACGGGAAAGATCCGGCTGATCGGTGTGACCGGTCTCGAGCGCACGCCACTCACGCCAGACGTTCCGACCCTCAAGGAACAAGGCTTCTCGGGATTCGAGCTACCCACCTGGGCAGGCTTCTTCGCGCCCAAGGGAACGCCCGTCGAGATCATCAAAAAGCTTCATGACGCGTCAATCAAGGTCATGAACATGCCCGACGTACAGCCACGCCTCAAGGATCTTGGCTACGTAGCAGGAGGACTTTCCACGGCAGATTTCCAGAAACAGCTCGTACTGGAAAAGAACCGCTGGGCCAGCCTCATCAAAGACAGCGGCGTTGAAATGTAAGCCGCGACCGAACACACCCAACCAGAGGAGACAACTCATGAAAAAAGCCATCCCTTCGCGGATGTTGGCGATGCTCGCCCTGACGTTTTCGACGTACGCGGCGGCACAGTCACAGTTAACGGTCTACGGAATCATCGATACCAACCTGGAGTACCTGAACAACCAGGCCAAGGAAGGCGGCGGCAAGGCGAATCTGCTGCGCATGGGCAACTCGGGATTGCAGGGACCGCGTGTGGGATTCAGGGGTTCTGAAGACCTGGGAAACGGGCTCAAGGCCATCTTCACGCTGGAGCATGGATTCAACTCCGATACCGGTACCCCGGCTGATGCCGCCCGCTTCTTCAACCGCGGCTCGTTCATGGGCCTGGAAACCAAGGAGCATCGGGTCACGCTGGGTCGCCAGTACACGTCGATCTTCGATGCATTGCTTTTCATCGCGCCGCTGGCGTACTCCGGGGCGTATGAGCCGTTCAGCCCACTGCTCGGCAATCTTCGCAATGACAACTCGGTCAAGTACCGCTTCAACATGGCCGGACTGCAGGCGCAGGCGCACTATGCATTCGGAGAGCAGACTTCGTCCAAGTCAGCCAATGCCGCATATGGCGGCTTCGTCAGCTACGTGCAGAACGGCTGGAACGCCACTATCGTCGCAGACCAACAGAATGGTGCCGACGTGAACGGCGCGCACTCACGAGCGCGCAAACTGGCTGTCGCAGCGGCATACCAGCTGAATCCCGCACTGCGCCTCTCGGCAGGCTATCGCTGGGGGCAAAACAAGAGCGACACGGGCGTCACCGCATTGCGTGATGACTTCTGGTGGCTGGGCGCGAACTACCAGTTCGCCAACCCCTTCTCGCTCAGCGTTGCCTACTACCAGGACAACGTGAAAACACGCAATGGTGCAGGAGATCAACCAACAACGCGGCAGCTCACGGTGCAGGGCATCTATGCGCTTTCCAAAAGAACCGATCTGTACGCCGCCGCTGCCCATTCCCGAAATGCCGGCCTGAACTTCGCGGCACTCAGCACCCTGGCTGCAGGCTCCAAAAGCCAATCAGGCATCAGCCTTGGCGTGCGGCATCGCTTCTAGGCAAGACGCGAGCTCGTGATCGAGTTGCTCCTTCGGCTCCTGGTGGGGAGGCCGAAGGCTTTTTTTCATTCGCAATGCGGGCTATGCCGCCTGCACTTGTGCAACTTCCTTGAGCAGCAGTGTCGCCAACTCCTTCAAGCGCTCCGGTGTCGAACGGTGCTTGGCGACCGCAATGCTGATGCCAGCCCAGTAGTTCTCGGTCAATGCGAAGGCGCAGCCCACACCGTCCGCATCGATCCGCACATTGCGTGTTTCCGAGTATCCCGCGCTTCGCGCGCGACTCACCTGACCGCGCAACTCTGCAATCGTCACCCGCTGGCGCGCGTACTCGGCCTCATGCCTTTGCAGCATGGCATCCACTTCGCTCTCGGGCAGTTGCGCCATGATGGCGATGCCCGCGGCGCTGGCACCCAGCAGCCGTCGCATTCCGACTTCAACGACATAGGCACGCGTGGTGTGATCGCCCTCGACACGGCTCAGGCACACCACGTGGTCGCCACTGCGGACCATCAGAAACACGGCGTCGTTGGAGATCCGGGCCAGGCGCATCAACATCGGGCGAAAGCGCTCGGATAGCGCATCCATGCCGGCGGACGAGAAACCCCATTGCAGAGGCTCTATTCCCAGACGATAGACCTTGGATTCGCCGACACGCTCCACGAAGCCCTCTTCCAGCAGGCATGCCAGCAACCTGTGCGCCGTGGACTTGTCGATCCTCGACGCCTCGATCAGTTCCTTCAGACGAATTCCCTGCGCATGATGAGCCGCCACGATCTTCAGCAACCGCAGTATCTTGCTGGCGCTCTGCGTACCCAGAACAGCTGACTTCTTCTCATCCATTGGGAAACCTGATCACTTCGGTTTGAATGTTATGAACTATCGGAATGTAATGGGTTTGCGCACCACTTGTGTCACATCCCGGCGCACCAACACAGCAAGAAAGACAACCCATGGCAACGACCTCAATCGACGAATTGAAAATCCAGACCTTCATGGCCATGAAGGAAGGCTGGGAACGCAAGGACTGGCGCCAGTGCGCCGATCTGATGGCGGAGGACGGAATTCTTCATTCCGTCATGCTGGAGCCCTGCAAGGGGCGCGAGAATTTCTACGAACGCATCCGCAAGACCGAAAAGCCCAACAAAAGCGTGACCCTGCATATCCGCTCCATTGGCGTTGCCGGCGGTGTGCTGTTCGTGGAGCGCAATGACGAGATCATTCTGAACGGCATCTCTCGCTTCATTCCCACGGTTGGCATTCTCGAGTTCTCTGGCGAGAAGATCTCTTACTGGCGCGAGTACTACGACCGCGCGACCTTGCTCGCCGCCATCCAGGAGCCAGCGCACGGCTGAACTGAAACCTTCCAGACCTCGACGCAGACAATGGCAAAAGTTCCTCTCTCCAAACTCATCAAGTTCTATGTGCGCTTCACGCCAAGCTACAGCGCCATCGGCTACAACCTGCGCAGCATCTTCTGGCGCAATCGGCCCAATCAGTTCAACGGGCAGACCTGGCTGGTCACCGGCGGCTCTGAGGGCATCGGCGCCAGCGCTGCCAGACAGGCAGCGGAAGCCGGTGCGCGCGTGATCTGCGTAGCGCGCGATGCGAAGAAACTCGAAGCGTTTGCACAGAGCGTCAAGTCGCCCATCCCCATCACCTGGCTGACTGCAGACTTCTCCAGAACGCGCGACGTGCATCGCCTGCTGGAAGACATCAAGGTCGGTGGCCATTCGTTTGACGTCCTGGTCAACAATGTCGGGATCCAGAAGCACCAGATGATCCTGACGGATGAGGAGATGGAAACCTCGTTCGTGACCAACATTCTCAGCCATCACATCCTGGTGAAGGGCCTTCTTGAGACCCGCATACTCAAGGACAACGCCACCGTGATCGAAGTGGCGTCCGGCGGCATGTACAACCACAAGATGGTGATCGATGACCTGAACATCACCGATCCCGCGCGTTACGCCGGCCCTCGCGCCTATGGCCTTGCCAAGCGCGCGCAGTGCATGACCATGGGTTTCTGGAAAGAGAAAGCCGTGTATCCGCAGCAGAGGTTCTACGCCATGCATCCGGGGTGGGTGGATACCGCAAGCGTGAACCGATCGATGCCCCGCTTCGTGGCGATCCTCAAGTCGGTCCTTCGCGATCACGACAAAGGTGCGGATACCATCGTCTATCTTGCGCGCGAGCGGCCGGACCAGAAGCGCAGTGAAGCCATATGGTTCGATCGCAAGGAGCGCACCACGCATATCTACGCCCACACGCCCAACCCTGGAGTCTCGGCGCACGATGTCGTGAATCACCTCGACACCATTGCAGCAGCCAGGATGGCCTGATGCCATGCGAAATGCGCGGATGCCGTCAGGCAGGCCGCGCATTGTTCCCCTCGACAACAGCTTACGAGAAGCGCGGCTTGCGCTTCTCCATCATGGCCGCCAGTCCTTCGCTGAAGTCCGGGCTTTGCATGCATTGCACAAAAGCCTCACCCTCTTGCGCAATCTGAGCGACGAGCGTGTTTCCTGCCGCGGCACGTAGCAGCTGCCTGGTGTGCCGCAGCGCCAGGGATGCGCCGCTGGCCAATTGCGTGGCACGGGAGCGAGCCACCTCCATCAGCGAGCCCTTCGGTGCAATCTCGTTGATGAGGCCGCAGGCCAATGCGCCCTGCACATCGACCATCGTGCATAGCAAGCTCATTTCCAGCGCCTTGCGTTGCCCCACCCAACGTGCCAGTTGCCAACTGGTGCCGGCATCTGGCGACAGGCCGATGGTCGGGCTCCCGACGGTGAAACGCGCGCCCTCTTCGGCGATCAGGATGTCGGATGACAATGCGAGGCCGAGGCCTCCACCCGCGACCATGCCTTGCACCGCACAGATGATCGGAACGGTGCATTCCGACAGCGCCACGATGGTGTCGTTGACGGTGCGAACCAGATCCAGCGTTGCATTGTGATCTCCGCGCAGCGCCGACAGGTCGCCCCCTGCCATGAAGTTGCGCCCCGCAGCGCTGACGAGCAATGCGCGTACTCCTGAAGTCGAACTGGCGTTCAGCACCGCGGTTCGCAGTTGATCGGCCAATGCCTTGTTCGCTGTGTTGCCAGCCTCGGGACGATTGAGTTCGATGTGGAAAATGCCGTCGTGCAACGATTCATTGACGAGCTTGGAGTCTGCCCCTGGCCGCGATTCAGTGGATGACGTCGCGCCCATATCAGACCGCCTTGCCCTGTTCGACCACAAAGCTCACCACCGTTCCGAAGGATCCTCCGATATTGAGCGTCTGCATGCGACGCGCGTCCGGGATCTGCATGGCACCGGCCATTCCTGTGACCTGTCGCGCGCAGTCCAGCACCATGCGAACCCCAGTTGCGCCCACCGGGTGGCCGCAACCGATCAGACCTCCGCTCATGTTGACCGGGCAGCGTCCATCGCGCTCGATGCTGCCGTCCTCAACCGCCTGCCAGCTTTGCCCCGGGGGGTCAGCCCGAAATGGTCGATCGCGACGTACTCGGTCGTAGTGAAGCAGTCATGTGTTTCGATGCCATCGAGATCCTGGGTTCCCGAAATGCCTGCACGACGCCATGCGTCCTCGATGGTCTGGCGGACGTGCGGAAAAACGTACTTCGAGTCCTTGCTCAGTTCGAACTTGTCCTTGAGCTTCAGGACCGAGTTGCGATGGCCCCAACCGGTGATGCGCGGAAGGTCCTCGAGCTTCATGCCATGGCGCCGGGCATATTCACGCGCGAATCTTTCGGATGCAAGGACCACTGCAGCGGCGCCATCGGTCACCTGGCCACAGTCCTGCCTGCGCGTGCCGGGTTCAATGAGTGGGTTGGCCTCATCATCGTCGGTGAAGCTCAACTCGTTGAACTGCCAATTGCGGGTCTGTGCCAACGGGTTCTGTCTTGCATGGCCGTAGTTCAGCTCGGCAATGCGGTTAAGGTATTTGCGATCGAGGCCATAGCGCCTGTCATATTCCGCGGCGACGGCCCCAAAGGCTGCAGGCCACATGAACTGGCACTCGATGTCCTCGTGCCCCTGCCACGACGCGGCATTCTGGTTGCGCGAGGCCTCATGCCCCGAAGTATTCTTGAACTCCTCCACACCCAGGGCCAGTACGCAGTCATAGCGGCCCGACTCGATCTCTGCCATTGCGCTCAGGATGCCGAGTGACGACGAGGCGCATGCGCCTTCGTGGCGCATCGCGGCCACGCCATTGAGCTCGGGCACCACCTGCGCCACCATCGAGCCCAGATGCGCCTGCTGACGCTGCAGCTCGCCAAAGGCATTGCCGACATGGATGCTTTCGATCTCTGATGCAGACACCCTGCTGGCGGCAAGTGCCCCATTCACCACCTCACGGACCATGTCCGAGAGGTCCTGCCCTTGGCGCGACCACGCCTTGGCAAAGTCGGTCTGGTAGCCGCCGAGTACATAGGTTGCTTGTGTCATTCCTTGAGTCTCCTTGTCATTCATAACGTGTCAGGTTGCCTGTTCGCCACGCAGCTCCGACGCATCGGCCCAGCAGGCATGCGTTCCACTGCTGATGCGGTGCGGAAGCATGATGCGCGCTACAGGACCTTTGGATATGTCCCGGGCATCGAGCACGATGCACTCGGAGCGATCGGTATTCATGTCGGTGACGAAGCTCACCACATAGCCATCGTCTTCTGCCTTCGCATCGAATGCCGGTGCCATCGGGGATTCGCTTCCGAAGCGGCCTTCTCCAAAACGGTATTCCTGCGTCTGGCCGGTGGTGTGGTCGAAGCGCTGGATGCCATCGAAGAGAAAGTGCCGTGGGTGGGCAATCATGCTGTAGGCATACCGATACGGTTTTCCCCAGTAGCTCGCATTGATCATTCCGAACTCCAGGTGCTGGTCAAAAAGGCGTCGCTCCTTGACCTCGCCCGTTCGCAGATTGAAACGCCATTCGTAGAGCGTGGGACCGTAGCGGTCGGGCCCCAGGGTCGCCCCCGTGTTGTCATACCCCAGCTTGGGCATGGGGTGCTTCTGGTGATAACCGTGCAGCACGACCTCTTCACCCTCCTCCCAGGCGTTGAGCCAGTGCAGCACATAGGTAGGGCTGGCTTCAAACCACTTCACACCGGCCTGCGCTGCGTGGCGGCGCGGCACGATGGCAAAGCGGCTGGGTTTGTCCTCGTAGAAGGTCAGCTTGTGCTTGCCCTGTGAAAGCAGCGACTCGTCCCAGTGCAGCGGGAAGTCGTCCAGGATCGCGTAGTTCTCGGTGAACATCATGTCGTGCGGCAAGCGCGGTCCTGGCAACGGCACGGGGACGTAGTGCACCAGCCTGTCACGGGAGTCGACCTCGCCGTAGTACATGTAGGGGGCATTCTTGCTGTAGTTGAAGAACAGCAGGTCACCGGTCCTGGGGCATACCTTGGGGTGTGCGGAAATGCCGTTGTCCTTGAGCACCTTCGCGCCCCACTCGGAGACGCCCAACGGTTCCAGCGTGCGCGCATCGAAGCGATAGGGCTCACCGCATTGGTAGAACGTAGTCAGCGCCGAACCCGCATGCACGATGACGTCGGTAGCTGACGTGTCCTTCAAGCCGCCGCGTGCGCCCCAGCCTTCGCGCTGCGCGATTCTCGGGTTGTCGATCAGCCCCGCATAAAGTGCATGGCCCGCTTGCTGCTCCTCCGTAAATCCCTTGGTGCGAAGAAAGCGGTTGCGGTATTCCACCTTGCCGTTCCTGAAGCTCAGCTGGTGGAGCATGCCATCCCCGTCGAATGCATGGTGCACGCCTAGAGGCTCATGCACGGGGTTCTGCGTGTTGCGAAGATAGACTCCGTTCAGGCGTCGGGGAATCTCGCCTATCACCTCTAGGTCCGTGGCGGTGCATTCCACATAGTTCGGGGCAAATGGGCCATGCATGAACGGATGGTCCCAATGCGTGATGGTGGGCTCGACACGCCCGACGATTTCTGTGTGCATGAATGTTGTACCAGCTCGTGAGAATTCAGACCGCGTAGCTTGTGAACCGCGAGCGGGCAGCAAGCCATTCCTGCTCAAGCCGATCGACCACGTCGGACACGCGTTCGACCGCCTTCACGGCTCCCACGCCCTGTCCAGCCGCCCACACATCCTTCCACTTGCGCGCCCCCAGCGAACGATTGCTGTCATAGGAGCGCTCCGGTGCATCCGGCATGTTGTCCGGATCGATGCCATTGGCACGCAGCGATGGCTTGAGCCAGCTTGCGTTGCTGCCCGTGATTCCCGCGCTGACCAGCAGATCTTCCGAGCTCGCGGCAACCAGCATGTCCTTATATGCCTGCTCGGCCATGCTTTCCTGCGTTGGGATGAAGCGCGTTCCCATATAAACCAGGTCTGCACCGCACGCGATCGCGCCGGCCACGCCCCGGCCATCGCTGATGCCGCCACCCACGACGACGTAGCCGTCGAAGATCTCCCGCACTGCACTCACGAATGCGAACGGTGACAGATGCCCCGTATGGCCACCTGCACCCGCACAGATGCATGCCAGCCCATCGACGCCTGCCGCCGCTGCCTTTTCGGCCAGGCGCAGGCTGATCACATCGGCAATCACCAGGCCGCCGTAGCCGTGCACGGTCTCCATCACGGGCTTGGGACTGCCAAGGGCCGTGACCACGACGGGCGGCTTGTACTTGGCAATCAGTTTCAGGTCGTCCTGAAGACGCGTGTTCGATGAGTGGGTCACCACGTTGGCGCACCAGGCTCCAATGGTGCGGGGGTCCTGCTCATCCCGGGCGCGCTGCAGCTGCTCCGTTATGCTCTTCATCCAATCATCGAGCACGTCGATGGGGCGTGCATTGGGTGTCGGAAACGCACCGACGATGCCGGCCTTGCATGCGGCCACCACGAGCTCCGGGCCCGAGACCAGAAACATGGGAGCGGACACCACAGGAACGCGCAGATTGAGCTTGCGCGCCAGGCTGGGCTTGTGCAAAGCAGCCGATGCCGCTCCGTCAATGGAATGGTCTTTGTACATACCGTCTCTCATTTCTAATCTTCGATCTTGAATCCGGAGACTTCGACAACCTGCTTCCAGCGCATGTTTTCATTGCGCGTGAAAGTGGCGAAGTCCTTGGAGGACATGGGAATGGGCTCGAAATCCATGTCACGCCATTTGGCGCGGATGTCGGGCGAACGCAGAATCTTGTTGATTTCCTCGTTCAGGCGATGGACCACCGCGTCGGGCGTGGAGGCTGGTGCGGCAAGCCCGGACCAGATATCGATGTTCAGTTCGGGAAGCCCCTGCTCCGCGAACGTGGGCACTTGGGGAAGAAGCTCGGAGCGCTTGACGCTGCTGACCCCCAGCACCTTGATCTTGCCAGCCTCCACCTGCTGCTTCACCGCGATCAGCGGCAGGAAGGCTGCGTTGACCTGCTCGCCGAGCAGGTTCTGCACGGCAGGTGGCGTACCGTTGAAAGGCACATGCACAAGATTCAGAGCCAGCTTGTCGTTGAGAATGACTCCGGCAAAATGCGAGGAGTTACCGGCCGTGAAGGAGGCATAGGTCACAGGCGTCTTCTGCGTCCTGGACCAGCGCGCAAACTCCTCCACATTGGTCGCGGGAACCGTCTTATTGGCCGCCAGCACCAGCGTGGAGCTCAGGAAGCCGGTGACTGGCTTGAAGCTCTTCTCTGCATCGTAGGGCAACTTCTTCTTGAACGTATAGGGATTGATGGACAGCATGCTGGTGTTCACCAACAGCAGGCTGTAGCCATCGCCCGGAGCACGTGCCACGGTCTGCGCGGCAATGATGCCTGCGCCACCGGGCTTGTTCTCGATGATCATGGGCTGTCCCGTGTTCTTGCGGAACTCTTCAGCCACCTGGCGCAATGCATTGTCCAGCGTATTGCCGGCAGCAAACGGTACATAGACATGGACCGGACGTGCAGGAAAGCTGTCGCCTGCGGCCATGGCAGCGCCACTGACCGTACATCCACCAAGCACGGCAATGGCAACCAGCACCACATTTCGGCGTGATTTGAAATTCATTTCTTGAATGCTCCGAGTTCAGCCAACGATGCGTGCGCCCATGGACTCCGCCAGAAGAGCAGGCTGCTCAAAAGGCAGCATGTGCCCCGTGCGTTCAATCACCTGCAATTGCGCCGAGGGAATGGTCCGTGCAAGCTCCTGCGACAACGCCATGGGAGTGATCCTGTCCTCCTTGCCGCAGATGATGTGAACGGGAATATCCAGGCCACGAAGCCGGTCGCGATGATCGGAGCGCTTCATGATGGCCCTCGTCTGGCGAATGGCCGTGGCGGCGCCCAGCTTGCGCATGGATTGCACGACCGGCTGCAGTTGCTCGGCCGTCTTTTCGAAAGTTCCCCAACGGGCCGTGTTCTGGATGGTCTTCTCGAAATCGCTTTCAAAGCTGGTGATGGCCTTCTCGCGCATGGGCGCACTGGCGTGGCTCTCAGGCAGTGCCGACGTGGAGAGCAGCCAGGCCTCGCGAATCGGGTGCTTCTGGTTGGCCAGCATTTCCAGTGCCACGTAGCCCCCCATGGAGAAGCCCGCAACATAGAAAGGCGTGCCCGGAGCAACCCCATCGAGACACCTCCACGCGTCGCGCGCCATGTCCTCGATGGTGGATTGGGTCAGCACGTCGCCGATCACCACCCGAATCGAATCACCGGCTTTCATCGACAGAACGTCGATCACGCCATCCCAGATATCATTGCCATTGAGCATTCCGGGAATCAACAGCAGCACCGCCTTCGGCGCTGCACTGGCTTGTCCTTCTTGCAACTGCTGGGTCGCAGCATTCATATTCTTGTCTCCTTTTATGTTGGCTCTCGCGTCAATCAACGGGATTGGGCAAGGCCGCTTTTTCCTGCATCTGCTGGCGCAGCACCCGCTTGAGTACCTTGCCGACAGGGTTTCGCGGAAGCTCGCCAAGCAGCTCGATGCGCTCAGGGAGCTTGAAGGCGGCCACCTTGCCGATGTTCCTCAGATAGGTGACAAGCTCTTCCAATTCCACATTCCGGGCCGGATCCTTGGGCACGACGACCGCGCACACCTTCTCGCCAAGCACCTCGTCGGGCCACCCGATGACGGCGACCTCCCGCACGTCCGGATGCGACAGCAGCAGGCTTTCGACTTCTTCGCATGAAATGTTCATGCCGCCCCGCACCACGATGTCCTTGCATCGGCCGGCAAAGCGGTAGAACTGCTGGCGATCACCCGCGATTTCGAACAGGTCGCCACTGCGGTAGTAGCCTTGTTCGTCGAACGCGCGCTCCGTGACCTCGGGGCTGTTGTAGTAGCCGGAGAAGATCATCGGCCCCTTGAAGCGCAACTCGCCCACCTTGCCGGGCTCGAGGATTTCCTCGCCGGTGTCCACATCCACCAACCGCGTGGACACCTTGTTGGAGTGCACCGCCTTCCAGCCATAACCAGCCACGCCGACACGGGGGAAATAGTTGGCACGCTGGTGCGGATCCGGCATGTCCTGCGGGGTGGAGGAAAGCGCAGCGCCTTCGTTGGAACCAAAGTAGTTGATGACTTCGATGCCGTAACGCTGCGCAAACTGTTCCAGCAGCCAGGGCGCCAGCGGGCCGCCACCCGATCCAATGCGCTTGAGGCGACTCAGGTTCACCCCTTCGAGCAGTTCGGGGGCCTTGAGCAGCATGCTGAGCACGGCTGGGGCTGCCACCGTGTAGTCGATCTGGTTTTCCTCCAGTTGCTGGATGAACACCTTGAGATCGAACGGATGATGGTGGTGCAGTCCGCCGGCAGTGAGGAGCCACGCCATGAGGCTGGTTGAGATACCGGCCATGTTCACGAACGGGAACGGAATCACCATCTGCGCACCCTGTTGCATTTGCCCCGCGTCGATGACCCCTGCCCCCACGATCAGCCATTGGTTGTGGCTGCGTGGAACACCCTTGGCGCGCGCTTCGGTGCCCGAGGTCCAGCAGATGGTGAGCACGTCGTTGGCGGTCAGCCGGATGCGCTTCATGTGGGCGCGCATCTGCACGTCATCCCATGCGCAGGTCTCGCCAAGCATCGCATCCAGATTCAGGACCTGCTCTGGCAGCGGCAGATGGGAGCTATCCGTGTACGACCAGATCCATTTCACGGAAGGCAGTTGCTCCAGCATGCCTGCAATCTCCTGCGCGACCTGATTCCTGCCCAGGCGCTGAGTGGTGATCACGCCCTTGGCCCGCGTGCTTTCGGCCACGTATTCGATCTCATGCGCACGGTACTGCATGGGAACGGGTGATACGACAACCCCTGTCAGCGCGCAGGCCAGATAGATGGCATGCAACTCCACGCAGTTGGGAAGCTGGACAACAATCACATCGTCCTTGCGCAGTCCCTGCGCCTCGAACAGCGCACTCATGCGACCCACCTGCTCGCGCAGTTCTCCCCAGGACCAGCGCTGCGACTGCCTTCCGAACAACTCAGGGCGATTCGGCGGATCGGACACCGCAAACGTGTCCGCCTGGCGCGCCGCAGTATCCAGAAAAATGTCACCCAGTGTCTGCGTTCCCCACCAGCCTTTGGCCACGAACTCATCGATGGACTTTTGGTCTACCAGAATCATTTTTCACTTCCACTTGTCAAGATTGGCCTGGCTCACGTAGGTTGCATGGAAGCCATGCGGCACCCGGCGCGGCAAAAGAACACGCGCAATCGGCCCCTGCGCCATGCGGCTGTCCTTGGCATCGAAGATCTGCACCTCGGACTGGCTCGTCCCGGGGTTCCAGACAAACATCACGAGATAGCCATCGTCTTCCGACGCAGCGTTGTCTCGCGGTGCGAACCCGGCTTCGTTGTAGAAGTACTGCGGCCCGGCGCTGTAGGCGATGTATCCACCGGTTTCCAGGTCGTATTTCACAAGGCCCGGGAAGCGCGGCTCTTCGCGTCCGCCCTGCGGAAAGATCACGTGGTACGACCAGCGGTTCTTGCGGCCCTGATAGGCGCTGTTGATGATCGGAAACTCGGTGTTGAGCACATCGTCGATCACGCGCTCAGACGTCTTGCCGGTTTCGAGGTTGAAACGCCACTCGTGCAGCTGGAAGTCACGCTGGCGCAGATGGATGGTTTTCTCAAGCCGAGCGGCATCCAGGCTCCCGTCATCCTTGGTGTGCATGCGATAGGGCGTACCCACCATGACGACCTCTACGCCCTCCTCCCACGCATTCACCACATGCAGCATGTAGGTCGGCTTGGCATCGAACCAGCGGATGTCCGACGCATTGCCATAGCGGGGAATCACGGCGAAGCGCGACGGCTGATCGGCAAAGAAGCGAACCTTGTAGCGACCCAGCTTCAGCGCCTCGGGATCGGGACGCAGGGGAAAGTCGTGCAGGATTGAATAGTGGTCTGTGATGGCCATGTCATGTGGCAGACCGGGACGATCCATGGGCACATCGATGAGATGACGGAGATTGCGGTTGGCATCCACGACGCCGTAACGCATGTACGGCGGCTTGGTGTCGTAGTCGAAGAACATGAACTCGCCCGAATGCTCGTCGGGACGGGCGTGCGCCGAGATGCGATCAATGCGGCTTTCGACATCCACGCTGCCCACAGTATCGAGAGAGGCAGGGTCCACGGCATAGGGCAGCCCCGAGCGATACCACATCGCCACAAGTCGACCGGCATGAAACTTCACATCGGTGTTGGCGGTGTTCTTGAGAGGCTGGTCCGGGGTATCGGCACGCGGGGCCTCCTTGAGGCCTTTCCAGAGGGATTGCCCGGCCCTCTGCTCCTCCACCAACCCGTCGGTGCGAACCCACTTGTTGCGGTAGCTGACCTTGCCCTTGTTGAAGTGCACCGCGTGCAGCATGCCATCGCCGTCGTATGCGTGATAGCGCCACTCGGGCTGATAGTAAGAATTTGGCCCATTTCTCACATACAGGCCGTTCATGTCTTGCGGCACCTCGCCGATCACCTCAAGATCGTCCCAATGGTCCTCCTGTTGAACCGGTGCGTTGTTGCCGTTCAGTGCGGGAATATCGTGGACTGGTAGATCTGCTACACCCATTTTCCTGTCTCCTGTTTGTTGCCCGTCAATCGAGCTCAAATCAGTGTAGAAGTGGTGGCAGACATGTGGCTTTAAAATTTCGATATTTCATATTCCATATCAATATTTCAAAACCTATGGAAAACACTTGGAACCGATGCGTACCCACCGGGTTAGAGGAATACGCAGGAGACAAGCAGTTTGCAACAACACTCGCCCGCGGGCTGGAGCTACTGCATTGCTTTACACCTGAGCGCCCCATCCTCGGCAACAGCGAAATGGCCCACATGCTGAATCTGCCAAAGGCCACCATCTCGCGTCTCACCTACACGTTGACGTGCCTTGGCTACCTGACGGGAACCGAGTACTACGGCAAGTACCAGCTTGGTCCGGCCACCCTGTCACTGGGCTACCCGCTGCTGGCCCAATTCACGATTCGTCGCAGCGCCCGGCCCCTGATGATGCAGCTCGCAAAGAAACTGGGGTGCAACGTCTCCATGGGAATCCGTGATCGACTCTCCATGGTCTACATCGAGGTCATGCGTGCCACCTCCGGCGTGGTGTACTCCCACGACGTGGGTAGCACTCATCCTTTGCTCGGCACCTCGATTGGTCGTGCCTACTTGCTCGGATGTACCCCGTCGGCTCGTGAATCATTGATCAACCAAGTGAAAATCAAAGAGCCCGACCAATGGGAACGCTACGGAAAGAAAGTACTGGATAACTTCCAGGAATTTCCGCAGTACGGTTGCTGCACCGCCATCGGAGAAGTCGTGCCAGACGTGCAGGCGGTCGCTGTTCCACTCGGGCGAATTCATGGGATCGACGTGGCCGCGATGAGTTGCACTTTCCAGGGAAGATCGCTGGATATCCGCTGGCTCCGTGAGGAAGTGGCTCCGCAACTTCAAGCCATCGCGCGGGAAATCACTTAACTCCGTATGGACTGACGACCTCCCGAACGACACATAAGCAGGTGATGAACAAGGGTTGGGCTGCTGCCTGTTTCGATGGCACCTTGTTAAGATGAAACCGGATGTGATTCATGCGGAGAAGAAAGACATTTAGCCGCGAGTTCGAACTTAACGCGGTCAAGCCGGTGGCTGAGCGTTGCGTGTCTACGGTCCTGACGACCATCGATAGCACCCGCATCCCAATATAGACAAAAGAAAAAAAGAGAGTCAGAAAGGATGAACCCTGCGCTGGCCGGGTTCATCCTTTTTCTTTTCTCAGGTCGCATGATGAGAATGTTTGGTAGAGATCGTCACAACCTCCGCACATCGGCCTCGCAATCGCTCTCCATCCACGGAGCAAAGAACACACTGGCCGAGCGCCCCCCATGACACGCGAGCACCAAACCCGCTGCCCCACGGCGCGCTCCACGCATGACTAACAACCAGTGCGGCCCTGATGGCATGGCTTGGCCGGGGCTTGCTTCCATCTACCGTTTCAGGCTGCGCCTGCATCTCCACACCCACCACCCAGACCCAGCAGGCGGTTTCCTCCAGTTTGCCATGGAGCCTGCGATGCAATACCAGCTTGAGCAGTGCACAGCCTCCACGCTCCAGAACAGTTCCTAGACAATTCATCGACTCGGCTCCGATGGCATTGAAACTCCGGATCTCGCATCCCGGAAACAGCTGTTTCCACCCATGGTGCTCATCTGCGTGCGTGCTCAATGACGGAAAGACAGCAATGCTGCGAATAGGTCGTTGCGTCATCACTGCCGCACTACGCCTCAGGCACCATTCCAGGCCTTCCGGATCCGATACGCTCCCGCGATCTGTATCCGGAAACATGTAGCGCCCGCGCCCCGACGGGCTCGTTACTCGGTATTCCCACGGGCCATCAAACCGGACGCCACGCATGTAGCGGTGGATGAGCCCCTTGTCTGCAGAGTCAGCCATGCTGCTTGCCTCTCCCTCTCTCGGGTTGACGCATCTCCTGCATATGAATCCCCTGCCCGTGGGTTCTGCTGCCTGCGGATAGAACTCCTGAACGATCTCCGTCGCCTCCTGCTCCAGTTCCTCAAACAGTCCCAGCGCATAACCATCTCTGGCAGCTTGCTCCAGCGCTTCCTGGTCGTGGCCCACCTTCTGCGCATATTCCGCAGCCTGTGCTGCCTGGCTGATGGCTGCGTCGAACTGCATTCCATTGCGGATACCCAGGTCCACGTAGTAGATCGGCGTGCGGTGTGGCATGGCCGTGGACTTGGCGCGCAGGCGCAGCTCCAGTGGGAGATACGCCAGCAATCCGCCACTGGCCGCATGCAGGTACTGCATGCGGGTCATCAAGGTGCGCATGGAGTTGATCCCGGTGGTGCGCAGCACAAAGGTGCTTATGGCGTCCGCCTGGTTGTCCGGGTGGTCAATGCGCATGTGGAAGCGTCCAAACGGCTTGCACCCGCCTTCAATGGCCAGGGCACACAGGTCCGGGCCTTCACAAGTGTGTACCTCCACGCCCTTGGCGATCATGCATTTGCAGGTCTGCCCATCTCCCACACAGAGGGGCCGCGCCGTGGCTCGGTCGAACAGGGTGTAGTTGGCCCGCAGGTTCAGTGCTGGGTCGTTGAAGAGAACGCGGATAGGGATGCTGCGCAGCTTGGGTTTGGCAGCGTGGGCAGGGGCTGGGGCATTGCCATCGGCCGGGCTGACAGCCTGCGCCATCGTCTTCTGCGCCGGGTTGGTGCCCTGCTCGCCATCTCCCCTCGTGGCCCGCGATGAATTTGCCGTCCTCGCCCGCCTGGCGAGCTTGTCCTGCAAAGTCGGCTTCGGCTGTTGCGCTGCATCTTGGAAGTCCGGAGACAGGGCCTGCAGTTCCGTCACTCGTTGTCGCTCACGGATGAGACTAGGCTGCGGGCCTGGCATTTGTTTCCACTAGCCGCCGCCGGCAACACATGCGTGTTGCTTCTTTTTTGTTCCTAGGGTCAGTGCGTGAGAACGAAATGCAGATTGAAGCGACGCCCGAGCAACTCGACCGCCTATGCCTCCGGGTCCAGCCTCGATTGCAAAACGGTCCGCTGGACGACAGTTCTCGCTGCAAAAGTGCCATCCACTTTAAAGTGCCATCCACTTTTGATGACTTCTGCATTTCTAGACCGTAGAGAATCACTTTTTCTTTTGTCGGTACTTCTGACGGTATTTTTTACAAATCGCATTGAAAAACCTATATTTCACACGCAAAAAATTCAAAAGTGTTAGGCCCTCTGGGCCAATGATTCGTTCGACGAGATCCGGGGATCCCGGAGCAGATCCTGTCCCGGCAAATGGATCGGCTGAATGAAGATCAGCCCGCCCAACTGCTACTTGCCGGCAGGTTAGAACCGGGCCGCCAAGCACCTGGCTGTGGTTCGGTAATGAAGACCTGCTTCACTGCGGGTTCCTGTCAAGGTAGCCCAGCGCTTTTTGCAGGATGTCACGCTCCATCGTGACGCGATGTAGTTCGTGTCGAAGATGCTCGAGTGATCTTGCCCCCGTAGTTCCGGACACCGTCCAGTCGCTAAGTTAGCCCTGATGGGCGGGGTGATTCTGCCGTCGTCGGAACTCCCTGGGCGACATCATCTTCAAACTCGAATGTGGGTGGATTTCGTTGAAGTGCTCGAACGCACCCGGCAATTGCGCCAACACGGTCGGCGCATCGCGCAGGTCCATACGGCTCATGTAGTCGCGCTTGAAGGTGTTCACGAAGCTCTCGGCCATGCCGTTGCTCTGCGGGCTACACACGGGCGTGTTGATCGGCTTCAGGCCCAGCGATCTAGCAATGCCACGCGTCTCGTGCGCGATGTAGGCGCTGCCGTTGTCGGTGAGGAACTCCAATTCACGCTCCAGGGGCACGGCTTCAACCGTGCCAAAGCGCCGCTCCACGGCTTCCACCAGCATGTCGCGCACAGGCTCTCCCGCAAGTCCCTTGCCCTCCCAAGCCCGCCAGGCCAGGATCTCCCGGTCGCAGCAGTCCTTGGCGAAGGTGGCTGTGACCGTCTCGCCCGAATCGCACTTGATCTCAAAGCCGTCAGAGCACCAGCGCATGTTGCTCATCGGCACACTGACCTGGCCATCGTGAATGCGGCTCGAATGCCGTCGCTTGGGCGCCTTGGGCAACAGCAGTCGATGCCGCGCCATGACCCGGTAGATGCGCTTGTGGTTCAGCGCCTGTTGACCTTGCGAACGTCGCTCTCGATTGAGCAGCGCACCGGCGCGGCGATAACCATAGCTGGGCAACTCGGCAATGTGGCGCCGCAGGTCGGCCAGCAAGAGCTCATCCTGGGCCGGGGTGCGGCCTCTGCGGCTGTCCTGCCAGTGGCCAGGGCGGTGATGCCGCACATGCAGATTCGAGCGCGCCACGCCCAGCACCGAGCAGACCGGCTTCATTGGTCGTCCCCGGGCAACAAGGGCGAGCGCGCAATCCATTTTTTTGCTGCAGCGATCTCCACGGCTTCCTTGAGTATCTCGTTCTCCAAGGTCTTCTTGCCCAACACGCGCTGCAGCTTGGCGATCTCGGCACGGGCGGCTGCCAGTTCCGATGCCGGCACAACGGCCTCGCCTGCACCGACAGCCACCAGCGCGCCTTCGCGCTCCAGCCGCCGCCAAGTGAATAGCAAGCTCGCCGACACACCCTCCTGGCGGGCCACGAGCGAGACGCTCATGCCCGGTTCATACGTCTTGCGAACCAAGGCGGCCTTCTCGGCAGCCGACCAGCGCCGCCTGCGCTGGTCTCGGGTGATGACCTCAATCGTTTCTGTATGCCTAGTCATACGCACAGTCCTATGCCTATCTCGAAGATAAGCGATGGACCGTGTCCGGAGATTCAAGGGGCTATCTCATTCTGATCAGCCATTGATCAGTTACCGTCACTCCCCGCGCCAAGACAAGCGCCTGCAAGTCCATCCCTCCCGCCCTCTCCACACCATCATGAGCCTCGCGCCACGGCCAGTCTCACAGTGCCGTGGTCGACGCGCCGCGGGCTCAAGCTGATCGCCGTGGCATCTCAGGTTCCACAAGTCGAATCCTTTCATTGATTTTATAAAAACTATAAACAATCGTCTTTCGCAGCAATAAAAACTATCAACAAAGATATAATAGTTTTTTTGTATTGAAAATCAAACCATCATCATTCTTTGTAAGAAAACGCATGTCCTGGCTGGCCTCGCGGCATCAGCCACTGTGATTCCATCTTTGCAAGATGTGAGCACATGGCCATTTTTGGTGACTGGTTTGAAGATGAAGGATCGAAATGAGAACTGAAAATGTCAACTCAATCGAGCGCATCGACAGAGCCGGACTCCAAGCGAGCAAGGCTGCTCGCTCACCCAGTACCGGCCGTGGCACCTCCCGTCTTGCTGTTGCCATCGCTTGCGTCATGCTCGGCCTCGGCGCCTCATCCGCGCAGGCCCTGGTTCGCTTCGACAACTTTCGTGGGTCACAGAACGTCCCCACGCCCATCGTGGAGCCCAGCTATGCCAACTATGTCGGCGGCCAGCACGATGTCCAGATTCAGAATCTGATCAACTTCGCAGCAGGTCCCTCCGCCAACATTGCCTCGAGCGGCACCGCGTCCAACATCAACTGGACCCGGGACAGCAACACGCTCTGCAACAACGGTACGGGAAGCCAAGCTTGCAACGAACGGTTGCAAGGACGCGTGACGTACGCGCTGGTCAAGTTCCCGACCGCTGGCACCTACTACTTTGGCGCGGCGCATGACGACGAAGTGAAGATCGAGTTCTCCACCACGTTTGCGTCGATGGATCCGGCCAACTATCGCAGCTACGACTACAACGTGCCGGTCGGTGGCGTGGGGCCATGGACCAGTGGCGACAATGGCTACGACCATATTCCCGGCAACTTCGTGGTCTCGCAGGCAGGCGCGTGCCACGCCATGCGCATCTACTGGAACAACCAGGGCGGCATCAACCTGCTGCGACTGGGCTGGCGCAACACCACGCCACCGCAGGTCGCCACGGCGCAGGACTATCCGTTCATCCCGAACGAGTACCTGCGCGACCCGGCAGACCCCAACTCCTATGCCGACTGCGCCGTGGTGGACACGGACCTGTCGATCAACAAGACGGGGCCCACCACGTTCCAGACAGGCGTGCGGTTCAACCCTGCCTACACCATCACCATGTGGAACAAGGGCCCCAACCCGCTGAGCAATGCCACGTTCGCGGATACCCTGCCCGCGGGCCTCAATGTCCATGGTTTCACCTGCACCGCCTTTGACGCCAACGGCAATCCGATGAGCAACGGCGCGGCCAACCTCACCGTCAGCGAGCGCAACAGGGCCTATGCGGTGACCATGGGCGGGCTTCTGGAAGTCAATGCCAGTACGTCGGCGCCGACCACCGGCCCTCGCCTGGAATGCACCGTGGACGTCACGCCAACGACCACCGCGCTGAGCATCACCAACACCGCCACGATCACGGTCAATGACCGGGATACGACCAACAACACCAGCAGCTGGACCAGCGTCCGCGAAGATGTGGTCTCCGTGACCAAGACGGGCCCCGCCTCTGCCGTGGTGGGCCAGGGCTTCACCTATCAACTGACGGTGGCCAACAACAGCGGCTCGACGAAAAACGGAATCATCGTGCTGGATCAATTGCCTCCCAGCGTGACGGCAACCAGCGCCGCGGTGTCAGAAGGCACGGTGAACTGCACCAACCTGGGGGTCGCCGGTGCGTTGCTCAGTTGCACGCTGAACCAGAATGCACCCGACTTCCTGACAGGGACCAGCCGGGTGATCACCCTGGGCGTCTCCGCCTCCACGCCGGGAGCGATCACCAACCATGCGGCAACTTCGCCGGGCGGCAGCGGGACACCGGCATCCAACCCCGGCCCCCTGTGCAACACCGCCACGACCAGCTGTGCGAATGCCCGTACGACCCTGGTGATGCCGCCTACGCTGACGCTGGTCAAGCAAGTGGTCGGCGGCACCGCAACGACCAACGATTTCACGCTCACGGCAAACGGCCCCACCCCGATCAGCGGCATCAGTGGATCGCCGGCGGTGACCCAGGCCGTCGTGAGCGAGGGTACCTATGACCTGAGCGAACAGTCGGCCGTGGCAGGCTACGCAGCGGGCGCATGGAGCTGCACCATCAATGGAGGCACCCCTGCCGATGGCGCCAGCGTCTCGGTGGTCAACGGGCAGAACGCCACCTGCACGATCACGAACAGTGCCGCACTGCTGACCGTGACCAAGACACTCGAGGGAACGACCTTCGATGCGCCGACCGCGTTCGAGTTCAGCATGGCCTGCGAGACTCCGCCGGCCACCTACAGCGGCACGATCCAGCTACCCGCCAATACAGCCACCGCGCAGACCACGGTGAACATTCCAGCGGGCTCCACCAACTGCCAGATCACGGAAAACCTGGCCTCGCGTCCCGCAGCTCCTGCGAACTTCTCGTGGGAAGCACCCCGGTACGTGCAACCGTCGCCCGACGCCCTCGCCGCAGGCGGCACGGCCACCGCCGGGATCACCAACCCGCTGCTGCGCAACCAGATCGCCGTTGCCATCACGAAGAACGTGACAGGCGCACCCGCGTCCGGAGCGCCCGGCAGCTACGGCTTCTCATTGGTCTGCGATACCGGTACCTATGAGGGCACCGTGACGCTGTCCGGCACGGATGTCACCGGCTCTGCCACGGTGAGCGTGCCCGAGGGAGCGGCCTGTTCGGCCCTGAATGAGACCGGCAAGCCTGCTGCACCCGCCGGCCATAGCTGGGGCACCGAAACAACCGTTCCTCCGGCAGGCCTCATCGGAGCCGACTCGAAGGGGGTCATCACCAATCCGTTGAATGCGCCTGTGCTGACAGTGACGAAGTCGGCAGACAGGAAGAGCGCTGCGCAAGGCGGTGCGATCACCTACACGGTCCGTATCGGCAACAGCGGCACGGTTTCGAGCGGTGCCAACACCACGGTCGTCGACAAGGTTCCCGCTGGACTGAAGATCACAGGTGTGAACCCGGGCTCCGGATGGTCGTGCACTCCCAGCTCCGGCACGGGCGCGCTCGACATCAGCTGCGTGAAGGCTGCCGGCGTGGCTGCCGGAACTACAGACGAACTGGTGGCCACCCTCGTGGCGACCAAGTCGAACTCCTCCGACGTCACGAACACGGCCAACGTGACCACCGGAGACATCTCGTGCGAGGCCACCCCGGCGGCTGCACGCTGCACAAGCAGCGTCACAGTGACGAATGAAGTCCCGGCCACCCCCACGCCGGTGCCGGTGAACTCGCGTGCCATGCTGGCGCTGATGGCGCTGCTGGTGATTGCCGCCGCCGCATGGCAGGCGCGAGGCAAGGTGCGCAAGGAATAAGCACCTCAACAGGACATCGGCCTTGGCGGGACGCCTGATTCGCTGATCACGGACGTCCGCTGCATAAGGCCATGTGCCCATACAGCCAGAGAGTGCGAAGAAGCAAAGCGCTGCAGGCATGGAGCCCGCAGCGCTTTTGTTTTGAGTGGTTCATGCACTGCCCATGGCCTCGTCAACGGCGCGATTGCCGCCGCTTCAGGATGGCCGCCAGCCCGATCAAACCTGCCGCCGAGATAATGCCATAGGCCGACAGCGATGGGACGGCGCGCTGCACCTCGGGTGGTACCGGAAGCCGGAGCACGAGGTGCAACGTGCTTTCCTTCTGGATGTTGTAGTCCGCAAGGGTTCGTCCGTCCTCCAGTTGTTTGCCCGCAAAGATGAGCCGTTGCTGATCGACGGGAATGCCCTCCTTGTCCTCGATCTTCTGCTTGACCTGCTGAACGGAGTCGCTGCCTTCCACTTCAAGAGTGATGGTCTTGCCCGTCAAGGTCTTGATGAATATCTGCATCCCACACTCCCTGGGCCCTCAAGCCCATTGCGTCCCGCGGCAGCTCTTGCATGCTGTCCGCAACTTTTGTATCGAGATGGTACAGGCGTCTCGCATAGAAAAAAAGCACCCGATATCGATCGGGTGCTTTCTGCTTTCATAGGCCTGTGGGCCCGTTCCAGACCAACGCCAGCCGTTGCCGGTTGTTTACGCCAGCTTGAAAGGCAGCTCGCGCGGCCTGTTACCCGTCAGTTTGGCAACCGCATTGGCAAATGCGGGAGCAAGGGCCGGCACGCCCGGTTCGCCCATGCCGGTCGGCGCATCGGCGCTCGGGACGATGTGCACCGCAATGTCGGGCATGTCCGTCAGGCGAGCGACGATGTAGTCGGAGAAATTGCTCTGCTCCACCTGGCCGTCCTTGAACGTGATGGCCGCCCCCGGCAGGCACATGCCAAGGCCCATCAGCGCCCCGCCCTGCACCTGCGCCTCCACGCCGCGCGGGTTCACGGCCAGATTGCAGTGCACTCCGGCGGTCACCTTGTGCAGCCTTGGCGTACCGTCTTTCACCGAAGCCTCCACCACGTAGGCCACGACCGAATTGAACGACTCATGAACCGCGACGCCCCATGCGCGGCCTTCCGCCAGCGCAGTCTTGCCATAGCCCGAACGGTTGACCGCCAGTTCGAGCGCTGCCTTGTGGCGCGGGTGCTTGTCACCGAACTGGCGCAGGCGGTACTCGACCGGATCCTGCCCCGCAGCCGCGGCGATTTCATCGATCAGGGTCTCCATCACGTAGGCAGTGTGCGTGGAGCCCACGCTACGCCACCAGAGCACCGGGGCATTCAGTTCCGGATGGTGCACCGACAGCCGCATGGGCAGGTCGTAAGGCTCCTTCATGCCCTCGACCGCGGTGCCATCCACGCCGTTCTTGACCATGAAACCCTCGAAAGCCGTGCCCTTGGCCAGCGACTGGCCCACGATGACGTGGTCCCACGCCACCACCTTGCCCTCGGCGTCCAGGCCGATCTCGGCACGGTGCACGTGCATGGGGCGGTAGTACCCGCCCTTCACATCATCCTCGCGGCTCCAGATGAGGCGCACCGGCGCATCGACGCCGGCTGCGCGCGCGGCCTTCGTGATGTGGCAGGCCTCGACCACATAGTCGCTAGACGGCGTCGCGCGGCGGCCGAAGCCACCGCCGGCCATCTGCACGTTCACCCGCACCTGCTGCGGCTGCACCCCGAACACCCGCGCGGCGGCCGCAACCTCCCAGCCCGGTGCCTGCGTCCCCACCCAGAGGTCCACCTTGGCCGCAGCACCCGTGCCCGTGACGCGCACGGTGCAGTTGAGCGGCTCCATGGGCGTGTGTGCGAGATAGGGGAACACATACTCGGCGCTGATGCGGCGCGCAGCGCCTGCCAGCCCTCCGACATCGGCCTCGTACTTGATCGCCCCCGGCTTGCGGGCCAGTTCGCGGTACTGCGCGAGCTGCTGCACCGTGTCCACCTTGCCCACGCCCGCGCTGTCCCATTGCACCTTCAGCGCGTCGCGACCTTGCTTGGCCGCCCAATACCCGTCCGCCAGCACGGCGACCACCTCACCGCCCAGCACGCCCGGCACGCGGAGAACGGCGCGCACGCCCTTGACTGCCTTCGCGGCGGCGTCGTCAACCGACGTGATCTTGCTGCCGAACACCGGTGGATGCGCCACCACGGCCGTGAGCATGCCCGGCAGGCGCGTGTCGATGCCATAGGATTGCCCGCCGCTGGACTTGGCGCGCGCATCGATGCGGCCTGTGGCGTGACCGATGATGCGGAAATCCTTGGGATTCTTGAGCTCCACGGCCTGCGGCACCGGCAGCTTCATCGCGGCCTCCGCCAGCTCACCGTAGCCCAGTTTCTTGCCGCGTGGGCCGATCACCTGCCCGGCCTGCGTGCGCAGTGAACCGGCATCCACGCCCCAGCGCCTGGCGGCAGCCGACACAAGCATCGCGCGGGTGCGCGCACCGAGTTCACGGTACTGCATGTAGGAATTCTTGATGGACGTGGAGCCGCCCGTCAGGTGAAAGCCCATCACCGGGTCCACGTAGGCCGGATCGGCATTGCCATGGATGCTGCGTACCTTGGACCAGTCGGCATCGAGCTCTTCGGCCAGCACCATGGGCAGGCCCGTCTGCACGCCCTGCCCGAAGTCCAGCCGGTTGATCGTGACGGTCACGGTACCGTCGCGCGCAACCTTGACGAAGGCGGCGGGCTGCTCGGTGGGCTTGAGCGCGCTCACCGCGACGGGTGTCTCGCCCTTGGCCTGGGCCAGCACCGCCGCGGGAAACGCGCCCAGCGCGAAGCCCGACGCCGTGGCCAGCTTGAGAAATGCGCGGCGCTCGAGCGCACCGCCGGCCGCCGTGTCGCCTGCATCGGCGACGAAGGTCCGCAGGCCTTGTGGCAGATCCTGCAGCGAACCGTGGGAGTCTTGAGTGAAATGCATGTGATGTCCCCTCTCTTCAGGCTGCCAGGGTCTTGGCCGCGTCATGAATGGCGGCGCGGATGCGTGCATACGTGCCGCAGCGGCAGATGTTGCCGGCCATGGCCGCATCGATGTCGGCATCGGTCGGCGCGCGGTTGCCCTTCAGCAGCGCCACAGCGCTCATGATCTGGCCGCTCTGGCAGTAGCCGCACTGCGCCACGTCGTTGCGCACCCAGGCGTCTTCCACCGCCTTGCCCACGCTGTCGGCGGACTGCGCCTCGATCGTGCTGATTTTCTGCCCCTCGGCCGCCGAAACCGGCGTGATGCACGAGCGGATGGCCTGACCGTTCAGGTGCACGGTACAGGCGCCGCACAGCGCCATGCCGCAACCGAACTTGGTGCCCGTCATGCCCAGCGAGTCGCGCAGGGTCCAGAGGATGGGGGTGGAGGGATCGACGTCGGCCGATACCGGCTTGCCGTTGAGATGGAATTTGACAGTCATGGAGCGATCTCTGTTGTTCGGGGAGTTTTTTCTTGTTGCCGAATCCACGCCATGGAATGGCAGGGCATGGCCGGAGAACTGTCGCAGTGTGCAGTAGCGCATACCGAAGAGAAAGTCACGAAAACTAACTATGTTTTTAAGTTTTGCTTAAAAATATCTTCATGCAATCAGAAATCCTGGCGGCGCTCACCGTCTTCGAGCAGGTAGCCCAGCACCGCAGCCTGACCTATGCGGCACATGCGCTCGGCGTCACGCCAGCGGCGCTCTCGCAGACCCTCAAGAAACTCGAGGCGCGTCTGAACGTGCGACTGTTCGATCGCACCACGCGCAGCGTCAACCTGACCGAAGCCGGGCGGCTTTATCTAGAGCGCGTCACGCCTGCTCTGGCCGCGCTGCGCGACGCCACCGAAGACCTGCAATCGAGCGCGGGCGTCGAGGGCGGAACGCTGCGCCTGACGCTATCGCACCCGGCGGGACAGGTGCTGGTCGAGCCGCTCCTGCCGCGCTTCTTCGCGCTCCACCCGCACATCAGGGTCGAGCTGGTGTATGACGATGGCTTCGTCGACATCGTGCGCGATGGCTTCGATCTGGGCATCCGCGCGGGGGAGTCGCTCGAAGGCGACATGATCGCCGTGCCGCTCACGCAGACGATGAGGATGTGCTGCGCGGCGTCTCCGGCCTACCTGGCCCGGCATGGGGCACCTGCCCACCCCGACGAACTGGTGCAGCATGACTGCATCAACTACCGCATGCGCAGCAGCGGTGCCATCTACAAATGGGAATTCGAGATCGGAGGCAAGGTGGTCGAGCGGGCGGTGGAGGGACCACTCACCGTCAACCATTGGGAGACGGGCCTGCGCGCCGCCGTCAATGGCGTGGGACTGTTCATCGGCTGGAGCGAATCCATGCTCCTCTCCCTTGAGGCAGGCGACCTCACGGAGGTACTCGTGCCTTTCCGTTCGCATTTTCCCGGCGTATATGCCTACTATCCCCAGCGTGCCCACATGCCGCTCAAGACACGCATCTTTCTTGACTTCCTCGTCCGGCACCTGCAGCAGGACAACGCCAGGGCCGCCGCATGATGCTGCGGTCGGCCTGACCCACGCGCCCGCGCCCCAGCGCCGAAAGACACCCCTTCCCCCTGCCCGCCCTCGACGCCATGAGCCGAGGGCGGCAGCTCTACCTTGCACGGTTATTTGACCGATCGATCCGATCTGCTAGCACATATCAAGAATATTTCATTGATATCGGGTAAGTGCTTAGCCTATTTATTTTGACCGATTGGATAATTCAGATCACCCCAAACGTCACCGAGAGGTTAGCCACGATGCATCCGGTCCCCCTGCGCAGTCGTTTCTGGTCCGATCTGACCAGCGAAGAGTTCTCCCGCCTCGACCGCGACCGGCTCATCGCCGTGCTGCCGGTGGGCGCGACGGAGCAGCACGGCCCCCATCTGCCGATGTCGACGGACACCGCCACCATCGATGGCATGGTGCAAGCCAGCCTGCCCTATCTGCCGGATGACCTGCCGGTGCTTTTCCTGCCCACCGTGCCGTATGGCAAGAGCAACGAGCATTCCCGCTATCCGGGCACGCTGACGGTGTCGGCAAACACCCTGATCTCTCTCTGGAAGGACATCGGCGCCTGTGTCGCGAAGGCAGGCGTGCGCAAGCTGGTGCTCTACAACAGCCACGGCGGCCAGATGAGCGTGATGGACATCGTGGCGCGCGACCTGCGCGAGGAGCACGACATGATGGTCGTGGCCGCCAACTGGTACACGCTGGGACTGCCCGAGGGCCTGTTCACGGCGCACGAGGGCAAGCATGGCGTGCATGCCGGCGACCTCGAAAGCTCGGTGATGCTGCACCTCACCCCGGACTATGTGCGCCGGGACCAGTTCCGCAACTTCGCCTCGATGACCGAGCAACTGGCAGAGGAAAACAGGTTCCTCTCCATCACCCCCAGCGGCAAGCTGGGCTGGCAGATGCATGACATCAATCCGGCCGGTGCGGCGGGCGACGCCACCCGGGCCAGTGCCGACAAGGGGGCCGCCGTGCTCGATCACGTGGGCCGGCGTTTCGTCGAGCTGCTGCACGAGGTGGATCGCTTCCCGATCGAGCGGCTCGCCAACGTTCCCGAATGGCAATGACGCAGGCCACCAGCCGCGCAAGGAACCAGCCCATGGAAACACCCACCCATCCATCCTCCGCCGCGCAGCCGCTGGTCAGCCTGCGCAACGTCGGCAAGCGCTTCGCCAACGGCACGCTTGCGCTGCAGGGCATGTCGCTCGACATCGGGGAGCATGACTTCATCAGCTTCCTCGGCCCCTCGGGCTGCGGCAAGAGCACCGCGCTGCGCCTCATCGCCGGGCTCACGCGCATCAGTTCGGGCGACATCCACTGGCCGCAGGCCCAGTCCGGGCAGGCGCGTGGCGACCGCGACCTGGGATTCGTATTCCAGGAACCCACGCTGATGCCCTGGGCCAAGGTGTTCGACAACGTGTGGCTGCCGCTCAAGCTGTCCGGTACCAGCCGCGACGCCGCGGCGCCGGTGGTCGAGCAGGCGCTCGAGATGGTGGGCCTGTCGCGCTTTGCCGATGTCTATCCACGCGAGCTCTCGGGTGGCATGAAGATGCGCGTATCGATCGCCCGCGCACTGGTCACCCGGCCGCGCCTGCTGCTGATGGACGAGCCCTTCGCCGCGCTCGACGAGATGACGCGCATAAAGCTCAACAACGACCTGCTCTCCATCTGGCGCGAGCACCGTTTCTCCATTGTCTTCGTGACGCACAGCGTCTATGAGTCGGTCTACCTCTCCAACCGCATCGTCGTGATGGCCGCGCGCCCGAGCCGCGTGATCGACGAGATCCGCATCGACGAACCCTATCCGCGCGGCGAGGCCTTCCGCACATCGAGTCGCTACAACGAACACTGCACCGCCGTCTCCCAATCACTGCATGGAGCTCTTCATGGCCTCGACATCGACCATTGAACCATCCGTCATGACCGCACCGACACCCCCACACGACGCCACGCCCACGGCCCAGTCGCTGCGCGAGCGCGAAGACCGGCTGCGCCGCCGCGAATCCATCCTGCGCGTCGCGGTGCCGGTGGCCATCATCGCCGCGCTGCTGCTGATCTGGGAGTGGGCGGTGCGCGCCAACGACATTCCGCACTACATCCTGCCCGCCCCTTCACTGATCCTGCAGACCCTGGTGGACAACTGGAGCTCGCTCTCCGATGCGCTCTGGTTCACCGTCAAGCTCACGCTGCTGGCGCTGACCGCAGCCATCGTCGGCGGCGTGCTGCTGGCGATCGCGTTCGGCATGTTCAAGTGGGTGGAGATCGGCCTGTTCCCGATTGCCGTGCTCCTGCAGGTGACGCCGATCATCGCGATTGCGCCGCTGATCCTCATCTACATCTCCAACACGACGGCCGCGCTGCTGCTGTGCGCATGGATCGTGGCGTTCTTCCCGATCCTGTCGAACACGGTCATCGGCCTCAAGAGCGCCGACAACAATCTGCGCGACCTGTTCCGGCTCTACAAGGCCTCCCCCTGGCAGACCTTCCGCTACCTGCTCGTGCCAAGCGCACTGCCCTACTTCATGGCGGGCCTGAAGATCGCCGGCGGCCTGAGCCTGATCGGCGCGGTGGTGGCCGAGTTCACCGCCGGCACCGCAGGCAAGGAAACAGGACTTGCATCGCGGATTCTCGAATCGAGCTTCCGCACCGAGATCCCGATGATGTTCGCCGCGCTGCTGCTGGTGTCGCTGCTGGGCATCGTCATCTTCATTGTGTTCGCCACGCTGTCGCGCCTCGTGCTCGGCCATTGGCATGAAAGCGAGATGCGCCATGAACGCTAGACTTCCCACCCCGCCAGCGGCCGTTGACTGGGAAGCCGTGCGTGCGGAGCTCGCGGGCCTGCATGTCATCACCGCCTCCAGCCAGCGCAAGCAGCTGTCCAAGGACTTCTACTGGTACAGCCCGATCCTGACCGCGCAACTGTCGCAGTGCGTCGCCGACCTGGTGGTCAAGGTCAGCACCGAGGACGACGTGCGCCAGGCCGCCGCCGTTGCGGCCAGATGGAAGCTGCCGATCACCGTGCGCGCCGGCGGGACCGGCAACTACGGGCAATGCGTGCCGCTCGAGGGCGGTATCGTGCTCGACGTGACGCAGATGTGCCGCGTGCTCGACCTGTCGGAGGGCCGCATCCGCGTGGAAGCCGGTGCGCGCATGCACGACATCGATCTGACCGCCCGCGAGACCGGCCAGGCCCTGCGCATGTGGCCGTCGACCTGGCACGTGGCCTCCATTGGCGGCTTCATTGCAGGCGGCTTCGGCGGCATCGGCTCGTTCCGCCATGGCATCCTGCGCGACCCCGGCAACCTGCTGCGCGCCCGCGTGATGACCGTGGAGCGCGAGCCGCGCGTGATCGAGCTGGTGGGCGACGAGATCCAGCAGGTGCACCATGCCTATGGCACCAACGGGGTGATCCTCGACGTGGAGGTGGCGCTGAGCCCTGCCGTGGAATGGGTGCACTGCACGGTGCTGTTCCCGACCTACCGCGGCGCGCTGGACTTCGGCATCGCGGCGCAGGACCCGGCGCTCGACATCTTCCTGCTCTCGACGGTCGAGTCCCGCTTCTCGCCCTTCTACACGTCCATGCGCGACCGCTTCCCCGCCGACCGCCATGCCGTGTTCACCATGGTGTCGCCCGCGTCGATGGCGGAATTCCGCGCGCTCGCCGCTGCGCACGGCGGCACGCTGTCGGTGGCGGGAACCGAGGCCGAACTGCTCGCCGAGGGGCTGCCTCCGGCCTACGAATGCGCGTTCAACCACACCACGCTGCAGGCGCTCAAGGCCGATCGCGGCTGGACCTACCTGCAGGTGGCCTATGCGCAGCCGTTCGACCCCGCCGTGGTGGAGCGCCACCTCGCCCTCTTCGGTGATGACGTGCTGCAGCACCAGGACTTCGCCCGCGCCCACGGCGAATGCGGCACCTTCGGCATCCTGCTCGTGCGCTGGAAGGGAGAAGACCACCAGGAGGCCGTCATGCGCGAAATCGAATCGCAGGGCGGCTGCAAGATCTTCAACCCCCATGTCGTCACCATCGAGGACGGCGGCATGAAGACCATCGACGCACAGCAGATCGAATTCAAGAAGCGCAGCGACCCCATGGGCCTCATGAATCCCGGCAAGACGCTGGGATGGCAGCCGCACATGGCACAGGACCGCTGACAGGCACCGCCCCTTCGTTCAGGAACCCACATCCGGAGACACCCACCATGCGCAAGCCCGCCTTCAAGGCATCCTCTCTCGTTCGCAGCATCGCCCTCGGCCTGTCGCTGGCCGGCGCCACCCTCGCCGTCCAGGCGCAGGAAAAGGTCATCTTCGCCACCAACTGGAAGGCCCATGCCGACCATGGCGGCTTCTACCAGGCACTGGTCGACGGCACCTACCGCAAATACGGGCTCGACGTCGAGATCCAGCAAGGCGGCCCGATGGTGAACAACCGCCCCATGCTGCCCGCGGGCAAGGTCGACTTCCTCATGACCGGCAACCTGCTGCAGTCCTTCGACAACGTGAAGAACGGCATTCCCACGGTGGTGGTCGCCGCCTTCTTCCAGAAGGATCCGCAGGCCATGTTCGCGCATCCCGGCCAGGGCTACGACACCTTCAAGGACATGGCAAAGGCGCCCGTGGCCTTCATCGGCAAGGACGGGCAGTTCAGCTTCTGGCAATGGATGAAGTCGGAATACGGCTTCCAGGACAAGAACCTCAAGCCCTATACCTTCAACATGGGCCCGTTCCTCGCGGACAAGCGTTCCATCCAGCAGGGTTATGCGTTCTCCGAGCCCATCACCATCAAGAACGCTGCCGGGTTCGATCCCGTCGTGCACCTGCTCGCCGACAACGGTTTCTCCACCTACGGCACCACCATCGAGACACGTACCGAGATGGTGAAGAACAAGCCCGAGACCGTGCGCAAGTTCATCGAGGCCTCGATCATCGGGTGGAACAATTTCCTCTATGGCGAGAACAAGGCAGCCAAGGAGATGATCCTCAAGATCAACCCCGACGCATCGTTCGCGGTGCAGCAGGGCTACATCGACAACATCAAGAAGCTCGGCATCGTGGACAGCAAGGACTCCCTCACCAAGGGCATCGGCGCGATCGACGAGGCACGCGTGAAGGACTTCTACGACAAGATGGTCAAGGCCGGCCTGTACAAGCCCGGGCAGATCGACGTGTCCAAGGTGGTGGACACGCAGTTCGTCAACAAGGGCGTCGGCGTGGACATCCGCAAGAAGCTCACCGGCCAGTGAGCCGCATGGCGCCTAGGAGGAGAAGCAGCACATGAGTCTTGAACGCACGCTTACCGTACGCGTTGCGCGCATCGCGCGGCAGACGCCTGAAATCCTGGCCTTCGAGCTGACCCATCCCTGGGGCCGGGCACTGCCCGGATATGAGGCCGGCGCGCACATCGACGTGCACATGCCCGGAGGGTTCTCGCGCCAGTACTCGCTGGCGCGTGCGCCGCACCTGTCCGCGGGCGATGCCTACGTGATCGGGGTGAAGCGCGAGCCTGCCAGCCGGGGCGGTTCGGCGTCGATGCACGAACGCGTGCGCGAAGGCGACCTGATCGCCATCAGCACCCCACGCAACACCTTCCCGGTGCGTGCCGAAGCGCGACGCCACCTGCTGCTCGCGGGCGGCATCGGCATGACGCCGCTGCTGGCGATGGCCCAGGCCCTCGCCAGCCAAGGTGCGGACTTCACGCTGTGCGTTTTCGCGCGCAGCGAGGAGCACCTGGCGTTTGCCGATGCACTGCGCGCGCCCGGCCTCGCCGCGCATGTCCGGCTGCACCTCGACCAGGGCGATGCCTCGCAGCGCATCGACCTGCGCCAGATGCTGGCCGATCGCGCACCCGATACGCACCTGTATGTCTGCGGCCCCGGTGGCTTCATGCACGCGGTGCGCGAAGCCGCCGCGCACTGGCCCGAGGAAGCCCTGCACACCGAGTATTTCGCCGCGCCCGACGGCACGGCGGCGGCCACCACCGGACTGCCGTTCACGCTGAAACTGGCGCGCCGCGGCATCGAGGTGCCCGTGGCGGCCGACCAGACTGCCGTCGATGCGCTGCACGAGGTCGGCATCGACATTCCGGTGTCATGCCAGCAGGGCCTGTGCGGCACCTGTGTGGTCGACGGCCAGGGCGAGGATGCAGAACACCGCGACTTCTGCCTCACCACCGCCGAGCGACGCGGCAGGATCGCGCTATGCTGCTCACGTGCCAAGAACCAGGAGCTTGTGCTCGACCTCTGACCCATGCCAACCACCACCCCTGCCATCGACGACCTCGACAGTGCCGAAGCCCCCGCCACCCGCGGACGGGCCCGCAAATACACGCAAGTGCTCGGCACCATCAACCAGGCCGCCATCGAAGTGTTCGCCAGCGACGGCCTGGCCGGAGCCTCGACACAGGCCATTGCCGACAAGGCCGGCCTGTCGAAGGCGCAGTTGCACTACTACATCGGCAGCAAGGAAGCCCTGTACCGCCAGGTGCTGCAGGACATCTTGAACGACTGGATCGTGGTGTTCGGCTTCAGCGACGAGGCCTTCGGCCCGCGCAAGGTGCTGAGCGACCTCATCCAGCGCAAGATGGTGTTCTCGTTCGAACACCCCCTGCGCTCGCGCATCTTCACCGCCGAGATGATGCGCGGAGCACCCGTGCTTAATACCCTGATGGGCACCAGCAAGCAGCGCACCGACCAGGCCGCCGCGGTGATCCAGAACTGGATGAACCAGGGCCTGATGGACCGGTCGGACCCGATGCTGCTGCTGTTCCACATCTGGGCCGTGACGCAGTTCTACGCCGACCACGCCATACAGGCGGCCTACTTCCGCAATGTCGCGCAGGACAGCGGCGAGAAGGATCGCCGCTATCTCATCGAGCAGGTGACGGCCTTCCTGCTCAAGGGTGCCGGCGTCAAGTAGCGGACGCCGGCCTGGGCAGGTACATGGTGGCCTCGACCTCCACCAGCACCTCGTCTCCCGGCAAGAACCGCGACACTTCGACCACCGTGCTCACCGGCGGCTCGCCCGGATAGAAGATGCCGCGCACGCGGTTGTAGAACGCATAGTGGGGCAGATGGCGGAAGTACTGCACCAGCTTGACGACATCCTGCATCGTGCCGCCGTGCTCGGCTGCGATCTGGCGGATGCGCTCGAGCACGAACCAGCTCTGGGCGACGATGGCGGCCTCGAACACATCCACGGACATCTGGCCCGTGGCATAGCCCACACCCTGCAGCGCAGCGCGTGCGTGCTCCGGAATGTCGTCATAGGCCGAGACCGCACGGCGCGTGGCCGGATCGACCGCGACCACGCCGCTCATGAAGACGAAATCGCCGACGCGTTTGGCCGCGGCGTAGTTGGCCATTGGCTTGCCCATGCTCATTTTTCAGTGGACTCCAGAAGTTGCCCCGCACGGTAGACGGAGCGTTGGCGGCCGCGGGGGCCGATCAGTTCGTGTTCGTCGGTGGCGGCCAGCACCACCAGGTCGGCCGGGCACCCCGGCGCGAGCAGGCCATCCCACGGGAGCCCCAGCACCTTCGCAGGATGGACCGTGATCGTCCCCACCCAGTCGATGGCGGGCGCAAGATGCGCCATCTGCACCCCCAGGCCGAAGGATTCGAGCAGGTCATAGCTGCCATAGGGAAAGAACGCATCCTGCACGTTGTCGGTGGCCATGCTCGTTCGCACACCCAGCGCCGCCGCCTCGCGGATGCGCGTGATGCCGCGCTCGACGGGCGTGCGGCTCCAGGCCCCCTGCAAGTAGAGATTGGTCGTGGGAAGCGCGACGAGGTCCACTCCGGCCTTCGCGCACAGCGCCAGTGTTTCGTGCGCTTCGGCATCGGTCTGCACCGAGAGCGAGCACGCGTGGCCGCAGGTCACGCGCTGCGCGAATTCGCGCTCGATCACCTGGTTTGCAATGCTGCGCAGACCCGTGGCATCGGCATCCAGACCCTCGTCCACATGGAAATCAAGCGCCAGCCCGTGCCGCTCTGCCAGCTCGAACACCCGCGCAAGCTTCGTCTCCAGGCCCGGATTGCGATAGACAAAGGCACCGAGCACGCCGCCCGCCTCACGCACATCGCGTGCGATGCGTTCGCCGGCCGCCTCGTCGGCAAACACGTCGAGCGGCACCAGCGCCACGCACTGCAGTTCCACGCGGCCGCCCCACTCCTCGCGCAATTCCCTGAACACATGAAGCGCCGCTGGCGGCGCCTCGTCGATCCAGTCGAGGTGCGTGCGAAGCGCGCGGGTGCCTGATCGCCATGCCTCCTGCAGTGCCCGTTCCATGCGCTGGCGCAGCGAGGCATGGGTCCAGCCCGCGCGGTGCAGGTTCATGCGCTCGATGGCGGTGAACAGGTCGCCCTGGGCGGCACCGACCTCCTGCACCGTGTAATTCTTGTCGATGTGCGCGTGCGCCTCGACCAGCGCGCTGAGCACCATGCCGCGCGCCTGCTCCTGCGACGCGCTGGGCACGATGGACTCGACACGGCCTGCGGCCAGGGTGAGATCGAACACCCGCGCCGAGCCGGCGTCAAACCCGATCAGGGGCGCCGGAATGCGCAGCGATTCGAGCACCAGAGGCGGCCCGGAAGACTTCACGGAACTTAATGTTGGCATTGATGATTTTTTCGGCACTTCGTGCGAATGGCTGTTGTCAGCCCGGAAACCGGGGAAAGTTCATCGCTGAAGCGCCCCCGGACCGATGCAGCATTACCGCGTATCGCAGCCATCCGGCATTACCATTTGTACTCCATGGCCAGACGATTCTGCCAGAATCTGGCGTCCTGAACGGGCGATTTCGCCCATGCGATGAAATCCGTGATGCTGAGCCCCTTCCATTTTCCGCTGAAATGGTAGATGGCGTATCCCAGATACTCGGATTGGCGCAGACTGGGGGCGGCAGCGCTGCTCTTCAGGTCCATATAGGAATAACGTGCGCCAATGAACCATCCAGGTGCCGGTGAACCATTCAGATCGACGGCATAGGCATTTCCCGCCCCCAGGTCCTGCGTACTGGAGAGAAATGGCTGGGCAAACAGCGGGCCGGATCCGACATTATGCGAATAAGGAGTGACCAATGCTCCATTCAGATAGGAGTCCGATTTTGGAACAATCCTGTCGTAGCTCACCGAAAATGTCACCGAATTGCGCTTGGCCCCTACCTGGGCTCCATATACCTTGCTGTCGATATTACCCAGCAACTTGCGGCCATCACCGGTTTCCCTGAACACCTGGGCAGCCACAAAGGGCTTGATACCCTCGCCTTGCGCGCTGAGCTGCGCCTCGGCATAGGTCAGCTTTGCATAATCCAGGTAGCCGAAATACCAGGCCTGGCCCTTGAAAAGCATGGATTGGAAGTCGATGCTTTTCACCCCGCCCACTCCATAGAACCCATTGGATTCCGTGCGCCCGATCGGCGAATACGGGTCCACGTTGCTGGTGTAGGTCGTCAGCTTCTTGAAGTTGTTGTCGATATACGACTTGAAGCGCGTCATGCGCACGGCGGTGATGTAGTTGTCGTCGGAGAGCCCGTAGCGCGCCGAGACCCCCTGGAACAGTTGCGGCGCCATCCGCCAGTCATAGGTCGCTGCGAATGGCAGTTCCAGCGCCTGGTTCCCCACAGTCACACGGGTGTCGGCATTTTCCCAGCGGACATAGGCCTCCCCCATTGCGGTGATGTCAGGGCCGATGTAGCCATCCACCTTGGCGGGATCGCTGGATCGATGCAGCGGCCGCTGCAGGAAACCCGAGAGTCCGAAAGAAAACCCGTTGTACCGCGCGGAGCGAAAACCCAGCTTTCCCCCGATACTCGCCGTATCCTGGTTCAAGCCCGGTACGTAATATGCATTTTGGCTGTGAAAATAGATGGCCCGCGCATTGCCTTCGATTTGCCCCTTGGAAAACATTTCCCCCATATTTACGGCGAAATTTTCCTCGCCGGAGGGAGATTCTCCCGTATCCGCGGCATGTACGGCGCCGCAAAGAACCATGGCAGAGGTAATAAGCACCGCCCTGATTCCATTCACACGATGGATTTTGATATTCTTCATGGTGTCTCCGTTGTTGTATTCAGCTTTCAAGCAAGCATTTTTCAAGCATCCATCCACCGGTTCATTTCCGCATCAACGGGCCGCGCCCAATACCACTCCACGCACACGATCAAGTGCGTGAATAAAGGAAAAAGAAAACAGGAAATGACACCGGAAAGAAAACCGTTCGGGGTGTCCATCAAGGGCGGTACGTGTTGCGCACCCGGGGAACCCCGCTGCGCTATCGGTGACCCTGATGGGGTCTGGCCTGGCCTCGGGGGCCGCTTGTCCGGCGGGTGGGACGGCGGCGATGGTTCACGAAAGGAACTGTAGGTTTCCTCTCGCAAAATAGGCTATCGTTCTTGAGCCTTGCCCAAGGCATTCAACAGCACTAAATTTCGAGATTCCATTTTTCTGCGGCATTTCATGAACGAGGTCTGCGGTGCGTTACCGCCTCCATCTGGAGTACCTCGATCTGGGTGCGCACGAACTCCACGAAGCGAGCCAGTGCGGGCGACAGCGAGCCCACGGGCCAGACCAGGCTGGTCTCGCAAGTCGGGAGCAGCGCCGCCTTTCTGCCCGGTTTCTGCGGGCTTGCCACTTCGCGATAGACCACGCCGGGCCGGCGGAACTGCATCACGCTCGCGGGCACCCAGGCCACGCCCATGCCGCCCCAGACCAGGTTCACGATGGTCTGCATCTGGATCGCCTCCTGCACCACGCGAGGCGTGACACGGTTCAGCCTGTACAGATCCATCACCGCGTCATGGAGCGACGGCATGATGCGTCTCGGGAAGATCACCAGCGGCTGTGCCAGCACCGCCTTGAGTTCAAGTGTTTCGGCCTGCGCCAGGGCATGTTGCTCCGGCATCGCCAGCACCATCGACTCCCGGCCGACGGGCAGCCGTTCCCATCCAACGGGGGCGTGCTCGGGTGCATGAAGCATCAGACCCGCATCGATCTGTCCGCGTGCGAAAGCCTCCATCTGCACATCACCGGTGGCCTCCACCAGTTCAAGCGACACGCCTGGCGTCTGCGCCAGAAAATCCCGCACCCACAGCGGGAGCTGCGTGAACCCGATCGTGGAGACGAAGGCGAGCCGCACCCGCCCCAGTTCGCCCGAGGCGGCCGCGCGCGCACGCGCCGGCAACGCCGCCGATCGGGCAAGCAGCTCGCGCACCTCGGGCAGCAGCGCCTCGCTGGCGGCCGTCAGCGCCACGTGCCGGCTGCTGCGCTGGAACAGCACGACCCCCAGGCTTCGCTCCAGCTGCGCAATGGCCTGGGTGAGCGGTGGCTGGGTCATGTGCAGGCGCCGCGCGGCGCGGCCGAAATGCAGTTCTTCGGCCACGGCAAGAAACTGCCGCCAGACACGCAGATCGATGATGGGGTCATTCATATGCCCAGCATATCAATTAATCCATCAAATAGGATTGGATCGGATGAATGCCAAGCCTCATACTGGATACCGTTTTCCCCACAACGAGAGACACGCCATGGACACCAAGACAATCCAGATCAACCGCCGCAGCGCGAACATCACCGAAGGCAAGGCCCGGGCCGCCAACCGTTCCATGTACTACGGGATGGGCTACAAGGAAGAAGACTTCAAGAAGCCGATGGTCGGGGTTGCGAACGGCCACAGCACCATCACTCCGTGCAACTCCGGCCTGCAGAAGCTGGCCGATGCCGCCATCGCCGGCATCGAGGAAGCCGGCGGCAACGCACAGGTGTTCGGCACACCCACCATCTCGGACGGCATGTCGATGGGCACGGAGGGCATGAAATATTCGCTGGTCAGCCGCGAGGTGATCTCGGATTGCATCGAGACCTGTGTCGGCGGCCAATGGATGGATGGCGTGCTGGTGGTCGGTGGCTGCGACAAGAACATGCCGGGCGGCATGATGGGCATGCTGCGTGCCAACGTACCGGCGATCTACGTCTACGGCGGAACCATCCTGCCCGGCAAATGGAAAGGCCGCGACCTGAACATCGTCAGCGTGTTCGAGGCCGTGGGCGAGAACGCCGCGGGCAAGATCAGCGACCAGGAGCTCAAGGACATCGAGCAGCACGCCATTCCCGGAACCGGCTCCTGCGGCGGCATGTACACGGCCAACACCATGTCGAGCGCATTCGAGGCATTGGGCATGAGCCTGCCCTACTCCTCCACCATGGCCAATCCGCACGATGAGAAGGCCAACTCGGCCAAGGAGTCGGCCAAGGTACTGATCGAGGCGATTCGCAAGGACCTCAAGCCCCGCGACATCGTGACGCGCAAGGCCATCGAGAACGCCGTATCCGTGATCATGGCCACGGGCGGATCGACCAATGCGGTGCTGCACTTCCTCGCCATCGCGCACGCGGCCGAGGTGGAGTGGTCGATCGATGACTTCGAACGCATCCGCAAGAAGGTGCCCGTGCTCTGCGACCTCAAGCCAAGCGGCAAGTACCTGGCCGTGGACCTGCACAACGCAGGCGGTATCCCGCAAGTGATGAAGCTGCTGCTCAATGCGGGCCTGCTGCACGGCGACTGCGTCACCATCACCGGCAAGACCATTGCAGAAACCCTGGCCGATGTGCCCGATGTGCCGCCCAACCCGGAGGTGATCCGTCCCATCGACAAGGCGCTCTACAAGCAGGGCCACCTCGCCATCCTGAAGGGCAACCTGAGCCCCGAAGGCGCCGTGGCCAAGATCACGGGCCTCAAGAACCCGGTCATCACCGGCCCGGCACGGGTGTTCGACGACGAGCAGTCGGCGCTGGCCGCCATCCTCGACGGCAAGATCAAGGCGGGTGACGTGATGGTGCTGCGATACCTGGGCCCCAAGGGCGGCCCCGGCATGCCCGAGATGCTGGCACCGACCGGCGCGCTGATCGGAGCAGGCCTGGGCGAAAGCGTCGGGCTCATCACCGACGGCCGCTTCTCGGGCGGCACCTGGGGGATGGTGGTCGGCCACGTCGCGCCAGAAGCAGCGGCAGGAGGCAACATCGCCATGGTGCACGAAGGCGACTCCATCACCATCGATGCGCATCAGCTGCGGCTGCAGCTCAATGTGCCCGAGGAAGAACTCGCCAAGCGCCGCGCAGCCTGGAAGGCTCCTGCTCCGCGCTATACACGCGGCGTACAGGCCAAGTTCGCGTTCAATGCCTCCAGCGCCAGCTCGGGTGCCGTGCTGGACAACTTCAAGGTCTGATCGCGGGTCGATGATCGCCAGGAGCCGGGATGCTCCGGCGATCATCAGGACGCCGTACGTCCTCCCGTACGGGTGTGCCTGGCGATGAGCTCGTGCAGCAGTTCCTTCAGTACCGCCACTTTGTGGGGATCCAGGGGTTTGAGCACATCGCGCTCATGCTGTTCCGCCTTCTCCATGAGGCCCGAGACCAGGCGCCGTCCACTGCGCGTGACGCGAACCAGCGTGAAGCGACGATCGTCCAGGCTGGTGGTGCGCTCGATATGCCCCTGCGCTTCCAGACGCAGGACCAGGCGCGTCACCGTGGGCTGCTTGCTCACCGTGGTCTGCGCGAGCTCCGAGATGGCCATGGAGCCATGGCTCGCAAGTGTGGAGAGCACGCGCCACTCAAGCACCGACAGGCCTTGCTGCTCCACGATCTCGTGGAACTCGGTGGAGACCAGATACCAGGCCTGGCCCAGCAATGCGGGCAGATAGTCATCAACAAACGCCTTGGTTTTTGCCATGCCGCGAGCCACCTCATCCATCTCTCGATCCTTGGCGGATTCTAGCGTGGGGTCGTCGGGCATCACATTGCCATGCATACGCGGCTCGGGCTCAGTTTGCGGCGGGAGCACCCAGCGCCCACTGCGCAATCAGCGCCTGCAGGCGATGGCCGTGCTCATCGGCCAGGGCCGCCTCACGCAAGGCCTTCAGGCTGGCCGGTGCAAGCCTATGGGCATGGCGATCCACCACCGCCATCAGGCACTCGTAGTTGCCAAGGCCACGCGCGTGCGTGTCGCCATAGCCCTTGACGAGGCGTTGGCAGCGCGCCGTCTCCAGCGCGAGCGCGGGGTCGATGCCGGCAAGATTGCACAAGCGCGCGAGCCAGGTTTCGATGCGCCGGTTCTCCAGTTCGAACCGGAGCGTGGAACGCCTGCCCCGGCGCCACCGCGCGAGCAGATAGAGCAGCATGAAGCCACGAACGGAACTGGTGCGTACCACACGGCCTTCACGCGTCAGGCGTGCCGCGATGCGGTTCACCGCATGGGGCCTCGCCAGCCAGCGCCCCAGTCCGGCGGGCAGGGTTTCACAGATTTCCTCCAGGCGCGGATGCATGAACTCGTCTATCTGCAGGACCTGCCCGGACTGCACGCTGGCCTCCCCTTCCACACGTTCAAACCGGCTGGCGCGTGTCTTGAGGTCGGCCACCCGGATGACGTCCTCGTACGACATCCACAGCGCGAGATGGCGCGCGGTCTCCGACAGCAGCAGGTGATCCACGCCCTTCGCGGCCGCCAAGGCATCGAGCCGTTCGAGATAGAGCCTCGCGTACGCCACGTCCTGATAGTCGATCAGCCGCCGAATGCCTTCCACCGCCGTATCGGCAACGCTCTTCTCGAACCGCTGCGCGTGGGCCAGCAGCCGGGCGACCTCGGGGTGCCGGGCCTGTGCGGCAGCGGCGTCGCGCAGGCCGGGCGCATCGGAGGCCAACGTGGTCACCGGATCGGCGCGTGCCCGTTCGACACCCGAAGCGAAGGCCTTGAGGCTGCTCTTGACGCCCACCCCGCCACGCTCGATGGTGTGCTCGAACTGCTGGCGATTGAAGGGCAGGACCTCCGCCCCGCACAGCGCGCCGAACAGCACCGCGCTGATGACGCTTGCGCTGTCCGCCGCGACGGCCGCCATGTCGAAACTGATGCAACGCCTGGCCGCCTTCCGTGACTCGCCCAGCAACTGGTCGCCGTCGACCCGGCCGTCGCCCATGGCCATCTTCTCGGCTATCGAGTAGACCCGATGCGTGGAGGTGATGAGCGTGGTGCGATCGGCCGTCACGAAGCCACGCTGCACGGCCCTGCCGGCCTCCATGAGTTCCGATGCCATCACGATGTCGACGTCTCCCGGCATGGGCACCTGCGCCAGCACGGGTGCCCGCGCACCCGGCAGATCGGCGCCGGGAAACAGCTCCACGTAATAGATCGTCGCGCCCGTGCGCTGCGCCACCCCGGGTACCGAGGTCGTCTGCGCAAAATAGCCATTGCTCTCGCCCAGGTCGACCACCCAGTCGGCCAGCACGCCGCCACCCTCGCCGCCCATGGCGAGAATCGCGATCTTGATCGGTTCCGCATCCAGCATGTTGAAACTGCTCCGTGAATCTGTTGCCCCGGCCATTACAGGACCGCCCATTTGTCGCGCCGGCGGGCATCTGCACGCTGCAGCCAGCCGATCACGCCGCGGCGCAGCCGCTCGCGCAGCCGTTCCCAGCGCGTGGGATGGCTCACGATCTGCGAACGGTAGAAGGACGGACACAGCACGGCGGCGTGCGCCACCTCGCCGCAGGTGCCACAACCGACGCAACTGTCGATGACGGTTGCGACCGGGTCCTGGCGCAATGGGTCGGGATTCGTGCGCACCGACAGCGACGGACAGCCCGACAGCCGGATGCAGGAGTGGTCCCCTGTGCAGGTATCGGGATCGACGCCAAAGCGCTCGCGAACCACCCGCTCGCCAGCCTCCAGTGCCGTGCGGACCAGCTTCTTCTCGCGGCGCTGGCGATTGAGCATGCATTCGCTCTGAGCCACCAGCACCTTCGGGCCGGACGTGCTCGTGGTCAGCGCCTCGCGCAACGCACCCGTCATGGCCTTGAGATCGTAGGTGCGGCGCAGGGTCTTCACCCACGTCACGCCCACGCCGCGAACCGCCTGTTCGATTTGATGGCCCGTGCTGCGCGTGGGATTGTCTGCACGCGATGACGGAATGTCCTGCCCTCCCGTTGCCGAGCTGTAGTTGTTGTCGACGATGATGGTCAGGTTGTCGCTGCGATTGAACACGGAGTTGGCGATGCCGCTGGTCAGCCCGTTGTGCCAGAAGCCGCCGTCCCCCATGACCGCGATCGCCCGCTTGGCCGCTGGCGCGCTTCCCGGCGGCACATTGAATGCGGCAGCCGCCGCGCTTCCCAAGCCATAGCCCATCGTGGTGTTGCCCAGGTTGAACGGGGGCAGGATGGAAAACAGGTGGCAGCCGATGTCCGCACTGAAATGCAGCGCGCCCAGTTCACGCTCCACCAGCTTCACCGCCGTGAAGATGGGCCGCTCCGGACAGCCGGTGCACAGCCCCGGAGGACGCGCGTGAACCAGCGCATCGAGCGCGGCCTTCGTTTCTGCCTGGCCCTGCACCCCTGCCTGTCCTGCCCCGGCCACGGCCGGAACCAGCGGAATCACCCGCCGTGGCGCGGCCTGCACCAGGCCGTAGCGCTCCAGGAACGAGCGCACGCCCGCGAGCACCGTGGCCGTGTTGTAGTCGCCCGCCAGGGGCAGCACGTCCTTGCCGTGGAGTTCCGTGGCCAGCCCGCATTGGCGCAATATCGCGGCGACGTTCTGCTCGATGAAGTTGGGCTGCCCCTCCTCCACGACAAGCACGGCGCGCCTGCCGCGGCAAAAACGCTCGAACTCGGCGTCAACAAGCGGATAGGTCACATTCATCACGTACAGGGGAATCCGCGAGTCGCCATGGACATTGGCAAGGCCCAGCTTCTGCAGTGCACGGATGACCGTGTTGTATGTTCCGCCCTGCAGCGCAATGCCCACGTCCGCCGCGTCCTCGGAAAAGAACTCGTTGAGCCGCCGCTCCTCGATGAATCGCACCGCGGCGGGCCAGCGCTGCTGCACCTTTTCGCGTTCATGCAGGAAGCTCGCCGGCGGCAGCACGATGCGGTTCACGTCGCGCACCGGGTTTTCCAGTGCATCCTTCACGGTGAACGCGCTACGCCGGTTGTCACTGGCCACAAAACGGCCATGGAGGTGGCAGGAACGGATGCGCATCTGCAGCATGACCGGCGTGTGGCTTGCCTCCGACAGCTCGAAGCCGTCCTTCACCGCCTGCACGATGCTCGGCAGGTTGGGCCGGGGGTCCAGCAGCCACATCTGCGACTTCATCGCAAACGCGTGGCTGCGTTCCTGCATGATGGAGGAACCCTCGCCGTAGTCCTCGCCCACGATGACCAGCGCGCCGCCCGTGACGCCGCCGGAGGCGAGGTTGGCCAGTGCGTCGGATGCCACATTCGTGCCCACCGTCGCCTTGAACGTGATCGCGCCGCGCAGCGGATAGTTGACGGACGCCGCCAGCGTCGCCGCCGCGGTCGCCTCGCTCGCGCTGTTTTCAAAGCGGATGCCGTACTCCGCCAGAATGTCCTGGGCATCCGAAAGCACGTCCATCAGGTGCGATATGGGCGAGCCCTGGTAACCGGCGACGTAGGCGACGCCCGACTCCAGAAGCGCCTTGGTCACGGCAAGGATACCCTCGCCCGCGAAGACCTCTCCTGCCCCCATGCGCAGCTTCTGCACTTCGTGCACAAATGATCGTTCCGCCATGTCTGTCTCCGGGTTTGTCGCACCGCGGTTCTCTTGTCCGGGTGCGTTCTGTGTATGTCCAAGACTCTCCGGCAGGCCGATCATGGCGTCAATACATGATTAATCATGCATTCAGGGTTTTCGCACTTTCCGGACAGGCACTGCGTGAAATGGATACGCCACGTGGGCTGCACCTTCACTTTTGCCATTCAAAAGTCAGCGCGCTGCCAAAGCTCGGGTTTTCCTTGTGATCGCATTCCGCTCTCCGATTTACGATTCCGCGGAAAACAGGGAATCGCCGGACCGCGCCCGAAAGACGCTCCAATGCATGAAAAATCATGCTCCCGCCACCCGCGCAACCGGCATCGAACTCGTCCAGGTACCCTGACGATCAGTGATTCCCTGAAAAAGGAACATGCCATGCTTTCCACGATGACATCGATCGCCTCCGCCGCAAGCCTGCCGTTTGCGCCGCTGGCCGTGGAGCGTTTCTCCAGCGCGCCCAACCGGCTGCTCTTCGCCTCTGCGGACGTGGACGAGACCCGCTCCATGGTGGGCCGCGTGATGAAGCCGCACCAGCTCAATCGCACCACGGGCAGCAGCGAGCGCCTGGACGCACGCATGTACCACGCCAGTCTGGGCGACGTGTGCCTGAGCCGCCTGCGCTATGGTGCCTCGGTGGACATCGAGCCCGGCCCCCTGGAAAGCTTCTTCCTGGTCCAGATGCCGCTGACCGGGTATGCGCAGATCGATTGCGGCGGCCAGCATGTGCACTCCAACCAGAGCGTGGCCTCCGTGCTGAGCCCGGATGACGAAACCCGCATGCACTGGAGCGCCGACGCCGATCAGCTGATGATCCGCATCACCCGCTCGCAGGTCGAGCGCTCGCTGGCGAGCTACCTGGGCCATCCGCTCAAGCAGCCGCTGCGGTTCGAGCTGGGCCTTCACTGGCAGGACAATGCCCCCTGGCGCTGCCTCATGTCGTATCTGCTCGATTGCACAACGCACCATGCGGATCTCTCGCAGAACAAGTTGCTGGTTTCCCAGATCGAGCAGCTCGTCACGCTGATACTGCTGACCTCGCACCGCCACAACCACAGCGAAACAGCCCCAGCGCGCTGTGGAACCGTTCTGCCCCGCCATGTGCGGCGCGCGCAGGACTTCATGCAGACCCATGCGCACGAACCGCTTTCCGTGGAACAACTGGCCGACGTGGCGGGCGTGAGCTTGCGAAGCCTCTACTCCGGCTTCAAGGATTTCCTCGGAATCAGCCCGATGCAGTATCTCCGTGACCTGCGCATGGAGCGTGCGCGCAGCGAACTGCTGGGCAGCGAAACCAGCAATGTGGCGGCCGTGGCCCTGCGATGGGGTTTTGCACACCTCGGGCGCTTCAGCAGCGAGTACAAGCAGCGCTATGGAGAATCTCCCAGCCAGACGCTGCGCAGGCGCTGACACCTCCCCCGCCCCCAACCGGCGCGCCGATTCCCGACCCACGGTCCCCAAAAAAGCGCCCCAGACCCTGCGATCCGGGGCGCAAGCTTGTCGTCACTCGCATGGGATGGCTCGCGCCGGTTCGGGCTAGAACGGTATCGTTGCCTTCACGAACAGCTGCTGTCCTTCGGGACGGTTGCGTACGTTGAATTCCTTTTGCCACTTCAACGTGACGAGCACGCCCTTTTCGTTGGCATAGCGGATCGAGGGGCCGATGGCGACTGCCCGCGCCTTGCCCATGGCACTGGCAGGCCCGCGGTCATCCTGCACCTGCTGGAACACGTGGCCGCCCACGCCGGCAACCCAGCCGTTCCCGAAGCCCCAGCCTGCCGCGTAGTCGGCATGGATGGCCTGACCCGAACGTGTATCGGTGTCGCTGTTGCGACGGTTGATGTCGTACATGAGCTTCAGGTCGGCGTTGAACCCTTGCGGCTGCATGTAGGTGATGGCCCAGACGGGCTGGAAGGTCCAGTAGTTCTTGCCGAGGCTGGAAGGATCCTTTGTGCTGTAGTCGCCCGTGGGTGCATAGATATCCAGTCCCACCACCTGATGCAGCGACGGCGAATGGTGGTACCCCAGCGCCGCGCCCAGCGTGAGGTCGCCGAGGCCCGAGCTCTTGAAGGTTGCACCGTTGGCGCGGAACTTCACGTCCAGCAGCGGGGCAATGGCATGGAACGCAAGCTGGCCGCCGGCCACGGTCTGGTTCGTCACCCAGACCAGGCGCGGGGCGAGCACGTTCACGTCCACCTTGAAGTCGCTCAGCAGCGACTGCCCGCTGTTGCCTCGCAGCTTGTCGTAGCGCATCGCGCCGCCGTAGAGCAGGAAGTGCACGCCGGGCGGAGGCAGTGCACCCACGAAATAGTTCTCCAGCCCATCGGGATAGATGCCCAGGCCTCCGCCTTCGGTGGCATGCACGCCCGGGCTGGCCCCGATCGCGCCCGCAAGGCACAGAGCGCCCATGAGCGATCGTTTGCGTTGGAAACGGATTGTCTTGTTCACGGTCTTGTCTCCTTCTTTTCAAGTTCTCGTTGGTTGATCTGCCCTGTCTCGTCAATCTCCTGGCTCCGCCCGTTCCATCCGTTGACGCATGGATTGGGCGCGGGGTGCTAAGCAAGCATCTGCGCCACGCGGTATCCGGATCCGGCTCCCAGGCCCGGCCCGGGATGCGTGCTTGCGCCGATGTGGAAGACGTTGGCCACCGGCGTGCGATGGCCACGTGCGCCATGGCTTCCGGCAAACGGCCGCAGCCAGAAGAACTGGTCCGGCGAGCACACGCCCGCGTAGGGGTCGCCCCCAACGAGGTTGCAGTTGAGCGCTTCGAGATCCGCGGGCGAATAGGCCTTGCGCCCGACGATGCGCTCGCCCAGCCCCGGCATGACGCGCTCCAGCCGCGCCTGCACCCGATCCGCGAACGCCTCGCGCACCTCGCTGGTCCATCGGCCGTCCGCCGGCACGCTGATCTCGCCCGCCGCATCGCCCCGCAGGCGCGTGGGCAACTCCTGCATCTGGATCCACAGAATCCACCCGCCCTGCGGCGCCCTCGATACATCCGCTACCGTGGGTTGCCCGATGCCAAGGGTCGGCCTCGCGGGCAGCAGGCCGTTGTTCGCGCTGGTGACGGATTCGCAGACCTGCTCCATGCCTTCCGTCAGGTGCACCAGCGGCACGTGCAGAAGTTCGGGTTCCAGCCAGGCCGGAGGCGCATCGAGCGCGAAGTGGATCTGCATGTCGCCTCGGCCGTAGCTGAACTGCTGCGCACGTGAGCGGACCTCCTGCGGCATGTTGTTGAGCAGGCGCGCATAAAGCTGCTTCGGCGCGACGCTGCAGACCACCGACTCGCTTGCCGCGAAGCGCCTGCCATCCGCCGTGCGAACGCCCGTTGCGCGCTCGCGCTTGCCCATGCCCTCGGTATCGATATGGTCGACCTGCGCATTGCAGAGGAGTTGCCCGCCCTGCCCTTCGATGACGCTCGCCAGGGCCTTGACCAGTTGGCTGCCCCCGCCCTTGACGACCGGCATCCCGCCACTCACCACCGCGGCAAAGGTGAGCTTGCCGATCAGCGCGGACGTGGCGTCATCCGGGCCGAGTCCGGAGTGCAGCGTCCACGGCGCCATGACCGCGCGCGCGGTATCCGACTGCAGCCTGCCGTGCGACCAGCGCCTGAAGCTCTCCATGGCGCTGCCCGCATAGGCCAGCATGCCATCGGTGCCGCGCTTGCGCCATTCGGACCACAGCAGCTTGAGCATCGGCCATCCGTACGGGTCCCCTCCGAGCAGCCCGAAGGTCAACGCGGCATCACGCCCGAACAGCTCGCCCGCCACGGTCTGCAAGGCGGCTCCGTCGCCCGGTGCGATGGCATCGAGCCTCAAGGCGGCGTCATCCAGATCGCGCTTGAGCGCCAGCCCGCGCCCATCGGGCCAGACCAGGCCCGTCGTGTACTCGGGAAGCAGGAACTCCAGTCCCGCGCGCTCGAGCGCCGGCTTGAGTTCCGCATAGCCGGGACTGCCCGTGAACAGCGGATACCAGGAGGACATCACTTCGTGGTGATAGCCCGGAAACAGCTCCTCCGTGCGAATGCAGCCTCCCAATCGATCATTGCGCTCCAACACCAGCACCCGCTTGCCGCGCAGCGCCAGCAAGGCCGCGCCCACCAGCGAATTGATGCCGCTGCCGACGAAGATGATTTGCGTGTCTGCCGCCATCGGCCTACTCCACCAGCGCCAGCACGCGCAGCGGGCTGCCCGAGCCGCCTTCGATCTTGAGTGGTGCACTGACGATCATGGCGCCCTGGGGCGGCAGTTGATCCAGATTCTTCAGGCACTGCAGGCCGAAGCGGTTCGCGCCGTGCATCAGGGTATGGCAGGGATACGCCACGGGCCACGCATAGGACTGGCCGGCATCGGTGTTGATGGTTTCCACGCCAAAGCCATGCACCTGGCGCTGGCCGATCATCCACTCCACCGCCTCCTGTGTCGGGCCGGGGGTGTGCGCTCCATCCTCGCGCAGGTTGAGAAAGGCAGCGGCGTCATCGGCCTTGAGCGACCAGTCGGTGCGGAACAGCACCCAGGCGCCCGATGGAATCCGGCCATGGCGCTGCTCCCACGCCTCCAGGTAGGCCACGGTCAGCAGCCAGTCCGGGTTCTTTGCAACCTCTGCCGACGCATCGACCACGACGGCAGGAGCAATGAAATTCTGCGGCGCGATGGTATCGACGCTGTTGGCCGGATGGTCGCGGCCGGTAATCCAGTGCACCGGGGCATCGAAGTGCGTGCCCGTATGCTCCCCGCACGAGAAATTGTTCCAGTACCAGCCAGGCCCGGCCTCGTCGTAGTGCGAGATGCGTTCGATCTTGAACCCCTGGACCTGGCCGAACTGCGGTGGCAACTGAAGCGCCGGAAACGATGGTGAGAGCGTCTGGGTCAGGTCGATCACCCGGACGCTCCCGCTTGCCAGCCTCAGGGCGAGCGCGGAAAGAACGGAAGCAGATGCGTTGTTGTCGTGCATGTTGTTGTCTCGCTCAGGAATGCTTGTCGGGTGCGGCTTGCACCGCATGCAGGCTGGTGAACCTGCCGGCGTGGAACACCAGGGGCACGCCGGGTGTGCTGGAGGTGCGCACCACGCGCCCCACCATCAGCAGGTGGTCGCCCGCGTGCCGGCTGTGATCGTTGGCACACACCAGGGTAGTCACGGCGCCGTGCAGCACGGGCACGCCCTCGGGCGTGATGTGCAGATCCAGCTCCGCGAACTTGTCGACGACCGCGGGGTTGGCAAAGCGCCGGGCCAGTTCCTCATGCTCTCGCGGCAACACGTGAATGGCAAAGTGCGCGCAATCGCGGAATACGGCAAGGCTGGGTGAATGGTTCACCAGGCTCCACAGCACCAGCGGCGGATCCAGCGAAAGCGACGCAAACGAATTGATCGTCAGCCCCACGGGGCGGCCGTCGGACGCCGACGTGGTGACGATGGCGACTCCTGTTGGATAGCTTCCCAGGAGCTTGCGCAGGGTGTGCGGCGCGAGGTCGTCACTCCCCCATGGCGGGCTGAGTGAACCAAGGTTGCCACCCACGTGGCGGTCTTCATCCATGGCAGCGCAGGCAGACATGGGCACTCCTCAGGCCGCAACCGGCATGGACTGCTGATGCTCGGCAATCAGCCTCGCGGCGGCAGCCGCGTCGTCCCAGGCCGGGAAATAGTTGGGGGGATGGTTGAAGCCATTGGCAATCGTGGAGGCCAGCGTCGGCAGTTGCCCCGCCGCGCCCAGCAACTGCAGCACGTGCGGCGGTGGAGGCGTGAGCAGCGAGTTGGTCCAGCGCACCACCCACCTGGCGTAGTCCCAGTAGCACTCGAAGGTCTGCTCCATCCACTCGCGCGTGTAGGCCTGCTCGCCGCGCTCGAGAATCGCGCCCAGGTAGACCTTCGCCGCCTTGGCCGCGTTGTTCGATCCCTGGCCCGTGATGGGATCGTTGGTGACCACCGCATCCCCCAGGCCGAACACCAGGCGCCCCGAGGGCAGCGTGAGCACGGGCTTGCGCACGGTGGGTGCGAATGCACCGGCAAGCACGCCCCTGTCGTCCGTCAGTTCGACGTTGCGCGCCCGATCTCCCTCCCACGGCAGGTAGGTGTCGAGAAAGCGCTTGCTGACGGCCAGATGCTCGGCTGGTGTCGTCGCGCTCTTCCAGCAATCGAGCGGGCCGCCTGGAACCCCTTCGAAGACCATGATGTCGCAGGGACCGGAGAAGGTCAGCGCCGGAAAGACAAAGTACTCGCCCACCCCGGGCACCAGGTTGAAGGACACGCGCGAGTACTCCGGCGTCGGCCTGAGACCGTGCACGTAGGTCAGCGCCAGTGCGCGCTGCGGCTTGTCGAACGGCGATCGCGCGGCATCGCGTTCGAAAAGCCGCACCACCTCGCCCTTGCCTGCCGCGAGGATCACGAGGTCGTGCGTGTCCGCCAGCGCCTCCAGTTCAGCGATGCCCGCGTCCATGATCATCACTTGGCCGCCGCGCGCCTCGACCTGCTCCAGCCAGACGGGCATCTTCAGGCGCTGGTCGACGGACTGTGCAGGACGATCCAGCCGTGCGCTCCAGTCGATGACCTTGGCCCCGGCCTGCTCCGGATGCGGAACGGCGAAGCCGATGCCCTCCACGGGTGGGCAGGTGTTTTCCCAGTCATTGATGCCCAGTGCACGCTCCACATCGAGCGACGGCGCAAACATGCACTGGCTCGACGTGACCTTGCCCGCACGAATCTCATCAGGTGTTCGGTTGGTCACCACCGTCACCTGATAACCCTTGTCAAGAAGCCCGAAGGCCACGGGCAGGCCCGCCTGGCCGCCACCGACGATTGCAACGCTGCGCATAGATGTCTCCTGAATGATTTTTGAAAGTGCAAGAACCGGCCGGGTCACTGCGCCAGCAAGGGAATCGCGGGGTGGGCCTGCTCGGGGCCCATGGCGGAGTAACCGCCATCCACCGCGTAGTCGGCCCCGGTCACGAACGACGCATGGCCGGAGAGCAGGAACGCCACCACATCCGCGACTTCTCCGGGATCCCCCACCCGGCGCAGCAGATGGAAATCCGCTGCCACCCGGTCGGTCTTCGCGCGGTCGCCCTGGGTGAGCTCATCCATCACGCGCGACCATGTCCAGCCCGGGGACACCGAGTTCACCCGCACACCGTCGCCCGCGAAGTCCATTGCCATGCTGCGCGTGAGCTGCACCAGAGCGGCCTTGGAGACCGGGTAGAGCCAGCGCCCGGTCTGCGCCACCTTCGAGGAAATGCTGGTGAAGTTGACAATGGCCCCGCCGCCAGCTGCCTTGAGATGCGGGAGCACGGCGCGTGCGGCCATCACGGCACTGACCAGGTTGACGTCCAGCGCCTTGAGCCAGTCGGCGCGCGTGGAGGCAGCACCGTCGTCGAGATAGGTCGCGGCGAGGTTCACTAGCCCGTCGATGCGACCGAAGTGCCTTGCCACATCCGCAACCGCTGCATCGAGCTGCTCATCCCGGGTGATGTCCACCTGCCAGAAGCGCGAGGCTGCCGCATCCTCGGAGGCCACTTTCGCGCCGTTGTCGGCATCGATGTCAAACAGCGCGACCCGTGCGCCGTAGCCGCGCAGCGCGCGCACCACGCCCGCTCCAATCAGCGTCGCACCGCCCGTGACGATGATGCATTTCCCTTGCAAATCCTTCATGCCTGTCTCCGCTCCTTGTCGTTCTTTCGCAGCAGGTCGCCGCGTGGAACGCATGGTGGAACGAAGAGGACGCAAGGCTATGTCCAGGCCGCGCGCAGACTATCCAATGGGTGCGGGTATGGAGAAAAAGCTTGGTGCCACGCAAGGCTTCTGGACAAAAGATGCGGTGGCTATCCGGTTTGTGAAGCACCCGCTGGGTCTTTCCTTCGGACCGTGGCTGTCTGCCGGGCTGCCGAGTCCCGTCTCGCCCAGGCGCTTGGGCAGGGGGATCTGGTGCGGCTGCTGTCCGCGCTGCTGATCGTGGGATAGGCCTTTAGCACTCCGCCACGAAGTGTCAGAAGTCCACCGTTGCCGATACGGCCACCGTGCGCGGTGCGCCCAAAGCCAGGCTGGAGAGCAGCGGCATGCCCCAGTAGGCCTTGTTCGTCGCGTTCAGCACGGTGGCACGGAAGGTGACCGGATGGTCGGCGATCCTGGCGGCATAACGGGCGCCGATATCGTAGGTCACCCGTCCCGGTACCCAGAGGCTGTTGTCCGCACTGATGTACTGCTTGGAGACGGCAGTGGCGTTGCCCGTGAGCGTCAGGCCCTGCACGGCGGGGACATCCCATTCGACACCCAGTTTCCCCTGCAGCCTGGGAATGCCGGTGGCGATCCTGCCTTGCGAGGTGGCGACGGTCGACCGGGTCACCTTGGGGCTGGTGAATGCCGCACCGCCCATCAGGCGCACACCTCTCCAGGGAGAACCGAAGAAGCTCCACTCGGCGCCTCGGTTGCGCTGCTCTCCACCCATCGAGAACACGTTGGTCACTGGATCGGTGTAGCTGCTCGGTCGCGTGATCTCGAACAGGCTGAGCGTGTGCGCAAACTCGCCCAGATCGAACTTGATGCCCACCTCCTTCTGCTTGCTCTTGTAGGGCGCGAAGACCTCCCCCGCATTGGCTGCGGTCATCGGCGCCACGGCGCCCTGGCTCAGCCCCTCGATGTAATTGGCGTAGACGGACACATGCTCCGTCGCCTTGACAAGCAGCGCAGCCGCCGGCGACGTCGCGCCTTCGTCGTACCGCGAAGTGCGCGCGCCGTTGGCCACGTTGAAGCTGTCGCTCACGACCTGCTGCCGCCGCACGCCCAGCGTGAGCTGCACCCGGTCTTGCGCAAACGACAACGTGTCGGCCACGCCATAGCTCGCAAGCCGAACCTGTGTGCGAGCGATGTGCGGAGCAGCGAACGGCGCCTTGGGGCCCCATACGGGGTGGTAGATATTGGTGGTCCAGTCCGCACCCGGGACGCTGCGGCGTCCATAGTCGTCCTGCTTGTGCTCGTAGTGCGTGGCATTCAACGCCCACTGATGCCGGATCCCGCCGGTCTGCAAGCGGCCCTTGAGCCCCAGTTCGGCCGACTGCTTTTTCTGCTCGAACGCCAGCTGCCCCATGCTGGTACGGAAGTCGCCGGCCGCATTGAGAACCTGTGCGGACATGGCGCCGTTGTACTGGTAGTCCGTACGGCTTGCGCCCAACGCAGCATAGGCCATGACCTGATCGCCCAGGTCGAATTCGCCAAGCACCATGACCGCCTTGTCCTTGTTGTGGACCGTGGACCAGTCGGGATTCAGCAGGGTGTCCGCCTTGGGCGCACGCGGAATGGCGACGCCCGGCGCCAGGTTGATGCCGCGCGTCACACCGTTGACGCGGTCGTCGCTGTGATAGAGGTCGGCTGACAGTCGCACCCCATCGCCCCGCCAGTCGAGGCCGAGCGCGGCCAGTTGCGCCTTCTTCTCCTGCCCGTCCACCGCTCCGTCACCATCACGGTAGACACCATTGAAACGGATGCCCAGTTGCTGGCTGTCGCCGAAGCGCCGCCCCAGGTCGATGTGTCCGCCGAACTGGGCATCCGACATATAGGTGGTGGTCAGGCGCGTGATGGGAGCGCTGCCTGCCCGCTTGGGAACGAGGTTCACCGAGCCCCCCACCGAGCCACCGGGCGGCATGCCGTTGAGCAAGGCCGAGGGGCCCTTCAGAACCTCGATGCGCTCGAACATCTCGGGTGTCGTGCGGTAGTACGGGGCCATGCCGTACAGACCGCCCAGCGTCATGTCGTAGGAGTTGGAGGAAAAGCCGCGAATCGAGTAATTCTCGCTCCAGGCGCCCGACACTCCGTTGCTGAACACCGTTGGATCCGTGGCGGCGATCACATCGGTGATGGTCTGTGCCTGCCGGTCCTCGACGAACTTGTCGGTGTAGCTGATGGTGTTGAACGGCGTCTCCATGAAATCCTTGTCGCCCAGCAGGCCAATGCGGCCGCCCGAGGAGACCTGCCCTCCCGCATAGGGCACGGCCACGGGCCCGGCCTGCTCCCGCACGGTGACCACGGGCAAGGTGGCCTCGGCCCCCTCCGCCTCGCCCGATGCCTGCGCGTGTGCCATCGGAGCGGCTGCCAGCAGGCCGCCCGCTGCCAGGCCCAGCACGGAGCGGCGCGCGGCCAGGCTGCGCCGCAGCGCGAACGGAGGCTGCGCAGACACGGTGAAACAAGGTGGATGAGAAAGTGCGGACATACCGGATTCCTTTGAATGGGCGCGTGAGACGGGCACGGGTCTCGGGCGCCTGGATTGATTTTTTGGCTGGGTAGGAACCTGGCTGCGAAGGGTTTGGACAAGCGATGAAAGCGAGGAGCGTCAGCGCGGATAGCCTTTGAGCACATCGTCGATCAGGAGCCTGAGCGAGGTCGGGCTGGCGGCCGTCGTGTACCAGGCGTCGGCATCGGCAAAGACGACCCGGCCGCTCTTCCATGCCCTGGTCTGGCGCAGCAGCGGATTTGCCAGCCCCTGCATGTCGATCACGGGCCTGCGCTCCATGACGGCGGTGCGGTCGACGACATACAGGATGTCGGGGTTCGCCTGCTGGATGAACTCGCTTGAGATCGGCTGGCCGTGCAGGCTGGTCTCAACGGCCTCGCTGGCGGGCTTCACCCCCAGGGCACTGAAGACGAAGCCGTAGCGCGAGCGCACTCCGAAGGAGCTGAAGGCACCGTTGTTGTGCAGCACGATCAGCGCCCTGTCGGGACGGCCCTCTGCCGCTCTGCGCACCAGTTGCACCCTGGCATCCAGCTCCGCGACCCGCTGCCTTGCCACCGCCTCCTTCTCGAAGATGCGCCCCAGCGTGAGCAGGTGGCTCTTGACGACCTCGAGATGGCCTTTCTCGCTGTTCTTGAAATCCACGTCGTAGTGCAGCGTCGGCGCGATCTCGCTGAGCTCCTGGTAGTGGTTCGCCTGCAGCGGCGTCATCAGGATGAGATCGGGCCGCAGGGCGTGCACGCGCTCCAGGTGAGGCTGGACAATGGCTCCCAGGTCCTGCACGGCCGCGTCATTCCGGTAGCGCGACAGAAAGTGCGGAACAAAGTCCTTCACCATGCCGGCGATCGGCACGCCCAGCAGGTCCAGCATGTCCACCTCGTTCATATCGAGCGCGGCCACGCGCTGCGGACGCTTCCTGATGACCGTGGTTCCCATCCTGTGCTGCACCGTGACGGGTGCATAGGCATGGGACGTGCCGGGCAGCAGGGACAGGGTGGGCAGCGCTGCCGCACCGGCCGTCGATAGCATGAAGTTTCTGCGTGATGAAAGCATGGCCGTCACATTCCCTCTATAGAAAATAGTTGCAAATGCAGCCGCTCGCGCTGCGGGTGATTTCGAAGTCGATCTCGTAGAGATCGCGCAGGCGTTCCTCGGTCACCACCTCCGTGGCCGGGCCGCTGAAGCGCAGCGCGCCATCCTTGAGCGCCACGATGTGGTCGGAATAGTTCGCGGCGAAGTTGATGTCGTGGATCACCAGGATCACCGTGCGCCCGTGCTCGTCGCACAGGCGGCGCAGCGCGCGCATGATCTGAACGGCATGCTTCATGTCGAGGTTGTTGAGCGGCTCGTCCAGCAGCAGCACGTCGGTCTGCTGCGCCACGGTCATGGCCAGAAAGGCCATCTGGCGCTGGCCGCCGCTGATTTCGTCCACGTACGCGTGGCGCAGTTCCCGCAGCGACAGGAAATCGATCGCATCATCGACCGCGCGATGATCCTCCGCCGTCATCGCGCCACGGCTGTGAGGAAAACGTCCGAAGGCGACAAGCTCCTCCACGGTCAGCCGCATGTTGAACCCCGGCGACTGGCGCAGCGTGGCAACACGCAGGGCATATTCGGCGATGGGAATGCCGCCGACGCCACGGCCCTGCAGCCGTATCTCGCCGCTGCTGGGCTCCAGCAGCCGGGCCATCGCCATGAGCAACGTGGACTTTCCCGCTCCATTGGGGCCGATCAGCGACGTGACGCCGCCAACGGGAAACTCGGCATCCACGCCGCGCAGCACCGCCCTGCCTCCGTATCGCTTGTGAAGTTGGCTCACGGTGATCATGCCGGGCTCCGGTTGCGCAGGATGAGCGCGAGGAAGTACGCACCACACACCAGGTTGACGAGAATGGTGACGGTGGTTCTGTAGTGGAAGACATGCTCGACCAGGAGTTGAGCGACGAGAAAGATGCCCACGGCGACACCGCACCCCAGGGGCAGGCTCGTGCGATGCCGTGCGCGGGGCGCCCATGCGTGGACGATGTTGGCCACGAAGATCCCCATGAATGCAGCGGGCCCGATGAGACTGGTGGACACGGCGACCAGAACGGCGATGAGCGCCAGGTACAGCCGCAGATACCGGTCGTGCGGCACTCCCAGGGAGATGGAGGGATCGCGTCCCAGCGCCATCACGTCCAGCACGGGAAGCGTCCTGTACACCACGGCCGTGGCGGCCAGCACGCCCAGCGATGCCCAGGCCAGCGTCTCGGGGCGAACGCGCTGGAAGGAGGTCTGCCCCACGCCCTGCAGCACGGCAAACTCCCCCGGGCTGATGCTCAGTTGCACGAACTGGGTGAACGTGCCCATCACCATCGTGAGCACCAGACCGACCAGCAGCATCAGGTAGATGTCGTTCCCGCCCCTGCGCATCAGCCACTGCTGCAGAACCCAGGAGTAGCCCAGCATGAGGGCCACGGACACCGCAAAGCCTCCGCCCGAGCCCAGCGATGCGAGCCCGTGCGTGCCGAGCAGCAGGAGAAGCAGCGCCTGCCACAGCAGGAAAACCGCCTCGTAGCCCATGACCGCGGGCGTCAATATGCGGTTGCCCACAAGCGTCTGGAACAGCATCGAGGACAACGCAACGCAGATGCCCCCGAGGCCCATGCCCGCAAGGCGTTGCAGGCGCTTGGGGATCACGTAGTCAAAGTCCATTCCCGCGCCCGCGAAGACAAACACCGCGGCAAGCAGGCCGATGGCCGATGCCAGCATCCACGGCCGGCGTGCAAGTGATAGCGCCGGCATCACCGCGCCCTCCGCAGGACCATGCCCAGGAAGGCCACCCCGCCCACCGCACCGGCCGTCAACCCGATCGGCACCTCGAAGGGATGGATCAGCAGCCGGCCGACGATGTCGCACGCCAGCAGCAGGGATGCTCCACCCAACGCCACCAGGGGCAGCGTCCGGTGGAGGTTGTCGCCCCGGCGCATGGCCACCCATTGCGGCACCACGAGCCCGACGAACGGGATCGCGCCCACGGCGATGACGGTGGCGGACACTGTCACCGCCACCAGCAGCAGCCCCACCGCTGCCGTCGCCCCATAGCCGAGCCCCAGGTTGGAAGCCACCTCCTCGCCCATGCCAAGCACCGTGAAGCGGTGCGCATACACATAGGCCAGCAGCACCACGGGCAAGATGATGTAGAGGATTTCGTAGCGGCCTTGAACAATGCGCGAGAAGTCGCCCAGCAGCCATCCCTGCATGCTCTGCAGGATGTTGTGCCGATAGGCGTAGAACTCGGCCAGGGCGCTCAGCACACTTCCATACATCAACCCGACCACCGGCACCAGCACCGTGTTGCGGAACTGGATGCGGCGGATGATGGCGACGTAGAGCAGGCTCGCCAGCAGGCAGAACACCAGCGCGAACAGCATCCGGCCCGCCGTGCCGGCCGCCGGCAGCGCGACGAGCGACACCAGGATGCCGAGCTTGGCCGCATCCAGGCCGCCCGTGGTACCGGGCTCCACGAACTTGTTGCGCACGATGTGCTGCAGGATCACTCCGCACACCGAGAGCCCCGCCCCGGTCATCACCAGGGCCGCGAGACGCGGCAGGCGGCTGGCCGTCAGTGTGAGCCAGGCGTCTCCCGAGAAGGTAGCGAGCTGCTGCCACGGCATCCGGCCCGCGCCCACGCACAGCGAGACGGCACACAGCAGTGCAAAACATCCCAACCAGCGCGCACGCATCAGAGCGAACCTCCTGCCGCAGTCGCGCCAGCAATGCGCCAGCCTCTGGCCGCGGCGCGCTGGTTGAGAAACTCCGCATAGCGTCCCTGCCCGGCAAGCAACTGCCCGGGCGATCCCTGTTCGAGCACGCGCCCCGCCTCCAGCACGACGATCTGGTCCGCCATGGCCACCGTCGAGAGCTGGTGCGCGATCACGATCACCGTGCGCCGTCCGCGCAGACGCACCAGGGTCTGTGCGATCACGGCCTGGTTGGCGGCGTCGAGCGATGCCGTCGCTTCATCCACCAGCAGGATCGGAGCATCCTTGATCAGTGCCCGCGCAATGGCAATGCGCTGCCGCTCCCCGCCCGACAGGCGGGCTCCGCCCTCGCCGACAGGTGTATCCAGTCCCTGCGGCAGCCGCCCGATGATCTCCGCCACGCCGGACTGCTGCACCGCCTGCATGAAGGCGTCATCGCTCGCATCGGGCCGTCCCATGCGAATGTTGTCGGCGATGCTTCCCGCGAACAGGAAATTGTCCTGGAAGATCTGGCTCACCTGTGCGGCCAGATCCTCCTCGCGCATGTCCCGCACATCCACGCCGCCCATCAGGACAGCGCCGGCACTCACATCGAAGAACCGGGCCATCAAACGCACCAGGGTCGTCTTGCCCGATCCCGACGCACCGATCAGCGCGGTCATGCTGCCGGGTTTGACGTGCAGGCTCACGCCGCAGAGGACTTCCGGCGCGTCCGCGTCATAGCGGAAATGCACATCGCGCAGTTCGACGCCGGCGTCCGCCGGCTGCTTCGCGGAATGCCCCTCGGGCAAGGGCTGCACCTCGAACAGCGCCCGCACCGCACGAAGCTGGCCGCCCGCGCCGCGCAGCACCTCCGCGTAGCCTGCCACCTCCAGCAAGGGCTCCACGAACCGGATCACGAGCAGCATGGACACCAGCACCGCGGAGAGATCCCCCGCGGCAACTCCCATGTCCAGCACGTCGCCAAGCCATGCCGCGGACACCATCAGCAGTGCCGCGAACACGCACTGCACGGCCCAGACGTTGAATACCGCGGACAACGACGAGAGCACGATCAGGCGCAGGCCGGAGCGCCCCTGCCGCTCCACGGCCTGCTCCACGAATCGGGTGCTGCCGCCCTCGCCGCCGAACGCCCGCAGCACCGACTGCGCCTGTGCAAACTCCACCAGGCGCTGGCTTGCCTCCGCGAAATCGCGCTGGAAGGCCGCATCGGTCCGCCGCGCGATCCAGGACGTGAGCACAAAGACGCTCGCCAGCACCGGCAAGGACAGCAGAGCGATCCATCCGAGCGATCCGCGCTGCGCAAACAACAGCGCGATCACCACCAGCGGAGTCACCACGCCGCAGATCACGGGAGTGAACACATGGGCTGGCAACTGGGCGATGCCCATCATCCCGTCTGTCACCACATGGCCGACACGCGCGGTGTTCTGTGGCGTGAACCATCCCACCGGCAAGCGCGCAACCCGCTCACCGAGACGATGGCGGCCACTCTGCAGAACGGCAACGCCCACACGCACCCCTGCCCGCTCGACATGGCGGCGCAAAAGCCACGATGCCGCCACGCCTGCCAGCAATGCGAGCACCCAGGCGATCGCCGCGTCCACCTGCCCCGCGAGCAGATGCGTGAGCACGGGAACCAGCAGGGCGATGACGCCCCCGCAAAGCAGCCCGTAGATGACCGCCAGGAAGCCATAGCGGCGAAGCAGGCGCATGTCGTCGCCCAGCAGAAGTGCAAACGTACTCAGCATGATGGCGATCCCTCCACGCCTGTGTCGCTCGCGACGAGCTCGTCATAGCGCCCCTGCCGCCACAGCCGGGCATAGAGACCGCCGCGTGCCAGCAAGCCGGCATGGCGGCCCTGCTCCACGATCTCCCCACCGTCAAGCACCAGGATGCGGTCGGCATGCATCACGCTGTCGAGCCGGTGCGCGATGACCAGCACGGTCCGGCCTCGGGCAAAGCGCGAGAGCGCGTCCTGGATCGCCGCCTCGCTCTCGGCATCCGCCGAGGCGGTCGCCTCGTCCAGCACCAGCACGGGCGCATCGAGCAGCACGGCGCGAGCGATGCTCACACGTTGCATTTCGCCTCCGGAGAACAGCGCATCCTCACCGACCACCGAGTCATAGCCACGCGGCAGCGCGAGGATCCGTTCGTGGATATGGGCCGCGCGCGCGGCGCGCTCCACCTCCTGCGGGCTCGCAGAGGGACGGCCGAGCGCGATGTTGTCGAACACCGAGGCACGGATCAGCCGCACGTCCTGCAGCACAAAGCCGACATGCCGGTACAGCTCCGCGCTGTCGATGTTGCGCAGATCCACGCCACCGAGCAGGACCCGTCCGCCCGTCGGATCGGAAAATCGCAGAAGCATGCGCGCCAGCGTCGACTTGCCCGCACCCGAAGGGCCCACCAGGGCGGTGACCGTACCGGGCTCCAACGCGAAGCTGATGCCCGACAGTGCACGATGCCCCGTACCGTATTCGAAGCTCACGTCCTCGAATCGAATGGCATGGCCATCGGGCCTTTGGCGCCTGTCCGGCACGGCCTGATCCAGCAGGGGTATCCCGAGCAGCGCACGCACCCGCTGCGCCGCTCCATGCGCCGCCTGCAGGTCATGCAGCAGTGTGTGCAGCAGCAGTACGGGTGCGCAGGCCCCAGGTGCCAAGAGGGCGAAGGGCAGCACATCGAGGGGCGTAATCCAGCCCCACGCGATGAACAGGCCGCCGCTCGCCAGCACCACGCCCAGCACGGTCACCGGCGCGATCATGGCATGTGCGTGGGCCATGGATGCCACGAGCGGCCGCGTGAACTCGGTGAATGCCTGCGCGAATCCGTCGACCGCCGCCGTGTAGCCGGCATGCACGCGGCGCGTGCCGCCAAACGTCTTGAGCACGGGAACGCCGGTGGTGAATTCGACGGCAGCGCTGTTGATGCGGCCCATCCGCGCCACGAAGTCCTGCATGTTCGCGCCGCTGGCGCGCATGGCATGGCGCAGGAAAAGAAAGAACCCGACGAACGGCACCGACGCAATGGCCGCCATGCGCCAGTCGGAGGCATACAGATAGAGCGCGCAGAACGCGATCGCCCCCACCGCCCTGCCAGCCGCGGTGCAGAAATGCGCGCTCAAGGCGTGCAAGGTGGCCATGTCGTCCTGCAGCGCCTGCTTGACCTCGCCCGAAGCGCGCGCACCGAACCAGCCCAGGGGAACCTGCGCCAGCCGGCGCGCGGCCTCGATCCGCAGATCGCGCGTGAGGCGGTTGTCGGCCATGTGCGCCAGCAGTTCTCCGGCAAGCATGAGCAGCACGCCCGCCAACAAACTGACCAGGGCGCCCCGGAAGATCGAGCCTGGGTGCATGGGAGTATCGGCATGCTCCCATGCCAGCCGCGCCACATGCGCAATGCCGGCGAGCGGAACCAGCGCGAGCATGGTTCCCGTTGCCGCCAGTATGGTGGCGAAGACCAGGCGGCCCTGGATGGGCCGAAGCACCAGGCTCAAGGCGCTGCGCTGTCCGGTAGCGGCCCCCGCCGCGTCTTGAGCAGTCATGTTGAAGATAGAAGCAGAACGTACGGATGAGAACGGTGTTTCCCTTCCGCTGCAGTGACCTGGGCGCAAATGGCATCCGGGTCACCGCGGGTTGCACGAACTTTTGCGTGAACCCCTGGGAATGAAAATACGAATTAGTTGCATCATACTAAACTAATTCATCCACACCAACGTTTCGAAGCAGACAGGCCTACTGTCTGCAGGACAATAGGCGTCCACACGGAGAGAACATGAACCAGAAAAAGCAGCCCTCGGCACGCGGGCGTCCGCGCACCATCACGCGTGAGCGCATCGCCGACGCAGGCATCGAGATCGGGATTCCGAACATCACATTCGTGGGCGTGGCGGCAGCGCTGGGAGTGAGCCACATGGCGCTCTACAAGCATGTGCCCAGCCTTGCCGAACTCAAGCATCTGGTTGCCGAGGAAATCTTCAGTCGCTGGGAGTTCACGCCGCCCATGGGCAAGGGACGCGCGAGGCTGGAGGAATACCTGGTCGAGTTCACCGCCTCGGTGCGCGAGTTCGTGCGGGTCCACCCGGGCGTGACGCCCTACGTGATTCGCCGACTGGTCGCCACGCCCGCCATGCTCGAGAAGATCGATGCGCACCAGGGCAAGGTGGCGCGCGCCTACGGTCTTTCAAAGGATGAGGCCCGCTGGCTGGTGGCGACCGTTGCGTTCCACGGATTTGCCGCTGCTGATTCGGTCTATGCCGCAGCCCGCCAGGAATTGGTCATGGAGTCGGACTTTGCCGCGGAAGTCGCTGAAATGGAGGCGGAATTCGACATGGGCATGAGAATGATGATCACGGGCGCGCTTTCCCGGCTCGCGCCTGCCTGAAGAGTCCAGGAGGACTCCACACGTTCTCATGCCCTCTGCAATGGCGGTCGAGGCTGCAGCATCAAAGGACGTGGTCAGGCTGGACGGCCCGCATACTCCCGCGTCAGCCGCAGCATGTCAACGAGCTGAATCCCTTCCTCGAAGATGGGCTCGGGGTAGTTTTTCACAAAGAAATCATGGTCGATGCGGGTCACCCTGAATCCCTGCCGTTGGTAGAACGCCAGTTGGTGGCCGAACGAGCCGGTGCCCACCTCCATCCGCTGCGCCCCCTCCTCGCGGAAGAAATCGACAACCCACTTCAGCAGGGCCGTGCCATGCCCGGACTTCTGGCGACCGGGCTCGACGGCAATGCTCATCAGCTCATATGCGTCCTCCCCGAGTGGCTGGACGACACAGGCCCCCACCAGCACACCGTCGCTGGACGCAACGAAGCACCGGGATTCGGAGAGATAGGAGCGAACTTTTTGCTCGGACGGATCTGCAATCAGCAACAGCTCCATGGGAGCGTCTGCAGCGGGAATTTCTTGTATCAACAGGGACATGTCAGCTCGCTTGCCCGGCGCCATGCCTGCCGCGAAATGGGCGGCTCGTGCCGGGGAATGCGGGTATTGTGGCTGCAACCGTTTCGAAAAGCGCGATGTGCTGGTCGGCGCCGACACACGGCCATCGCAGAGCACGCATCAGTGGGATGCCAGCCGTGCCTGTACCGCCGCCACGACGCGACTGCATCGCGCCCCACCGAACGCAAATGCGTCCGCCAGGGCCATGTCCATATCCAGAGAAAGCCCTTCGCGCAGCAGGCTCCGGGCACGAAAGAAGCGGGTGCGCACGGTGGCCTCCGGAATCTCCAGCATCTGAGACACCTCCTCCACGCTCATCTCCTCCACGGCGCGCAGCATGAAAACGCTGCGAAAGTCGTCGGGCAGCCTATCGATGCGAGCCTCCATGATCCGCCGCAGTTCCGAACGCATGGCGGCGCGATCGGGACCATGGTCCCTGTCGTCGTGCAGCCAGTTCTGATCACCCCCTTCGGTCGATGAGATGGCGGAATCCAGAGGCACAAGCCTCAGTGGGCGACGTCTCAGGTGTCCAAGCGCCTCGTTGACGACAATGCGCACCAGCCAGGTGGACAACCTCGCGTCCGCCCTGAAATCACCAAGCGCCTGCCAGGCACGCGGATAGGCCTGCTGCAGTGCATCCTCCGCGTCCGCATCGCTCTTGAGTATGGCGCGTGCAGTGCGGAATAGCAGACGATTGTGGCGTCGCATGATGGCCTCGAAAGCCACGGTATCTCCTGCCGACGCGCGAAAGGCCAGTTCCAGATCCGGCGCGTCGGCCGCCAACACGTCGTGGTGCAAGGATTGCCCGTTTTGCATGTCTGCCCCCTTTTCACCATTGGATGCTGTATCCCGCCTTGCCGTTCCCGCGGTCACAGAACGCCAGCCCCGGTGGACGGAAGGGCAGGAACGTAGCCGGGCACCGCCTCATCCAATGGGCAGGTACCAGCCATGGCCCGGAAGCCTCCGGCCCCTGAGTCCGGTGCTCATCACCCAAAGGAGCTTGCCATGTCATTCTTGCAGATCCCCCATCCACAGGAGGCCAGACGCCTCTTCCTCGGCCGTTCGGGACTCGTGCTCTCCGGTGCAGCGGTCGCCCTTCTGGCGGGCCGTGACGCACTCGCGGCAAAAAATGACGGCAGTGGCGCACAAGATACGCAGATTCTCAACACGGCCCTGGGTGCAGAGCTCGAGGCCATTGCGGCCTACCAGTTGGGGGCCGAGAGCAGGCTACTGCAGCGTCCGGCGCTGGACCTCGCCGTGACCTTTCAAGGCCATCACAAGGCCCATGCGGAACTATTGGCCAGGACCATCGAGAAGCTGGGCGGAAAACCGGTCTCTCCCAGGGCCACCTACAACTTCCCCGTGAATCAACTGAAATCGCAGGAGGACGTCCTGCGCTTCGCGGCGCAACTCGAGCAAGGCGCCGTCAGCGCCTATCTGGGAGCGGTGCCCCTGTTTGCCAACCGGGATTTGTCCAAAGCCGCCGCCAGCATCCTGGGCGACGAGGCCATGCATTGGGCTGTGCTGCGCCATGCGCTGGGTGAAGTGCCCGTGCCTGCCGCGTTCGTATCATGAGTACTGCACGATGGGCGCTGCTATGCATCCTGACGACTTCGGCAGCCGGACACGCAGCGCAGGATGTGCTCGCGGGCAAGCAGGTCTATGCCCGCTGCGCGGCCTGCCACGCCTTGGCTTATGACCGTGTCGGCCCCCGCCATTGTGGCGTGGTGGGCCGGCGCGCGGGAAGCGTGCCCGGCTATGCCTACTCGTCGGCGATGAAAAATTCAGGCCTTACCTGGGACGAGAAAACGCTGGAGCGGTTCCTGGCTCAACCCATGAAAGTCGTCCCGGGGACGACGATGACCTACGATGGCATACCGGACTCCGGGGAGCGCAGCGATCTCATTGCCTATCTCCGCCACGCGGCGGACACGCCGGAATGCCGCGGCCCCGCAGCACCTCCGCGCTGATACATGGTGGGTTGGTAACCGCAAGCAGCCCAGCCCGCCCCACTCATTGGAGTTGCCTGTAGATCGCCTCGGCCACCACATGCAGTTGCTCGCGCGGCAGGCTTGCGCTCAGCGCATAGCCTCGGTCGCCATTGATCCAGTAGAAGCCACGTGTGGCGCCGTCCTCGGTCCACTGGAAGGCGACGGGTGCCGTACCGGTTCTGGCGGTGTCCGTCATCAGGGACACGTACAGAGTCAGGCGCTCGGCGTGCGCGTCCTCGTACATGAACTGCGCCCGGGCTTGCCCCTGCTCGCCCGGCAGGAGGCGCCCCCCCATCAAGCGAAATCCCTGGGCATCAAGAGACGGCGCAGTGAGCTTCACTCCGAGGCGCTTGGACAACCATTGCACGAGATGCTCCTGCTGCTGCGCGGCCACCTCGACCGGGTGGCGCTGCTCGGGAGCAAAGACCGCATGGGCTGCGGCGGCATCCCGTACAAAGGTGGGCAGCGGCGCGGGCGCTCCTCCATTGCGGGTCATGGCCAGTCCTTGGCCCTGCGTTCTGTCGCCCAGGCCCGTTCCCAGGCCTAATCCCTGGCTTGCGCCCATGCCATACCCCATGCCCACCCCGACCGCCAGCATCAGCGCCGCAGCCACCGCATGCGGCCAGTGCCATTGCGTGCGGGGCCTGCGCACGGCACGGGCCAGGTTCAACGGTACGGGCGCGTCCAGCACGTCGGCATGCAATGCCTGCAGCATGGACTTCTGCTCCTGCAACGCGGCCACGCGTGCCGCCTCGAAGGGATGATCCGCCAGCCAGCCAGCGACCTCCGCGGCCTGTGCGGGCGCCAGCTCACCATCCATGAAGGCGTGGAGTGTCAATTCGTCGGGGCGCCCCGTATCCATGGATGTTTCCTTCATTTGACCACCTTGAGCGAAGCACCGCGCACCGCATCACCTTCCATCAGGCAGCGCAGTTGCTCGCGGGCACGAGCCAGGCGCGACATGACCGTGCCCACCGGAACGCCCAGCATTTCCGCGGCCTCCGCATAGCTGAACTGCTCCATGCCGACCAGCAGCAGCACCTCGCGGGCAGCGGGAGTGAGCAGCGCCAGCGCGCGCTCCAGATCGAGCCTGAGACCCATTTGGGGCGTGGGGTCGTGCCCCATGTCCAGTACGTCGTCCAGGTCGACGGTCTGTGCACGACCTGTCTGCCGCCATTGGTTGGCATACAGGTTGTGCATCAGTGTGAGCAGCCAGCTGCGCAACGCCTTGTGCTCGTCGGCATCCGTGCCCGCTGCCGGCGCTCGCCACAGCGACCACTTCTGGCAGGCACGCTCCAGCGTATCCTGCACCAGGTCATCAGCACGCGCGGCATCCCCCACCAGCGCCCGCGCATAGCGGCGCAGGCGCGGAATATGGGATATGACGGAATCAGCCTTCACCAGGGATCACTCAGCCGAACTCAGGGCTTGGCAGCATGCCACGCATTGTTGAGGAAACCGTCGCCTGTCTTGTCGCCCGGCTTGGCGTCCTTGACCCAGTAGTACAGCGGGCGGCCCTTGTAGGCCCATTGCGCGCTGCCGTCATCGCGCGTGATGACGCTCCAGTCGGCAGCGGCAACCGCACCCTTCTGCGCCGCAAGCGGCGGCCAGTTCGCGGCGCAGCCGCCATTGCAGACGCTCTTGCCCGAACCGGCAGCATCCTTGTCGAACACGTACAGCGTCATCTGGTTGGGTCCGACCAGCACACCATCCATGGTGGTGGCCGGAGCCTTGGCAGCGCCCGAAGGAGCGGACGACATTGCGCACGCGGCGAGCAAGGTCGAGGAAAGAAGAGCCAGGGAAGTCATGCGGAACATAGGTGCTTTCGTTGAGTTGACCTACGGTAAACAGCCACGGACCGCAATTTATTCCATGGGAAGCATTATTTTTTTCGGGATTCTTTTCCTGGCAGGCGCTGCTCGAAGCGATAAGCCCAGGCACAAGCTGGCCCCATGGCCGACACCTCTATTCTGCGCGATCCCCGCGTACCCGCAAGGCGCGCAGGGATCGGCACGTCACGTCCATGGTCAGGCCCGGGCCTGCTGGCGCCGGCGGCCGACGAATGCCGCGGCGGCCATCATCAGGCCCGCAAGCGCGCCCAGCCCTCCGGCGCCCAGCGCGGGAACCGGCACGGCGTTGCCCGAACCCGGAGTACCTCCGCCGTCGCCGGGGCCACCGCTGCCGCTCCTGGTCAAGTTGTTGGACATGGTCAGCGTCTGCAAACCTCCCACGGGCATGGCCGTACCCGAAGGACCGTAGGTGGCAGCACTCCACTGGTAGCCCGTCACCGCGGGCATCGGGGAGCCTTGCACGACGGAACACTGGCTGCCCGCCGCCACAGTGACCGGAGCCGAGTTGCCCACGTTGTTGGTCACGGTGATGTTGCCGCTGTACTGGTAGCTGGGCGTCGTGCAGTTCAGCGTGAAGGGAATGCTGCCGGTGAATGCCGGAGCGCCGCCGGAGGGTGTCACCGTCTGCTGGATGACGATCTGCCCCGGTGCCTCGGTGGCCTGCAGGTACCAGTTGCCGTTGCCCGCCTTCACCAGCTGGTACTGGAATCCGCCTTGCGTGATGGGCCCGCCATCGAGCACGAAGGTGCCTGCGCCGCTGGCACCGGCCGCATCCACGACGAGAATGCCGTCGCAGCCACTGGTTGCCGCTCCGGGCCCGCTCGCATTGGTGATCTTCAGCCGGGTCTCGCCCGTGATGGCTCCGGTGATGACCAGCTTGTCGCTGGCGCTGCCGCAGGCCCCCAGCACCGTGTCGAGCAGCACCGCGCCACCGCCGCTCCAGCTGCTGGCCCTGGCGATGTCGCTGGTGCTCTGGCCGCTGTCCGTCAGTTGCAAGGTGCCATTGGCCCCCAAGGTCACCTGGTTCAGGGTCTGGCTCGTGCCCCCCTGCATCAGGGTTCCGCCAGCCACCGTGAACGATTGGGCGTTGCTCAGGACATCGTTTGTCGGCAGCACCAGGGTTCCCGCGTTCACCTCGACCGGTCCGGTAAAGGCCTGCTGGTTGATGGGGTGGTCAATGGTTGGAGCGCAACCGCTTTCCGCAGGAAACGCTGGCAAGGCAGGCACCTGCGCCATCGTGGTTGTTCCTGACTCCTGCACCAGCCGGCCCACGCCCTTGAGTGGAACATCGAAACTGAGATTGCTGCCAGTATGGTTGAAGTGCAGCGCGCTGGTGGGGGTTGTCAACTGGATGTGGGAAGCCTGGATGCTGCCCGGAGCCGAGGGAGTGGCGGTTTCCGATCCGTAGTAGATCTGCCCTGTTCCATCCACATCGATGGGGCCGATGCCGTAGGTTTCGTATGTGAGCGGGATACCCCCGCTATCCCACCCCTGGAAGTTCCAGATTTGCGCAGCGCCAACCTTGACCGAAGCCTGATCGGCAGTCACCAACACTCCGTCATTGCCGATCTGAATTTTCCCGATGTGGTGGTCGTGAACATTACTTTGCAGGTTCAGTGATGGATCTTCACCCATGATGTAGTGGCCGCTCACCAGAAGATCTGCATCACCACCGCTCATCCTGACCAGCCCCACCCCCGAGCCGCCAATCTGCAATGGTGCAGGTGCGGGCGCGGCATTCAGACAAGCAGCGGACGTGGCCCCGTTGCTTACCGACACCTTGCCTGCACCCAATACGTCCAGCGTGCCTCGCCCGCTTCCAGACCCCACAACCAACCCATTGGAGAATTGCGCAATATTGCGCGCACCGGCAGCCGGGTCGTGCATGCTGACAACACCCACGCCGCCGTCTTTGCCAATGAAGCCACGCGTCAAGGCTGGGGTGGCAGAGACGGTTGGATTGGCGTCAGACCCATCGGCAGCTCCCAGCTTGCCGCCATGAAGAATGTCGACCTTCCCCGTTCCGCCGCCAACGCCCACGGCAAGTGTGGGAATGCCATCGACGATGTCTGATGCGCTTGCCGGGGGGTACGCATAGATCAGCCCGGCACCATCCAGGTTCAGCGTACCGTTGCCTCCGGCGCCTTGGCCAATCAGGCCACTGCGCTGTGATTGCACAAATCCAACCAGATTGGGATCGTTTCCGGAAATGGGATCGGAGGCAATCCCCGTACCTCTGACAGTCAGGACACCCGTACCTTCGGTTCCAACCCCAAGTCCCCCCATATTCACAAAGACCCGTGGATATGTCTGGGGGTTCAGCGGAGGAGTCATCAAATCAATGTCAGTCGTCCCGGTTCCTCCTGCATCACCGATACGGAACAATGGAGCCAGAGCGCCCGCAGGCGCGCTGAATGTGATATTCAAGAGACTCTCAGCAGGGTTAACTGCCATGCCAAGGCTGCCATTGGCACCGCTGCCCGAGCCCACCAGCAATTCATCAGCGAAATCCAGCCAGTTGGTGGCCCCCAACGCCTCCAACAGCGGAGGGGTACCCGCACCATTGATGTAGACCGAGCTACTGAACCCTGTTCCAGAATGGGCTGGGTTCCAATTACCTGAATCTCCAAAATTCGATGAATTGGCACCGGTCCATGTAATGGCAGCATGTCCACTGCCTGCAAGCACCATCCCCAATGCAATCGCCAATGTGTTCCTTCTGAAGGAAGCCCTTTCTTCACGCCGCAAGGAAGAATGCTTCGGTGAATACATGGAGGACAGACTCAACAGCATGGTTCTGCTTTCGTAGACGGAACAAATAGGAAACCCAACACATCGCAACCTGGCGCCTCGTCAAGGCAATCCCTTCGGGACTTTTCCGGCGGCGATACAAACCTCAGTCAAAGCACCCAGGTGCTGCCCGGTTGATCGGTCCTGACGTCAGGCCAACCGACCGAGCAGCCCTGCTCCATCAGATTCCGCTAGAGCGACGCAGACGCAGCGCAGCGAAACCGGCCAGCGCCACGGACAGCAGGATCAAGGCCCACTCGCCCAGCGTCGGAACGGGATTCGCGGTTCCGGCAACCGGCCCGGCGACGGTGTTGCTATCGCTTGCACTGTTGTTGGCGGAGTTGGGATCGACGGTTCCTGCGGGAGGTGTCACCGACGCCGTGTTCGCCAGCGTTCCTGTCGCCGTGGACGAAACCGTCGCGGTCAGCGTGTAGGTCACGCTGGCACCCGCAGGCAGTGTCACCGTATCGTTGATGTTGCCGGTGCCGCTCGCGGTACAGGAAGCACCCGAGGCTGCCGTGCAAGTCCATGCCGCGCCAGTGAGCGCTGCCGGCAGGGTGTCCGCGACTGTCGCTCCGGTGGCGGTGTCAGGGCCCGCGTTGCTGGCAACAATCGTATAGGTCACCTTGTCGCCCGGCTTGACGGTGGTTGCACCATCGGACTTCGTGATGGAGAGATCCGCCTGCGGAAGCGGGCAGAACTTGTCCAGCGCATCGTTGGGGGTGATGTCCGCAACGGAAATATCATCGATGTAGAAGTCGTTGCCACCGGTGACTGCAGACCTGTTGGTCAGTGCCAACCTGGCCGGAACACCTGCTCCAGATGCCTTGCAGTCGACGGGAACGGTGAACTCATAGGTGGACTCGAACCAATCTTGCGTGACCGTGCTCGGCAGGTCTCCCGATTCCACCAGCGTGGCATTGGTGGTGGGATTACGCACTTGCAGCGACCAGGAGATTGGGTTGGTGGACCCGGCTCCGCCGTTGCCATTGACCACATACCGCCAGGCAGTGATGCGATAGCTGTGCCCCGGCTGCACCTGGAAATCGCGCACATAGAACTCGTTCAAGGCTGGACCGGCGTTCAGCACCATCAAGGCACCGCCACCCGTGTGATCCGATGGCAGGTCGGCCCAATAAGCATCGCCGGTCGACGTAGTCACGTTCGTCGGCGGCATGATTGTGTAGTGCCCGTCGGGAACGGCACCGGTTGCTTTGTAGGTGAAATTGCCGCTAGGCACGTAGCTGTTGTTAACACGTCCTGTAGCGGTTCCGAAGTCTTCCGTAAAAACCTGCGCATGGGCGGATGCGCCATACGCCAAGAGAAGAAGCACTGCTGCATTGCAGGCAGCTGTTTTGAACAAAGATTGCCCTGGTTTCATTTTTGAATTCCTAATGTCAACTAGCAAGAAATATGCGACGCGCCCACACGTACCTGTTTTTTTGTTGCAAACCCGAAGCGATGTCTCGAACACCCTCGCGCCACATGGGTTCGCGAGGGTGTGAGCAGCCAGTCAGCCTCCTGGCGTCACTGAAGAGCGTTGCGGCGGCGGAGGCCCATCACGCCCAACAAGGCAGAGAGCAGTCCCAAGGCCCAGGCACCCAAGGTAGGCACCGGCTGCGCCACTGGTTGCAGCGCGGTTACCTGCACCGACTGGTTGACCTGCTCGGCAGCGGTGAAATAGGTGTCGCCGTTCTGTCCTGCAGCGATCGTGCAGGTGCCACTGCCCAGCACTTGTACCGACGTACCCGAGACGGTGCACACCCCCGGTGTCAGGCTGCTATAAGCAACTGGAAGGCCGGAGGATGCCGTTGCAACAGGAGCGATCGTGAAGGTTCCGCCGATCACGACAGACTGGGCCGCTTGGGTCTGCGCCGGGAAGTTGACGGTCTGACCGCTTTGTACGACGACGTCTTGCGTCTGCTGGGCCGCAGCGTTGAAGGCCACGGCGCCGACCGTGCCGCCTGGCTGGTTCGCCGCAATCGTGCAAACACCTCCGGTCAACGGCGTCACGGTGGTACCCGAAACCGTGCACACGCCGGGGGTCAGGCTGCTGTAGCTCACTGGCAAGCCGGAGCTCGCCGTGGCCAGCGGAGCGATGGAGAAGCCGCCGTCAGCCACATTCTTGGGCGTTGTCTGGGCGGGGAACACAATGCTTTGGTCCGGCGGTGCATCGATCTGCATGCTTTGTTGGACAGGTGTGGCGGCCTTCACCTGATAGGTGATGCCATTGATGACCTGCTGGCCCGCGGCAGCATTGGCTTCGATCGTGCATGTACCCGAGACCGCGGGGGTCACCAGTGTCACCGCACCGGAAGCTGGATCCACCGTACACACCGATGTGGTCAAGCCCGTGTATGTCACGGGAAGGCCGGCGGTGCTGGTGGTCGGCGGTGTCGGGCTCCAGGCCACGGAAGCACCATTGATCGCCGAGTACACCGCGGGCTCGGGTGCCACAAAGTTGATGACCTGTGTGGTGGGATCCAGTTCCTTCAGCCGGGCAATGCCGCGGCGCGCCATGCCGGCCACGCTGGTGAACTTGCCGCCCATGTACACCGTACCGTCGCTGTTGGGCAGCACGGCCCATACCCACGCATTGGAGCTGTAGGAGGTATCGAATTCGGTATCCACCGTACCGTCGGCGTTGAAACGCGCAATTCCCTGGCGCGTTGCGTCGGTTCCGATCACGGCACCGGAGCTCACGTCGCGCTGGCCCGTCTGTGTGAAGCTGCCACCGACGACGATCTTTTCTTCGCCGCCCACTGTCTGAAGGGCAACGGCCGCACCCCAGTCATTGATGAATGGATTGAAGCTGCTGTCCGGCGTGCCATTGGTGTTCAGGCGAACCACGCCGCGATGGACTTCTCCCGCAAAGTTGAGAGGCCCCCCGTTGGCAACGATCTTGCCGTCCGACTGGATCGCAAGCTGGTAGACAGGGAACAAGCCACCATACGAGCCATTGATGACACTGTTATCCCCCCCATTTGGAACGAAGGTAGTGTCAAGCGAGCCGTCGGCGTTCAATCGCGCAATACCGCGAATGACCGTACCCTGAATGCTAGTGAAGGAGCCAGAGATCACGACCTTGCCATCGGCCTGCAACTTCACGTCTTCGATGTTGCCGTTGGAGCCGGTTCCCACGTTGAAGCTGGTATCCAGCGTGCCATTGGCATTCAGGCGCGCAATGCGATTGATGGGCGTGCCGTCGATGGCCGTGAAATAGCCTCCGATGACGATCTTGCCGTCAGGTTGCACTGCGATGCCGCGCACATTGTGATTGGACTTCACCTTGCCTGCGGGTGCATTCTGGAAGGTGGAGTCCAAGGTACCGTCCGCGTTCAAGCGCGCAATGCCCCAGATGCTTGTAGCCGTGGTGCTGCCTGTGGGCCGAACCGAATGGAACTGGCCACCAATCAGAATCTTGCCGTCTGCCTGGATCGCAAGGGCCTTCACGAACTCGTCGGTAGCCACCTTGAACGTCGTGTCCAGCGAGTCATCCGCATTGAAGCGTGCAACGCCCTGGTAACCCGCCTGGCCTTCCACTGTGTTGAACAACCCGCCGATCACCACACGGTTGCTGCCATCCTTGACCATCACCATGGTTTCAAGGTTGCTTCCCCCGTTCTTGGCAAAGTCGTCGGGTACATAGACGGCTGCATTTGCCATTCCTACCCGCAGGCCCACGCCAACAATGCAGCGGGCAACGCCTTGAGAGCTCTTGACCTGCCATGCCGCTCACGCTTAGCACGATCGCCCGTGACTACCTTCACATCAGACAAATTTGCCATATCCAAACCTTAGAGTGCTGCTCCACGTGCTCTCGCTCACCGGCGTCGCACATGAAGCCAAGACGGGAATACTTCCAAGGGGATTTGTACATACGTTACAAACCTCCCTTCTTTGTCTTTTTTCTTCGTCGTTTGGATTTTTCCAATTGCCCCTAAAATTTCATCAAAAGTGTTTTCAACGCAACACTTAGTAAAAAACTATTGATACAGCCTTTTTATTTAACTATTTCCAATTTTAGATACGTGCAAACCCAAGAAATCCATCTCTTATTTCATGATCTAAGAAATCTAAAAAACAAATGAAAAGAGCCGACATGCAAATAAGCATCTGTCGGCTCCCCTGGGAGTCAGTCATCCCGGACACCTCGGCCTCCCTTCCGAGGTCTCCCTTCCCGCTCTTACTTCGAGCGCTGGCGGCGGCGCAGTGCCACGGCTCCCATGCCCGCGCTCAGCAGACCAAGCAGGCTCAGCCCCGCCATGTCCAGGACAGGAACCGGCGCTGCGGCGACAACAACCGCCCCTGTCAACACGATGTTGCGTGTCACCTGCTCTGCTGCGATGTACTCTGCATTGCCTGGCTGGTTCGCAGCGATCGTGCATGTACCCGCCTGCTTGGGAGTCACCGTACCGCCCGAAACCGTGCAGATCGTCGGGGTCAAGCTGGTGTAAGTCACGGGCAGACCGGAGTTCGCGGTGGCTGCGGGTGCGATGGCGAACGGACCATCGGCTACATCATGACCCTCCTGATCGAGGAAGGTAATCTCCTGATCCTTCAGCAACGTGATCTGCATGCTGCGCTGAACGGCAGGAGCTGCGTCGACGTTGTACGTGTCCGAGCCAATTACCCGCGTTCCTGCCGCCGCATTCGCCTCGATGGTGCAGGTGCCGGCAACAGCAGGACTCACCAGGGTCACGGCGCCCGTCGTGGCATTCACCGTGCACACCGAAGTCGTGAGGCTGGTGTATGTCACAGGCAGGCCCGCGGTGCTGAGCAAGGGTGGGACCGGGTTCCAGGTCACCGCAGGCCCATTGGTTGCCGAGTACACGCCGGGGTTGGGCTGGCGGAAGTTGATGACCTGCTTGGTGGGATCCACTGGAGGCGGTTCCTGGCATTTGGCGACCACTGTGAAGTCCGCAATGGCACCCAGTGCGCATAGGCCACTGGAGCAGTCATTGGTGAACTGGCCGCCATCGAGCACCAGGCCAATGGTGTTCTCTCCAACCTCGAAGCCTGGAATGGCTGCAGTGGTGTAGCTCGTGAAGCCACCATAGCCGTCCGGCAGGAGATGCTTGAATGGCTGATACATCGGCTTGCCTGCAGGCTGCACGAACACGCTGTCCCCAGTGTCGTCAAAGCCGAAGCGGCCCTTGAGCTTGATGCTGTCCAGATCAACAGTGTCACCCACCGTGATGGGCTGATTCATTGTGAAGACTGCACCGTAATATCCGAACTTGGTCATGCCGCTCGCGGCAGGATAAGGCACGCCAGGGAGGTCGCCCGTACCCGGGCTTGTGGTGCCGGGACTGATCCAGCGGGCAGCCGTCTGCTGACCGGCCGGGAGTGCATTTGGATTGAAGTAGCTGCGGTACTGGTAACTGTCGAACAGTGGCTGCTCGACCTGCTCAAGCACGCGGGGCGTGGGAGTGCTGGTGCGCCAGGTCCACTTCCAGTCACGCGCATTGGTGGTGAACGGGCCGATTTCAAACTCGTCACCCGGCAGCTTCCCGGCGGGACAGCTCAGCGCAGTGGTTGCCGGAGTGGGTGCCGGCGGCAACTCAGGCAGGCAGTCCGCGGTGATCTGGAAATCTGCGAGCAACCCGGTGGGATTGCCGGCACTGTTGGTGGGGGCCCGCCCCGTGTTCTCCACAGCAAAGCCGATGGTGTTGTCTCCGTAATAGAAACCCATTCCGGTGCTGGCGCCGTTCACATTGATAAGAGAAGGCGAACCATAACCACCAAAGGAAGCGGAGGTACGAATCCAGTTGGTGACCGATGCATCGGGCGTTGCGTCAGGCTTTACAAGCAACAACGTCCCGTCGTCAAATCCACCCGAACCAATCAACTTGATGCTCGACAGATCAACATTCGGAGCAATGGTGATTTTCTCGTTGTAGGTAAAGGAGACTCTTCGGGCCACCAGCGCGCCGTTGGCAACCACGCCATCGGTGATGACGGCGGGATAGGTCCCCGTGCCCGTGTTTCCTGCAGCCGAGTCGGGATACTCCGCGTCACCGAACGACAACCAATCGCCCTGTACAGGCTGTCCAGCGAGAGCGCCTGCACTGGCAGGATGCTTGGCCGTGGCCTTCTTGAACCAGCCGCGCCACGCGTAGTCGTCCACGATGGCTGCCGGTGCACCTGTCGGTGCGCTGACGTAGCGTGCGTCCGTGGACCACGTAGCCTTGGCCGTACTGATTCTCAGCGGTGTACTGCCTGGGCCACAAGTGAGTTGAGCAGCCTGCGCACCCTCGACTGCGCACAAAGCCAGCAGCGCAGCCGGCACCACCCTCAAAACACTTGGCAGGCGGTTCCGCCCGCGCGCCTCTCGCCCATCCATTGTCACTTTCATCCGAGACACATTTGCCATTTTCCAAACCTCAGGTTGCTGCTCCACATGCCGACTCGCGCCGATGCCAGCACACAGGCAAAGACAGAAATATTTCCAGCGAGATTTGTACAGATGTTGCAAATCTTCTTTATTTGCATTTTTTAAAAATCATTTGAATTAATGCAATCGACGAAGAAAATCAATAATTTGCACGGTGCGATAGGCCGTAAAACCACTCTTGCTGCCAATCATAGGTAGCGCTGGCGCGCTTTAATCCGAGCCAAACCAACTCCAGAGATAAAACAGAATAATTTTCACAAAGTGCACCCAATGGAGGAATAGTCGCCCGGAAAGCAACCAACTTTGATTAATTCATTTTTTCTTTGGTTTTATCCAGAATTCATTCCAGTTCCAACGGCAGATCAGTGATGCTCCACAAAGTGCCGGCATTCCTCTCGACAAGAATTTAAGGTGCGTCGACTCGGGTGCCCTTTTGTACAACATGGATAAACCGTTGCAATTTCGCAACAATTAATTTTTAAACCACAGATGAAGCGAAAAAACCAAAATCAAAACAATAAAAACAAAATAACATTTCAACTACCAACCAACATATCTAGATAAATAAAATTCATCATGATGCACCAGTACTTGTCGTTAGTATCGAAATGTTCTTGATAGCCTAGAGTCGACCCACAAAGAATCAACAACTTAGCGCGCCCCTCATGCCAGAGTCCTGGCGGACAGCCTCTCTTGCGGGCTTGTTCGCAGGTGTTGAGTCCCCCCTGTCAAGCTGCTGGGGGATGCCCGGCGTGGAAAGCAGGCAGCCTGTATGCGCTTCCTCAAAGCCTTCTTGGATATGTGACAATTCATCACCGCCGAGAGCGCGTTAGGGGCAAAAGAACATATGAACAACGGTGAAGTTCAGTCGCCACACATATTGATAGTGGATGACGATCCGGATCAGCTTCGTCTATTAGTGACGGCCCTGCGCAATACCTCATATCGGGTGAGCGTGGCACTGAATGGCGATCAGGGATATGCACGGGCCACCGTATTACTGCCCGATTTGATTCTGCTGGATGTCCGCATGCCCGGACGCAGTGGCATTACGATTGCCCGTTTGTTGAAGGCAAATCCCATTACCCAGCACATCCCCATTCTCTTTCTTTCCGCCATGACGGACAAAAACGAGCGACTGGAAGGGTTGAGAGCGGGTGGCGTAGATTACATCAGCAAGCCCTTTCATGTCGAGGAAATACTTGAGAGAGCACGTATTCACCTGGAGCTTTCCACAAGAAAGAATTCATCAGCCACAAAAACTGCAGATGAAGGCGACTCCCAGGATAATGATGCAGCCACAACAGGTCCATCTCCTGCCAACTCTACCTTGAAGCAAGTGGCGGTGGAATTCATATTGCACCATATCCATGACCCTTCATTGAAAAGCTCGGATGTCGCAGCGCATCTCGGAATATCGCTGCGCCGGCTGAATATGGTTTTCGAGGCCTTCAATGGCATCTCGGCATTCGAGTTCATCCGTCAGGAGCGCATGCACAGGGCCGCATTGATGCTGGGCCAGAGCACGTTGAGCATCGCCGATGTCGCGATGGAAGTCGGCTACTCCAACCCCGCCAACTTTTCCACCGAGTTCAAGAAGTTCTGGGAAAAGTCGCCGACGCAGCTACGCAGCGAGTACCAGGCAAACCCTGAAATCCTGAAGCAGCTGATTACCACCAGGTTCAAGTAAGCGTCTGCTACGCAAAGAGCGGGGCATGGGGTGATGAATATTTCTGACCTAACCCGCAAAGAGCTGTCGCCTGTTGCTTCCCTCTGCCATTTCGTGCATGCCAAAGGCATTCGCAGCGCTGCACATCTCTCCCCCTATCTCATCCATCCCGTGAGGCATCCGCAATGCATCTGAACCTGGCCACCGCCGCCGTCTTCAGCGCATTGGTCGAGTTCGCCCTTTTCATCGGCATGCTGGTCTTGTGGAGCAGGGAGAAAGTACGCTACCTCATTTACTGGAGTTTGGGATTCCTGGCATTCGGAATCGGCTCCCTGTTGATTGCCTTGCGGGGCAGGATTCCAGACGTTCTTACCATCCTCACGGCCAATATCAGTACCACGCTGAGTTCCGTCCTGTTCTATATCGGAATCTGCCTGTTCTTCAAGCGACGAAGATCGTGGCTGCCCTGGATGCTGGTAATGCTGTGCCTGGAAGCCGCAGGGCTGGCCTACTACACCTACCTCGCATATGACACCTCGGCGCGCGTGTATGTGTACAGCAGCGCGCAGATTCTGATCATGTGCATGACCTTTCAAACCCTGGTTGCAACAGCCCGGGAGCGGAACAAGGCGGTCAATCCGGAAGTTGTTGTCGTCACGCTGCTGTTCCTCGTATTCCATTGCGCACGAATCGCTGGCACCCCGTTTTTTCCCGTGCCGCAGGATTTTCTGGCGTCAGGCAACTTCCAGACCATGCTGGCCTTTGGCATCATGCTGATCCACATTGACTACGCGTTTGCATTCAGCAATATGCATGCGTCGTCCCTGAGCGCCAATCTATACGCAGCCCTTACCGATGCGAAGAACAAGGAACGCCAGAAAGTGGAAGTGCTGGGCTACATCAGCCACGACCTGCGCGCGCCACTGGCAACGATCAGCGGTTATTCCAAGCTCCTGCTCGCCGATGCACCGCTGGAACAGCGCAACCTGTTGCAGACCATCGAGCGCAGCGTCAAGTACCAGCTTGACCTGATCGACGAGCTGCTCGAGTACGCCAAGTCCGAGCTGCAGCCGCTGGCCATCAAACCCGCCATCACCGACCTGCACCGGCTGCTCGACGACATCTCGGACTACGCCATTGCTCTGTGTTCACAGCACGACAACCGCTTTCGCTGCTGCACTTCCACCCGCATGCCTCGTCATATCGGCCTCGATGGGAAGCGCCTCCAACAGGTCCTGCTGAACCTGCTTTCCAATGCCGCCAAGTTCACGCGCGGCGGCACCGTGACCTTGTCCGTCACGGCGCGACCCGACGGAAATACGTGCGCCCTGCACTTCGCCGTCAGCGATACGGGAATAGGCATCGATCTGAACCAGGACGTCGACATCTTCGGGGCGTTCCAGCAGATACAGGCCGCAAGCGGTAGCACCGGCCTGGGTCTGTTCATCGCGCAGCGCATTCTCTCGGCCATGGGAAGCAGCCTTGGCGTGGCCAGCACCCCCGGCCAGGGCACCACATTCTCGTTTGTGTTGTCTGTCGCGGTCATCGATACATCCAATGCCAGCTGGCCCCGCATAGCACCAACACGAGCAAGGGTCACCAGCCGCACGCCCCCATCCACCCTTCTCCGCGATGCAATCCCTTCAGCGTCGGCCCTGGACGAGCTCGCCAACCTGGCACTTCACGGCCGCCTCACCGATATCGAGGCCTGGATCGAGCTCCACGCCAACGAAGCGGCACTCGCGCCCTTTCTTGCACAGGTTCGAGATCTGCTGGACCAATTCGACTTCCCGGCAATCCACGCACTCGCCTTGCACCAAAGGAACCGCTCGGGCACCTGAATTGCTTCATGTGCAGCCCGAAAGCGACACTCCAATGCAAAGCAAAGTCCGCCAACATCAACCAGCAAAGACACTCAGGTTGCGTGCAATGTCCTTGCCTGAATAGGGCGGAAAAACATCCAGCGGCGTATCTGGGTTGCCGATCAGCAGCGACTTGGTATTGGAGAGCGCGTCGAACCCCGCCTTTCCGTAGTACTTTCCCATGCCGCTCATGCCCACGCCACCAAACGGCAGGCTGTCGATCCAGCAATGGAGATTGGTCTGGTTCACGCAACCGCCGCCAAAGGACACGCTTCCAAGGAAGCGGTCGATGTCTGCCTGGTTCTTGCTGAAGATATAGGCGGCCAACGGCTTGGGCTGGTGCTTGATGGCGTTGATGGCCTCACCCAGGTCGTCATAGGGCAATACCGGCAAAACCGGGCCGAAGACCTCCTGCTGCATCGCCGGATCGTCCCAGCTGCTCGGGTAGAGAACCGTTGGCTCCACATAGCACCCAGGCACGTCGAAGCGACCTCCGTGAACCACCTTCTCAGGCAGGATGTAGGACGCCACGCGTTCCGCGTCGTGCTCACTGATCATGCGGGCAAAGTCCGGACTCCGGCTGGGGTCCTCTCCGTACATGGCAGTGATCGAACGCTTCAGGCGCGCGATGAACTCGTCAGCAATCGAACGGTGCACGTAGACATAACCCGGGGCGATGCACCACTGTCCCGAGATCGCGTTATGTCCCCAGGCGATCCGATCGACCGCCACGTCAAGGTTGGCCGTGGCATCCACCACCGTGGGGTTCTGGCCGCCCAGCTCAAGGATGACGGGGGTGAGGTGCTCCGCCGCTGCGCGCATCACCACCTTGCCCACAGCCGCGCTGCCCGTGAAGAAGATGAAATCGAAGGGCAGTTCCAGCAACTCCGATATCTCCGCGCGGCCGCCGGTAACGACCGTCACGGCTTGGGGATCGAAGTATTCAGGAATCAATCTCTGGAACAGTGCCGCCACTGTCGGCGTCGTATTGGCGGGCTTGAGTATCACCGGGTTGCCCGCCGCCAGCGCGGCAATGGCGGGGTCCAGGAGCAGGAGCACCGGCGCGTTGAAGGGCCCGATGACCAGAGTCGGGCCATAGGGCTCCTTGAGGATGACGCCCCGATAGCCTTGCTCCTCGAGTCCTTTGGGAACCGGAGCGGGCTGCGGCTTCATCAACTCGACCAGATGCTCGCGGTAGTAGCGGATGACACCCAGCGGCACGGTGATCTCGAACAGTTGCTCGAAAGGCGGTTTGCGGAAGTCCTGGTAAAGGGCATCGCAGAACGCCTGCTGGTTCTCGACCAGCATTCGCTCCATTCGATCCAGCTGGTCCATGCGCCACGCCTGTCCCTTGGTGATGTCGCTGAAAAAGTGCGCCCGTTGCGCGTCGAGCAAGGACGTGAAGCGGTTGGACATGGCATCTCCTGTGTGTCGATGAAAACCGGAAGCAAGGTTGCGGTCAGCGCCGTTGTTCACCCAAGAGGCCACGGAAGCCAGTCAACGTGCCATTTCCGGGCCGCGCGACATGGAGCAAATGCCGGCGACCCGTTCCTGCCATGCCTATTGCGTCAGTGGAGTATGGGCGGCTCGACCGCTTGCCCTCCCTCTGCGCTCACTTGGTCGTGTATCCGCCGTTGATGAGGATGGTCTGGCCGGTAATCCACCAGCCATCGCTGACCAGATGGCGGAGGAACGGCACAACGTCTTCGATATCCGTCAGGCCGGTCTTGCTGAAGGGTGAAAGCGCGGCGGCCGTCTTGTGATATGCCACGGCATCGGCCCCTTCGGCCGGATAGAAGAATGAAGTATCCATCGGGCCTGGTCCCACCGCTGTAACGGAAATCCCGCGCGCACCGAACTCCTTCGCGGCGGCGCGCGTGAAATGCTCCACCGGCGCCTTCGTTCCCGCGTACGACGAATAGAAGGGAGTGAAGGCACCAAGCAGCGAGGTCACCAGCGTGCACACCTTGCCGTTGTCGTTGACATGCTTGCCTGCTTCCTTGAGGAAGAAGAAGGCCGCCTTGGAGTTCACGGCAGTCATTTCGTCGTATTCCGCCTCGCTGATGTCGACCATGGGCTTCTTGAGCACCTTGCCCACCGTGTTGATGGCGATGTCGGGGCGACCGGCGGCGGCTACTGCGTCCTCGAAGAGTTTTGCCACCGCACCCGCGGTGGTGAGGTCCGCCTGGATCACGTGCGCTTTCGCGCCGGCCTTTTCCACCGCTGCGGCAGTGGCCTCCGCGTCGGCCTTGCTGGCTTGGGTGTTGTAGTGGATGACGACGGCCTTGGCGCCATGCTCTGCCAGATCACGGGCGATCAGTCCACCCAGATTCTTTGCGCCACCGGCGATAAGAACCACCTTGCCTTCGATAGTGTGAGCTTTGGTCATTGGTGCATCTCCAAGAATGAAAATTAATATCCAAACAAATGGAATGCACATACTAATAAATTACTTCAATCAAACGTTTTTGATAAATTCATTGCAACTTTGCTAAATTGATAGATTGTCATTTTTTGCCAAACAATGGTCTCGGCCAACTACATAGGCGTTCAAAAATGCCTGAGCGCCTATCGAATGCCAGTAAGCTCCCAGACCAGTTGAGTCCCATTGAATGGTGTCCCTGCGTGGCAAGTGAGTCAGACACACGCCAACGCAACAGCCCTTTTGCCTTGAGACGCCAGATGAACTCAAAGGTTCTTTTTCCCATTCATCTCCATGTTATGTGCCACCTTCCTTGCCCCATCAGAATTTTGTGATTTCGATGGCAGCACGTAACTGACCCCATAACATGCGGCCTTCATCCATCCGATGAAGGCCGCCAAGACGGTGCTTGGATCACCGTCGGCGGTATGCAGCACCCTCGTCTCGGGGCCGGTCGCAAGGCACAGCCCAGACCCGTGACTACGACAATACAAAACCATGGTTACTCAAGAAAGCGGTGCAGAGCCCCTGTCGTCCATCGATGGCGAGGCGAATGCCAAGCCACCCCGGCAGGTCCGAAACGGGCAACAGATGCTGCCCGTCATTCGCAGGGTGACATGGGGCGTCGTCGCGGCTTGGCTGGTCCTGGCCGCCGTCGCAGGTTGGTGGATATCGCAACGCATAGCGGCCACCTGGATGGATCGCCTTGCAGCCAGCGCCCAATATGAAACCCAGACCACCGCCCGGGTGATGGACCGTCTGTTCATACAAATGAGCAGCGTGGCGAACATGGTGGCGCGCCAGGCCCAGGTGATCCAGTTGGCGACCCGCTACCGCGTGGATCGGCCCGGCGCGGACGCGCTCACGCGCGAGGAGCGTGCCGAGCAATTCACGCGAGATCCCCTGGTTCGCAAGGTGGGGGACTTCATGAACGGCCTCTCCAGCGATCTGCGCTACGCCCGCATCTACATGAACAATCTGTCGGACGACACGGTAACGGCCAGCAATTGGGCGGAGCCCGACAGCATCGTGGGGATGATCTATACCCGCAGGCACTACCTGACCAACGCATTGAAACATGGCAACGGCCATTCGTTCGGCATTGCGCGCCTGAACAAGAGCCCATCGTATTTTGTTGCCAGCCGCATCGACGACGCCGATGATGTTCCACAGGGCTCGGTCACCGTGAAGTTCGATGCGCCGGAAATCGCTCAGTTCCTGACCGGCAGGCACATTGCGCTGATCGTCAACCGCCAGGGGCGGGTAACGACCACCTCCTCGGACCCATTCATGCTGCGCAACGTAGCGGCACTTCTTCCCGAAGGCTATGTGCGTCCTTCGGATGATGGTGAAGACGCCGGCGAGCCCATGGACATACGTGCAATGGCCGGCCAAGGCCAGACCGATCAATGGCTCATCGACGGCACACCCTATCTGCTCAAGCGTCAGCCGCTGAACGGCACGCAGTATCAGTTGCTCACATTGGCTGCGCTCGACCCCCTGGTGCCCATGCGCAGTCGCCACGCCCTCACAACATTGGGGGTGGCCGTCTTCGGTGTGATCCTGATCCTGCTGTCCGGCAACGCCATCGGACAGATGCTGATGCGCCGGCAGGATGAACGTCACGCGGCCATGCGCACATCCGCATTGAATGCCAACCTGAGCGCGGCACTCACCGATGCGCAGACAAAGGAGCGCCAGAAGGTTGAAGTGCTGGGCTACATCAGCCATGACCTGCGTGCGCCGCTGGCAACGATCAGCGGCTACTCCAAGCTCCTGCTCGCCGATGCACCGCAGGAGCAGCACAACCTGCTGCAGACCATCGAGCGCAGCGTCAAGTACCAGCTCGACCTGATCGACGAGTTGCTGGAATACACCCAATCCGAGCTGCAGCCACTGGCCGTCCATCCCGAAACCACTGACCTGCATGGGCTTCTGGACGATGTCTCCGAATATGCCGTTGCGCTCTGCTCGCTGCGGGCAAATCGCTTCCACCGCCGCACCCCGGAACGACTGCCCCGCTACATTGACCTGGACGGAAAACGCCTGCAGCAAGTCCTGCTGAATCTTCTCTCCAATGCCGCCAAGTTCACACACGACGGCGCCGTGACGCTCTCGATCACCGCGAGACCCGAGGGAAATGCCTGTGTCCTGAACATCGTGGTCAGTGATACCGGCATAGGCATCGACTTGAATCGTGGTGTCGATATCTTCGGTGCCTTTCAGCAGATACAGGCTGCAAGCGGCAGCAACGGCCTGGGCCTATTCATCGCACAGCGCATTCTTTCGGCCATGGGCGGTTCGCTGAGCGTGGCCAGCATGGCCGGCCACGGTACGGAGTTTTCCTTCGAGCTTTCCGTACCCGTTCTCGACGCATCGGTAACGGACTGGCCGGTCGTCACGCCAAGGGAGCCCATGCCGCCCATGCAGGCGCGCGAACTCGCACTGCCTCCCGGTGCCATTCCACCGGCTCCTGCCCTCGACGAGCTTGCCCATCTGGCGCTGGACGGCCGGCTTACCGACATCGAAGCCTGGATCGCACGCCATGCCGATGACTCCGCTCATGCACTGTTTATCGTCATGGTGCGGAACCTGCTGGAACAATTCGACTTTTCGGCGATTCATGCGCTGGCGGTGGATAGCCTCAAGGAGTCCAGGATGCAAGCTTCATCGTGCGCCGCACGGGATCGAAAATCACGCCCTCAGGCCCGCTCTGGCATATTCGGGCGGGAATACAAGGGGCATATGACGTTTTCCATGCCGTACTACCCCTGAATGAGCCAATTCATTCGAAGCGTTCAATCGGCAGTCTTCAGCGACCATTGCGTGCTGAAGCTGACCGCATCACCGCCCGCCGTGCAGGTGATGCCTCGCGAGCCCTCCAGGCGAGAGGAGTCGCTGCCGTAGGAAGGAAGTGTTGCGCCTCCCGCAATCACCTCCTCCGGGCAAGAGTTCAAAAGCCCGTACAGGCTGAACCAGTAGCGCCCGGCAAAGGCCGTGCCGCCACGCACCGGGTCGTACACGACAAGAACCCCCTGCTCTCCACCGAGACCGATCACTTCGGTTTCTACACGGCCCGATCCGTAGCGGGTCTTGATGGTCAGGTTGCCCCTTGCCACGTACTTCTTCAAATCGCCAGCCAGATCCTCGAAAGGAACAAATTCCAGATTTGCAGCCTGGTAGCTGATCTCGGTGTCCTGCGTCGTGGCCGTGCCTGAAATGCTTCCCTTATAGCCCGTGAAATCATCCGTGATGGTGATGTTCGAGACCAGCAGCATCATGCCCCTCGCGCCCTTGATTTCTGCGGAGACGGCTACCGGGTTCGATTCGGGCTTCTGTCTGGGGGCTGTGTACCGAGCCTTCGCTTCATCGCCGGCGACGGTTCCCACCGCGGCATTGCCGCCGCGCGCGCCGTTGACAGACCACGCGACAGGTGTCTTCAGGGAAGGCGCTGGCGCGTTCTCGTCTTCGCAGTTGAAGGCCAGCGGAGCCAGCAGATCGTCATTGCCGAGCGCGGGGGCATAACAATAGGCCACGCGCAAGGGGACGGAGCCGCCCACCTTGACCGTGGCGCTCGGCGGCCGCAGCTGAAGCCCCTTGACGAGTGACCAGTCGCTGAAATGCGTCGTCGTCGCGGTCAAGGTCCGGGCCGTGGCATCCGGCGTGCCTCCTTGCCACATCCAGGTTCCATCGGTTTGCTGGAACGCCACACCCAACGCCTGGGCGTGGCTGCCCGCCGTTTCGGCATCGGTGTAGGCAAAGCGGAGCTGGACGGGTTTCGCAAACACAACGCCTTCCGGCAGCAGGCGGTAACCCGTCCCGACACGGCCCGGCGCCTGGTTGCCGATAGGCTGGATGCTCAGCGTCGTGAGAGCGCTCAATGCACCTTCCGGCACCGTGATGGTCAGCCTTCCATCCGCGCTGCTCAAGCTTCCGCCAGCCTGATTGAGGCTGGCGCTCACCGCGGCACCCTGCACCTCGCCGACGGGCGTGATGACAGGCTTGGGTGCATGGGGGTCCGGCTGCTGCGACGTAGCGGAGTTTCCTCCTCCGCAGGCAGTCAGCGTAAACAGCAAGGAGACCACGGAGGCCAGACAGGCCATGCGGGAGAGCAGCGTGCTTTTCATGGTGGGAATGAGCTGATGATTTCTGAATAGAGTGCCCGGAATAGCCCGGGCCATTTGTGGTGAGGTCGACAACAAAGGTCGATCGCGAGCGTCCCAACGGGCCGCTGATGAATTATTGGATTCGGGTCCCGCCGCGCACCATCCCCCGAGGGGTACCGCCACCGGCGTGCAACAGCACTCCGCCGTACCCCTTGGGGGATGGCGGGCCCCGCGGCGTTTTTCAAGAATGCCCGCACCGCTTGCTCTGCAGGCGGAGCTACCCTTCCTGGAAACGTCTCATGCCTCATTGGATTCACACCGCTTTCGCAGCCCTGTCGATTGCCACCTGCCTGCCCGTGCAGGCTGGCATCGCCTACCGCTTCACCTCACCTGCCTACACGCAGGTCAAGAACTTCACCCCGCCGTGCGGCCCGCTGGACGGCCATTGCCAGACCCTGCCCGAGGGCGAACGCGTGCGCGGCTACTTCGTCACCGCAGCGCCGCTGCCGGCCAACCTGTCGATCGGCACGAACAGCTACGGACTTGTCAGCGATTGGAAATTCAGCAATGGAACGATTGAACTCACGCCCTCCTCTCCCGGCGTGCGCGTGCTCAAATTCCAGTTGGCCACCAACGATGCCGGGGAGATCACTGATTCGCTGATCGAGATCTCGCGCTGGACCGATGGCGCGGCAAGCGGGCATGTGACCGGCGAGCGGGTCGAGTACATCCACGCCGTTGTCACGCAGAGCACCATCGATGCATCCGCCACCATGGGCAGGACCGTGCTCAACGGAGGCTGCACCATCATCATCTCCTCCACCGTCATGCCCGACACCTGCCTGGGCCACAATCCGCTGCCATCATCCTCGACCGCCACCTACCCGCCGGGAGGCGTCTGGGAGATCGATGCCCCACGGGTCAGCATCGGCAATGCTTCAGCCTCCGAGGCTGCGGGCAGTGTCACCTTCACCGTGTCGCTGAGCGACGCACCGGATGCCCCGGTCAGCGTCAACTGGCACACCCTGGACGACAGCGCCGCGGCGGGTTCCGACTACACGGCTGCGAGCGGAACGCTCACCTGGCCGCAAGGCAACAAGGATCCGCAGCAGATCACCATCACCTTGCGCGACGATGCCCTGCACGAGCCCGACAAGACCTTCAGCGTGCAACTGGACGGCTTCACCGGCATCGTGGGCGGCGCATCCACCACCGGCGTCGGCACCATCGTGGATGACGACACCACCCCGTCCGCGGGCAACGCGCGCCCCGTGCCCGCGCTCTCAGCCGCCGCCCTGGCCCTGCTCTCCGTCACGCTGAGTGCATGGGGGTTCAGCGGAGGAGCCAGAAAGCGGCCATCTGCCGGCGACAAGTCAGATCATCTCAGCGACGAACGGAGCCACTGACGGAACACACCTGCGCTTCGGAATGCCGGGCGCCGTGCCCGACCCGCCCGGGACCGAACACAGCCCCCAGCCACCCCAGCACCATCACCCCGGCGGTGAAAGCGAACAGCCGGCTGTACATGTCCGACGCACCCAGGCCGGAGTGCTCGGCATGGCCGGCTATCCAGCCGAATGCTGCATTGCTGGCTGCCACGCCAAGAAACACCATGCTGTTGAGTACCCCAAGCCACAGCCCCAGTTGCGCGGGCGGCACGACGGAACGCGCCTGCGACATCACCACGGGGTGGATCGAGCCGACGCAGAACAGAACGCACACCAGGAGCGCCCCCAGCCAGGCGTGTCCGGCCGGCGAGACCACCAGAATCATCGCCGCAACAAAACCCACGCCAAAGGCCGCGAGGACCAGCGCCTTGGCGCCAATCCTTCGCACCACGCCCGCAATCCCGAACGCCCAGCACATCGCCAGCACACTCGCTCCGGTCATCACATAGCCGCGCAGAACCACATCGAATCCGAACAGGTCCGCAAGGTACGGGCCACCCCACGACATGCGAAAGGTTCCGCCCGCGATCAGGGCAAAACACACGGGCAGCAGCGCCGCAAATGCCAGCTTGCTCTGGAATCGGTCCGTCGGCCCGGGCGGCATGGACGATAGGGGACTTGGACCAGCATCGCCCGCACCTGCCGGCTCCACCGCATCCCGCAGCGTGAGCGCGATGCCCACAGCGGCCATCGCCATCAACACACCCACGAGCAGCAGCGACGCGCGCCAACCCACGCTTGCAACACCCCACGCCAGGGGCAGGCCTGCAGCGATCGCGCCCAGATAGCCCAATGCACTCGCCCGCGTGACGATGCGCACCTGCTCCGGTCCATTGCCTGACTTGAGTACATGGTTCAACAGCCCCATGTACAGGGGCGCACAGCCGATGCCCAGCGCAACATGCGCCAGCATGGCCAGGGGAACGCTGTGGGTGAGCGGCAGAACCAGCGCCCCCACACTGCCCGTTGCAATGCACAGCAGCACCGGCCTGCGCACACCAAAGCGGTCGAACGCCACGCCCAGCGGCAATTGCACGAGGGCGAACGTGAAATAGAACGCACCCGCGAACCAGCCGAACATCTGGGGCGTGAAGCCGAACTCGTCGATCAGCTGCGTGGCGATCACGGCCACGTAGCTGCGATAGAACTGGCTCAGCACATAGGCACCGGTCAGCACCGGCAAGGCCCATCGGCCGGGGCCATCACGCTCGTCCTGATTCCGCATGCGATATCGCTGTCTCTCGGGCTGGCGGGCGCGTCAGCCGCGCAGGGCCTTGAGCGACTGCTTCTGACGGCCTTCCGCATCGAAGTTGTCCGCCGCCAGCCATGCGTTGAAGGCTGCCTTCACCTGCGGCCACTCCGAATCGATGATCGAAAACCATGCCGTGTCACGGCTGCGGCCCTTGTAGATCACCGCCTGGCGGAACACGCCCTCGAACGTGAAGCCCAGGCGGTCGGCCGTCTTGCGCGACGGCGCATTCAGCGCATCGCATTTCCACTCGTACCGGCGATAGCCCAGCTCGTCGAACGCATAGGCCATGAGCAGGTACTGCGCCTCGGTGGAAACCGGCGTCTGCTGCAAGAGCGGCGAGAACATCACATTGCCCACCTCGATCACACCATTGTTCGGGTCGATGCGCATCAACGACAGCGTACCTACTGCCCTGCCGGTCTTCAGATCGATCACGGCGTAGTGGCGCGGATCGGTGCTCTTGGCGATGGTTTCGGCATAGGCGCGGTAGTCGGCCTCGCTCTCGAAGGGGCCGGCAACCATGTAGGTCCATCCGCGCGGCGCCGTACTGTAGGCCTGGAACAGATCGGCACTATGTCGCGCCGGATCGATGGGTTCGAGCCGGCAGAAGCCGCCCGTGAGCGTCACGCCGGCGGGCTGCGGGCGCGCCGTCCAATGGGGCATGGCGTGGCCGATGGGTTGTCCGTGTTCGTTGGTGCGGGTAGACATGATGCTTGCCTTGCTTGAAAGAGATCGATGGGTCTGAATCTAGCCATTTCGTGGATTGCACAATAGCGCCACAACAGGCACATTTCATGGTGCCACGCTCTCGAAGCGTATTGACGACAGCCACCACTCCGATGCCGCCCGAAGATCTCCTGTCCGAACCGCTCGTTGCCCTGCTCGCCGAAACACCGCTCGTGCGCGAGCCGCAAGCCGACCCATTGCAGCGCCAACTGCACCGGCACATACGCAGCGCCGTGCTGAATGGCCGTTTGCCCGCGGGCACGCGCATACCGGGTTCCCGCAACCTGGCAGTCGCTCTGGGCATCTCGCGCAACAGCGTCACGGCGGCCTATGACCTGCTCGGCGCGGAAGGCTTCATCCATCGGAGCCGCCAGGGCAACACCGTTGCCACACTGGCCGCGCCACTCACCGGCCAGGCATCCGGCTCACCAGCACTGCCTGTCATCGCCGAGCGCAGTCACGTAGTACGTGACAACGGTCTCTCCGCCTCCGAATCACTCGCCTTCCGCCCGGGTGTGCCTGCGCTTTCGCGCTTTCCATTGAATGTCTGGAAACGCTGCATGGACAAGGCCATCGCGCGCGCAGGCACCGGCGCACTCGGCTACGGCAACCCCTTGGGCGAGCCCGTGCTGCGCGCCGCCATTGCACGCCACCTTGCCATTGCGCGAGGTGTGCGTTGCCATGCCGATCAGGTCGTCATCACTGAAGGCGCTCAGGAAGCCCTTACGCTGTGCGTGCGCCTGGTCACCAATCCGGGCGACATCGCCTGGGTGGAGGAGCCCGGCTATCGCGGCGCACAGACCGCCATGGCCTGCGGCGACCTGAACGTGCAAGCCATGCGCGTGGATCACGATGGCATTGTCGCGCCCGATACCTCCTGGCATCGCCTGGCGCCACGCCTCATCTACACCACGCCATCGCACCAATACCCATTGGGCTCGGTGCTCAGCGCCGCGCGGCGGCTGGACCTGATCACCCGCGCACAACAGCATGGTGCATGGATCATCGAAGACGACTACGACAGCGAGTTCCGTCACGCGGGCGAGCCGATCGGTGCCATGCAAGGACTGATAGAACATGCTCCCGTGCTGTATGCCGGGACATTCAGCAAGACGCTGTTTCCGGCTCTGCGCCTGGGCTTTCTGGTGCTGCCCCAGGCACTGCTTGAGCGCTCGCAGATCCTGCTGCGCGAGACGCTGCGCGGCGGCCACCGCTTCGAACAGCTGGCACTCGCCGAATTCATGGAAAGCGGCCAGTTCGGCAGGCACCTGGGCCGCATGAGGCGGCTGTACCGCTCGCGCCAGAACGCCCTGCGCCTGGCGCTGACCCGGCATCTGGAAGATAAGGTGCCGCACACCATCAGCGGCGGCAACAGCGGAATGCATCTGACGGTGCAGTTGCCGGCGGAATTCCCTGATCGGCACATTGCCGATGCCGCACGCTCTTTCGACATGGCTCCGGCAGCCCTCTCGCGCTTTGCCCTGAAACCGCAGCCCCAGGACAACGGGCTGGTGCTGGGCTATGGCAACACCTCGGAGGCACGCATGGAAGGCCTGGTTCAAACACTGGCTCGCCTCATGCTGCAATCTTTCCAAGGGCATCCACGCGGCTAGAATTTGCCCTTCGCGCTACCGTTGCCCCCTACCGCAGGAAACACGATTCATGTCCACCGCCGAAGCCACCCACCTGATCGATGATGCGCTTTGGTCGCGAACACTCACGCATCAGCTGGCCGCCGAAATGGCCGATAGCACCCTTGTCTTCTTCTATGCGGATGCGCAGGGCCACACGCAGAGTGTGGAGCTTCAGCTACTCACCCCCACTCCGGCCACAGAGACCCGTGGAATGTGCCAGTTCAGCGTACGCCTGCTGGGCCCGGCCGCCCTGCTGCTAGCCCAGCAGACCTACCGCGCGCGCCATGCCGCGCAGGGGGACTTCGCCTTGTTCATCGGCCCCATTGCACGCACGGCGCAAGGCATTGAATACGAGGCCTGCATCAGCCATGCGCTCTGACATCGCACCGCGACTTTGCGTTGGGAATCTGCTGCTGCGCGCTGCCATGCCCGAGGACGATGCCTTTCTTCGCACGCTCTACCGCAGCGTGCGGCAGGCGGAACTGGCCCAGACCCAATGGCCGGAGGAAGCCATTGCCGCCTTCTGCGATTCGCAGTTCACGTTGCAGGACCGGCACTATCGCGCCCACTACCCGCACGCGCGCTTCTTCGTGATCGAGGATTCCGGCGAACGCCTGGGGCGCATCTATGTCAGCGATGCGCCCGACATGCTGCGCTTGATGGAATTCTCACTCATCGCCCAGGCGCGCGGGCGGGGGCATGGCAAGACGCTGCTGGCGTGGCTCACTACTCTGGCGGATGCGAGCGGACGCACCGTCGGCCTGCACGTAGAGCCCGACAATCCGGCCCGGCTGCTGTATGAGCGCTTCGGCTTCATACCCTTGGAGCGTAGCGGCGTGTATCTGGAAATGCGGCGTCCACCGCAATAACAAGCGATCAGAGCATCACGCCGCTCTCATCGCCTTCATCGCTCTAGCCGCGATTGAAGACGGCCTCCACCAGACGGCCCTCACCATCATTGGGGCTCAGGAAGACGGCATGTGCTCCCAGCTCAGGATGGGTAAGTTGCCACACGGCTTGCGCAACGCCCCGATCACCCTCCACCTCAAACGTCGCGGTGAACGAGAGATTCGGATCCCGGCAGTGCGGAACATCGCTCAGCGCCAACAGACGCAGCCGGCGCGCTGCGCCCTCCGCCACAACGCTGAACTGCTGATCCAGAAGCGATTGGAAATCCCTTCTGGTCAACTGCGTTGACATAGCGGCCTTCTCCTCACCCGCACTCACGGCAAGCACCGCACCTGGTGCGACTGCTGCCGCCGGCAGCAGTCCCGCACATTTCATGAAGCTTCGGCGATGAGAGGAATGCATGATTCAAAAAGAGAAAAAACGCATGCACATTCTGCATCAAATCAACTAAACTGCAAACAATTTAAAACATTTCCTATCACGGGCTGCACGGGGGCAACATGGGCCAACCATACGTTGGAGAGATAAGAATCTTTGCGGGCAACTTCCCCCTGCGGGGTGGGAGTTCTGTCAAGGGCAGCTTCTGGCCATCTCCGAGAACGAGACGCTGTTTCAGTTGATCGGCACCACCTATGGAGGGGATGGTCAAACCACCTTCGGGCTTCCGGATCTGCAAGGCCGCATTCCGGTGCACAAAGGCACCGGACCAGGCGGACAGACCTACCAGCTAGGAGAAAAGGCCGGGGTGGAATCAGTCACCTTGAGCAGCACCCAGGTTCCTGTACACACCCACGCGCTGATGGCAGCCAGTACCCCGGGAACCATTGCATCGCCCCACAATGCGGTGTTCGCCACGCATCGCGATCACAAGGTCTTCGCGAACACCAACGCTCCCACGGGGAACTTTCCTTCCACCATGGTTGCCGCCACGGGAGGCGCGCAACCGCACGACAACCTTCCGCCGTACCTCTGCGTGAATTTCATCATCTCGCTGTTCGGCGTTTTTCCGAGTCAATCCTGATGGCTGAACCATTCCTTGGCGAAATCCGCATCGCGTCCTTCGAGTTCGCCCCGAAAGGCTGGGCGCTTTGCAACGGGCAGTTCCTGCCCATCAACCAGAACCAGGGACTGTTCTCGTTGCTGGGAACCAACTTCGGTGGTGACGGCAGGGTCACTTTCGCCCTGCCGGATCTGCGCGGGCGCATGCCGCTGTCTTTCGGCGGGCCCTATGTCATCGGCCAACAAGGTGGTAGCGAGAGCCACACGATCAGGCTCCAGGAATTGCCGGAGCACACCCATATGGTCACGGCCTCCGCGAACACGGGCAACCGCAGCTCCCCATCCGGCAATCTACCGGCGGCCTCGCACGGAGCTTACGCGCCTGGTCCGGATGCATCGCTTGCGCCGGCCAGCGTGACGAACGCGTTTGGCACAGCACAGCCGCACAACAACATGCCGCCGTATCTGGCCCTGAATTTCATCATCGCCCTTGTGGGCATCTTTCCTTCACCGAACTGAGATCATGGCCGATCCATTTGTTGGCGAAATCCGAATATTCGCGTTCAATTTCGCGCCCACTGGCTGGGCGTTCTGCCAGGGGCAATTGTTGCCCCTCTCGCAGAACACCGCATTGTTTTCGATTCTGGGAACGACCTATGGCGGTGACGGAAAGAGCACATTCGCACTCCCCGACCTGCAAGGCCATATGCCAATGCACCCCGGCCTGGGGCAAGGGCTGTCAGAGCGCTATCTGGGCGAAATGAGCGGCTCTGAGACAGTGACCCTGCTCACCAGCGAGATTCCGCCGCACACGCACAGCCTCCACCCCGCCAACGCGGCCGATGCCTCCGTGAACATGGCAAGCCCATCAGCCAGCGTCGCCATTGGCGTAGCGCCTACGCGCGCCTTCACATCACAGGCTGCCAACTTGATGCAGATGGCGCCAACCCAATTGGGTATGGCCGGAGGGAGCATGCCCCATAACAACATGCCCCCCTATCTGGCCTTGAACTTCTGCATTGCGTTGCAAGGCGTCTTTCCTCCACGAGGCTGATCCGAATCCGACGACGCCAAAGCCCCACGCCCCCACGACCCGACATCATGCTCCACCACACCCTTCTTGCCGCCACCCTGCTGACGGGCGCATCGCTGGCATCCGCGCAAAGCGAGCCGCTGGTGCAGCGTGACCTCACGGATCGCGACAGCCGATTCATCGACTTCTCCACCACCCCGGCCCAGCCGCTCTACGTGGTGAAGGCGAGCGGCGGCGATATCCGCTTCGATGCCTCGGGCGCGAAGATCGAGCGCGCGGCCAAGGCGGGCGGCGGCCTCACCAAGAGCATCGGCGTGCATGCGGGTCTCAGCTATGCCTTTGACGCTGGCGCGGCCGTCCCCCCCGTGGGGCAGCAGCCTGGAACCACCCGTTTCAGCTCCTTCGTCGGCCCCCAAAGCACCTGGAGCCTGGATCGCGGCACTTTTTCCGAACTGCGCTACCAGAACGTCTGGCCGGGGGTGGACACGGTGTTCAAGAGCGCCCGCGACGGCCTGAAATACCAGTTCGAGCTCGCCGCCGGTGCCGATGCAGGCACGGTGGCCCTGCGCATTGGCGGCGCCGATGCCATGAGCGTGGATGGGGATGGCGCGATCCACTGGAGTGTGAATGGCACCAGCTTTCGCGATGCCGCTCCCATCGCCTTTCAAATCAAGGGCCAGCAGCGCGTGAGTGTGACTGCCGAGTACGCGGTCACGCAGATCGATGCAAACACCTGGCGCGTTGGTTTCAAACTGGGCGCCTTCGACCGCGCCCTGCCCCTGGTCATCGACCCGGCATGGAATTACCCCACGGGTGCCTTCGCTGGCGGTTCGGGAGACGCCGTGAACGCCGTGGTGCGCGACTCGGCCAACAAGAAAACCTGGGTGTGCGGAACAACCCAGGGCAAAGACGCTTTTGTGGCCATGGTTCCCGATTCAGGCACAACAAGCGTGTACCAGTATGGCGGTGCCACCGGTATCGACACCTGCAACGCGCTGGCCCTGGACGCACAGGGCAACGTCTATATCGCGGGCTCAACCGAGTCCACCGATTTCATCACATTGGGGTCCTCCGTAGATACCCAGTGGCGCACGAGCAAGGGAACGACCGACAAGGATGCCTACGCCGCCAAGATCAATCCCGCGAATGGAGCACGGGTCTGGTCCGGCATGTTCGGCGGCACGGGCGACGATCAGGCCAATGCCATCGCCGTGGATTCTTCAGGCCAGCTGTACGTCACAGGCTTTGTACACGCGGCCTGCCCGTCCGCGCAGTCGTGCACTCCCGCGCTTCTGGGCACGTCGACCAACCCGCCCAGCAGTGCCGCCGGCAGCAAGAACGCCTTCATCGCCAGTGTGCGGGCGGATGGGCAAGGCTTCAACTTCCTGCGCACGCTCAACAGCGATGGTGATATCGCGATGGGAAATGCCATCTCGGTGACCAGCACCGGCATCGTCGTCGCGGGGGAGACCAACACCACATCGGGCGGTATTCCCAATGCGCCCACCGGCTTCAACCGAACGCCATCGGCTCGCCCCGTGGACGGCGACGCCAACGGCGACATGATGGACGGTTTCGTCGCACGCATTCTGCCGGACGGCTCCGGCTACGGTGGCTTCACCCTGCTGAGCGGCGCATCCAACCCCAACGCGGTGACTTCTGACCGCGCCCTGGGTGTCAAGCAGCTTGACAATGGCGATGTGCTGGTGGTCGGTGAAACCAATGCTGGAGGCTTTCCCAGTCCCATGGGCGCGGGCGCTCCGGCTGGCGACATGGATGGCTTCATCGTGCGCCTTTCCAACGACCTGAACACCGTGAAGTTCGCCCAATACCTGGGTGGCGCAGGCTACGACAGCCTCTCGGCCGTGCTTCCGGTGAACGACGGCAGCTACTACGTGCTCGGAAGCGCCAGCGGCAGGGTGACCAACCTGACAACTGCCTCTCCGTCCGGCTCACAAGGCGGTCTGGAACAGAACAACGGTATCGGCAGCCAGGATGCGCTGCTCGCGCGCTTCAAGACTGCTGACAACGCGCTGGACTACTGGGGCCTGTTCGGCTCCAGCAACCAGGACGCCTTCTCCGCGCTGTCGGCCGATATCGTCGACATCGGCTCCGTCTCGGCACCGCAGGGCCGCACCGTGCTCTATGCCGGCGGTTCGTCCAACAACAGCGCTTGGGCTCAGCAAACCGGAGAGGTGCGGCGCATCGACTCCTATGGTCCACCGAGCACGTTCGAGATCACCGAAGGCAATCAGCAAAGCGTGCAGATCTACAAGGATTTCGCGGACGTGAAGGTCCGGGCGCTGGATAAATTGGGGCAACCGATTCCACGGCTGGTCGTGAGCTTCAAGACCGGCCCGACCACCGCCACGGCCAACGTCAACACCCCGAGCAGAACGACCACCATCACCACCGATGCCGACGGCTACGCCGTACTCGGTGGGCTGACGGCCAATGGATATGCCGGTGGCCCTTACACGATCGCGGTCAGCGCGGGCTCCGCAACCAAGAACATTGAACTCACCAACCTGAAGGGTGATCAGCTCGACTTTGCTGCGGTGACCGGAACCAATCCGCTGCCCTACAACGCCCAGACCCTGATTGCGCCGCAAAACGGCGTGAATGCCGCTAATACGACCTATCAGCTGGATCCGGCCGACACCACGGCGAGCACCTATTGCACGCTCACAACCGGACAGGTCACAGCCAAACAGGCCGGAGGCTCGTGCACGGTGCTGGTGACCGACCCCGGCAACAGCAACTACAACCCCGCCGAGACGCGCATCGTCATCACGACCATCAAGGCCGCACAGCCTGGCTTTGCCGTCATCGCCACTCCGCCCAGCATCACGTTTGGTGCCACGAGCACACTGAGCACCACCAACGCGCTGTCTTCAGGACCGGAAACTTTCGCGGTGGATGCCGCAACGCAGGATGTCTGCACGATCAACGGACTCACCGTGAGCGCCTTGAAGGCCGGTAGCTGCAAGGTCATCGCCACGGAGGCTGGTGATGGCAACTACGCCAGCGCCACCGCCAGCAAGACGATTGAGATCACCAAGCTCGGGCTCCCGCCGCTCAGTCTGGACATCAGCTCGGCGGCCATGGTCTACGGCCAGACCGTGACGTTGTCGGCAGCGCCCAACGCTAGCGATGGTGTCGTGACCTACTCCGCAACGGGTGCCTGTACGGTTCAAGGCACGCAGTTGACCGCCACCGGCGTCGGCGATTGCGACGTGGTGGCCACACAGGCCGCCAATGACCGCTATGAGGCGACGAGCGGTACCCTGAAGGTCGTGATCGGCCAGGCAGAGCAAGCCCCCTTGGTGCTGGCCCCCTCGGCCACCAGTGTGCAACCGGGCCAGGGCGTGACCTTCACAACCCAGGGCGGTACGACCCAGTCCACCGTTGTCTACAGTCTGGCCCCCGGCTCGGACGCAGCCTGTGCGCTTGCAGGTAACGTGCTTTCAAGCATGCAGACCGTTTCTTGTACGGTCATCGCCACCATGCCAGGTAACGCCAACTACCAGGACGCGCAGGCAGCCCCGGTGACGGTGAACTTCAGCAACGCGCCACAAGCCCCCATCACCGTCAGCGTCGATCGCACCACGATCCAGCCGGTTTCCGAGACTGCAACGGTCACTGCATCGGGCGGCAGCGGCATCAAGGCCTTTGTCTATGCACTCATCTCCGGCGATTCCTTCTGCTCGCTTGATACTGGCAGTGGCCTGGTGACGCCCAAAGCCGTAGGAATCTGCGAGGTCAACGCCACCAATCCCGCTTCTCTCGGCTTCGATGCCGCGACCAGCGTGGACAGCGTCATCATCACGGTGGCGAACAAGGCGCAGGAAACGATCACGCTCACTGCCGACAAGACTTCGATCGCGCCCGGGGAAACAGCCAAGGTGACCGCAGGCGGCGGCAGCGGCGCGAAGAGTTTCAGCTATGCGGTTACCTCCGCCACAGGTATCTGCTCGGTCGATCCTCAATCGGGCGTGGTCACGGCCATCGCGGTCGGGGCCTGCTCCATCAAGGCCAGCAATCCGGCGTCCACCGGCTTTGACGAGGCGTCGAGCGCTCCCGTCACCATCAATGTGGCGAACAAGCCGCAGGATCCGATCAAGGTCAGTGCGGATCGCACGAGCATCGCACTCAACGGTACCGCCCAGGTGACGGCTACCGGCGGCAGTGGAGTGATTGCGTATACCTACACGCTGCTCTCCGGCGGCAATGCCTGCTCGCTCGATAGCGCGACCGGTGCGGTCCAGGGTATCGCCATCGGCTCCTGCACGATCAACGCCAAGAATGCGGCATCCGGTGGCTACGATGAAGCCACCAGCACCAACAGCGTAACCATCAGCGTCGGCAAGGCACCGCAGGAAATCACCTTCACGCTGCCCTCCGCCAGCGTCACGCTGATCGCCCCCGACATGGCGCTGAGCGCCACCACCGATGCGACCGGACTGACCGTGAATACCTTCGCCAGTAAGACAACCCGCGTCTGCGAGGTGGAGGGCTCCACGCTCAAGTTCTACACGGCGGGCACCTGCACGGTGACCGCCAGCCAGCCGGGCAATGGCGACTTCGCCGCCGCTGAAAAGGATGCGAGCGTGGAGGTGAAGCTGCCCGCGGGCACATCGGCCACGGTCACCGGCAGCATCAAGGAAGGCGCCGTGAGCGCGCAGATCTCCGGCGATGGCTGGACCTTCGGTCCGCAGAACGCATCGGGCTGGGAAGTGACCGGATTCTTCCCGCTGTCCGGCGAAACCCCGCCATCGAACCTGACGTTCCCCGCAGGCCTGTTCGGCTTCACCGCCATCAATGGTCCCAAGGGCACGCCCGTGACGATCACGCTGACCTATCCGATCACGTTCCCGAGTGGCGCGCAGTATTGGAAGTACGGCAAGACAGCCGACAATCCCGCCGCGCACTGGTATCAGCTCAAGGGTGCAGTGATCTCAGGCAACACCGTCACATTCAGTGTGACCGACGGCGGACTGGGCGACCACGACCTGCGGGCCAACTCGGTGATCAAGGATCCGGGCGGCGTGGCGATCAACAAGGATGCGCCATCCACGGGCGAAGTGACGGCGGTGCCGACGCTGAACGCCATCGGCCTGTGGATGCTTTCCCTGCTGGTGCTGGCCCTGGGTGGCGTGCGCACCCTGCGCCGCAGGGCTTGAAGAAACGCTCGAAGGCAGCCGGCTCAGAGCGCTCAGAGCAAAAGGCTCTCCAGGTCCCGCAACCGGCGCTGGCTCTCAAAGCGCCGTGTTGCGCCCGTGACCGGGTCGGTGAATTCGAGCCGCCTGGCCAGCAGTTGCAACGGATTGGACCAATCGCCTTCCGCAGGATCGTTCACGACCGGATAGAAGCCATCTCCCATCAGCGGCAGGCCCAGCGCGTTCATGTGCACGCGCAGCTGGTGGCGCTTGCCCGTCACCGGCTTGAGCCGGTAGCGCGCCAATCCTCCCTGCTGCTCGATGATTTCCATGTGCGTGTGGCTGTTGGGCTCGCCGGGCACTTCCTGCATGCGGAAGAATTGCTCCGGGCATTCCTGCATGCGGCTGACATGCTCGCGTGGAAACAGCAGATCGGAGCGGAACGGCGCCACGGCCTCATACTCCTTGAACACGGAGCGGTCGCGAAACAAGGCTTGATACGCACCACGCGTCTCGCGCTGCGTCGAGAACAGCACCAGCCCCGCTGTGTCGCGGTCGATGCGATGGATGGGAGACAGTTCGCGCAGCCCCGTCTCGCGCTTCATGCGCACGAGCAGCGTGTGCTGCAGGAAGCGTCCTGTAGGCACCACGGGCAGGAAGTGCGGCTTGTCGGCGACCAGCAGGTGCTCGTCCTGAAACAGGATCTGCGCGGCAAAGGGAATCTCGGCTTCCTGCTCGAGTTCACGGTAGTAGTAGAAACGTATGCCGGGCTCGAATGCGCGCTCGGGCGTAGCGGCCACGCCGAACTCGTCCACCACCTCGCCGAGATGGATGCGGCGCAGCCAGTCCTCCCGCGAGACAGCAGGAAGACGCTCGGCCAGGAAATCAACGAGGCTGCCGCCGCCGCTCGAAGGCAGCACCACGCAGCTGGGATTGATGCCGTCGCGCATGGGAAGCACGCGCGGATCATGGGAGTTGTGCATGGGCGGCGATTGTAGAGAGCCGGCACGCCGTCGATGGCGAACACGATCCCGGAGCGCGTTGACGGCCTCAGGTCGGGCCCATGTCTTTTTCGTCCGGAGGCGGGTCGTTCAAGGCTTCCCGCAATTCATTCAGGGTGCTGTCATTGACCGCATCGAAGTCGTCCATCACGAAGGTCTCGTGAGCGAAGCTCGCCACCTGTCCGGGCTTTGCCTTGTGATTGCTCTGCGCCAGCACCGCCAGCGCCTGCAACGCCGCCTTGCGGCTGGACCAGCGTTTGTTGGGCACGCTCACGGGGTCTCCATCGACATGGATGGAGCTGAAGAAATAGCGCTTGCCATCGCGAGCCAGGCACAGCGTTGCAAAGTAGGTGGCGTCGTCCAAGACGCCTTGCACTTTTTCACTGGTGAGAGCAAGCATGATGACTACCATTTTTCCTAGATTAATAGACATTATTAATCAAAGAAAGATGTCACAGTTGGGTAAAAATCCCCCTACTCGTGAAATCTTTGTCCTCCTGTCAGATCATCGCCACATCAAATCCGATCGCAAGCCGCATCAGGCAAATGCACGCAGATCAAGTTAAATAGCAACAAGGACTGCGCGCGGGTGATCCGGAACAAGCAATCAGGTGGTTACGGATTGGGAAAAAGCGAGGATGGCAGCGGCTAGCATTCGCTCAACCCCGAAACACTGATGTGAGTTAGAGCAATCGCTTCGCAACTGGTTCAGTGCGCATGAGTGATCGTGAGCCACTTGTACGGCGCTAGTAGCTGCGCCAGGTAAAGAAGAAACAGCCTGCGGCCTCGGATCCTGGACCCCGCCCCGGGATCCCTCGATAGCGGAACTTGATAGGAAGATGGACGAGACACCCCCCACCACCGGCACGCACACTCCTGCGCGGCGCTTCCAGCGCCTTGTCATGCAGCGCGGCTTCAGCCCATTGCGCTGGCTTCTGGGGTTGGTGCTCGCGTTGCTGTTGTTGCTGGCCATCTCCATCGTGGTGATCACGCACTGGGACTGGAACAGCGCCAGGCCCTGGGTGGCCGGCAAGGTGAGCGAGGCCACAGGCCGCAGCTTCAGCATCGATGGCGACCTGTCCGCACAATGGCATTGGCCCCTGCCGCTGGAACACGGATGGAAGCGCTGGGTTCCAGGCGTCACCGTGCAGGCGGAGAACATCCGTCTCGGCAACCCGCAGGGATTTGCGATCCAGGTGGAACCCCATCCCGGCAGTGCCTCGCAACCCTCGGTGCCGGACAAGCGCTCCGCGGCCACTCGCAGCACATCGGTGGCGCTTCCCGCCGACGCCGCCCACGAGCCCGTGCACAGGCCATCGGCGCCCGTTCATGCAGAGTCCGCCGAAAAGCCCGCCGAAGACGACGATGGCATGCAGGGCGATGCCGAACGCAGCGAACAGGCCGACGCGCAAGATGCCCGCCGGCTGATTGCGCAGGCCAGGAACGCGCCGGAGATGGATGCCCCCGCCCGCAGCCCGCAGACCATGGCCACGGTGGCGCGGGCGACCGCGACCTTGCGGCTGCTGCCGCTGCTCAATCGCACGATTGCGCTGGATACCGTCATGCTGACCGCGCCGGACATCGTGCTGGGACGCCATCGCGACGGAACCAACAACTGGACGTTCAAGGGATCGTCCGACGCCGGCCCCACGCCCTGGCACATGAGCCTGGGGCAGTTGATCGTGCAAGGCGGCTGGCTGGGCTATTCGGATGGCGTGAAGGACATGGCGCTTCGCGCACGCGTCAACACCTTCGCTGCCGACGACTCCGGCGACGATGATGACGGCAACCGTTACGGTGTGCATGTCATTCTGCAGGGCAGATATGGCAAGGCACGCGTCGAAGGGGAAGGTCTCGCGGGACCGATTCTCTCGCTGCGGCGCAAGACAGTGAGCTACCCGATCCGCTTCAAGGGCCGTGCCGGCAGCCTGCATGCCCAGGCCGAAGGCGTGCTGGCCAATCCGCGCGACCTCTCGGGCATGGACCTCCAGGTGTCGCTGCGCGGCGCCAGCATGGCCGATCTGTATGCGCTCACCGGACTGGTGCTTCCCAGTACGCCCGCCTTTGAAACCAGGGGCCGTCTGCTGGGCAGCCTCGCTCCCGGCAAGGCTGTCTGGGAATACCGCGATTTCGACGGCCAGGTGGGTGCAAGCGATCTGCATGGCAGTCTGACCTACACCTCTGCCGAACCCAGGCCGCGCCTGGAAGGCCGCATGCTGTCCAAGAAGCTGCGCCTGGCGGACCTCGGGCCGGTGGTAGGAAATTCGTCGGCCCAGGAAAAGGCCCTGCGCAACAAGGGCCGCGTGCTGCCCGACACGCCATTCGAGACCGGCCGCTGGGGCGCCATGGATCTGGACATCGCGTTCACGGCAGAACAGATCATCCGCCCGTCCAGGCTGCCCATCGAGAACCTGAGCACGCGCGCCGTGCTCAAGGATGCCGTGCTCACGCTGGCTCCACTGCGCTTTGGCGTCGCCAAGGGAAAGATCCAGGCCGACGTGACACTCGACAGCCGCGAGAAGCCGCTCAAGGCCACGCTGCGCGGAAGCGCCGACGGGCTGCAGCTCTCGGCGCTCTTCCCCGATGCCGAGCTGATGAAGAAGAGCCTGGGCCGCCTCGATGGTGCATTCTCGCTGGCGACCCGCGGAAACTCCGTAGCGACGATGCTGGGCAACAGTTCGGGAGAAACCAAGCTCTTCATCCGCGACGGCACCTTCAGCAAGCAATTGCTTGATCTTGCAGCCCTCAACCTGGGCAGCGTGATCGTCACCAAGCTGTTCGGCGAGAACAAGGAGGTCCGGCTGCGCTGCGCCGTTGCCGACTGGGCCATCCATGATGGCGTCGCCAACGCGCGGCTTGCGAAGATGAGCACGGAGGAGGCCATCGTCGAGGCCTCCGGCACCATCGACCTGAAGAACGAGAAGCTGGACATGCGCATCAAGCCCGAGTCGCTCAAATGGAAGTTCTTCTCGCTGCGTACACCGCTCTATGTGCGCGGCACCTTCGCCGATCCACAGGTGGGTGTGGAGAGCGGCCCGCTGCTGCTGCGCGCAGGGGTGGCGGTAGCTGCTGCGGTGGCCGCACCGGTAGCGCTTGCGCTGGTGCCCGTGACGGTGCCGGCCGCGCAGGACGATGCCAATTGCAAGGCACTCCTCGCACAGGTGAAATAGAAATAAAAAGAGAAATAGAAGCCGAAGCAGAAATCGCAGCCAGGCGGTTCCAAGAACGTACCTGGAGAGCGTGTGGCGATGGCGCTTGGCGATCTCAGGTACTGGCGATGACGGTGGGCGCAAACTGCATCGTGTCCACGATCACCACGATCTCGGTGCCCATGCCCTCTTCCGAGACAATGCTCATCCGCGCCCCGACCCGGCGAGCTCGCCGCCTCATGTTGGAGACGCCATGCCCCTTCACGCCCTCACCCGGCTGCTGGCGCATGCCCACGCCATTGTCCATCACGCGCAATAGCCATTCGGTACAGCCGCTTTCGCGGCGGGGCCGCAATTCGATCGTCAGGTGCGTGGCCCGGGAATGCTGGAGCACGTTGCTGACCGCCTCCTGCACCAGGCGACAGAGCTCGCGCGCGTGGGCGCGCCTGGGCAGCATTTCGCCATCATCCACGTCCATGATCCAGGTGAGGCAGATGCCGCGCTTGTCGAGCACCGGCTGGATGCGGTAGCGCAGGGCCGCCAGCTTTTCCGCGAGATCCCCCTTCTGGTCGCTCATCACCTCCACCAGCAGCCGCAGGTCGAGCATGCACTGCTCCAGCGTCCTGACCGCCGGATGAAGCCGGTTGGCCGGAGAGTCCAGCAGCAGCAGCGCGTTCACGATCTGCGAACCCACGAGGTCATGCAACTCGCCTGCAATGCGCTGGCGCTCCTTGCGCACGGCGGCTGCCGTCTGGGCATTGCGCCGCGGATGCCAATACAGCGTGCGAACCAGCATCACCACGAGTGAGGCCCCCACCGCCAGGTTCAGCAATTCCACGAAACATAGCGTCAGCGGCCATCCCGTTTCAGCAGGGAGATTGGAAAACAGCCAGAACAGTCCTCCTACAAACTGGACCAGCCAGGCGAGCAGGCTGCCAGCCAGCAAAAGAAGAGGCCCAAGTGGAGTCAAGCGTGGCATATGCCGTCCCGGGAACGGAAATGGCCCCGCCGGGGGAGAGCCAGTTCCGGCCTGCTGCCAGCCTCTCAGAACAACCTGCGCAGCGACGCGAACTGCACAGCCTGCGCTCGCGTGCGTACATGCAGTTTTCGGTAGATGTTCTTGATGTGCGAATTGACCGTCATGGTGCTGATCTCGAGCCGCACTGCGATCTCGGCGCTGGTGTAGCCGTTGGCAACCATTCGCAGCACCTCCTTCTCGCGCTCCGACAGCAGCCTCGACTCGCTCGTGACATGCTCTTCGACATGGCTGGGGGAAGCCTTGCGGGCGTCGAACTTCTGAATGAGCCGCCGTGCAAGATGAGGGGTGATATAGGCCCCGCCATTGGCCACCTGCAGCACGGCCTGCGGATAGCTGCCGAACCAGGAGTGCTTCACGAGATAACCGGTAGCTCCCACCTCGAAGGCCCGCAGCACCTGTTCATCGCTCTCCATCACCGAGAACATGATGGCCTCCGCCGAAGGACGCTGGAACTTCATGAACTCGATTAGCGTATAGCCTTGGCCATCGTTGAGGTTCACGTCCACCAGCATCACGTCGAATTCATGTTGCTTGATGAGCCGGCGACCGTCCTTGACGCCGGCCGCCTGCCCCACCAGCAAGGTACGCGAGTCGGCCATCAACTCCTGGGCGACCACGCGCTGCATATGTGCGTCATCATCGATCAGGATCACCCTGACGGGTTTGTCATCCTGACCCACAAGAAAGGTCGGCCACAGCGGCGCCGGCCCCGTGTTGACGTGGCCCATTGCCACGCCAGCCATGGCGACGGACTCCTCCGCCTCCATACTCGAATGCAAATACGACATGCTCTCCTCCGTCCCGTTGTTGATCCGCTTGCGTTGGCCCGCATGCACACGCACGGAAACCCTCAAAAATATTTTTTTCCTATCGTTGTAATTATTGCGATTGCAATGTGGGGTATGAACATTAAAACAATCGGGCATATTTATCTACTGAATTGTTGACATTTATCTTTTGAATAATAAAGTTACAAAAAGAAACCACCAATTAAAGGGAGCCAAATGTCATCCTCCCTTTGGCAAGGCGCGAATGTGAATCTCGTCAAATGGCCCATCCATGCAAAGTAGCTGCATTCGTTCAGGTGGTGCATGGTTTTTTGATGCATCTGGCCAAGTTAAGACACATTCCAAACGAATCTTCCGAGCTTTATTTCAGTCGATTGCCCTTCTTACAAAACAACACTAACTCCTTTGGTTTTATTGAAACTTGTTCACAAATGAACCAAATGTGTTGTGCCATAAGGCGCCCGGTATGGCGACACGTGTCCGGCAACGAGTTCAGGCTACCCACTTCTGGCGATTTTCTGCAGGCGGCATCACGCACAAACTGAAGCCAGACAAATGCACGGGGGATCGGGAACCCATGGCAAGGATCGATAGGCGGACGGCGCACCATGGGCCCTACGCAGACCGAATCGGCGACACGAGTTTCTGACAGGTGTATCTGTCGGTTCCGCCGCAGCATCCGGCTCAGTTTTCATGGACGGAGATGCGGTTTTCTTGACACGTTACAGGAGAGACAGTCATGAAAGTCATTGCATTTTTTGCGCTCACCGCCATTGCAACCGCATCGTTTGCTGCCGGCCCGGTGAATCCAGGAGCCATCAATATTTCAGGCAGCAGCACGCAGACCACCGCTGCCACCGGCACGCTGATCAAGAACACGGCTGGCACGAACAACACCGCTCTGCAGAATATTTCCACCAACGCGGCCGACGTGAGCGTCTCCGGAACCTCCATTCAGTCCACCAGCCTGACATACGGTTCCGTGACCAATGAAGCCCAGGGCGACTTCGCCATGGCCCGTCAGAACCTGGCCAGCAACAACGGCGATGTGGATATCAAGAAATATTCCAGCCAGACCGTCGTGGGCAACGGCGCCACAATCAGCAACCTGGCCAGCGGCAATGGTGCCTATGCCGTGCAAAACATCGCCAGCAACTATGGCGACGTGACCATCAGCGGCTACTCCACCCAGTACGCCAGCCTGACCGGTGGCGCAGCAGCCCTCAACCATGCCAATGGCTCGATGTCGCGCGCAGTGCAGAACATCTCCTCCAACGACGCTTGCGCGGAAGATCCCTGCCCAGGCGGCCGCTGCCACTGATGGCATGCGTGGCATCGGGTCGCCCCTGCGGCCTGATGCCTTTTCCACGTTCAACTCGTGAGGAGGCCGCATCATGAAACACCGCCGCAGCGGTCATTTGCTGATGGCCACGGTCATCTGCCTGGGCGTGCCGGTCTGCGCCCTCGCGCAGGCTCCCGGTGAAGACCCGATCGTTCTGAACAAGCAGATCAACATTCAGATGCTGCCGCTGAACCAGGCCAGGACGACCAACCAGATCGACTACACGAACGGCCTGCCCGCATGGCAGCAGGCCAAGCTCTCACGCTACACGGCCAAGGCGTTTTCCGCCGACACGACGGGCATTTCCACGGAAAAGGACGTCGTCAACACCGTGAAGACACAAGGTGGAAAAACGGTCTGCGCGCAGTCCGTTGGCAGCAACACCGCAGCCGCGGCAGGCGCAGCCAAGGGCTCGGTCACGCAGAACGGGGACCAGGTCGTCGTCCTGCGCGGCGATCTGGTCAACGTCTGCTTCTGAACCCGCGCCGCACATCCGCCACAGGAACACGGGGCGTCCGGAAATTTCGTCGCAGCGAAACCCGGAGCCCTGCTCTTCCCTCACCCAAGCGAACAAGCGAATCGACAAGCGACCGATCGACGAACAACGACATGGGAGTCATGACATGAGACCCGGAACTTCGAACCATTGCGGGCAGTCTTCTGCAAGCAGGCATTCAAGGCGCTGGTCATGGCTTGCCGTTGCCAGCGCCCTGTTGCTCGGCGCGTGTACAACGCCCCTGGACCCACGCAGGGATGCCGGATACCAGGAGACGGCCTATACCGCCGATCGCCCGGTGACCCGGCCCGTGCGCTCCATTTCCAGCTTCTCCGATTCGCTCATGTGCATGGACGAGATGCTGCGGGCCGCCCAGTTGCCCACCACGCTCATCACGAGCAAGCAGTTCACCGATTACTCCACGCGCGTGCCGGTGGGCATCAAGGAGATGATCATCACGGCGCTGTCGCAGATGTCGCGCCGCTCCAATGCCTTCCGCTACGTGGACTACGAGGTGGACATCGTGCGCCAGGACACGGTGCAGAACCTCACCACCATCCTGCTCAACAACAACCTGATGCAGCTGCAGCGCCCTGCGCTGTATGTCTCGGGCGCCGTGGCCTTCGTCGACCAGAACGTGCTCACGAACCGCAACGATGCCGGTCTCTCGGGCCCGCGCATCGACCTGGGGGTGAGCCGCAACAGCAGCGCCACGGTCATCGGCCTCGAAATGCATCTGGGCGATTTCCGCACGCGCACGCTCATCCCCGGCCTGGATTCGGCCAACGAGGTGGTGATCGGCGGCGGCAGCCAGGGCCTGGATCTCGCGGGCCGCATCGGTACCTATGGCGTCACCTTCAACGTGGGCCGCGACTATGCGCTCGGGGCGGGCGGCGCCATGCGCACCCTGGTCGACCTGGCCGCCATCGAACTCGTGGGCAAATGGGCCCGCGTTCCCTACTGGCAATGCCTGACGCTGGACCAGACCCATCCCGATTTCCAGCGCCAGATGCGCGAATGGTTCATGGACAGCGGTGGCGTGGCGCAGGCCCGCCTCATCCAGAGCTCGCTGGTCGCGCAGGGCTACCTGCCTCCGGGCTCCGAGGTGCTGGACATGAGCTCCCCCGATCTGCGCGATGCACTCGGACGCTTCCAGGCGGACAACGGCATCCTGCCGACCGGCACCATGGACTTCAAGACCTACGAGCGCGCGCTCAGCCACTTCGTCACGCTCGACAACTCGGGCCGGCTGCAGCAGGTGGGCTGGAGCACGTCCGGCCCGGGCGGCACCGCTGCCGTGGCCAAGGGGGCCCCAGGCTACCTGCCTGTCAAGGGCAAGGCGTTCGAGCTCAACGCACAGACTGCGCCCGAGCGCGTGATCGACCTGAAGATCAAGAACCCGATGCTGCCCGGCTCCAGCCCGACCTTCGAGGTCGGGGAGCAGGTGTTCGCCGCGGCCACCGTCTCGCGCGCCTCGCATGTCTATTGCTTCTTCAACGATGCGGTGGGCAACGTGATGCGGCTCACACCCAACAACGTCAACCCGAACTCGCTGCAATCGGCCAACCAGGTGCTGCGGCTGCCCGACTGGCTGGTGCCCAATCCGGCCTTCATCATGGATGCAAGCCAGCCCGGCACCGAACGCCTTGCCTGCCTTGCCACCGACAAGGATGTAATGGACAGGCTGCCGGCGCCGCTGCAGGGCACGGGTGTGGTCAACATTCCGGGCTACCGCTCCATCGAGGATGTGGAGAACGCCTTCAGCCATGCACTGGGTGACGAACCGGTCTCCAAGGCCGAAGTCCAATGGAAGGTGATCCCGAAGAAGGCACCTCCTGTGCAATCGCAACCGACCGCCGCCAAGGCCGCCCCCAACGCCTGAGCCTGGCGGGACGCATGCGCCGGACATCCACCCCGCAGGATGATCCGGCCATGGCAACCGGCACCCGAGGCCACCAGAGGAGGAGCACCATGCACAAGCATTCCGTCGCCCATGCCTTGCAGCACGGGTCCATGGCGCTTTGCCTGTCCACGCTTGCATGGATTGCATGCCCGGCGGGTGCGGTGCAGGCTGCTGCACGCGCAGTGGCACCCGCGCCCATACAGTCGCCCCATGTCTCCGAAGCCCCGGTACAGCCCGCAGGCATGGCCCAGCCATCGGCGATCCAGCCCGCGGGCTCCAGCGTTCGCCCGCAGCCCATCAAGCCCGCGGGAACCCCCGGCACCGCAGCACCCAAGCTGATGGAGCCCGACGAGAACGATACCGATGCCGAGCGCATTCGCAAGCTCCAGAGCGTGGCCTCGGGCAATCCCAAGCGGGGAAGCGCCGCCGAACGTACTGCCGGACGCACGGCCTGGCTGCTGGGCCTGCTGTACCTGCACGGCGAACATGCACCCGTCGATCGCACACTGGCCCGGCGCTGGTTCGAGCGCGCCAAGACGCTCAATGAACCCCTGGGCAATGCCGGACTGGCATGGTGCGAGATCGACGGCTGCAATGGGCCGCCTGCACCGGCCGCGGCGCGACCCTATCTATCCCCGCTGCAGAAAGCCGACTCCGGGCTTGCTCTGTACCTCGAGTGGCGCATCCTGGAGCGCCTCGCACCGGTCCAGGGCAGCAATACGGGCCAGCCCTTGCACAGCGATCCCGATGTGCAGCGCATGCAGTTGCTCAGGCAGGCCGCGCAGGCGGGCAACGCCTCGGCCTTCAATGAGCTGGGCCTCGCGAATGTGACCGCCTCGCGCTATGACCTGGCCCTGCAGCAGTTCAACACGGCCGCAGCGCGCTCGCCGGCGGCGGCCTCCAATGCACGGCTGCTGCGCCTGCGCATGGATCAGGGGGAAAGTGCCCGTGGCGGTAGCGGCAGTGGTGGTGGCGGCAACGGCATCACTGCCACGGGCAACAAGAGCCCCGAGGAATGGTTTGCGCAGGCCCGCAGGTACCACCGGGGCGACGGTGTTCCCTCGAACTACGCCGAGGCCATCCGCCTCTACCAGCTGGCGGCGGCGGCGGGCAACCCGTCGGCACGGCGCATGCTGGAACTGATCTACTCCCGCCCGGCCCCCGGCGGCTCGGTGAACATCGCCTGGATGCGACAACTCGCCAGCATGGATGTCACCGCCGAAGGCGCCATCCTGAATTTCTCGTCGCCCCCCACCCCGCAGCTCTTCGTGCGCGACGTCACGCCGCTGTATGAATTCATTCCAAACGAATGGCGCAAGGACAGGAGCCTGGGGCAACGTTAAGGAACCTCTGCAAAACTCCCTGCCATCGTCTGAACGCGGCCTCGGGCGATCCGCAGCGTTGTCTTTTTCGTCAATAGCTACTGCTATTGCCTTCAAAAGACGCCTTGCGGCTCATCCCGATCCGCGTCCAGCCGATTGGCGAGGGTTTTGCAGAGGCTCCTTAACCCATCCACGCGGACGTGCAGGCTCCGCGGGTCAATGGAAATCCCGGCTGCCGTTCAGCACGGCCGCAAGCCGCCCGAGCAACGGCGTGAGGTTCTTCACACGCTCCGCGATGAGGTGGCGCGTGGCATGCTGCGGCGCGCTCTCGTTGGGCTGGCTGCATTGCCAGATGCCCTCCACCACCATCAGCCGTGAGCGCAGCAGCGGCTCGCGCCACTTCTCCAGCATGGTCGGCCATACGACCACGTTGACCGTGCCGGTCTCGTCCTCCAGCGAGACGAACATCGTGCCCTTGGCCGTACCCGGGCGCTGGCGCACGGTGACGATGCCTGCGGCACGCACCCGCCTTCCGTTGCCGGTTTCCAGCAACTGCAGCGCGGTACGGACCTTCCAGCGCTCGAGCCGCTCGCGCAGCAAGACCAGGGGATGCTGCCGCAGCGTGAGGCCCGTGGCCGCATAGTCGAACAGGATCGCCTCGCCGTCTCGCGCCTCTAGCAACGCAAGCCGCTCCTCATGCGTGGGCGCATCGCGCAACAACGGCGGAGCGCGCAGCTGTGCGGCGGCCTCCCACATCTGCTGTCGGCGATGGCCGGCCAGGCTGGACAGTGCATCCGCCGCCGCCAGCGCCTGCAGATCATGGCGATCAAGCTGCGCACGCAGCGCCAGGTCCTGCACGCTGCCAAAGGGCGCCTGTTCACGCGCAGCCAGCAGCCGCCTGGCCGCCTCGATCTCCAGGTGCGCCACGAAATTCAACCCGAGCCGCACGGCCGGCTGCGGATGCTCCACGCCGGCAATCGGCTCGAGGGGCCCTTCCAGCGCGCTCGGCTCATCGCTGCGCGTGACATCCACCGGCAACACCCGCACGCCATGGCGCCGCGCATCCTGCACCAGCTGCGACGGCGTATAGAAGCCCATCGGCTGCGAGTTGAGCAGCGCGGCCAGGAAGCATGCGGGCTCATGCCGCTTGAGCCAGGCGCTGGCGTAGGCCAGCATCGCAAAGCTGTAGGCGTGGCTTTCGGGAAAACCGTAGTCGCCGAAGCCCAGCATCTGCTGGAATATCTGCTCTGCGAACTCGCGACGGTAGTCGTTGGCGACCATGCCGTTGACGACCCGCTCCTTGAAGTGGTGCACGCCGCCAGTGCGCTTCCAGGCGGCCATGGATCGGCGCAGCGCATCGGCCTCGGCCGCGGAGAAACTCGCTGCATCCATGGCGATCTGCATGACCTGTTCCTGGAAGATCGGAATGCCCAGCGTGCGCTTCAGCGCATTCATGAGCTCGGGCTTTTCCAGCACCAGAGGGAGACCTTTGCGCTCGCGCTCGCGCGCCTTCAGGTAGGGATGCACCATGCCGCCCTGGATCGGCCCGGGCCGCACGATGGCCACCTCCACCACCAGGTCATAGAACTTGCGCGGCAGAAGACGCGGCAGCATGCTCATCTGCGCGCGGCTTTCGATCTGGAAGGTGCCGATGGTGTCGGCCGCGCAGATCATCTCGTAGGTCGCCTCGTCCTCGGCCGGAATATCGCTCAGCAGCGTCCACGGCATCTCGCGGAGGCTGCTGCGCATGTCCAGGCAGCGCCGCAGCGCGGTCAACATGCCCAGCGCGAGCACATCGACCTTGAGCAGGTTCAGGGCATCGAGATCATCCTTGTCCCACTGGATGATGAAGCGCTTGTCCATGCTGGCAGGCTCGACGGGCACCAGCCGCGTGAGCTTGTCCTGCGTGAGCACAAAGCCGCCGACATGCTGGCTCAGGTGACGCGGAAAGCGGCACAGCTCCCTGGTAAGCCGGAACCACCAATGCGCGGTATGCGCGCTGATGCTTGCCCCCACGTCATGCGCCAGGCCCAGCAGGCGATCTTCCGCCGCCGCATCGTCGAACCAGTGGTGGTCCTTCGCAAAGGCATCGACCAGCTCGGGCGCCACGCCAAGCGCCTTGCCGACATCGCGCAAGGCGCTGCGCAGCCGATAGGAGATGACCACCGCCGTGATCGCAGCCCGTTCGTGGCCGTACTTTTGGTAGATGTACTGGATGACCTCCTCGCGGCGCTCGTGCTCGAAATCGACATCGATATCGGGTGGCTCCCTGCGCTCCTTGCTGATGAAGCGTTCGAACAGCAGATTCCCCGCCTCGGGTCCGACCGCGGTGATGCCGAGGAAGTAGCAGACCAGGGAATTGGCGGCCGACCCGCGTCCCTGGCACAGGATGCCCCGGCTGCGTGCCCACCTGACGATGTCATGCACCGTGAGGAAATACATCTCGTAGCCCAGGTCGGCAATCAGGTCGAGCTCGTTGTGAACCTGGTTCTGGATATCCAGTGGAATGCCTTGCGGGTATTTGCCCCTGGCGCCCTCCCAGGTCAGCCACTCCAGCGTCTGCTGGGCCGTCTTGCCCGGCAATACGGTCTCCAGCGGATAGTTGTAGCGGATCTGCTCCAGCTTGAAGCAGCACCGGCCGGCCAGCTCCAGGGTCGCGGCCAGCAATCGCGGGGGATAGATGGCGGCCAGCTGCGCCCGCGTCCGCAGGCGCCGTTCGGCATTGGGCTCCAGCGCATGGCCGCACTCCGCCACGCTGCGCTTGAGTCCCACGGCGGTGATCACATCGAGCAGCGGCTTGCGGGCGCTCTCGTGCATCAGCACACCGCCCGCCGCCACGAGCGGCAGGCCGAGTGCCTCGCCCGCCTCTTCCAGCATGCGCAGCCAGAGGCTGTCGCCCGAGCCCCTGTGCAGCTCCACCGCCAGGGAAAAATCGCTGCCGAGCATGGCCCTCGCATCCTCCAGCGCCCGTACCAGATGCGCGACATTCCCGTCGTCTGCCAGGAACATCCGGCGTTCGGGAGCAATCAGCAGTTCGCATCCATGCAGCAGTCGCCAGGGCGAATCCGAACTGAGCTTGTACGAGCCCTTGAGCGCCGCGGCACGTGCGGTGGTGATGAACTCGCACAGGTCACCCCAGCCTTGCAGGTCGTGTGCAATCGCCACGATGCAGAGATCGTGGAAATGGAACTCGCTGCCATAGAGCAGGCGCAGCCTGATCTCGCGTCCGGCCTCGCCGGTTTCCTCCTGCTCCTTCTTGCGCTGCGCGACCAGATGCCGCAGCGCAAGCCAGGCCCGCACCACGCCTGCCACCGAACATTCATCCGTGATGGCAAGCGCCGCGTAGCCCAGTTGCTCGGCCCGCTCCACCAGTTCGGCCGGTTGGGACGCCCCGCGCTGAAAGCTGAAATTGCTCAGGCAATGCAGCTCCGCATAGCCCGGCAGCGCCAGTTGCCGTTGATTGCCGGAGGCCTGCTCAGTGCCCATGACACTCACCCATAGAAGCCATGCAGGTACCAATCGAGCGTGCCGCAGTCGCGAAAAATCCAGACCCAGCCCGCCACCGCGTGATGCGCAACGAAGTAATCGCGCTTGGAACGTCCGGGCGCGGGGTGAGGCCCCATGGCATCCTGCGCTGGCGCGGCGTCAGCGGCCTCCCACCAGCCGCTCTCGAAACGTTCGGGACCTGCCTTGAGATGCAATGGCTGCCCATGCAGGCAGGGCCTGGGCCCCTGCATCCCCAGCAACTGCGGTGCGGGCAGAAGCCACGCGGGCCACAGCGCCGCACGGGAATCGGCGTCGGCATGCGCCTGCCTCAGGCCGCCCGTGTGCAGCGCGTGGCTGGCAGACTGCCAGACCTGCATGTGCTCTGGCCGATGGTCTGGCTGCCCTTTTGGCACGCGCAAGCAATCCGCGCCCAGGCGCGCACTCACGCGCTCCACGAACTGGCTCCACGATTCTCCGTCCCGGGCATCGGGCGAACGGGGCAGCAGGCTGTCATTCTGCGGCTTGACCGGTTGCACCTCCACCGTCTTCAGCGCGATGCGGTTCACAGGTGCCGCCAGCCTTTCATGCGCCATATGCTCGCCCAGCAGCCTGCTCAGGTGCGACAGTTCCTGCAGCGGCTCCGCCGTGCGCAGCGACATCTCGCCCCATGGCGGCACATCGATTCCATCGAGCCGGCGCAGGTCATGCCGCCAGCGCACCTGCAGTCGCAGCACGCCCAGATGCCGGGCGCGCAGCCAGCCTTGCAGCATGGCCAGCAGATGCCCGGCCGCATGCAGCAGTTCGGCGGACGATGCCGCGATGTAGGGCAGTTCCAGATCCACGTCGAAGTGCTCGGGCAGCGCGATCCATGAAAGCGGACAAGCGCGCTCCCCCCACAGCTGATCGAGTGCCAGCAGGCTCTGCGCCCCCAGCCGGCGAGCCACTCCCGAGCGCGGCAGCGCGCGCACATCACCCAGGTTGCGGCACCCCAGGTTGTTCAGGGTGACCAGATGGGGCCTGAGCGCCGTCAGCGTGCTGATCGGCAACCCCTCCGGAACCTGCCTGGGCCGTGCCTCTCCCTGCTGCTTGAGCCGCAGCAGCGCAAGCGCCTGCAGGGCCGTCGGGCCTTCTGCCCAGCAACTGCGCGGCTCAACGATTTCCTCCTGCCCGCATGCAGGTGCGGACGGCGCATGATCCAGCAGCAGGCGCCGCAGCGCCGCCCGCCCGCCCCACAGGCGCTCGGCGCTGTGCACGTCGAGCAGCAATGCCTCGTCCAGCACCGCCACCTGGGGCGTGAACTGCAGCGCCCACCAGCAATGCGCCTCGATCGCCGCGGCCGGCAGGATGGCCAGTTGTTCATCGGCGAGCGGCAAACGCCATGCCATCCAATGCATGGGACACCTCCCGGGACGGGTTGCGGAACGGATCGCGAAGTGCACCGAGCAGCGCTTGCGCGTCGGCCTGTGCCCGCTGCTTGCGCCATGCCTGCGCCGTCAGCTCGCACAACAGCCGCTCATGCAGCAAAGGCAGCGTCACCGGCATCGCCTGTGAAGGACCGCGCCGCTTGACCACATGCACCTGCAGGCTCTTGCCATGCACCTTCAGCCACAGGCGCAGCGGTGCAGGCGACGATTGCACCCTGGCCTCCTGCGGCCGGAACACCCAGAGCAATTGCCTCTGCTGCGCCGCCAGCAACTGCAGGCGGCGCAGCGCCTGGGACTGCGCATGCGGCAGCCAGGCCAGCACGGCAGCGACATCGCGGCAGCGCAGGGCCTGCTCGCTCACCCAGACACCTGCGGCGTCAGGCATGCCCCTGCGCGAAGCAGGTCCCGTCGCATCCGGATGGACACAGCACAGGCGCTGCGCCGGAACGCCGGACATCTCGGCAAAGGGCGTGAATATCTGCAGCGGCGGCGCCACCAGCACCACACGCTGAAGAGGCTGGACGGACAGCAGCCGCGACAGCGCCCCCGCAACCAGGCTCCACTCGGGATGCAGCAGCCCAGGCAGCAGAATCTCCGACATTCCGCCCACCGGCCAGCCGCCTCCGGGCAACTCGGCATCCAGGCCCTCATTCCCCGACGGCATGACCTTGAGCGCTTCCTCGTCGTTGGCCGATTGCCACTCCCGCCCGCTCCACACCCCCAGGCGCGACAGGCTGGCAGGTTCGATTCCTGCAAGCCTGTGCGCTCCGGCGGCAGCGGCAAAAGGGGAAGAACTGGCGGCAATCATCTGGCGATGCAGGTTGAATTAATACTGTATAAATATACAGTAATTTATAAAACGCATGCAGGAAATGCCACAGGCACGGCATGGCGATCAGCCGGCCGCCGCTTCTATACACTTGGCTGGATGACCCTGATGATTCGTCCTGAAGTTCCGGCAGACCACGCGGCCATCTGCGCCGTGACCGAGGCTGCCTTTCTCGAAGCCCCCCACACGAGCCACACCGAACAGTTCATCGTTGCCGCCCTGCGTGAGGCGGGCGCCCTCGCGATATCCCTTGTCGCCGAAGCAGACGGAGCGGTGGCCGGACATGTCGCCGTTTCGCCCGTCACCATCGCCGATGGCACGCAAGGCTGGTTCGGCCTGGGCCCGGTGTCCGTCACCCCTCGGCTGCAGGGACAGGGCATCGGTTCACAACTCGTGCACCGGGCACTCGACATGCTCAAGGAACAAGGCGCATCCGGCTGCGTGGTTCTGGGGGATCCCTCGTACTACCAGCGGTTCGGTTTCAGGAATGAGCCGGGCCTGGTGCTGCCAGGCATCCCTCCCGAGTACTTCATGGCGATCTCGCTGGGCGGCCCGCTGCCAGGCGGCGTGGTGGCCTATCACCCGGCATTCGAGGCGACGTGTTGAATGGTTTGCGGGGGAGAAGCCTGAGCCTTAGTTCTCCATCCGTTTCAATATCAGCGAGGCATTCACCCCGCCAAACCCGAACCCGTTGAGCATGGCATGCTCCATCGACTGAGCCCGTGGCGACCCGGCGATCAGATCCAGCCCCTCGGCCAGTGGATCGGGGTTCTCCAGATTGAGCACAGGAGGCGCGATCTGGTCCCGCAAGGCCAGCACCGTGAAGATCGCTGCGGCGCCGCCGGCTGCGCCCAGCATATGGCCCAAAGCGGACTTGGTGGCGGTGATGGATGGCCCCTGCCCCGCACCGAATACCTGCCGGATGGCGGCCAACTCGCCCCGGTCGCCCACGGGAGTGGACGTCGCGTGGGCATTCAGGTGCTGGATATCGCCGGGCTGCAGCCTGGCCTGGCGCAATGCCATGCGCATGGAGCGTGCTGCACCGGAGCCATCGTCCGGCCCCGAAGTCACGTGATAGGCATCCGCTGAAGTGCCATAGCCCACGACCTCCGCGAGCGGCCTGGCGCCGCGCGCCAGTGCATGGTCGAGAGACTCCAGCACCAGCAGCCCCGCGCCTTCGGCCATGACAAAACCGCTGCGGGCAAGATCGAAGGGGCGGGACATCCTCGCTGGATCATCGCCCCCATGGCTCGCCAACGCCTTTGCCGCCGTAAAGCTGCCCAGCGCCACGCGGTCGATCGTGGCCTCGCTGCCGCCGCACAGCGCCATGTCGGCCTCGTCGTTGCGGATCATGCGCGCCGCATCGCCAATGGCCTGGATGCTGGCCGCGCAGGCCGTGACAGGTGCACCCAGCGGGCCCTTGAGCCCGTGCCTGATCGACACCTGCCCCGCGGCCAGGTTCGCAAGGAATGCGGGCACCGTGAACGGGGACAGGCGCTGCGGCCCCTTGCCGTCCGTGGTTCGCACGGCCTCTGCAATGGTGTTGAAGCCACCCACGCCGGAGCCGATGATGGTTGCCGCCCGCTCCAGCCGCTCGGCATCCGGGTTGCCCCACTGCGCATGGGCAAGCGCCTGGTCTGCCGCGCCCAGGGCAAACGCAATGAAGCGGTCCATGCGGCGCAGTTCCTTGGCAGAGATGACGGCTTCCGCGTTCCAACCCGCCTGCGGGTCTTCATCCAGGCCCGGAACCCGCCCGGCCACATCCACGCCGATGCCTCCACCCACCGACGCGTCCAGGCGGCGTATGCCGGACTGGCCTGAAAGCAAACGTTGCCATGCCAGTTCCACATTGCATCCCAGGGGAGATACCAACCCTAGGCCGGTGATGACGACCCGTCGATCCATGCTGTACCTTTCTTGCACCCGCCCTCAGCGCACCATGTGTGCTGAGCTTGGTTTATTGATGATGATCATCATCATAATGGAGTTTTGATGATGAGTATCATCTAACGCATGAAAGTAAGTAAAACCCAAGCAGCCGAAAACCGCGAAGGGATCGTGGAGGCAGCCGCGCGCCTGTACCGGGAAAAGGGACTGGATGGCGTGGGCGTGGCGGAGATCACCCGCGATGCAGGGCTGACCCATGGCGGCCTGTACCGGCACTTCGAGTCCAAGGACGCCCTCGCCCGCGAGGCCTGCCTGCGTGCCTTCGAGTGGACCATCACGCCATTGGAGGGACTGGAGCCGCCGTCTTCGGACACGGCCCCCGCTGCGAAACTGCACACGCTGGTGCACAGCTATCTCTCTGCCAGCCACCGCGATCATCCCGGGGAAGGCTGCCCCGCTGCAGCGCTCGCGGCAGATGCCGCCCGGGCAGGACCCGAGATGTCGGAAGTCTTCGCCCAGGGGGTCGAGCGCAACATCCAGCGCTTCATGCGCATTCTCGAGGGCGATGACGCAGCCACGCGCGCCCGCACGATCGCGACGCTCAGCAGCATGGTGGGCGCATTGGTGCTTGCACGCGCCACCGCCGCCGGCAACCCCGCGCTGTCCGAGGAAATACTCGCCACCCTGCGCCAGCAACTGGCGCCTGATGAAAGCTGAGCGCGAAGCCTACCAGACGACAGCCTGCGCAGCGCGCGCCCGCCATGAACTGGTCACCCCAATGCTGAGATGGCCCCTCAGACGCGACGCAAAGGCGAAGACAGTACACGCGTACGGCAAGCCTTTGCAACAAAGTATGAGGGGCCATATCAGCACCTCCAAACGAAGACTCTCAACCCAAGCAGCACGGTTCCATTCGTCACGCAACACCATAAGACCCGGTATTCCGCGAGGAACAAAAAAAGCAGCCGAAGCTGCTTTTCTCGGAGCAAGGGAGGAACCCTGCTTACTTCTTCTGCGGCGGCACATCCGTGCACGAGCCGTGAGCCACCTCGGCAGCCATGCCGATGGATTCGCCCAGCGTCGGGTGCGGATGGATCGTCTTGCCGATGTCCACGGTGTCCGCGCCCATCTCGATGGCCAGTGCGATCTCGCCGATCATGTCGCCCGCATGCGTGCCGACGATGCCGCCACCCAGGATGCGGCCGTGGCCATGGGCTTCGGGGGAATCGTCGAACAGCAGCTTGGTGAAGCCCTCGTCGCGGCCGTTGGCAATCGCCCGGCCCGATGCCGCCCAGGGGAACAGGCCCTTCTTGACCTTGATGCCCTGTGCCTTGGCCTGGTCTTCGGTGAGACCCACCCATGCCACTTCCGGATCGGTGTAGGCCACGCTCGGGATCACGCGGGCGTTGAAGGCGGCGGATGCCAGTTCCTTGTTGCCCTGCAGTTCACCCGCGATGACTTCGGCGGCCACGTGCGCTTCGTGCACGGCCTTGTGCGCCAGCATCGGCTGGCCCACGATGTCGCCGATCGCGAAGATGTGCGGCACGTTGGTACGCATCTGGATATCGACATCGATGAAGCCGCGGTCCGTCACCGAAACGCCAGCCTTCTCCGCGCCGATCTTCTTGCCGTTGGGCGTGCGGCCCACGGCCTGCAGCACCAGGTCGTAGGTCTGCGGCTCGGGAACCGTGACGCCGTCCTTGGCGGGCTCGAACGTGACCTTGATGCCTTGCGGTGTTGCCTCGGCCGCCACGGTCTTGGTGTTGACCATGATGTTGTCGAAGCGCGGCGCGTTCATCTTCTGCCAGACCTTCACGAGGTCGCGATCAGCGCCCTGCATCAGGCCGTCCATCATCTCGACGACGTCCAGGCGTGCGCCCAGCGTGGAGTACACCGTGCCCATTTCCAGGCCGATGATGCCGCCACCGAGGATCAGCATGCGCTTGGGCACGGCCTTCAGGTCGAGTGCGCCGGTCGAATCGACCACGCGCTCGTCCTTGGGCATGAACGGCAGGTGCACGGCCTGCGAGCCCGCGGCGATGATGGCGCGCTTGAACTGCACGACCTTCTTCACGCCGGCCCTCTCCTGGCCGTCACCCGTGGTTTCCTCCACCTCGATGTGGTTGGCTCCCACGAAATTGCCGTAGCCTCGAACGATCGTCACCTTGCGCATCTTGGCCATCTGGCCCAGGCCGCCGGTGAGCTTGCCGATGACCTTCTCCTTGTGGCCGCGCAGCTGGTCCACGTTGACCTTGGGTGCACCGCCGTAGTCGATGCCCAGGGCCGCCAGGTGGCTGACCTCGTCCATCACCGCCGCCACATGCAGCAGCGCCTTCGAGGGAATGCAGCCCACGTTCAGGCACACGCCGCCCAGCGTCTTGTAGCGCTCGACCAGCACGACCTTGAGGCCCAGGTCGGCGGCACGGAATGCCGCGGAATAGCCGCCGGGGCCGCCGCCGAGCACGACCACGTCGCAGTCGAGATCGGCCGCGCCGCCGAAGCTGCTGGCAACGGGTGCGGGTGCGGATGCCGCAGGCGCCGAAGCGGGCGCTGGTGCGGCGGCAGCAGGTGCCGGAGCGGAAGCCGCAGCCGCGCCTTCGGCAGCCTCGAGCGTCAGCACGACCGAGCCCTGGTTGACCTTGTCGCCCACGTTGACCTTGAGCTCCTTGACCACACCGGCATGGCTCGAGGGAATCTCCATCGAGGCCTTGTCGGACTCGACGGTGATCAGCGACTGCTCGACCGCCACGGTGTCGCCGGGCTTGACCAGCAGTTCGATCACGCCGACGTCCTTGAAGTCGCCGATGTCGGGAACCTTGATATCAATGATTGCCATGGATACAGCTCCCTTCGATCACAGGATGATGCGGCGGTAGTCCGCCAGCACCGCGCCCAGGTAGGCGTTGAAGCGTGCGGCGGCAGCGCCGTCGATCACGCGGTGGTCGTATGACAGCGACAGCGGCAGCGTGAGGCGCGGCACGAACTGCTTGCCGTCCCAGACCGGCTTCATCTGGCCCTTGGACAGACCCAGGATCGCGACTTCCGGCGCATTGATGATCGGCGTGAAGTGCGTGCCCCCGATGCCGCCGAGCGACGAGATCGAGAAGCAGCCGCCCTGCATGTCGGCCGCGCCGAGCTTGCCGTCGCGCGCCTTCTTGGCGAGCTCGCCCATTTCCTGGCTGATCTGCATGATGCCCTTCTTGTCGGCATCCTTGAGCACCGGAACCACCAGGCCGTTCGGCGTATCGGCCGCGAAGCCGATGTTGTAGTACTGCTTGTAGACCAGTGTGTCGCCGTCAAGGCTGGTGTTGAACTCGGGGAACTTCTTGAGTGCCGCGACCACCGCCTTGATCACGAAGGCGAGCATGGTCACCTTCACGCCGCTCTTCTCGTTCTCCTTGTTGGTGGAGACGCGGAAGGCTTCGAGCTCGGTGATGTCGGCCTCGTCGTTGTTGGTGACGTGAGGAATCATCACCCAGTTGCGCGACAGGTTCGCACCCGAGATCTTCTTGATGCGCGAGAGATCCTTGCGCTCGATCGCGCCGAACTTCGAGAAATCGACCTTGGGCCATGGCAGCAGGTCGAGGCCCACGCCGGAGCCCCCCTTGGGTGCCACGGCGGCTTGCGCCTTGGTCTGCACGGCACCGCTCATCACCTGCTTGGTGAAGGCCTGCACGTCGTCCGACGTGATGCGGCCCTTGTTGCCGGTGCCCTTGACCTCTTCCAGCGGCACGCCGAGTTCGCGGGCGAACTTGCGCACGGACGGCGAAGCGTAAGGCAGGCTGCCCGAGGGCGGCACGGTGGGGTTGTGCGCGGGCACGGCGGCTGCCGCCGGAGCGGCCGCGGCAGCGGGTGCGGAGGCAGGCGCAGCCACGGGAGCGGCCGCCGGTGCCGCAGCAGGAGCCGAAGCAGCGGGTGCCGGTGCCGCGGAGGCAGCAGGAGCGGCAGCGCCCTGCGCGCTCATCTGGCCGACCACGTCACCCACGTTCACCTTGTCGCCGACCTTCAGCGTCAGCGCTGTGATGGTGCCCGCTGCGGGCGATGGAATCTCCATCGATGCCTTGTCGGACTCCACGGTGAACAGCGACTGCTCGGCGGCGACGGTGTCGCCCACCTTCACGAGCAGCTCGATCACGGCCACGTCCTTGAAGTCGCCGATGTCGGGAATCTTGATGTCCATGGTCGTTGCGGCGGCGGCGGGTGCAGCGGGTGTGGCGGCGGCCACGGGAGCCGGTGCCGGAGCTGCGGCCTGCGCAGGCGCCGGTGCGGCTGCTGCCGGAGCCGGAGCTGCGGCCTCGCCGGCCGTCTCCAGCATCAGGACGACCGAGCCTTCCTTGACCTTGTCGCCCACGTTGACCTTGAGCTCCTTGACCACGCCGGCGTGGCTCGAAGGAATCTCCATCGAGGCCTTGTCGGACTCGACGGTGATCAGCGATTGCTCGACAGCGACGGTGTCGCCCGGCTTCACGAGCACTTCGATCACGCCCACTTCCGCGAAATCGCCGATGTCCGGGACCTTAATTTCTGTCAATGCCATGTTGGTGTCTCCCTTCAGCAATTACGCGTACAGCGGGTTGATCTTGTCAGTCTTGATGCCGTACTTGGCAATCGCATCGGCAAGCTTCTGCGCGGGCAGCTTGCCCTCTTCCACCAGTCCGGTCAGCGCGGCCAGCACGATGTAGTGGCGGTCCACTTCGAAGTGCTCGCGCAGCTTGGCGCGGAAGTCCGAGCGGCCGAAACCGTCGGTGCCGAGCACCTTGTAGACGCGGCCCTTGGGAATGAAAGGACGGATCTGATCGGTGTAGGCCTTCATGTAGTCGGTCGACGCGACGATCGGGCCCGTGCTGCCGGACAGTTCCTGGGTCACGAACGGCACCTTCGGTGTCTCCAGCGGGTGCAGCATGTTCCAGCGTTCTGCGTCCTGACCGTCGCGGGTCAGTTCGTTGAAACTTGGGCAGCTCCAGACATCGGCGGCAACGCCCCAGTCCTTGGCCAGCAGCTCCTGTGCGAAGAACGATTCACGCAGGATGGTGCCCGAGCCCAGCAGCTGCGCACGCAGTTCGCCCGCGCCGCCGGCCTTGCAGAGGTACATGCCCTTGAGGATCTTTTCCTCGGTGCCGGGGGTGAGGCCCGGCATCGCATAGTTCTCGTTGAGCAGCGACAGGTAATAGAACACGTTTTCCTGGTTCTGCACCATGCGGCGCAGGCCCTCGTGCATGATCACCGCGACTTCGTGGGCGAAGGTCGGGTCGTAGCTCACGCAGTTCGGGATGGTGTTGGCCAGGATGTGGCTGTGGCCGTCCTCGTGCTGCAGGCCTTCGCCGTTCAGCGTGGTGCGGCCCGAGGTACCGCCCAGCAGGAAGCCGCGCGCCTGGAGGTCGCCGGCCGCCCATGCCAGGTCGCCGATGCGCTGGAATCCGAACATCGAGTAGTAGATGTAGAACGGAATCATGATGCGGTTGCTGTGGCTGTAGCTGGTTGCCGCAGCGATCCAGCTGGACATGCCGCCCGCCTCGTTGATGCCTTCCTGCAGGATCTGGCCCTTCACGTCCTCCTTGTAGTACATGACCTGGTCCTTGTCGACAGGGGTGTACTGCTGGCCGTGGGGGTTGTAGATACCGATCTGGCGGAACAGGCCTTCCATGCCGAAGGTACGGGCCTCATCCACGAGGATGGGCACGACGCGCGGGCCGATTTCCTTGTCGCGCAGCAGCTGCGTGAGGAAACGCACATAGGCCTGCGTGGTCGAGATCTCGCGGCCTTCCGGAGTGGGCTCCAGCACGGCCTTGAAGGTGTCGAGCGGCGGCACGGCGAACTGCTCGTCCGCCTTCTCGCGGCGGTGCGGCAGGTAGCCGCCCAGGGCCTTGCGACGCTCGTGCAGGTACTTCATTTCCGGCGTGTCGTCGGCCGGCTTGTAGAACGGCAGGTCGGCGATCTGGCTGTCCGGAATGGGGATGTTGAAGCGGTCGCGGAAGGCCTTGATGTCTTCGTCGCCGAGCTTCTTGGTCTGGTGAACGGTGTTCTTGCCTTCACCGATCTTGCCCATGCCGAAGCCCTTGACGGTCTTGACCAGCAGGACCGTCGGCTGGCCCTTGTGCTTGTTGGCGGCGTCGAAGGCGGCGTAGACCTTCTGCGAATCGTGGCCGCCGCGGCGCAGCTCCCAGATCTCGTCGTCGCTCATGTGCTCCACGAGCTTGAGCGTGCGGGGGTCGCGGCCGAAGAAATGCTTGCGCACGTAGGCACCGTCGTTGGCCTTGAAGGCCTGATAGTCGCCGTCGTTGCACTCCATCATGATCTTGCGCAGGGCACCATCCTTGTCGCGGGCCAGCAGGTCGTCCCAGCCCTTGCCCCAGATGAGCTTGATCACGTTCCAGCCGGCACCGCGGAATTCGCTTTCCAGTTCCTGGATGATCTTGCCGTTGCCGCGCACCGGGCCGTCCAGGCGCTGCAGGTTGCAGTTGATCACGAAGATCAGGTTGTCGAGGTTTTCACGCGCGGCCAGGCCGATCGCGCCCAGCGACTCGACCTCGTCCATTTCACCGTCGCCGCAGAACACCCATACCTTGCGGTTCTCGGTGTTGGCAATGCCGCGTGCGTGCAGGTACTTGAGGAAGCGCGCCTGGTAGATCGCCATCAGCGGGCCCAGGCCCATCGAGACGGTCGGGAACTGCCAGAAGTTGGGCATGAGCTTGGGGTGCGGATAGCTCGACAGGCCCTTGCCGTCCACTTCCTGGCGGAAGTTCAGCAGTTGCTCTTCGGAGATGCGGCCTTCGAGGTAGGCGCGGGCATAGATGCCGGGCGAAACGTGGCCCTGGATGAACAGGCAGTCGCCGCCGTGGTTCTCGTTCTCGGCGTGCCAGAAATGGTTGAAGCCCGCGCCGAACATGTTGGCGAGCGAGGCGAAGGAGCCGATGTGGCCGCCCAGGTCACCGCCTTCCGGCGGGTGGACGCGGTTGGCCTTGACCACCATCGCCATGGCGTTCCAGCGCATGTAGGCGCGCAGGCGCCCTTCGATGATCAGATTGCCGGGGCACTTGGCCTCCTGGTCGGTCTCGATGGTGTTGACGTAGCCAGTGTTGGCGGAGAACGGCATGTCGATGCTGCTTTCGCGAGCGTGCTCCAGCAGTTCCTCGATCAGCTGGTGCGCATAGGCGGCACCTTCGCGGTCGATGACGGCTGATAGCGCGTCCATCCACTCTCGGGTTTCCTGAGGGTCGATCTCTTTGCCGGCCTTGTCCTGGTTTGCATCTGTCATGTCATGCCTCCTGTAGCGGGAAATTTACGCAATAGAACCGTTGATTTGCGTGGAGTTTCTCATAAATTTAGGAAAATTTCGAATGGTGCTACGACTTTTTATAATATGAAATTTTATTGCAATCGCACATTTTTTCTCGCTATGAAATCCCTCTCGAAGTGCCTTTAAACTTGAGGGCATGCAAGCACAGCAAAATGCGGTTTTACCCTCAGCCGAGACACTGAAAACCCCAGTGCGTTGGTGGCGTACTTGGTGGCGCAGCCTTTCGCCCCATCGGCAGGATCGCTTTGCCGTGCTTGCGCCGCTTGCTGCGGTTTTGATGTTTCTGGCGGCCATCGTTGCTGCTTTCTGGTATCTGCGCACCGAGGAAGTCGAGCGCGAGAAGGAGGCGCTCAAGCGAGATGTGGAATATGCGCAACAGCGTGTGCGGTTGCGGCTTCTTGAACGCCAGGAACAGATCATGCGCATCGCGCGCGATCTTTCCAATCAGGATCTTGACCGAGCCGAGTTCGACCGCCGCGCCGAGGCGCTGATCAGCCAGTATCCGGAACTGCAGGCCGTCACCTGGATCGACGAGCGCATGCGCATTCGTGCAAGCCATGCCGCGCCCACCGTCTCCAGCAGCCAGTTGCGGGTGATCGGCGAGTCGATCCGATCCGGCGAAACGGCCGATACCTACCTGCTTGCGCGCGACATGCAGCAGCCGGTGTACTCCCAGCCGCTGAGCGTCAAGGACGAAGCCCCGCCCCTGCTGCAGTTGCAGGTGCCGCTGTCCGCCCAGGGCAAGTTCGCGGGTGTGGTACTCAGCGAATACTCCATCGACAGCCTGCTGCGCTACGGAACGCCCACCGAGGTCCTGGCCCGCTACGGTGTCACCCTGCTCGACAGCAACGGCAACGTGCTGGCGGGAACGCCGCTTCAGCCCCGGCGCACCGCCTTCATCGCCAAGGACAATCGAGCCAACGAATACGAAGTGCCCGTCTCTCCGGTCGGCAACGGCCTGATGCTGCGCGCCCAGGCCTATCGCACCTCGCTGGGGGTGGTCGGCAGCGGCCTGTTCTGGCTGGTCGGCGCGCTCTCGGCGATGACTGCCTGGCTGCTGATCGCCACATGGCGCCACACCCGCCGCCGCCTGCAGGCGCAACAGGCCCTGGTGTCGGAAACCAATTTCCGCCGCGCCATGGAGAACTCCATCCTGACCGGCATGCGCGCGGTCGACATGCAGGGCCGCATCACCTATGTGAATGCCGCGTTCTGCCAGATGACGGGCTGGAGCGAGTCCGAGCTGGTCGGGCAGACGCCGCCCTACTCCTACTGGCCCGACTCCGACCACGAGAGCTTTCAGGCCAAGACCAATGACGAGCTGTCGGGCAAGGGCATTCCAGGCGGCTTCCAGGCCCGCGTGAAACGCAAGAGCGGCTCACTTTTCGACGCACGGCTGTATGTGTCGCCGCTGGTCGACGCCAAGGGCAAGCAGACCGGATGGATGACGTCGATGACCGACATCACCGAACCCAACCGCATCCGCGAACAGCTGACCGCATCCCACGAACGCTTCACCGTCGTGCTGGAATCGCTCGATGCATCGGTGTCCGTGGCGCCGCTGGGCAGTGCCGAACTGCTGTTCGCCAATCGCCTCTACCGCCAGTGGTTCGGCTCGCAGACCGACGGCCACCTGGAGCTGGTCGCACAGGCCGGCGTGCTGCCCGCCAGGGAACACAGCAGCGTGGACGACGAGGACGGCCTCATGGGCCTGCCCACCGACCCGCTGACCAGTGCCCGCTCGGAAAACGCTGAAATCTTCCGTCCTGAACTCGGCAAATGGCTCGAGGTGCGCTCGCGCTATCTCAACTGGGTGGACGGGCGCCTCGCGCAGATGGTGATCGCCACCGACATCACGCCGCGCCGCCTTGCCGAGGAACAGGCTGCCCGCCAGGCCGAGCGCGCGCAATCGGTCAGTCGCCTGATCACCATGGGCGAGATGGCATCGAGCGTGGCGCATGAGCTGAACCAGCCCCTGGCGGCCATCAGCAACTATTGCAGCGGCATGGTCTCGCGCATCGAGAGCAAGCAGATCAGCGAGGAAATGCTGATCTCCGTGCTGCAGAAGACCGCGCACCAGGCGCAGCGGGCCGGCCAGATCATTCAGCGCATCCGCCAGTTCGTCAAGAAGAGCGAGCCCAACCAGTCGCTCGCCAACGTACATGACATCGTCAACGAGGCCGTGGAGCTGGCCGACATCGAGCTGCGCCGCAACAACGTGCGCCTGACCCATTACGTGGCCGCCCGCCTGCCCAAGGTGATGGCCGACACCATCCTGATCGAGCAGGTGCTGATCAACCTGATGAAGAACGGAGCGGAGTCCATCAACCAGGCCCAGCGCCCCACCGCGCGCAGAAGCGTGGAGCTGCGCGTGGTGCCGCGCCACATCGACGGCCAGGGCGTGGTCGAGTTCTCCGTCCAGGACACCGGCAAGGGACTCGCGCCCGAAGTGCTGGCCCATCTGTTCGAGGCCTTCTTCTCCACCAAGCAGGAAGGCATGGGCATCGGGCTGAACCTGTGCCGCAGCATTGTCGAGTCCCATCACGGGAGAATGCATGCCGAGAACATCTACAATGGAACTGAAGTGACCGGGTGCCGGTTCTCTTTCTGGCTGCCGCTGAAGACCGCGGCGAATGCCACTACTGAATCTGTAGCAACGCCCAAGCCAAGGACTATCGAATGAGTTTGATCCCGAAAAAAGGCACGATCTATGTCGTCGATGACGACGAAGCGGTACGTGATTCTCTGCAATGGTTGCTGGAAGGCAAGGACTACCGCGTGCGTTGCTTTGATTCGGCCGAATCATTCCTGGCGCGCTACGACCCTCGCGAAGTGGCCTGCCTGATCGTCGACATCCGCATGGGCGGCATGACCGGCCTGGAGTTGCAGGATCGCCTGATCGAGCGCAATTCCCCGCTCCCCATCGTGTTCATCACCGGCCACGGCGACGTGCCCATGGCCGTGAACACCATGAAGAAGGGTGCGCTCGACTTCATCCAGAAGCCCTTCAACGAGGACGAACTGGTACCGCTGGTCGAACGCATGCTCGACCATGCCCGCGAGGCCTTCACCGGCCACCAGCAGGCCGCCAGCCGCGATGCACTGCTCTCCAAGCTCACCGGCCGCGAATCGCAGGTGCTCGAGCGCATCGTCGCGGGCCGCCTGAACAAGCAGATCGCGGACGACCTCGGCATCAGCATCAAGACCGTGGAGGCCCACCGGGCCAACATCATGGAAAAACTGAACGCCAACACCGTGGCCGACCTGCTCAAGATCGCACTCGGCCCCACCGCCAAGGCCTGATCCCGCATTTCGCCAAGAGCTGCCTGCGTCCCCCACAGCGCGGCAGCTTTTTCATTTGTACGAGCGCACATCGCGCATTTTCGATTTCCTTCGTTTCCCTCTCGCACCATGACAGCCCAAATCATCGACGGCAAGGCCCTCTCCGCCCAACTCCGCACCGAAGTCGCCGCCCGCGCCGCCGCGCTGAAGGCGAAATCCGGCATCACCCCGGGTCTGGCCGTGATCCTGGTCGGCGACAACCAGGCCTCGCAGGTCTATGTGCGCAACAAGGTCAAGGCGTGCGAGGAAGCGGGCTTTCATTCCGTGCTGGAGAAGTACGACGCCGCCATGACCGAGGCCGAGCTGCTGGCCCGTGTCGAGGCACTGAACAACGACCCCACCATCCACGGCATCCTCGTGCAGCTGCCGCTGCCCAAGCACATCGACGACCACAAGGTCATCGAAACCATCTCGCCCGCCAAGGACGTCGACGGCTTCCACGTGGCCAGCGCCGGCGCGCTGATGGTCGGCGAGGTCGGCTTCAAGGCCTGCACGCCCTACGGCTGCATGAGGATGCTCGAATCCATCGGCATGAAGGACCTGCGGGGCAAGCACGCCGTCGTGATCGGCCGCTCCAACATCGTCGGCAAGCCCATGGCCATGATGCTGCTGGCCGCGAATGCCACCGTCACCATCACGCACAGCGGCACGGCCGACCTGGGTGCGATGACACGCCAGGCCGACGTGGTGGTCGCCGCCGTCGGCAAGCGCAACGTGCTGACCCGCGACATGGTCAAGCCCGGCGCGGTGGTGATCGACGTAGGCATGAACCGTGATGACGACGGCAAGCTCTGCGGCGACGTCGATTACGAAGGCGTGCGGCAGGTGGCGGGCTGGATTACCCCCGTTCCCGGCGGTGTCGGCCCCATGACGATTACCATGCTTCTGGTCAACACGATGGAGTCCGCCGAAAGAGCGGCAAACGCCTGAGGGCGCATTCGCGTCCTCGGCGGCTGCGGGAGCCTCCCGCATGTCCGCATGCTGGCATCCCCACACGCATTCGTTGATCGAGACCCCGCCAACAACAGATCGCCAAAGCGCTTGATTTCACGGACTTTGGCAGCAAGTACTCCAGCATGAGCAGCAATCCACTTCTTGACAGCTACGACCTGCCTCCTTTCGACCGCATCCAGCCTGCGGACGTGGGGCCGGCCATCGACACCCTGATCGCACGCGCAGGCGAGGCGCTGGAAACCGTCACCCAGCCCGCCTTTCCCTCGCGCTGGAACGACATCTCGTCGGTGCTGGACGTGGCGACCGAAAAGCTGGGAACCGCCTGGGCCGCCGTGAACCATCTCAACAGCGTGGCGGACACGCCCGAACTGCGCGCCGCCTACAACGAGGCCCTGCCCAAGGTCACCGAGTTCTGGACCCGGCTGGGCGCGGACGAGCGCCTGTACGCGAAGTACAAGGCCATCGACACCGCCACGCTCAACAAGGAGCAGCGCGCCGCCTGGGATCACGCGATGCGCGGCTTCGTGCTCTCAGGCGCCGAGCTGCAGGGCGCGGACAAGGAGCGCTTTGCCAAGATCCAGGAGCGCATGGCCGAGCTCAGCCAGAAGTTCAGCGAGAACGCGCTCGATGCCACCGATGCCTTCGCCTACTACGCATCGGCCGATGAGCTCGACGGCGTGCCGGAGGACATCCTGCAGGCCGCGCGTGCAGCCGCCGAAGCCGATGGCCAACCGGGATACAAGCTCACGCTCAAGCTGCCCTGCTACCTGCCTGTGATGCAGTTCGCCAAAAGCAGCGCGCTGCGCGAAACGCTCTACCGCGCCTATGTCACCCGCGCCTCTGACCAGGCCGAAGGCGATGCCAGGAAGTTCGACAACTCCGCCAACATGCAGGAGATTCTGGCGCTGCGCAAGGAAGAGGCACAGCTGCTGGGCTACGCGAACTTCGGCGAGGTCTCGCTCGTGCCCAAGATGGCGAACAGCCCGGCGCAGGTCGTCGACTTCCTGCGCGACCTGGCCCAGCGCGCCAAGCCTTACGGCGCGAAGGACGTGGCAGACCTGCGCACCTTTGCCGCGGACGAACTCGGCATCGCCGACCCGCAGCCCTGGGACTGGCCCTTCATCTCCGAGAAGCTGAAGGAAGCACGCTATGCCTTCAGCGAGCAGGAAGTGAAGCAGTATTTCCCGGCACCCAAGGTGCTTGCCGGCCTGTTCAAGATCGTCGAGACCTTGTTCGAGGTCTCCATCCGCAAGGACTCCGCCCCCGTATGGAACTCGGCCGTGGAGTTCTACCGCATCGAGCGCCAGAGCCCGCAGGGCCCCGTGCTCGTCGGGCAGTTCTACCTCGACACACCGGCCCGCAAGGGCAAGCGCGGCGGAGCCTGGATGGACGACGTGCGCACCCGCTGGATGCGCCCCGACACACATACGCTGCAGACACCTGTCGCGCACCTGGTGTGCAACTTCGCGGCCGGCGTCGAAGGCAAGCCTGCGCTGCTCACGCACGACGACGTGATCACCCTCTTCCACGAAACCGGCCACGGCCTGCATCACATGCTCACGCAGGTGAACGAGCGCGACGTGGCTGGCATTTCCGGCGTGGAATGGGATGCTGTCGAACTGCCCAGCCAGTTCATGGAGAACTTCTGCTGGGAGTGGGATGTGCTCAAGCACATGACCGCCCATGTCGACACCGGCGAGCCGCTGCCGCGCGCGCTCTACGACAAGATGATCGCCGCGAAGAACTTCCAGTCCGGCATGCAGACGCTGCGCCAGATCGAGTTCGCACTGTTCGACATGCTGCTGCACACGGAACACGACCCGAAGGAAGCCATCATGCCCGTGCTGCAGAAGGTGCGCGCGGAAGTGGCCGTGCTGCCCTCGACCGCCTACAACCGCATGGCGCACACCTTCAGCCACATCTTCGCTGGCGGCTACGCGGCAGGCTACTACAGCTACAAGTGGGCCGAGGTGCTGTCTGCCGATGCGTACGCAGCCTTCGAGGAAAGCGTGCTGCCTGATGGCTCGCCGAACCCGGAAACAGGCCGCAAATATCGCGAAGCCATCCTGGAAGCTGGCGGGGCACGCCCGGCCATGGAGTCGTTCAAGGCTTTCCGCGGTCGCGAGCCGCAACTGGATGCGCTGCTGCGCCACCAGGGCATGGCCAACTGAATCGGCAGGACGGGAATCCGAAGCGTCCCGGCAGCCCTGCCGGGATCGGTCAGAATCGGCAGATCGACATTCAAAGCACAAAGAGGGGAAATTGCAATGAGCCGTCTGGGAAACCTGTTCCTGATCACCTTGACTTCACTGGGCGCCGCGTCTTCGCTGCTGCCCGCTGCCTCGCACGCACAGCAGATCTACCGCAGCGTGGGGCCCGACGGGAAGGTCACCTTTTCCGACCAGCCCCCCGCCTCGGGCAATGCCACGATGAAATCGAAAAGCGGCATGGACGCGCCCGGCACATCGGAGTCGGGCCTTCCCTACGGCCTGCAGCAGGTGGTCAACAAATATCCCGTCACGCTGTATTCGGCCAAGGAGTGCGACCCCTGCATCGCCGCGCGCAACCTGCTGGTATCGCGCGGCATTCCGTTCACGGAAAAGACCGTGGACAACAATGAATCCATCGAGTCGCTGAAAAACCTCTCGGGGGCCGCCAGCCTGCCGTTCGGCACCATCGGCAGCCAGCGCCTCAATGGCTTCTCCGATGTGGAGTGGACCCAGTATCTCGATGCTGCGGGCTATCCCAGGAAGTCGCAGCTGCCATCCAGCTATCGCCGCCCACCCGCCTCACCGCTGGCCACCGCCAAGGCGGCTCCAGCTCCGGAGCAGACCGAGCAGACAACAGAGAGACTGGCTCCGAGAACCCGCCAGGCGCCCGCCCCTGCGGCCCCTGCTGCCGACACCGTGGCACCGGCAGGCCCGACACCGACCAATCCGGCCGGCATCGTCTTCTGACATCGCACTGCCTGTTCAGAACTCCAGAGTACGCACGCCCTGGGCGGTGCCCAGCAGGCACAGGCTGGCCTTCTGGTGTGCAAACACGCCTACCGTGATCACGCCGGGCCATTGATTCACGCTGCTTTCGAATGCGAGCGGATCGCGGATCGCAAGGCCGCGCACGTCGAGGATGTGCTGGCCGTTGTCGGTCACGAGCGGCAGGCCGTCCTTCTGGCGAAGGGTGGCCTGGCCTCCCATGGCCTCGAAGCGGCGCTGGATCTGGGCGGCCGCCATCGGAATGACCTCCACCGGCAGCGGGAACTGGCCAAGCACATCGACCAGCTTGGACTCATCGGCAATGCAGACGAAGCGCCGTGCCAGCGCGGCAACGATCTTCTCGCGTGTGAGCGCGGCGCCGCCGCCCTTGACCATGAAGCCCTTGCCGTCGATCTCATCGGCACCGTCGATGTAGACGGACAGCGACTCCACCTCATTGGCATCGAACACCGTGATGCCGAGCGCACGCAGGCGCTCGGTGCTTGCCACCGAGCTCGAAACCGCGCCGCGGATGCTGTCCTTCATGGTCGCCAGGGCATCGATGAACTTGTTGACGGTGGACCCTGTTCCCACGCCCACGATCTCGCCCGGCACCACATATTGCAGCGCGGCCTGGCCTACCAAAGTCTTGAGTTGATCCTGAGAAAGTGAATTGCTTGTCGTCATGGGCGAAAATCGTGGTTGAACCTCGAATTATCCCCATGTCTCTCCTACCCTACGCTTTCGCTCGCCCAATTCTCTTCAACATGGACCCGGAAAAGGCCCATGAGCTCACCATGGACCTGCTCGCCCGCGGCCAGCGCACGCCGCTGCAATGGGCCTGGTGCCACCAGACGGTGAACGACCCGGTCCGGCTCGCCGGTCTCAATTTCCCCAATCGGGTGGGCATGGCCGCGGGCCTGGACAAGAACGCCCGTGTGATCGACGGCCTGGCGGCCATGGGATTCGGCTTTGTCGAGGTCGGCACGGTCACGCCCAAGGCCCAGCCCGGCAATCCCAAGCCGCGCATGTTTCGCCTGCCGGCGGCCCATGCCCTGATCAATCGCCTGGGTTTCAACAACGAAGGCCTCGATGCCTTCATCCGCAACGTCAAGCTCTCGCAGACACGCGCACAGGGCAAGCCGATGCTGCTGGGCCTGAACATCGGCAAGAATGCCGCCACGCCCATCGAGGACGCGACCAGCGACTACCTGATCTGCCTGGAGGGCGTGTACCCCCATGCCGACTACGTGACGGTCAACATCAGCTCGCCCAACACCAAGAACCTGCGCGCGCTGCAAAGCGACGAGGCGCTCGACGCACTGCTCTCTGCCGTTGCCGAGCATCGCGAAACGCTCGCGCGCGCCCACGGCCGCCGCGTGCCGATCTTCGTGAAGATCGCCCCGGATCTCGACGAGGCACAGGTTCGCCTGATTGCGGCAACGCTGCAGCGCCATGGAATGGACGGCGTGATCGCCACCAACACCACCATCGGCCGCGATGCCGTCAAGGGCCTGCCGCATGCCGACGAAACCGGCGGCCTGAGCGGCGCGCCCGTGCTCGAGGCGAGCAACCGCGTCATCCAGCAACTGCGCGCAGACCTCGGCAGCAGCTACCCGATCATCGGCGTCGGCGGCATCCTGAGCGCGGCGGACGCGGTCAGCAAGATCCGCGCGGGCGCCGACGTGGTGCAGATCTATACCGGCCTGATCTACAAGGGCCCGGAGCTCGTCGGCCAGGCTGCCCAGGCGATCAAGGGCATGCAGCGCTGAAGACCAGTTGACGCACACATGAAAAATGGCCTCCACGCTTCCCTGCTTCGCATGGTCCGCTGCCCCCCCGAGGGGGCGCTTTTCATCTTGGGGCGGCCCGGCGATGAAAAACGCCCACCCTGCATGGCAAAGGTGGGCGATATCGCACTGGGAGCGCGCTGAGAGCGCTGCGATCCCTCAGCGGCGCATGCGCATCACGATCGGCAGAACCACTCCCGCCAGGCGGATCAGCTTGCCTGGACCCGCAGCCAGGGCCAGGCCCAAGGCCGCGGCCACGGCCACCGGATGCAGCTTCGCAAAGGTGATCAGGCGCACCGGCAATGGCGCACCAGCATCCACATGCGGGCTGGTGCTGTCCTTGAGCGCCCGCGCCTGTTGCAGCGCCAGACGGCGCGCATGCAGACGTTCGCGCTGGGCATCGATGCGCTTGAGCACTTCGCGCTGCGCCGGCGTGGCCAGGGCCGCATCCATTTCCTGGGTGACAGCCGACACAGCAGATTTCGCTGCGGCAGTCGGGTGAGTGCGATGGGAGGGAGAATGGGTGGAGGATGGACTCGTCACAGCTGATCCTTCACATATTTCCAGTCACGAGCCAGAACGCGCTTGGTCAGCGCAAACGCACTGCTCGCACGCTTGGCGATCACCACGAGAGCCGCCAGCACCACGATCCAGAGAAGCCCCCAGACGGCCGCAAGAATCCAGCCCACCGTGGCGCGATCAGGCGTGTCCCAGTAGCTGACCAGCACCGCCAGTGACAACATGATCAGCGCAATGACGGTCAATCCGCCCGCGATAATGGCCAGGATGGCCAGTGTCAGCATGCGTCGCTTCTGGTCTGCCCATTCCATGCCGGCCAGCTCCAGCCGGTCTTCCACCGCGATGGCGCCCTCGATCACATTGGCGCGCCATCGTGCGACCAGGCCTTCCAGTCCAAGCAAAGCTATGAGGTTCATGCGCCGACTCGCCTTTCCAGGAGGATGATGCTGCGGCAGGCGGAGCGGCGCATGGCCCGCCCCGTTGCCGAATCAATGCGGAGGATGCGGTTGCCCCGATCAGCGACGTGCAAGCAGGAAACCCACCAGGGCACCCACGGCCAATGCGGCGCTGGCAACGCGCCATGGCTCGTCGTGTGCATAGGTATTGGCGACGCGTGCGGCCTCCTTGGCCTGGTAGGCAGCTTCCTGCGCAGCGCGAACGGCCGAGTCCTTCACGGTGTAGAGGCTGTCGTCGAGACGCTTGCGCAGCTGGCGGATCTCGGGAACGCTGTCCAGATCCTTGCTGGACAGCAGTCCGCGCAGATCGCCCACCAGTTTTTCCAGATCGTCTTGTGCACTCGAAATCTTGTCAGCTGCAGAGCTCATATGAAAACCTCGTCCTGTAAATTGAATTTCACCCAACGATAAGTGGAAGCGATCACCACTCGTGTAGGCCTACGCCACATCTTAGACGTTTGGATGCCATTTCCACAAATTCCAATGCGTCTCGCGGGGCGGCACGTTGTCTGGCTCAAACGCGGGGCTGACAATGCCCGTCATCATTAGGCCGCCAGCGCGGCAACGTGCTCCCCGATCGCCAGCGAACTGGTGAGCCCGGGCGATTCGATGCCGAACAGATTCACGAGACCCGGCACGCCATGCACCTGCGGTCCCTGGATGACGAAGTCCGCCGCCGCCTCGCCTGGGCCCGAGATCTTGGGCCGTATGCCGGCGTAGCCCGCCGTCAGCGCGCCATCGGCAAGATCGGGCCAGTACTTGCGCACCTCGTCATAGAAGCCGGCGCAGCGCGTCTCGTCGACGACCAATTGATCGGGGCCATCGACCCATTCCACGTCCGGACCGAACTTGGCCTGTCCGCCCAGGTCGAGCGTGAGATGCACGCCAAGCCCTGCGGCTTCGGGCACCGGATAGATCAGATGCGTGAACGGCGCCCGCCCGCCCAGCGTGAAGTAGTTGCCCTTGGCATAGTGGGCCTGCGGTACGTGACGCGCAGCCAGCCCATCAAAGCGCCTTGCAAGGTCGGGGGCATGCAGGCCGGCCGCATTGATCACGGTCCGGGCCAGCAGTTCGGTACCATCGGCCGCCCGCACGAGGATGCCCTCCGCGCCGCAGACCGCATCGGCGACGGGCGACTGCAGCGCAAGCGCGCCGCCGTGGTTCTCTACGTCGCCCAGCAGTGACAGCATCAGTCCATGGCTGTCGACGATGCCGGTGCTTGGCGACAGCAGCGCCGCCACGCAGTGCAGCGAAGGCTCGAGCGCCCTTGCCTGCTCCGCGCTCAAGACTTCGAGATCATTCACCCCATTGGCCGCCGCATGGCGGGCAATGCCTTGCAGTGCATCGCGCTGCGCTTCGGATGTGGCGACGATGAGCTTGCCGCAGCGCCTGTGGGCGATGCCGCGCTCCTCGCAATACGCATAGAGCTTCTGCTTGCCGCGCACGCACAGCTGCGCCTTCAGTGAACCCTCCGGGTAGTAGATGCCGGCGTGAATCACCTCGCTGTTGCGCGAGGACGTCTCGGTGCCGATGGCACCCGCGGCCTCCAGGATCAGCACCTCCCGCCCACGCAATGCCATGGCACGCGCCACCGCCAGGCCGACGACCCCGGCCCCCATCACCACGCAATCGACCTTGTCCACCACGGTTGCCTTTCAAGGAAAGAGAGGCATTATTCCCCACAAAACGACGGCCGCGAACGAGCGGAAACACCGCCTGCCGCTGCATCGTCAGAAAAGCGTTCGCATGTTCCTCTCGTCCCTCGCGTCCCGCATTCCCTGCTCCTCCGGCCCGAGATCGCCGCTCGCATCGGCCACCAGCAGCTGCACCAGTTCCTGTGCGAACGAGGGCAACGCAGCCAGGCTGCGCACGCAGATCTGCATCTCTCGCACCGACCACGCATCCGACAGCGGAACGATCGCGATATCCATGGCGCGCGCGTGCCTGCCTGCCGCGGATTCGGGAAGCACTCCCACCCCCACGCCGGAGGCGATCATGCGGCACGCGGTCTCGAAGTTCCCCACCTGGATGCGCAGCTTGATGGCTCGGTGCAACTCGTCGCTTGCCTGCCGCAGAAAAGCATGGATGGCACTGGATTCATGCAGGCCGACATAGTCGAGCTCGAGCGTGTCGGCGAATGCCACCTGCGCCGCACCGTCAAGTGCATGGCCCCTCGGCACGACCAGCACCAGCCTGTCGCGGTGGTAGGGCAGTGTCTCCAGGCTTTCCGTGCGGACCAGACCGGCGACGATGCCGATGTCCGTCTGCCCTTCCGTCACCGCCCGCACGATGTCGTGCGACAACCGCTCGCGCAGATCGATGTTCACGTCGGGGTGGCGCTGCAGGAACAGCCGCAAAACGGGCGGCAGAAACTCCCCGAGCGACGTGGTGTTGGCAAACACGCGTACATGGCCCTTGATCCCGCTGGCGTACTCCTGCATGTCCCCTCGCAGATGCTCGATCTGGGACAGCACCATGCGTGCATGCGAGACGAAGGCCTGCCCCGGCGGGGTCAGTGTCACCCCCTGGCTGGTGCGGTACAGCAGCTTGGTGCCGATGCTCTCCTCGAGATTCTTCACGCGCGTGCTCGCTGCGGGCAGTGAAATGAACGACAGCTCCGCGCCTCGCGTCATGCTGTTGGCTTCCGCGATATGCACCATCAGCCGCAGGTCTACTAAATCGAAATGCATGGACATGGCGGGATTTTAGGGAGCGGCATGGCGCCAAAGGTAAGTAGTTCCCTGCCCGCGCGGAGGCATGGCTCCGCGATGCTGCCCGGGTTTTCACCCAGTCGCCAAGGAAAGTTGCCAACAGGGCCTCGCCGATGCCGGGCCCTGCGGAGCCCCTGCGGACTAAGATAGGCGGCTGCCCGTTTCGCTGACAGTGAGGTGCCTCCCATGCTGATTCGAAGTCTGCGCTCCTTTCTCGCCCTGCATCGCTATGGCACGGTGGTCGCCGCCGCCGAGAACGTGCACCTGTCGCAGGCGGCGGTGAGCGTGCAGCTCAAGAACATCGAGGAAGAACTCGGGGTCAAGCTCTTCGAGCGCACCAAGCGCTCCATCGAATTCACGCCCGCCGGTCACCAGCTCGTGGGGCTTGCCGAGCAGATCGTCACCATCTACGAGGAAATGAAGACCATCGGCAGCGGCCAGGCCGCCGCGGGCACCTTCTCGCTCGGGGTGATCAACAGCGCGCTGTCAGGCATGCTGCCGAGGTTTCTGCGGCAGATCACGGAGCAGAACCCGTGCCTCGAGATCAAGATCGTCGCCGGGTTGTGCCGCGAGCTGCTCGCACAGGTGGACCGCGGCACCCTGGATGCCGCCATCGTGATCGAGCCGCCCCAGGACTTTCCCACCGCGCTGTCGGTGCACCATCTCTACAGCGAACCCTATGCGCTGATCACCGCCCGCAACCAGCCATGCGACGGCGTGATGAGCACGCTGCGCTCGGACACTCCATACATCGCTTTCGAACCCAGCTCGTGGACCGGCCAGATGATCGAGGCCTATCGCGTCAGGAACGGCGTGCTGTCGCGCCCGTCAATGGAACTCAACTCGCTGAGCGCCATCTCCAGCGTGGTGGCGCAGGGCTTCGGCATATCGATCGTGCCGCTGATTCCGGGTGCTGCCTGGCATCTCGACCCCCATCTGCGCGTGGTGCGGCTGCCGGATTTCCTGCGTCCCATTTCGCTGGTCGCCCGCAAGACGCACCACCGGCACTCGATCACGGCGGCCCTGCTGTCCTCGTTCGACCGCGATTTCATGGACGAGCCCGCGCCCCAGGCCTCATAGGCGCTGAGCCATCCGCTGCAGTTCGGCCAGCTCCGTCCACAGCGGCTGCATCACCTCGAGCATGCGGCTGTAGATGCTGAACTTGCGCTGCGCGTAGTCCGCGTGCGGCCCCTCCATCGATGCCGTGAGGTGCCCCGCCCCCTTGAGCCAACGCGCACCCACGGCACGCGGCGTCTCCCTGCACAGCACGGAGGCCGCGAGCAGGCCCAGGCCCAGCAGCCCCGCGTGCGCCGATTGCGGGCGCCACACGGGGCGCTGGAACACCGTGGCAAGCAAAGGAGCGAAATCCGCTTCCTGCGCAAGCCCCCCGCCGAATGCAAGGCGCCCATCGAACGCCCCCATGGCATCGTGGCACAGGCGGGCATTGAAGGCCAGCGCCTCCCTGCCCGCCCAGCTCATCTCCTCGCGGCTCGATTGCGAGCTCATCCCGAGCATCGCGGCACGCGCCGCCGGGTTGGTGACGGGCGCACGCTCGCCCCCCGGTTCGAAGAACGGCTGCAGCACGATGCCGCTCGGTGCCATGGCCACGGCCTGTTCGGGCGCTCCGGTGAGTGCATGCAGGTGCCTGAATGACGTCGTTCCGTTGAGCCCCGGGAAGATGCAGAACACCGCCCCCTCGCGCACCGAAGCCTGCACCATGCTGCCCGCGGGCCGGATCGCTGGAACGGCGCTCGCGGACGCAAAGTGCCCGATATGCACGGCGCTGGTGCCGAAGATCGAGGCGCGCTGCACGTCGTCGAGCACCCCGGCGCCGAGCCCGATCGCCGTGGTCTGCACGTCGCTCGGCCCGAGCAGCACCGGCAGCCCCTGGGGCAGCCCGGTCTGCGCCGCCATGCCAGCCTGCAGCGGCCGTGAGGTTCCCGCGAGCCGCTCGAGCACGGGCAGGCGCTCCATCAGGCCCGCAAGCCCCAGATGCTCTTCGATCTGCGGGCTCAATTGCTGCGTGCGCCAGTTGCCCCATGCCAGGATCGCCGTCGATGGCTCGCTGACGAACTCCCCCGTCAGGCCGTGGAAGAGCCATTCCTTCGCACGGAGCACATGGCCGGTGCGCGCCCACTGATCGGGCTCGCTGCGCTGCAGCCACAGCGCCTGGAGCGAGGGCGACGCCGCCGTGGGCCGCGACCCCGTGATGCCCGCCACCTTCGTGAGCGCAGGACGCAGCGCGGCATCGGTCGCGAGCAATGCGGCGCGGCCGTCCAGCCATGTGATGGCCGGGCGAAAGACGCGCCCTTGCCGGTCAAGCGGCCACAGCCCCTCGCCCTGCCCCGTGAGAATCAGGCCGAGCGCCCGGCCCTGCGCACTCAGTACGCAGTCGTGCAGCACGCGCAGCGCATCCTCCAGGCTGGCAGCCATGTCCTGCTCGACCTGTATGCCGCATCGGCGCAGCGCGGAATTGGGCCGCTCGCTCAGGCTCACGAGTTCGCCCTGCAGGTTCAGCGCCGCCGCCTTGACCGATGTGGTTCCCGAATCGAGACAAAAAATCAGTTCCTGCACGGCGTCTCCCTGGGCGACTACAAGGCCTGGCGGATTTTCTCTTGGGAAGTCGTCGGCTGCTGGCCGTAGGTCTTGAACTTCTCCAGCACGCGCAGCATTTCCTCATCGGACAGCGTTGGCGGGTTGCCGTGCGGCAGGCAGGCGAGATAGAGCGAGGCCATCTCCTCCACGGTGACCGACAGCGCCATGGCACGCGCAAGGTTCACGCCCGCAGCGATCGTGCCGTGGTGTGCGAGCAGGCACGCGCGGCGGCCCTTCATGGCCTTGAGGATCGCGTGACCCAGCTCCTCCGTTCCAAAGGTCTCGTATTTGGCGCAGGGGATGCTGTTGCCTCCCGCGGCGGCGACCACGTAGTGGATCGCTGGAATGTCGTGGCCCAGGATGCTGACCGCCGTCGCATGGGTCGAGTGCGTGTGCACCACGGCGTTCAGCTCGGTGCGCTCGGCCAGGATGTCGCGATGAAAGCGCCATTCGCTCGATGGCAGCACGTCACCGCTGAATGTGCCGTCCCAGTTCATGAACACGATGTGCTCCGGCTGCATGCCCACGTACGGCAGTCCCGTGGGCGAGACATAGAAGCCGTTGTCGCCCCGCACGCTCACATTGCCCGAGGTACCCTTGTTGATGCCCAGCTGCGACATGCTCTGCAGCGCCTTGACGATGCTGGTGCGAATGGCAAGGTCGTTGTTTTCACTCATGATGGTGCTCCGGTGTTGTGTGTTGTTGTGTCCTGTTCGGCGCGATCTCACCTGGCCCCGTGCAGGGGTGCCGTGCGCGCCAGAATGCGCGCGATGTCGTCCGCCAGCATGTTCGCCGCCTTGGTGATGCTGTAGATCGACGCGCCCGCGATATGGGGCGACAGCGTCACGTTGGGCAAACGCAGCAATGGGGAGTCCGGCTTCGGCGGTTCCGGGTCGAACGTGTCAAGCGCCGCGCCCGCCAGCTGGCCGCTGGTCAGGCCCGCGTACAGCCCGTCATAGTCGAGTACCTGTCCGCGCGTGGTATTGACGATGTAGGCCCCCTTCTTCATGCGGGCGATCTCGCGCGGGCCGATCATCTTCTGCGTCTCGGGCGTGACCTTGGGATGCAGCGTGATCACGTCGGCACTGGCGATCAGGTCGTCGAGCGGTACCTTGCGAATGCCGAGCGCCTGTTCCTCTGCCGTCAATTCCCGGTAGGGATCGGCCACGAGGATGCGGCATCCGAAGGGTACGAGCAGGCGTGCCACGCGCGAGCCAATATCACCGAAGCCGACGATGCCCACGGTGAGCTCGCACAGCTCGCGGCCCGCATGATCGTGGTGATAGAAGTCGCGGCGGAAGCTGCCGTCCCTGACCGAGAGGTGGCCGCGCACGATGTTGCGCGTCTCCGCGAGCAGCGAACCCACGGTGAACTCAGCCACCGCCGATGCATTGCGGCCCGGCGTGTTGATCACCGTGATGCCGCGCTCGCGCGCCGCCTTGACTTCCACGTTCACCGGCCCGCCGCGCGAGACAGCGATCACTCTCAGGGACGGCGCGCGCTCCATCGTTGCCGCCACGACCGGCGCCAGGTGCACGACCAACACCTCGCGATCCGCGCAGAAGTCGAAATAGTCCTCAGGGCGGCCAAGAAACTCCGCGACCGGCAGCGCCGGATCCTTCTTGGTCGTGACCAGCCTGAGCGGCCAGTCCAGGTACAGGCTGCGGATGTCCATGGCCGTTTCCGGCAGGCGTTGCCGCAGCGCTTTCTCGAAAAAGGACGGCTGCATGAAGCCGTCGCCAATGATGCCTACGCGCAGTGCTTGGTCTGACACAGTGTTGTCTCCGATTCAGGGTTGGACGGCGGCGCTCGCCGCGAACCGCTCCGGCTGCGTTCTGCGCGCACGGATGCGGATGGCAGGCTGCGCACAGGGCGCATGGGCGCGCTACTTCGCCAGCAATGCGTTCAGGCGCTCCTGCAGGTATTCCTCGTTGGTGCGGCCGTCCTTGGCCGGAGCACCCCAGTAGTCGGCGCTCCAGCGCACCGAGACGTTCATGTTCTCGGGATTGTTCGACCAGTTCCTGCGCTTCTTCGGATCACCTGCCTCGTAGACCAGGGGCGAAGGCACCGGCACCGGATAGGCCTCCGCCAGCCGTGCCGCGTTGTTGGCATCGAGGCGCCACGACAGCAGCTTGAGCGCGGCCTCGGGGTTCGGGCTGTTCTTCGGAATCGAGAAGAAGTCGTAGTAGGTGAAGCCCTGATTCCAGGTGAGGTTCATGCCGGAGTCGGGCTCGTTCAGGTTGAGGTCGCTGATGCGCCCCACATACGCCATGCACATGTCCGCCTCGCCATCCAGCAGCAGTTGCGGTGCCTGGGCAGAGGTCTGCCACCACTTGGCGACGTGCGGCTTGATCTCGGCAATCTTCCGGAGCGCCCGATCCGCATCGATCGGATAAAGCTTGTCCATGGGCACGCCGTCCGCCATCAGCGCGGCCTCGTACACGAAGCGCGACCAGCCCGGCAGGCAGCGCTTGCCCGGGAATTTCTTCACGTCCCAGAAGTCCGCCCAGTTCTTCGGCTTCTCCTTGGGATAACTGTGGTCGTTCCAGGCCATCACCACCCCGATCACCTGCAAGGCAATGCCCTTGGGGCGTACGCTGTCGGCGGGCATCGCCGCGACCGTCTTCTGGGCCGATGGGGACAGCTTCTTGTAGTCGATGTCCGCAAGGCAGCAGTCGGCGAGCTGCTTCGTCTCCTGGTCGAAGACGAAGACCAGGTCCCATTCCGTCTTGCCGGCCGCGATCTGCGCCTTGATGCGCGGGCCGCTGCGCGCCTCCTGCACGGTCTTCACAGGAATGCCCGTGGCCTTGGTGAACGGGTCGTACATCAGCTTGCGCAGGGCATCGCCATAGGCCCCGCCTGGGTCCTGCATGATGACCTCCTTGTTCGGCTGCGCCTGCGCCCCCGCAACCCATGCGGCGGCAAGCAACAGGGCCGCAAGCGGTGCGCGCCTTGTGAAGGTTGTCTTTTCTGGTGTTGTCTGTCTCATGTCCGTCGTCCCCTTGTGATTGATGGTGGATCGATGCGCGATGAACAATGCGCCGTGCGTTCAGCGGTAGTCCGTGGATGGCTTTTCCCAGAGGTTGATGCCCCCCTCCACCGCATGGCGGTCGATCTCGCGCAGCTCGGCCTCCGTCAACGGTGGCGCACTCAGTGCAGCGACGTTGTCGACGATCTGCTCGGGCCGGCTCGCGCCGATGATCACGGAGCTCATGCGCGCATCCCGCAGTGCCCAGGCAAGCGCCAGTTGCGCAAGGCTCTGACCGCGCGCTCCGGCGATCTCGTTGAGCGCCCGCACGCGCGCGATGTTGTCCTCCGACAGATGCGCCTCGCGCAGCGAGCCGCCTCCCGCGCGATGGACGCGGGCGTCCTGCGGGACCCCATGGAGGTACTTGTCTGTCAGCAGTCCCTGTGCGAGGGGCGTGAAGGCGATCACGCCCGTGCCGAGTTCGGCGGCCGTCGCGAGAAGGTCCTTCTCGATCCATCGGTTGAGCATGTTGTAGGCCGGCTGGTGGATGGTCAGCGGGACCTTCCACTCAGCAAGCAGTGCCGCCATTTCGCGGGTCTTCTGGGCGGAATAGGACGACACGCCCACATACAGCGCCTTGCCCTGGCGCACGGCCTGGGCAAGCGCCGAGGCGGTCTCCTCAAGCGGCGTGTGGGGGTCGAAGCGATGCGAATAGAAGATGTCCACGTAGTCGAGCCCCATGCGCGCCAGGCTCTGGTCGAGGCTTGCAAGCACATGCTTGCGCGAGCCGCCTCCCGTGCCATAGGGTCCCGGCCACATGTCCCAGCCGGCCTTGCTGGAGATGACGAGCTCGTCGCGATGCGGCTTGAAATCCTCGCGCATCAGCCGCCCGAAATTGATTTCCGCGCTGCCGTAGGGCGGCCCGTAGTTGTTCGCCAGATCGAAATGGTTGATGCCGTGGTCGAAGGCGGTGCGCAGCATCTGGCGCTGGGTGGCGATCGGCGTGGCGTCGCCGAAGTTGTGCCACAGGCCGAAGGAGATCGCGGGCAGCACCAGGCCGCTCGCGCCCACCTTGCGGTACGGCATGCTCTGGTAGCGCTGGGAATCGGCAATGTAGGTCATCGCAAGAGAGTCCTCGGGTTGTCGGTAGCGTCAGCGGCTCATTTGGCGAGCACGGTGTTCAGGCGCTCCTGCGCCCACTCTTCGTTCGTGCGTCCGTCGGGAGACGGCGCACCCCACCAGTCGGCATTCCACTTCACGGCCACCTTCTCGTTGTCCGGATTCGTCGACCAGCTTGCGCGGATCTTCGGGTCGCCCACCTCGTAGACCAACGGCGACGGCAGCGGCACGCCGTAGAAGTTCGCGAAGCGGGCCGCGTTCTGCGGCACGAGGCGATACGACAGGAGCTTCAGCGTCGCCTCGGGGTTGGGCGAGTTCTTGGGAATCGACAGGTAGTTGTAGTAAGTGAACCCCTGGTTCCAGGTCATCGCCAGATGCGCGTCGGGCTCGTTCAGGATCAGGTCGTTGATGCGCGCGGCGTAGGCCATGCACATGGTGGCCTCACCGTCCAGCAGCAGCTGAGGCGGCTGCGCCGTGGTCAGCCACCATTTCGTCACGTGCGGCTTGATCTCCGCGATTTTCTTGAGCGCACGCTCGACGTCGATCGGGTACAGCTTGTCGCGAGGCACTCCGTCGGCCATCAGTGCCGCCTCGAAGAGGAAGCGCGGAAAGGTCGGCAGGCAGCGCTTGCCGGGATAGTCCTTGACGTTCCAGAAGTCAGCCCAGTTCTTCGGCTGCTGCCCCGGGTTCGGAAACTTCTTCGTGCTGTAGGCCATCGCCACGCCGATCACCTCCAGCGCAATGCCCGTCGGCGTAACGGCTTCCCTGGGCATGCTCGCGATGGTCTTCTGCGCCTCGGGCGTGAGCTTGCGATAGTCGATCCTGGCCAGGCAGCAATCGGCCAGTTGGCGCGTTTCCTGCTCATAGATGTAGGCCATGTCCCATTCAGTATGGCCCGACTCCACCTGCTTCTTGATGCGCGGGCCGCTGCGCCCCTCCATCACGGTCTTCACCCGGATACCGGTTTCCTTCGCGAAAGGCTCATAGAGCAGCTTGCGCAACGCATCGCCATACGCACCGCCCGGGTCCTGCTGGATCACCTCCCTGTTCTGCGCCAGGGCGCCCGAGCCCGCGCACAGCAGCACTGCGGCCATGCCGAGATGCGTGGCGTACAGACGAAGGAACTTTCCTCGGGTGTTCTGCATGGTGTGTCTCCTCTCTTGCATGAATGGATGGATGCGTGCACGAACCTTGTCATGCGCGGCTGCGCGCAAGCGACTTGCGAGCCAGGGTGACGCCCACGATCACCAGGATCACCTCCAGCGTGGACACCACGGCAAGAACCGGATTGAGCTGGTAGTTGATGTCGGCCCACAGCCGCAGCGGCAGCATCGGCATGGTCGATCCGGCAAGGAACATGGACAGAACCAGTTCGTCGAAGGAATGCAGGAAGGCAAAGAACGCGGCCGCCGCAAGGCCGGGGGCGATACCCGGCAGCGTCACATGGAAGAACACGCGCAGCGGGGATGCTCCGTGCACAGATGCGGCCAGTTCCAGGCGCCGGTCCACCGACTGCAGCCCGGCCGCGACCAGCATCACCACCAGCGGGATCGCGCCGATCGCATGCGCCATGGCCACGCCCGGCACCGTGCCGATCATTCCGAGCCGCAGGACGAATCCATAGAGCGACAGGCCGAGCACCACGGGCGGAACGATCAGCGGACTCACCAGTGCCGTCATCACAAGCGACTTGCCCTTGAAATCCGAGCGCACGATGGCCATCGCAGCCATCGCCCCCACCACCACCGCGATGACGGCCGCCACCGCCGCCACGGACACCGAGGTGGTGAAGGCTTCCATCCACTTGCTGTCGTTCACGAACGTGGTGTACCAGCGGAACGAATAGCCCGGCGGCGGAAACGTGAGATAGCTGGCACGGCTGAAGGAGATGATGATCACCACCACCAGCGGAGCAATCAGTACCGTCACCACCAGGGCTCCGGCCACGGTGACAAAGGCGGTGCCCACCCATTGCGGAAGCGCTCCCAGCAAGCGCAGCAGCGGCCATCCGACATGGTCGGCGAAGGCCTGCAGCGTGGCGCGACCCGCCTTCGGCTCCGCCCCCTGGGCGAAGGCTTGCGCAGGAGCGCGGCTGCCGCCCCAGATGAATTCCAATCCCAGAAAGCGCATGGCGATACCCACGACGATCAGCGTGATCACCAGCAGCACGACAGCCAGTGCCTGCAGGAAACCCTCGCTGCCGAGGAAGTCCGCCTGCTGCGTGATGTGCATGGCAAACATCTGGTCGCCGGGTCCCCCAAGCAAAGTCGGCGTGATGAAGAACCCCAGCGCCGAGACGAACACGAGCAGGCAGCCCGCGCCCAGGGATGGCAGCGTCTGCGGAAAGAACACGCGCCAGAACACCGCCATGGAACCGGCACCGGCGCCTCGTGCCGCGCGCAGCACCGCGCCGTCGACGCGCGAGAAGCCGCTGTAGATGGTCAACACCATCAGGGGCATCAGCACCGCTGCCATGCCAAGCAGCACCGTCCCGCGGTTGAACAGCAGGTCAAGCGGTTCCTCGGTCAGGCCCATCATCCTGAGCAGCTTGTTGATCGGGCCGTTGCGGCCCAGCAGCACCATCCAGGCATAGGTGCGGATCAGCACCGCCACGAAATACGGCAGGATGATGGCCGCGGTCAGCATCGCCCGCGCCGTGCCCGAGCAGCGATGGATCAGCAGTGCTGTCGGATAGCCGAACACTGCGCACAGAGCCATCACGGCCACCGCGATACCCAGCGTGCGGACCAGCGAATCCCAGTACAGCGGCACGGCGAAGACTCGCCCGTAGTTGGCAAGCAGCCCATTGCCCGTGAAGCTGAGCCGGACCAGATCGAGCAGCGGAAAGAGGTACAGCGTCCCGAGGAAGATCACTGCGGGCAGCAGGAGCCACAGCACGCTCGCACCGCGCCGCGATATGCCTGCCACGGGGGGAATGGTGGCCGTGCTGCTCATGCGATCACCCAGCCATCCGCCGCGTCCCACTGCACGCCGACCTCTGCACCCACGGGCGGTATCTTGAACTGCTCGCAGTCCATGATGCGCACCTGCAGCACGCGGCCATTGGCCAGGCGAACGTCGACACGCAGGATTTCGCCCAGGAACACGGCGTCGACCACCGTGGCGCGCATCGTGCCCGGTGCGTCCACGGCCACAAGCTGCAGGCGCTCGGGCCTGAGCATCACCATCGCAGGACCGACCGCGATGCTGCGCTCGCCGGTGTGGACCGGGAAGCCATATCCGCCCTCCAGTTCCACGGTGGCGATGCCGCCCTGCACCTGCAGCACGTTCACTTCCAGCAGGTTGGACTCTCCCACGAATCCCGCCACGAACCGGTTCGCGGGCTCGCGGTACAGCTGCGAAGGAGTACCCAGTTGCACAATGCGTCCGCCGTCGAGCACCGCGATGCGGTCGGACAGCGCAAGTGCCTCGGACTGGTCATGGGTCACGAAGATCACGGTCATTCCGAGCGAACGATGCAGTTCGCGTATCTCGACCAGCGTGGATTCCCGCAACCGCCTGTCCAGCGCGCTGAGCGGCTCGTCCATCAGCACCACCTTGGGTCGGGTGACGATCGCGCGCCCGATGGCGACGCGCTGCTGCTGGCCGCCGCTCAGCTGCGACGGCAGCTTGTGCTCGTGTTCGCCAAGGCGCAGTATCTGCAGCACTTCCCTGACCCTCGACTCCGCATCCCTGCGACCAATGCCCGCCATGCGCAGCGCAAAGGCAATGTTCTGCGCGACCGTCATATGCGGGAAGAGCGCATAGTTCTGGAACACCATGCCGAAGCCGCGCTTGTGGGTGGGCACGTCCTGGATGGGCTTGCCGTCGACGCTGATCTCGCCGCCGTCCACCGGCTGGAAACCCGCAATCATTCCGAGCAGCGTGGTCTTGCCGCTGCCGCTCGGCCCCAGCAGTGTCAGGAACTCCCCGGGCTCGATCGAGAGGCTCAGGCGGTCGAGCACCACGTTCTTGCCGAACTGGCGGGTCACGGCCTGCACGTCGATGCGGCTGCCGATGCGAGCAGCCGTCCGGCTGGACGTCAACGCGGCTGCGCCGAAACCTCCTTGCGCTGCAATGGGCATGAATGTCTCCATCTCGTTGTCATGCGCCGCGTGCTCTCGGCACGCGATCGTGGTTGTCTCCACATGCCACTCATTCGTTCCAATATTTGGCATGTGGTTTCATCATAAGCATCGGGATTAACGAAGGAAACCAAATTAATTTGGTTCTCAGAATCGGAAAAATCGATGTGACTGCAAGGCGGGACAAAGACTGCCGTCACCGGGGCGTGATCCGCCGGAATCGGCAAGGGGGAGCGCGAAGCGATCCCGGGATCACCTCGCCCCGGACGGGCGCAGACATCCGCCCTTCGTCGCCCAACACGGCCAGGACAGGATGGGAGCAACGAGGAACGACCCGCCGGCGCAGCGCCTGCGGGTATTCAATGGACCGTATCGGCCCAGGCCGTCAGCTTCTCAGGGTTGAGCACGCGCATCACCGACAGGATGCGTTCGCCGTCCGTGTCGAATGACGACACGGCAAAAATGCGGCCGTTGATTCTCGCGATCGCGCCGGCTCTGCCATTGACCTGTCCGACGCTGATCGAAAAGCCCGGGGGCAGCTTGCCCTGGACTCCCGTCTCCAGGCGCGCGATGCGCTGGGCACCTTCGACCGGTCGCCGCGCAGCCCATGCCTTGCCCCCGCCGTCGCTCACAAAAACGGCCTCCGGGCTGAGCAGCTCGGCAATGCGATCGGCATGGCGCTCCTGAACGGCCTGCACGTACTGCTCCACGAGCCGCCGATGCGCAGCCTCGGGCACATCGAAGCGCGGCTTGTCACGGCCCACGCGCTCGCGGGCACGGTGCACCAGCTGGCGGCAGGCCGCCTCGCTCTTCCCGAGCGCCGCCGCGACGTCGGCATAGCCGCAGTCGAAGACATCGTGCATCAGAAAGCCCACGCGCTCCTCGGCCGAGAGCCTCTGCAGGACCAGCAACAGCGCCATCGAAAGATCCGAGGCCAGTTCCGTCGCGTGATCGGATGGCGGCTCCACCGCCACCAGCGGCTCGGGCAGCCAAGGGCCGATGTAGGCCTCACGCTCGACCTGGAGTGCACGCAGGCGGTCCACGCACAGACGCGAGAGCACGGTCACGAGCCAGGCCTCGATCGATCGCACATCGGCAGGCTGCCTCGCATGCCAGCGCAGGAAGGCTTCCTGCACGGCATCCTCCGCTTCCTGCCTTGAACCCAGCATGCGGTACGCCAGCCCGAACAGGCGGGGACGCAGCGCTTCCAGTGCATGGTCGTTTTCCATCGGAGCATTCACCTTTTTTTCCTTGTTGTTGCCGTGATCCTGCGTTGTCGTCATTGCATTGCAGCCACGACAACCAGACGGCCGGGCATGCACCGTTGTGACAGCTGTCCATGATTTTTTTCCGAAAAAGTTTTCTGCCCGCAGTCACAAATCCGGCACCTCATCCGTCTTGATGGTTGTACCGGCCTGGAACCTCCGGCACTGAAACGTGCCGCGGCCAGGCGTTCTGCAACGACCCGAAAGGACCAATCCATGAGTATGCAACCGCGCCTGAACTTCTACTCCGAAGCGCCCGAACAGATGAAGGCACTGATGGGGCTGAAAAAAGCCATCGACGAATGCGGCCTGGAAAAGGGGCTCATCCACCTCGTCAACCTGCGCACGTCCCAGATCAATGGCTGTTCGTACTGCGTCGACATGCACAGCCGCGAGGCCCGCGAGGATGGCGACACCGAGCAGCGCGTCTTCCTGGTCTCGGCCTGGAAGGAGTCCCCTCTGTTCACGGAGCGTGAGCGTGCGGCATTCGCCTGGGCCGAGCGCGTGACGCTCGTCGCCGACGGCGGTGTGCCCGATGCACTCTACGAACACGCACTGAAGCATTTCAGCAAAGGCGAGCTCACCCGGCTCACCATCGCGATCGGGCTGATGAACACCTTCAACCGGCTCTGCGTGTCATTCCACTCGATCCACGCCGTGCGGGGCGCCGCCTCGGCCTGATCAGGGAAGGATGCGAAAGCGTCCCCGACGCTTTCCGTGGAGAACAAAGCGAAACACCCGGGCGCCTCTCTTTCGGGACAATCGGATCCTTTCCACTCTCTCGAACATGCAAGGAGAAAGCCATGCCCAGCACCATTCGCCTGCACCGTGTCCTCACGGCCAAGCCAGAGAAGATCTTTCGCGCATTCATCGAGCCGGACGCGATCGCAAGCTGGCTGCCGCCCTACGGTTTCACCTGCACCGTGCACGAGCTGGAGGCCAAGGTCGGCGGCAAGCACAGGATGTCGTTCCGGAACTTCACGACAGGCCATGGCCATTCGTTCGGCGGCACCTATCTTGAACTCGTTCCGGGAAAGCGCCTTGTCTATACCGACAGCTTCGATGATCCTGGCCTGCCGGGTGAAATGAAAGTCACGGTAGAGCTCAAGGCTGTATCCGTCGGCACGGAGTTGAATATCGAGCAGCAAGGCGTGCCCGACATCATTCCCACCGAGGCATGTTATCTGGGCTGGCAGGAGTCATTGCGCAAGCTCGCCAAGCTGGTGGAACCCGAGATCCACCAGTAAAGCGGGCAGCAGCACTGGCTGGACCTGGACAGGAGAAACTACCCCTTCCTCAGCCGGTCCTGCCGCTCGATGTCTTCCCAGATCTCATTGGCCCGACGCCATGCGGCCTGCGCGGCGGGCTCCGCGGCCTCCCAATCAAGCCGGCTGGTGCCACGTTCGGCATCCCATCGCTCACGCCATTCGGTGTTCAAGGCATTCCAGTCGGCCTTGCCTTCGGCGCGGCTGGCATAGCCCAGCCGATAGGCGGGTGCGTAGTCCTCGTAGCCAAAGCCACCAGAGTAATAAGGCTCCGCCTGGAAATGCTCCTTCCAGTACGCGTCCTCGGCGGAGGGATCGATGGCCTCGGCAATCTTGTTGCCGGTGAAACCGCCAACGGCGGCACCCACAACCGCACCGACGGCGGCGGTGACCGGGCCTCCGAGCATTCCCGCTGCGGCTCCCGCAGCTGCGCCACCCGCTACCCCGATGCCGGTGCCCACGCGGGTGGCGGTGGTGTCCTCCACGACCTTCCGGTTCTCAGCGGTCGTGGTGCTGGTTGTGTCTTGAGGTCTGGTCATGCAACGCTCCTTCCAGTTCGCCAACGGATGACGGGGTGCCAGGGTTCAGGGGTGAAGGCGAGCCTTCATGTTGCGACGCAGAACGCGCAAGGGCTGTAGGAACCGCCCTTGCACACCTGTAGACGATGTGCCTGCATGAGCATGAGCGCGGACGACGCCTTTCCGAGGGACAATGCCACCATGTCCGAGCAGCATCCCCTCCCCCCCACTGGATCCGAAGCAGCCTCTCCGGCCCCCCTCGCCCACGGCTTCAGCGATGCCGAGCGCGCTGCCGTCTATCGCGCGATCCACGAGCGGCGCGACATGCGCCATTTCGCCGGCGGCACCGTGCCGCCGGAGGTGCTCGAGCGCCTCCTGACAGCGGCCCATCACGCTCCCAGCGTGGGTTTCATGCAGCCCTGGCGCTTCATACGCGTCAGAAAGACCGAACTGCGCCATGACATCCACGCACTCATAGAGCAGGAACGCATGCGCACCGCTGAAGCCCTTGGCGAGCGCAAGGACGAGTTCATGAAGCTCAAGGTGCAGGGAGTCCTTGATGCAGCCGAGGTGCTGGTCATTGCCATGCCTCCAGGACGCGAAGCCCATGTGTTCGGCCGCCGCACGCTGCCCGAAATGGATATCGCCAGTGCTGCCTGCGCGGTTCAGAATCTCTGGTTGGCCGCACGCGCAGAAGGCCTCGGCCTGGGCTGGGTCTCCATCTTCGATCCCAAGGCGCTGGCGGAGCTCCTGAAGATGCCTCAGGGAGCCCATCCCCTGGGGGTTCTCTGCCTCGGGCCCGTGGACCATTTCTATGACGAGCCCATGCTGCAGCAGGAAAGATGGGCGCGCCGCCGCCCCTTGCAGGACATGCTGATGGATGACGCCTGGACAGCCGACAACTGACGCCAACCGCTGCGCACCCACAGGCAAGCCAGGAACCCTGCCTGGCAACAAAAAACCCTCTTGAATCAAGGACTCAAGAGGGTTCCGAATCTGGTGGGTGATACATGGATCGAACATGTGACCCCTGCCGTGTGAAGGCAGTGCTCTACCGCTGAGCTAATCACCCAAAGCACTGCATCAGTGCCAAGACATCGATTCTAACGCATAAATTCATCACCTTACCCCAGAAAAGCAAAATTCCTGTTCATCACCGCACCTGCAGTACGAGTGGATCGCCGTCTGCAAGAAACACCCACACCCGGCTTTGTGCGGTGTGACAGGAAACACCCGCTGTAAAGGCCGAGAAGGCTGGCATCGCAAGATGCAGCCCTTCATGCACGAGCGCAGGCAATCCACGGCGCCACTGCCGATCGCGGAATACCGGGTGAATGTGCCCGTGGATGTTGAGCGAAAAACATGGCGCGCCATCACGCTTGTGGCGCGGCTCATGGCTGAGCAGGACGCCATCTTCCATCCACTCGCCCAACACCGAATCCAGATTCCATTGCGCGGCGGAAAGCGTCCTGTCGTGATTGCCACGCGTGAGGATCACGCGTGTCGCCGGATGCGTGTCGCGCAGCGCCTGCCATCGCTCCCGTGTCTGCGGCCCCACGAACGCACCGTGCACGAAATCACCGAGGATGACCAGCGCGGCCGGTGCAAACCGCTCCAGCAGGCCGTCCAGCCGACCCAGGTCATCCATCTGCACGCTCTGTGGAACCGCAACGCCGAATGCGCGGAAGATATCGCTCTTGCCGAGATGCAGGTCCGCAATCAGCAACATGCCCTGCCGCGGCCAGTACAGCGCACGTTCCGGCAACGCGATGAACCGCTCGCCGGCCACGTCCACCGTGATGGATCCTCGAGGGCAAGGATGCACAGGAGCTCTACCGAAGCTCATCACCGCCTGCTCCGATAGCCCACGCCGCCGGCATCGCGCTCGTTCTGCAACGCAAGACGCCGGACCCGCTCCGACCAGCTTTCGTTGGTCAGCTGGCCGCGAAAGCTCTCTGCCCACAACCCAAACGAGAAGGGAGTATGCCGCTCGGCATGCGCCATCACCCGCGTCAGTTTGGACAGCCTGGACAGGGTTTCGCGGAGTGTGGGCAGATGGAGTTCCTGGTCAAGCGCTTCCCTTCGTGCCTCGCACAACAGGATGTGCTGTGGGTCATATTGGTTCAGCACGTCGAACAACAGCCCGGCGGACACCTGCAGCTGTCTTTGCGATGCACGCGATCCGGGAGCGCGCGCTGCGACCAGCCCCGCGATCTGCGCGATCTCCTTGAAGCGCTTGCGCGCGAGTTCGCCGAAGTTGACCGCAGCCTGCAGGTCCGCCGCCAGCTGCCGCTCCGCAAGCAATGCCGGCCAGTCCAGGGTATCCGCATCGAGGGGATTTTGCGGCTGCAACATCAGCCCGATCTCGTTGCAGGTCCAGAAAAAGGTGTTGTTCTGCATCTGTGCGAGTCGCGTGGCCAGCAGCAGCGCCAACCCCTCGTGGACCACGCGGCCGGCGAACGGATAGATGAAGAGGCTGCGAGGAGGACGCGCCCCGACCACCTCGATCAGCAGCTCGCCTTCCAGCGGAACGTGCGAGCGTTCACGCTGCAGGGCAAGCGTGGGCAGCAGGTGGCGCAATTCCGGAGACAACGCACGCACCGCCTCCTCACTCGACGCTGCTGCTGCATGCGCCAGAAGGGCTTGCATGCGCTCGCCAACGCGCACCGACATCGGCATCAGCGATCCCGCCCAGGCCGGGGTGTATCTCCCTACGGACGCGGAACGCCGCACCCACGCCGTGCCGTCCTGCATGCGCACGAGTTGCAGGCTCTTTCCTGCGAAATTGAAGGTATCTCCCGGTACCAGGCGAGCGATGAAGGCCTCGTCGATCACACCAAGGCGCATGCCCCTCAGGTATTGCACCGGCACGGCCCCGTGGGAGACGATGGTGCCGATACCCATGCGATGACGCCGGGCCACGCCCGGATTCGCGGGGACATACCGGCCCGCCCCATCGTCACGCAAGCGCTCATACTGCGGGTAGGCCGCAAGCGATGCGCTGCCCCGAACAAGGAAAGCGATCGCATCCTGCCACTGCGCCGTGCTCATGGACTCGAACGCTGCGCTCGAGCGCACCTCGCGCAGCAGCGCCTCTGGATCGAAGCCACCGGCCAGCGCCATCGACATGATGTGCTGGCTCAGGACGTCGAAGCACAGCGCCAGCGGCTGGCGGCTTTCATAGATGCGCTGCCTGGCCAGCTCGCGCGTGGCTGCGAACTCGCACAGGTCCAGGATCTGCGTGGCCACGCCGTCCATGCGCACAGCGGCACCGGGCCTGTGCCTTGCCCGGCCCGCACGCTGGACGGTGCGCGCCACGGAGCGGGCGCCGCCAACCTGCAGGACCCGATCCACCGCCGGGAAGTCCACCCCCAGATCGAGGCTGCTGGTGGCCACCACGCAGCGGAGCCGCCCGCTGCGAAGCCCCTCCTCCACCTGTTGGCGCACATGCTGGTCCAGCGATCCGTGGTGGATGGCAAGCGTATCCACGTGCTCCGGCCAGATCGAGCGCAGCGCGGTGAACCACAGCTCCGCCTGCGAGCGCGTGTTGGTGAACAGAATGCTGCTGCCGGTGGACTGCACCAGCTTCGCTACTTCAGGCAGGTTGTCGAGCCCCAGATGCCCCGCCCACGGCAGCCTCGATCCGGGGGGAGGAAGTATCGAGTGCAGATGAAAGGGCTTGGGCCGCAGGTCCTGGATGACCTGCATGCGGGCGCGGGGACGCTGGCGCACAAGCACGCGCAGCGCCTCATCCAGGTTTCCGATGGTGGCTGAAAGGCCCCACACCTGCACCCGTGGCGCAAGCGCTCGCAACCTTGCCAGGTTGAGCTGCAAAAGCACGCCCCGCTTGTTCGGCAGCAACTCGTGCCATTCGTCCACCACCACACTCTGCAGCGAGGCGAACTGGGCCAGGCTGCGCTCATGACTGAGCAGCAGCGCCAGCGACTCCGGTGTGATGATGAGCAGCTGCGCCGCACCGCTCTCGGAGAGGCGCCGGTCGCGCGACGACGCGTCACCCGTGCGCAGGGCCACGCTCCAGGCAGGCAGCAGATCCCGGATCGGAGCGGTAATGCGTTCGCGCGTATCGCTGGCCAGTGCGCGCAGCGGCGTGACCCAGAGAATGCGGAAACCTTCGCGAAGCCGCGCCTCCTCCTTCACATTTCCTGCCCCTTCAGCTCGGGCCAGCGCGGCCATCACCGGACCGCCAAGTGCGGCCAGCGTCTTGCCGCTGCCGGTGGGTGCCGAGATGATGCCGCTGTCGCCCCGCGCATGGGCATCCCAGGCCTCTCGCTGAAAACGTGCTGCCGAGATACCCTGGGACGCCAGCCAGGCCCGCCACGCGCTGCGGGCACGGGCCATCGCTCGGCCACTCACCGGGGACGGCACGGGCGATGGCATCAAGGGAAGAAAAGTTGGAGCGGGTGTCACCATGCTGTGGCCTTCGATCACCCGTCCCGGCTCAGTGCGAGCAGGGCGGAGAGCCGGTCGGCCTGCTCCGGAGTCTTGTCCTCACGCCACCGCAGGATGCGGGGAAAGCGCACGGCCACCCCGGATTTGTGCCGCGACGAACGATTCACCGCCTCGAAGCCGATTTCGAACACCTGCTGGGGCTGCACCGAGCGCACGGGTCCGAAGCGCTCGAGCGTATGCGCCCGGATCCACTTGTCGAGCCGAAGGATCTCTGCATCGGACAGTCCGGAATAGGCCTTGGCCACAGGCACCAATGCGCCCTCCTCCGTCCACACCGCAAAGGTGTAGTCGGTATGCAGCGTGGAGCGCCGCCCGCTGCCACTCTGCGCATAGATCAGCACGGCGTCGATGGAAAACGGATCGAGCTTCCATTTCCACCAGTTGCCGCGCCGGCGGCCTTCCTGGTACGGAGACCCGAGCGACTTGAGCATCAGGCCTTCCGCATGGTGTTCAGCGGCCGTCTCGCGCAGCGCGGCCAGACGAGGCCATGCATCGAAAGCGAGCACCGGCGAGATATCCAGGAGGGAGCCAGGCCGTTGCAACAGGGGGGCCAGCAAGCGCTCGAGTTCCGCGCGGCGCTCGGAAAGCGGCCGGCCGCGCCAGTCCTCCCCCCGGGATTCGAGCACGTCGTAGAACAGGATGCGCACCGGTGTCTCCCGCATGAGACGTGCGGAGGGCTGGCGTTTCTGGATGCGCTTCTGCAGGGCCACGAATGCACGCGGAAGCCCGGCCGTTTCATCCCATGCCAGCAACTCGCCATCAAGCACCACGCCGGGAGGCAATAGCGCCGCCTGGACCTCGAGTTCAGGGAAGCGCCCATCGAGTCGCTCCTCGCCGCGCGACCAGAGGTAAGGCACATGCCCCGCGCGTCGAACGAGTTGCACTCGAATGCCATCCCACTTCCACTCGGCCTGCCAGGCCGCCGGATCGCCAAGCTCGGCGGGCTCCGAGGCCAGCGGTGACGCCAGATAGAACGGATAAGGCTTGTCCATCGACTGCGCGGACACCTCCAGATCCATCAAGGCTTCGTAGGATCCTGGAGACGGAATCCACTCACCGACCATGCGATGCGCCATGTCGGCGGCGGCTATGCCGGCAAGGCGCGCCAGGCTGATCTGCAGGGTGCGCCGAGACACACCGACACGCAGTGCCCCGGTCAGCAACTTGTTGAAGACAAAGCGCGAGGCATCGTCAAGCCGCAGCCATGCCGACTGGATCGCGCGCCGTCGGGTATCTGCTGGCTGGCCGGACAGCGGAATCAGAAACCGTTCTATCCATGCATCCAGGGAGCTCTCGCTATCGGGAACGAACCATGTCTCGCCCGGCGGAGTCATGGCCGCCTCCGCCATGCCCAGCGTACCTGCACCGCGAGCAGCGGAGACCAGCAGCGCCAGCGTTTCGGCCAGATCGCCCACCTGCCGATAGCTGTCTTCGACCAGCCAGAGCGGCATCGCAGCCAGCTCGGCCACCCATTCCCGCAGTTCGGTGGTGGTGGCCACCCGATGGCGGCCCGCGTTGACCTTGGCACCGCTCAGTACGTGGATGGCCCAGCTGGCCTCGGCATGGCCCGCATCCGCGAAATAGTCAACCAGCGCCGTTTCGCGCGCACGGTTGCCGGCAGCCTGGTCCAATGCCTGGTAGAGCGCGGCGAAGCGATTCATGGGATGGCTCCAGGATCCCTCGCGTCCTCAGGCGCGTCCGGCGCGTCTTCCTCATCCCCGTACTCGGTGCGCAGCCGCTCTGCCACGAGTCCAAGTTCGCTCTCCAGGTACGGAATGAGGGCGTCGGTGTTTCCATGGGTCGCCAATACCCGCCGCGCCCCGGAATCACGGATGGTGGTGATCAACGCGCCCCAATCCGCATGATCCGAAATGACGAAGCCGCGCTGCAGATTGCGCCGCCGCCGGTTGCCTCGCAGTTGCATCCAGCCCGACGCAAGCCCCTGCTCGAACGAGCGAAAGCGCCGTGTCCATGCGGAGTTCTGCGCCGAAGGTGGCGCCAGTATCAGCCGCCCCGCATAGTCGGTCGACGCGGGCAGATCGGCCACCAGCTCGGTGGATGCCATGTCGATGCCCGCACTGCGGTAGACCTCGACCCCGCGCGCCATCGCACCATGCAGCAGCACCGTGCCGTTGACGCGCCCGTTCAGTTCCGCCAGGATGCGTTGCGCCTTCCCGAGGCTGTAGGCGTAGACCAGCGCCGCCTTGCCCTGGGCCTCGCACTGCTCGCGCCATTGAAGGATGCGGGTCACTTCGTCCCGCGTGTCGGGCCACGCATAGACCGGAAATGCAAACGTGGCCTCGCAGATGAAGACGTCACAGCGCACCACCTCGAAAGGCGCGCAGGTGGGATCGGGCTGGCGCTTGAAGTCTCCGGTGAAAACCCAGACCTCGTCATCACGCTCGACGCGCACCTGTGCCGAGCCCAACACGTGTCCTGCCGGGTGCAGCGATACCTTCACGCCGCCAAACCGGCGCACTTCGCCGTAATCGAGCACGCGAAAATCCTGCGCCCCCAAGCGCCACCGCAGGATGTCCTCGCCAGCGCGCGTGCACCAGTACTCGCCCATGCCGGCATGCGCATGGTCGCTGTGGCCATGCGTGACGAAGGTGCGGTGCACGGGCCTCCAAGCATCGATGAAGAAGTCTCCGGCTTCGCAATACAGGCCACGGTCGGTGAGCACGATCAGGTCTGCCATGGGGGTCGAGGTCGGGATGTCGAGGCCAAAGTGGGGTTGGGATGCGGGCCAGGGAACGGCTTGACGCCTCGCCGCGTGCACGGCCCGCGGCCTACTGCTCCCCCGCCGTTCCGGTGATCGGAAGCACAATTCCGGTGATGTAGCTAGAACACGCGGGTGCCGCCAGGAAAACATAGGCCGGCGCGATCTCCTCGGGCTGTGCGGGGCGCTTCATGTCCGTATCGGCTCCGAACTGGCCAATCTCGTCGCCCGTGGTCTTGTCGGCGGGGTTCAACGGCGTCCACACCGGCCCCGGTGCCACCGCATTCACGCGAATGCCGCGCTCGGCAAGGTTGCCTGCCAACGCCTTGGTGAAGGCATGGATCGCTCCCTTGGTTGCCGAGTAGTCGAGCAGATGGCGGCTGCCGCGCAGGCCCGTGACCGAGCCCGTGTTGATGATGCAGTCCCCCTCGTTCAGGTACGGAAGCGTGGCCTTGGCCATGTGGAAGTAGCCGAAGATGTTGGTCTTGAACGTCTCCTCGAGCCGCTCCTCCGTGATGTCCGCAATGTCGCTGGCGTGCTCCTGGAACGCCGCGTTGTTCACCAGCACATTGACCGACCCGAACTTCTCCAGCACCTTGGAGACAAGATCTTCACAGAAAGACGTGTCCTGCACATCGCCCGACACGGCCAGGCATTGGGCCCCTTCGGCCTCCACCAGGCGGCAGGTCTGCGCAGCGTCTTCGTCCTCATTGAGATAGGCGATGGCCACATGGGCCCCCTCGCGCGCAAAGAGTACGGCCACCGCACGTCCTATGCCGGAGTCGCCGCCGGTGATGAGGGCGACCTTGCCCTCCAGCTTTCCACTCCCTGCATAGTCCTCGGCAAGCGTACGCGGCTGGAGTTCCATCTCAGCCTGCCGCCCGGGCTTCCCAAGCTTCTGTCCCGGCATCGGCGGCGATGGCTCCTCGTGCTCCGGTCCCGGAGCGGAGGGTTGCCGGCCCGGTTCAGCATCGTTCTTTGTGGACGCTTCCATCCGATCCTTCCTGCGCTGCTGCAATTGAATGTCCGTCTGCCGCTGCACGGCCTTGTCGGCCAGTTCGCGATGCTCCTTGATGATTGATGTCGACATGGTGGAATCCTGCTTTTTTCAAACCATGCTCAAAGCTTAGGTTCGCCCTGCTGTCCCACTTGTAGGAATCGGACAGCTACCGGTATCGCCACATGGCCCGTACTAATGCATGGAACAGCGCCGGTGCACGCGTAGGCGCTCGTCCATGCCTCCATCCTCACGGCCTCAGAGATCCTCGATGGCCAGCGAGTAGTAGCGTCGCGCAATCTCATATCCAGCCTCATCCAGGACAGCCTTGAGCCGCGCGGCAGCCGCGTCGCCAGGGGTGGCGACAAGCAGGCCATACTGTCCCTGGCCTGCGCGCTCGATGAATTCCCTTGCCGTTGCACCATCGGTTCCCGCGGAAGGCAGCGGCTCGTCGGTGTGTTGGACGGTCGGGCCGATCTGCGCAAGCACGTCGGCTGGCGGCACAAAGTAGACATCGTCACCGGTGAAACCATTGGCGAACAGTTTTTCCGCGCTGCCGCGGGCCTGTTGCTCCGTGGCGTACATCACCATGGTGTGGCCGGAAGGATAGAACGCGCCACCAATCAGCGCACGCATGCTCGAATCCACATTCAGGGTTTTCATGATGAGCTCCTCTGCTGTTGGACATTCATCACTCTAGGCCCGGAAGCCGGCACACACTGTAGGAACATGCGCCCAATACTCCGGCGTCAACATCACATGATTTGGCAAGACACCCGACAGCCGAAGGGGTCACCCATGGCCTTTCTGCTGGAGGTGTTTCTCATCAAATACATTGCGCACAATTTAATTGTTGGCAATAATTCATCCATGATCTCCACTACCCGTCGCCAGCGTGACTCCTCCCTGCACCTGGACAACCAGCTGTGCTTTGCCCTGTATTCGGCATCGCTGGCCACGACCAAGCTCTACAAACCGCTGCTGGATCCCTTGGGTCTGACCTATCCGCAGTACCTGGTGATGCTGGTGCTATGGGAACAGGACGACCGCATGGTCTCGGAACTGGGCGAACGCCTGTACCTCGACTCCGGAACCCTCACTCCGCTGCTCAAGCGCATGGAGGCAGCGGGCTGGCTTCACCGCCTGCGAGATGCAGCCGACGAGCGCCGCGTCAGAGTGCATCTCACCCTGGCAGGTCGCGCGCTGCGCGAGCAGGCGCGAGGAATTCCGGCCTGCCTGTCGCAGCAGGTAGGAGGCACGCTCGCCGAGCTCGAAGCGCTCACCCGGCAACTTCAACAACTGCGAGGCCAGATGATGGCTCCGCAGCCCACCCCCGCTTCATCCGAACGATGAAGTATCTTCCCAACTGGCTTGACTGAAGGAGTCATCACCATGGCATCACTGGACAAGGTTCTCTACACCGCCCATACACACACCACGGGCGGCCGCGACGGTGCGGCGCGCAGCAGCGACGGACGCCTCGATATCGCGCTGTCCTCACCCGGCGGCGCAGGCCAGGGCACGAACCCTGAACAACTGTTTGCGGCGGGCTATTCCGCATGCTTCATGGGCGCCATGAAAGCCGTGGCGGCCCGCCAGAAGATCACGCTGCCGCAGGATGCCTCCATCGACGCGGAGGTCGATCTCGGCCCGGTGGGTGAAGCCTATGGCATTGCCGTGCGCATGAGCATCCACCTGCCCGGCATGGACAAGGCCGCCGCGCAGCAGCTCGTCAATACCGCACACCTGGTCTGCCCCTACTCCAACGCCACGCGCGGCAACATCGACGTGCAGCTCACCGTGGCCTGACACCGTCCTTGCCCTGCCCTCACCGCCGCTCCATGGAGCGGCGGGATGGACATGGAGGAAGTGGAGAGCGCCAACACGCTCTCAGTACATCCACTTGCGGACCAAGGCTTTCCCGAACTTCTCGACGAGGAGAGCCTCCCCCTTCTCCTCCTCGTCATGCACCTCGGCAAGCATCTTGAGCATCAATGCATCAAGATAGTCTGGAACATGGGCTGAAAACAAGGTCAGTGCCGGATCGGCATCGTGGTCGAAATACCAGACCGCCTTGGTCTCCCGGTGAAAGCAGAACATATTCCCATTGCCGAGATAGTCGCTGAACGCCACCATCTGTTCGGCCAGCGCCTGTTCTTCCTCGGACAGCTCCCGCTCCGCCAAACCGGGATAGGCATCGATCAACGGCTGAATCGGCTCGCTGCCTTCGGGACTCACGGAGCACAGGGTTTCGGACAGACCCAGGGCCCCGAATTCCCTGTGATAGCGGGCAAGGCCCTCGGGCAATTCGCAACCAATTCTGGCCTCGCACTCCGCGATGGAAGCCTCTGGCGCCGGAGCGATGCGAGGCGCGCTCGGATGACCCTCCCACGAGTCGGCATACGCGGCAATCACCAGGCGATACCAGTTGCTGCGCGCCGACGCATCAGGAAGATCGGGCCAACACAGCGGCGGCAGGTCTTCGTTTTCAACACCCATCATGCACTCCTTGATCCATTGAATATGTCAGCATCACGCCCGTGATCCGAAGCCCGGCCATGGCGCCAGGCCATCGGGAAAGATTCTGCGCACGGCGCCTCATCAACCCGCGTCGCATTGCAGCGCGCCGAAGTCACGTGCTGCCAGCCTGTCCTGCTCGATGAATACCATGAGCTTGTCCCCGTCGTGCCAGCACCATTCGAACGCATCGTGCGAGTGCAAGGTGAGCAGCGAAACCCATTGCGGGCCGGGCGTGGGGTCATAGCCCAGGCTGTAGTACGAAGGGTATCCCAGCAGATAGTCGGTGGGCAGCAGCGCATCGGAGGATGGCTTGCCGTACATGGCACCCGGATCCTCAAGCAGGCCATCCAGCACCTCGGAGTCCAACGGCCAGTCCTTTCGCAGGTCGCTGTGGCGCGGCAGGTCCCACTCGCCAGTCAACAGGATGCGCCGCCCCGGCACGGCCTTGCCGCGCGGCGGGGGCGTGGCGACAAGCATGGCGGGATCCTCGAAAAAAGCGGCCTTCACATACCCTTCGTCGCCCCAGAAGATCTCCTCCTCGCCATCCGAGTCGGGGGCATATTCGGCATAGAAAAGTACCAGGAGGCCCGCCTCCGGCAGCGACTCCGGCCGGTTGGCGATCTCTGAAAAATCGATCTGGGCCAGGAAGCGGTAGACGCCAACCTCGTGCTGCGGCCAGGCAAAGCCGGGCGGCAGCAAAGGAATGCCGCCAAACCGGCTTTGCGCATCCCGGGGAAGCTGATCGGTCACCTGGATGCGAACGCAGGGCTTGAGCATCCCGCGCAGGAACTCCGCGTGGGATGCCAGGACGGGATGGGTGGTCACCAGTTGTTCGAAATCGTCGAGCTTCACGCGCTCCTCCATGATGGGTCAGGTTTTCAGCAGGGCATCGGTTGCAATGAGCCCTGCCATGTGTCCCGCATCGTATCCCGGCCCAGCTCAGAATGCGCCGCGCAGCGTCAGCAAGGCGCTGCGCGGCTCGCCATACCAGTTGCCGCCATTGGCTGCCCCCACCGTCTTGTAGTAGGTCTTGTCAAAGACATTGTTGAGGTTCAACGAGGCCGTCCAGTTGCGGTTGATGCGGTACTGCACGCTGGCGTTCCAGACGGCATATCCCGCCTGAGTGAACTTGAAGGGCACGTTGGCGCCATCAAACTTGCCCGAGGCTGGGTTGTAGCTTCTGGCCGTGCCGCTGACATAGGTCGTGCTCTGGAGCGTGACGCCGCCGCCCAGCGTCCAGGGCGACAGCTCGCCCGGCAGTTGGTAGGTGCTCCACAGCTTGAACAGATGCTTGGGCGTGACCGAGCTGTAGACCAGTTGCGCCGGGTCGGTCTTGTTGCGGTTGTGGTTATAGGTATAGCCCGCGAACATCTGCCAGCCACGGGCCATCTGGCCGGAGATCTCCATGTCCACGCCCTGGCTGACGATCTTGCCCTGCGCGATGTAGCAGCAGGTCAGGCCCAGGTTGCCCACGTCGGTTTCCGGATAGCTCGGGTCACGCACCGCCTCGCCGGTGCGCTCGATGCGGTACAGCGCGACGGCCGTGTTCAGCCGCCCCTCCGCCAGCTCGCCCTTCACACCCAGCTCGAAGCTGCGGCCCTTGACCGGGTCCAGCGCCTTCCCTGGCGTCGGGCCCGAAAGCTTGTTGGCCTGCGACTTGTAGATCTCGGTCACGCTGCCGTAGGCCGTCCACTGCGTGCCCAGGTCATACACCAGTCCGGCATAGGGCGTGAAAATACCGCTTTCGCTGTAGTACTCGCGACCGCTCGAGCGGATGCCGCCGGTCGCGTCGTAGTTGATGTACGGCGTATCGTAGGAGTAGCTTGCGTAGCGCCCCCCGACGATCGCGGTGAGCTGATCCGTGAGGCTCAGATTGACGCGGCCATACAGCCCTTTTTGGGTGGCGCCATAACCGGGATAGCTTCGCGTCTTGCGCTCGCTGACCGCCGGAGGAATCCTGCCGGGATCGAAGTCGTAGACATTGGTGAGCCACGCCGGCGTATCCATCTCGGAGTAGAAGGTGTCCTGGTCGTCGCGCACCTTGGTCCAGTCCGCGCCCACCAGCAACTGGTGCCTGCGTCCGAACAGCGAGAACGGCCCGCCGGCATTCACGTCGAGGCTTTTCTTCTCCGAACGGAAATCATTGGAAAACCCTGTCCATGCAGCCCCCAGGCCCGTCGCCGGATCGACCGCGCCGCTCAGGTTCGCGAGCCGCGCGTCGCTGTCCACCTTCTGGTAGTTCACCTGCGCCTTGAGCTTCCAGTCTCCCCCCAGTTGCTGGTCCACCTGTGCAAACAGCTCCTTTGCGCTCTTGTCGTAGTGGCTCCAGCCCGCCATCAGCGCGGTTCGGCGCGACAGTCCCAGGTCGTCCCCGTTGGGCGCACGCGGAAGACCCTCGCGCCAGGGCGTCGATTGGAGCTTGTCGTAGCTTGCGCCCAGGGTCACGCGGGTGGAGTTGGTCACGTCGGCCTCCAGGATGCCGTACAGCAGGCTGTTGCTCGAATCCGCGCCTCGGTAGAAAAAGTCCTTGTCACCGTGGGCCAGCACCGTGCGTCCGCGCAAGGTCCCCTCGGCGTTCAGGGGGCCGGCGACGTCGAGTTCCACCTGCTTGCGGTTCCAGCTGCCCACGGCCGCCGAGCCCAGGATCTGCTTCTGTGCCGTGGGGCGCTTGCGCACCAGGTTGATCGCCCCGCCGGGCTCCCCGGTGCCACTGAACAGGCCGTTGGCGCCGCGCACCACCTGCACGCTGTCGTACATGGCCAGGTTGGGGTCGAACAGCTGCTGGCTGAATGCATCCACGCTCGCACCGTCGATCTGCACATTGGTGATCTCGAAGCCGCGCGACAGGAAGCTGGTGGCGGAGCCGCCGAGCCCTCCGGCCCCGCCATAGGTCACCGTCACGCCAGTGGTCTGCTGCATCACCTCGCCCACCGTGACGAGCGCCTGGTCCTCGATGCGCTGGCGCGTCACCACCGAGATCGACTGCGGTGTCTCCCGGATATCCTGTCCCTTGCCCAGGGACACGCGCGATGCGGCATAGGAGCCGGAGCCTTCGGTGGCCTCACCCTGATGGACCTGTGCCGTCACGAGCACCTCTCCCAGCGCGCGGGCCGAGCTCCCCTGGCGTCGCACGGTGACCGCAGAGCCTACCGGAATGGCTTCCAGGCCGCTGCCGGCCAGCGCCTTGCGCAGCGCCTCATTCAAGGTGGATGCTCCCTGCAACGCCGGCGCCGTACGTCCTTCCACCAGGGTGGCGTCGACCGATACAGCCACGCCCCAGGTGCGGGCCAGCGCATTCAACGTCTGACCCAACGGCTGGGCAGGCAGATTCAGGGTGTGCGATGTGGCCATGCCTGCCTCGCTTGCACCCGCCTGGGCATGGGCCTCGGGCAGTGCCGCCACGCCTGCCCAGGCCAGGCAGGCGACGGCGCTTGCAAGAGCCATGGCATGCATGCGGTTGCGTCGCGGCTGCGCGGCCGGATCGGGCATGTCATGCGAAGAAGAATGAGCGCGATTTCTTTTCATCCAGATGCATCCTGTGAAGTGCTTGTCAGAGTGTTTTCACAGTGAAGACGAATGAAATCGGCTTTGCCGGACAAATCTTTGCGGGGGATTCCTCCAGCTCCGCCGACCGGCGCCATGGGCCGAGGATGACCCACAAAGCAAAAACCCTCTTGAGCCTGAACTCAAGAGGGTTTCGAATCTGGTGGGTGATACATGGATCGAACATGTGACCCCTGCCGTGTGAAGGCAGTGCTCTACCGCTGAGCTAATCACCCGGATGATGCAAAAGACATCGCTGCTGCATCAAGCCTTGAATTGTAGCATAGGGTTTTCGCCCCAAATCGAATTCAGAATAAATTTCACATGAACGGCCAACGGTTCAACGGATCAGCGCGAGCTTCTCGCCTCGATGCCAGCGACCACATGCGCAGGCGCCTCGGCATAACGCTTGAACTCCATCGTGTAGGTGGCACGCCCCTGCGTCATCGAGCGCAGGTGCGTGGCATAGCCGAACATCTCCGACAGCGGTACCTCGGCCTTGATGGCCTTGCCGCCGCCGCTGATGTCGTCCATGCCCTGCACCATGCCGCGACGGGATGACAGGTCACCCATCACGGTGCCGGCATAGTCCTCGGGCGTTTCGACCTCGACGGCCATCATCGGCTCGAGAATGACAGGACTCGCACGCTTCATGCCCTCCTTGAAACCGAAGATGGCCGCCATCTTGAAGGCCTGCTCCGAGGAGTCCACATCGTGGTATGAGCCGAAGGTGAGGCGCACTCGCACATCAACCACCGGATACCCCGCGAGCACACCGGTGTTCAGTGCCTCCACCACGCCCTTCTCGACCGCCGGGATGTACTCGCGTGGCACCACGCCACCCTTGATCTCGTCGACGAACTCGAAGCCCTTGCCCGACTCGAGCGGCTCGACGGTGAACACCACGTGGCCGTACTGGCCCTTGCCTCCCGACTGGCGCACGAACTTGCCGTCAACGTCTTCCACCTTCCTGCGGACCGTTTCGCGGTATGCCACCTGCGGCTTGCCCACGTTGGCCTCCACGTTGAATTCGCGCTTCATGCGGTCAACGATGATCTCCAGGTGCAGCTCGCCCATGCCGGCGATGATCGTCTGGCCGGACTCCTCGTCGGTGCGCACGCGGAACGACGGGTCCTCCGCAGCCAGGCGCGAAAGGGCAAGCCCCATCTTTTCCTGATCGGCCTTGGTCTTAGGCTCCACGGCCTGCGCGATCACGGGCTCGGGGAAGTTCATCTTCTCGAGAATGATGGGTGCGGAGGGGTCGCACAGTGTCTCGCCGGTCGTCACATCCTTGAGCCCCACGCAGGCGGCGATGTCGCCCGCGCGGATCTCGTCGATCTCCAGGCGCTCGTTGGCATGCATCTGCACGATGCGGCCGATGCGCTCCTTCTTTCCGCGGATCGGGTTGTAGACCACGTCGCCCTTGGAGAGCACACCCGAATACACACGGACGAAGGTGAGTTGGCCCACAAACGGATCCGTCATGAGCTTGAAGGCCAGCGCCGAGAACTTCTCGCCGTCGTCCGCGTGGCGCACCACGTCATTGCCGTCTTCATCGTGGCCCGGAACGGGCGGCACGTCGAGTGGCGAAGGCATGAGTTCGACCACGGCGTCCAGCAGTCGCTGCACGCCCTTGTTCTTGAACGCCGAGCCACAGAGCATGGGCTGGATCTCGGTGGCGATGGTGCGCGCGCGCAGGCCCGCGATGATGTCGGCCTCGTCGAGGTCACCGTTCTCGAGGTATTTGTCGGTGAGCTCCTCGCTCGCTTCCGCGGCCGATTCGACCATCTTCAGGCGCCATTCCTCGGCCGTCGCCTTGAGCTCCGCGGGAATCTCCCGGTATTCGAACTTCATGCCCTGCGAGGCTTCGTCCCAGATGATGGCTTTCATCTTGATGAGATCGACCACACCGCTGAACTCGGCCTCCGCGCCGATGGGAATGACGATGGGCACGGGGTGGGCGCCAAGGCGGTCCACCATCATCTGCCGCACGCGGAAAAAGTCCGCACCCACGCGGTCCATCTTGTTGACGAACGCAAGGCGCGGCACCTTGTACTTGTTGGCCTGGCGCCAGACGGTTTCCGACTGCGGCTGCACGCCACCGACGGAGTCATAGACCATGACCGCGCCGTCGAGCACGCGCATGGAGCGCTCGACCTCGATGGTGAAGTCCACGTGACCGGGGGTGTCGATGATGTTGATGCGGTGCGCCTCGAACTGCCGGCTCATGCCGGACCAGAACGCCGTCGTCGCGGCCGAGGTGATGGTGATGCCGCGCTCCTGCTCCTGCTCCATCCAGTCCATGGTGGCAGCGCCGTCATGCACCTCGCCGAGCTTGTGGCTCACCCCGGTGTAGAACAGGATGCGCTCGGTCGTTGTGGTCTTTCCGGCATCGATGTGCGCGGAGATGCCGATGTTGCGATAGCGTTCTATGGGGGTATGACGAGACATGATGACGTCCTTGGAAAACGGCCCGGCTGCGAGGTTGAAGAATATAGAAAAAGCAGAGGCACCGCACCTGCGGCACCGGCAGCAGAACCGGAAGCCCACCATATTAAATGTACGAATACAATCGTACTGTCAGCATGGATATTGGCGGACAAGCACAATCCCCCTGTACTGCTGCTGGACTGCAGGACTTCAATACCACTGCGGTACATTCCGCGGCTTTGTCCCAAGCAACCATCGCAGTGCCTCGCATCGACGCGAGGCCCCGTTGAACCGAGTGGAGCCATGATTCCAAACCATCCCGAGCGGGACCAGATCCGGCTTGAGAACGTCCTCACCGCCCTTGGCAACCCGTTGCGCCTGTCCATCGTGCGCGTGCTGGCAACGAGCGGAGAGCGCAACTGCAGTTCGCTGCTGCGCGAGCAGCAGACCAAGTCGACGATGACCCACCATTGGCGCGTGCTGCGCACAAGTGGCGTGATCTGGCAGCGCCCAGCAGGCCGCGAGAACCTGCTTTCGCTGCGCCGCGAGGACCTGGACGCGCGCTTTCCCGGCCTGCTCGACGCATTGCTGTCCGCCACGCGGAGCGATGCCCTCACGCGCGCAACGACACAGTGGGATGAAGAAGCGGACTGACGATCCGACAGGCTGCGTGCCTGGCATCGCACAGCATGTTTTCGTGACGCCGCGATGGCATCCGGTTGCGGTTGCAAGTATTCGACAGTGGAACGTTCGCTTACCAGCCCTCTGCGTCGCACTCCCTCAGAATCGATAAATTCACACGCTCGCGCAAAGCCTGCGGGCAGCTGTTGTTCCAACACATGAAAAAAGGACTATCGATGCCCTCGCAAGCCCCTGCCCGTCTCCTGGCTCCCGCCCTTCTCGCCACGCTGTTCGGCCTGCTTTTGCCAGTGTCCCAGGCAGGCGCGGCGCAGACCTGCTCCACGGCGATCAAGGACAGCACGGTCACCGGGGACGTGTCCGTGGAGGGTATGTGCACCATCGAGGGAAGCCGTGTGAGCGGCGCCGTTCTCCTGAGGCCCGGAGCCAGCCTGACGATCCGGGACAGCTCCGTGCTCGGCCCCGTGCAAGGCGACAGGGTGAAGACCCTTGACGTGACGGACAGCAGGCTCGACAAGGGCCTGGTGATCACGGGTGGCGCCGAGAGCATCAGGCTCAACGGAAGTTCCGTGGTCGGGGCCCCGGCGGTGCTGTCCGCAGCCAGGATCGTCACGCTCGACACCGTGACCATCCGTGAGTCTCTGACGCTCAAGGACGGATCGGGCACGCTGGACATCAAGGACTCCAGCATCAGCAACGGCCTCAGCTGCAATCGGGGCGTGAAGTACCGTGCCGTTGGCAGCCTGGTCTCCGGCAAGGTGAACTGCTGACCTGACGGCCGCGCCGGTCAGTCCGGCGCCGCCATGTAGGGCACGAAGCCGCTTTCGTTTTCATTGACGCGCAGCGGCTTGCCCACGAAAGGGAACGCGCGCTGCGGACAGGCGCTGCGCTCGCAGACCTTGCACCCCATGCCGATGGGCGTGGCAGCATCGAGATTGCGCAGGTCCATCCCCTTGGAATAGACGAGCCTGCCTGCATGCTGCAGGTCGCAGCCCAGCCCGATCGAGAAGGTCTTGCCGGGCTTGCCGAACCCCCGGCCTTCATGCGTGACGGCGCGCGCAATCCAGAGATACACCCGTCCGTCGGGCATGCTTGCCAGTTGCGGAAGAATGCGCTGGGGCTGCGTGAAGGCCTCGTAGACGTTCCATAGCGGACAGGTTCCGCCAGTCCGGGAAAAGTGGAAATGCGTGGCGGACTGGCGTTTGGAAATATTGCCGGCCCGGTCGACACGAATGAAGAAGAACGGCAGGCCGGGCGCATCCGCGCGCTGCAGCGTCGAGAGCCGGTGGCAGACGGTCTCGAAGCCCACCCGGAACTGCTGCGCAAGCAGGTCGATGTCGTACTGCAGACCCTCCGCCGCCAGCAGGAACGGGCCGTAGGGCAGCACCACGGCACCGGCGAAGTAGTTGGCAAGCCCGATGCGCGCCAACCGCCGCGTTCCCTCGTCAGTCCACGGCGAAGCTGCCAGCAGCGTATTCATGGCTTCGTCCTGCTCCAGCATGGCCAGCTGCGTGGCCAGTTGAAACGACTGCTGCGCCGGCCTCAGCGAAGAGGCGAGCTGCAGGGTGCGGGTCGCCGCGTCGTAGCGGCGATGGGCCGCTCCGCCCGCTCCCGCATCGCCCGGAAGATGCCGCACCACATGCACACCGTGCAGTTCGCGCAGGCGCGCCACCAGCCATTCGCTCAACTCGCCGCCGCACTGCCGCGCCTGCATGGCGAGCGCCTCCGCACTGCGGTCCAGCGCGTCGAAATAGTTGCGATGCGCAAAGAAGAAATCCCGCACGGCCTCGAACGGCATGGGCTGCACCGATGCGAAATCTCCGGCCAGGCTGCGGCCGTCGCCGATGTGGACCGCCATGGCCTCGAGCCGCTCCGCATCCTGCCTATGGCGCGCATGGAATGCGAGCAATGCGCGCGCCACATGCGGGAGCTTTGATGCGACCTCGCGCAGCTCGGGCAGCGGAACGGTCTCGGTCATCTGCGTATTGGCGGCGACAGCGTCGCGCAGCTGCGCCAGCATGCGCGCCTCTTCGTCCTCCGAAAACTGCTGGATGTCGACCCCCAGCACCTTGTGAATCCTGAGCAGCACCGACACCGTGAGCGGGCGCTGATCCTGCTCGATCTGGTTCAGATAGCTTGGCGACAGGCCCAGCGCCTGGGCGAGCGCCACCTGGCTCATCCCGCGCTCGGCGCGCAGCGTGCGCAGGCGCACTCCCATGAAGGTCTTGGACATGCTTTTCCGGTCTCTATCGATTGTTCTGAGAATTTGCAAAATTCGCAAATTACAGGCTTGTGCTTCGCAAGAATTCGCCTTTTTAGGCCTGGAGCACGATTCGCAAACTGCGTAAATTGCGAAGTATCGCAAGCCCCCAACGGCTTGTCCATACCGCCGCGAGCCGCCGCCAACGGACCTGCAGGCACGCACTCTCAACGCAAGGAGACCCACCACATGAACGCAGTCATCGACGCCCCCGCATCCACTTTCAAACCCAAGAAGTCCGTGGCCCTCTCGGGCGTCACCGCAGGCAACACGGCGCTGTGCACCGTGGGCAAGACCGGCAACGATCTGCACTATCGCGGCTTTGACATCCTGGATATCGCCGAGGTCTGCGAGTTCGAGGAGATCGCACACCTGCTGGTGCATGGCAAGCTGCCGACACGCGCCGAACTGGCAGCCTACAAGGCCAGGCTCAAGGCCCTGCGCGGTCTGCCCGCGAGCGTCAAGCAGGCGCTCGAGCAATTGCCCGCGGGCAGCCATCCCATGGATGTGATGCGCACCGGCGTATCCGTCCTGGGCTGCACGCTGCCGGAGAAGGACGACCACAACCTCGCCGGCAGCCGCGACATCGCGGATCGCCTGATGGCATCGCTCGGCTCGATGCTGCTGTACTGGTATCACTTCAGCAACTCGGGCAGACGCATCGAGGTGGAGACCGATGACGACTCCATCGGCGGCCACTTCCTGCACCTGCTGCACGGAAGAAAGCCAAGCGCGTTGTGGGAGCGCGCGATGCACACCTCGCTCAACCTCTATGCCGAGCATGAGTTCAACGCATCGACCTTCGCCGCGCGCGTGGTGGCAGGCACGGGCAGCGACATGTACTCCGCCATCACGGGTGCGATCGGAGCCCTGCGCGGCCCCAAGCACGGCGGCGCGAACGAGGTGGCCTTCGAGATCCAGAAGCGCTACGACAACCCTGCCGAAGCGGAAACCGACATCCGCCGCCGCGTGGACAACAAGGAAGTGGTGATCGGCTTCGGCCATCCCGTCTACACGGTGAGCGACCCGCGCAACGTGGTCATCAAGGGCGTGGCGAGGAAGCTTTCGGAAGATGCGGGCGCAACCAAGATGTTCGATATCGCCGAACGCCTGGAGTCCGTGATGTGGGAAGTGAAGAAGATGTTCCCCAACCTCGACTGGTTCAGCGCGGTGAGCTACCACATGATGGGCGTGCCCACCGCCATGTTCACACCGCTCTTCGTGATCGCCCGCACCAGCGGCTGGGCAGCGCACGTCATCGAACAGCGCGCGGACAACAAGATCATCCGTCCAAGTGCCCATTACGTCGGCCCGGATCACCTGGCCTTCATCCCGATCGAGGCCCGTACGTGACGATGGAGAGCCCAGGCGGGGACATGGGCGCGCTGCGCCCCCTGCAGCCCTACTCGCTGTACGCACAGTATCGAAGGAGCTGATGCTGCAGTTCTTTCAGCTCGCCCATGCACGCCTGCAACTGGCCTATGGCCCGGCAGAAACGGCCCGAAACAACGCCATCCATTCCAACTGACTCCCAGCTGCCCCAACGGTCCCACCTGACCCAGCGGGCCCCACCGACAATCCACGGACCAGCCCATCCGCAACCACTTGCAGGTGGCGATGCCCCCACGATACCACGACATGAACTCGCCTTTCCGCAAGCCGCTTCCCGGAACACGCCTTTCCTACTACGACGCACAAGCCGCCGTCGATGCCATAGCGCCCGGCGCCTGGGCCACCCTGCCCTATACGTCGCGCGTGCATGCCGAGAATCTGGTGCGCAAGGCCGATCCAGCCTGTCTGAGCGACTACCTCGCACAGCTCATTGCACGCAGGCGCGAGCTTGACTTTCCATGGTTCCCTGCCCGCGTGGTGTGCCATGACATCCTGGGCCAGACCGCGCTCGTCGACCTGGCCGGCCTGCGCGATGCGATTGCCGACGAGGGGGGCGACCCGGCAGCGGTGAACCCCGTGGTGCCCGTGCAGCTCATCGTCGATCATTCGCTGGCCGTGGAGTGTGGCGGCTACGACCCGCAGGCATTCGAGAAGAATCGCGCCATCGAGGATCGCCGTAACGAGGACCGCTTCCACTTCATCGACTGGTGCAAGCGCGCCTTCAAGAACGTGGACGTGATCCCGCCGGGCAACGGCATCATGCACCAGATCAACCTGGAGCGCATGAGCCCGGTGATCCACAACGTGAATGGCGAGGCCTATCCCGACACGCTTGTCGGCACCGACAGCCATACCCCGCACGTCGATGCGCTCGGCGTGATCGCCGTCGGCGTGGGCGGACTCGAGGCAGAGAACGTGATGCTGGGGCGCGCCTCGTGGATGCGCCTGCCAGAGATCATCGGCGTGGAGCTGACGGGCTCACGCCAGAGCGGCATCACCGCCACCGACATCGTGCTCTCGCTGACCCAGTTCCTGCGCAAGGAAAAAGTGGTGGGGGCCTACCTCGAATTCCACGGCAGCGGCGCCCGCGGCCTCACCATCGGCGACCGCGCCACCATCTCCAACATGGCGCCGGAATACGGGGCCACGGCAGCGATGTTTGCGATTGACGAGCAGACGATTGCCTATCTCCAACTCACCGGCCGCGAGCCCGAGCAGGTGCAGCTGGTCGAGACTTACGCCCGGCAGGCGGGGCTCTGGGCCGATTCGCTGAAGGACGCTCAGTACGAACGCACTTTGAAATTCGACCTCTCCACCGTGGTTCGAACGATGGCGGGTCCGTCGAACCCGCATGCCCGGCTGCCCGTTTCCGAGCTGGCCAGCCGGGGCATCGCGGGTGCGTGGAACGAGACCGCCGGACGCATGCCCGACGGCGCCGTGATCATTGCCGCCATCACCAGTTGCACCAACACCTCCAACCCGCGCAACGTGATCGCAGCCGGACTGCTGGCGCGCAACGCCAATCGCATGGGCCTGGTGCGCAAGCCCTGGGTGAAGTCATCGCTGGCCCCCGGCTCCAAGGCCGTGGCGCTGTATCTGGACGAAGCAGGCCTCACACAGGATCTTGAACAGCTAGGTTTTGGCGTGGTGGCATTCGCCTGCACGACCTGCAACGGCATGTCCGGTGCGCTGGATCCAGACATCCAGCAGGAGATCATCGAGCGTGATCTCTACACCACTGCCGTGCTGTCGGGCAACCGTAACTTCGACGGACGCATCCACCCCTATGCGAAACAGGCTTTCCTTGCCTCTCCACCACTGGTGGTCGCCTATGCGATCGCGGGCACGATGCGCTTCGATATCGAGAACGACGTCCTCGGCGTCCACGAAGGCAGGGACGTTCGCCTCCGGGACATCTGGCCCAGCGACGAGGAAATCGATGCCGTCGCGGCCAGGGCCGTGAGGCCCGAGCAGTTCCGCGCCGTCTACGAGCCCATGTTCGCCATCCACGCAGACCACGGCGCGAGCGAGCCGCCGCTCTACCCATGGCGCCCCCAGTCCACCTACATCCGCCGTCCACCCTATTGGGAAGGCGCGCTGGCGGGGGAGCGCACGTTGAAGAGCCTGCGCCCGCTGGCCATCCTGCCCGACAACATCACCACCGACCACCTCTCGCCCTCGAACGCCATCCTGCCAGACTCCGCTGCCGGCGAATATCTTGCGAGGATGGGATTGCCCGAGGAGGACTTCAACTCCTACGCCACCCACCGCGGCGACCATCTCACCGCGCAACGCGCCACCTTCGCCAACCCCAAGCTCTTCAACGAGATGGTGCTGAAGGAGGATGGCACCGTCAGGCAGGGCTCGCTCGCTCGCGTGGAGCCTGAAGGCAAGATCATGCGCATGTGGGAGGCCATCGAAACCTATATGGACCGCGGGCAACCGCTGATCATCATTGCCGGCGCCGACTACGGCCAGGGCAGTTCGCGCGACTGGGCCGCCAAGGGCGTGCGCCTGGCCGGTGTGGAGGTGATCGTGGCCGAAGGCTTCGAGCGCATCCATCGCACCAACCTCATCGGCATGGGCGTATTGCCGCTGGAATTCAAGCCCGGCGCCAACCGCAAGACCCTCGCGCTCGACGGTACCGAGGTGTATGACGTGATCGGCGAACGCACCCCGCGCGCCGAACTCACCCTGGTCATCCACCGCAGGAATGGCTCCACGGCACAGGTGCCCGTCACCTGCCGCCTGGATACCGGCGAGGAGGTTTCGATCTACAACGCCGGTGGTGTCTTGCAAAGATTTGCGCAGGATTTTTTTGCGGATGAGGCTTGATATGGACACCACCCTGAGGCGCTTCGCGACATGCCGTATTGAAGCTGACTGGTTTAACACCTGCTTCCTATGTTTTAGGGCGGAGGCCGGGAGTGCCCCGGCGGGGCAGTAACTTTTTGGTCTTGCCCAAAAAGTCACCAAAAATGCGCTTTGAATACGGGGGCACGCGGTAGAACTCACTGCGCGCCTGTGGCGCTCCGTTCAAACAGCCACCGCGAGTCAGTTTGGAAGAGGTGGTCCGGCACGTCGCGATGCTCGTGCCGGGCTCGCCCGACCTCGGGCGAGCAAGCTGCGCCCACTTTGAACCACAGCGGTAGATTGGGGCACGGCACATCTCGCGAAGTCGCGAGATGCCAGGGCACGAGCGCAGCGACGTGCCGAATGCTCCTCCCCCTAATCTGACTCACGGCGGCTGTCTGAACGGAGCGCCGCAGGCGCAGAGTGAGTTCTGCCGTGGGTATTGAGAAAGCGCGTTTTTGGTGACTTTTTGCGCGCAAGCAAAAAGTTACTGCCCCGCCGGGGGCACTCCCGGCCTCCGCCCTAAAAAAGACCTCAGCAACAAAAAAGACCTCAACAACAACAACAAACCATAAGCTCAAAAAGCACACAACCCAACACCTCATCTCCCCATGCCCGCACTCCCCCAACTCCGCATCCCCGCCACCTACATGCGCGGCGGCACCAGCAAAGGCGTGTTCTTCCATCTCGCCGATCTGCCCGAGGCCGCACAACAACCCGGCAAAGCACGCGACGCCATTTTTCTGCGCACCCTCGGCAGCCCCGACCCTTACGGCAAGCAGATCGACGGCATGGGCAACGCCTCGTCGAGCACCAGCAAAGGCGTGATCCTTTCCAGAAGCACGCGGGCCGGGCACGACGTGGACTACCTGTTCGGCCAGGTCTCCATCGACCAGCCCTTCGTGGACTGGAGCGGCAACTGCGGCAATCTCTCGTCGGCCGTCGGCCCGTGCGCGATCCACATGGGGCTGATCGACCCGGCCCGTATCCCGCAAGACGGGGTGGTCACCATCCGCATCTGGCAGGCCAACATCGGCAAGACCATCATCAACCACGTCACCATCACCCACGGCGAGGTGCAGGAGAGCGGCGACTTCGAACTCGACGGCGTGACCTTTCCTGCCGCCGAGGTGCCACTGGAGTTCATCGACCCTGCCGACGATGCCGAGGATGGGGGTTCGATGTTCCCCACGGGCCATCTCGTGGACCGGCTCGACGTTCCGGGTATCGGCAGCTTTCCCGCCACGCTGATCAATGCAGGCATCCCCACCATCTTCCTGAATGCACGGGATCTGGGCTATGCCGGCACCGAATTGCAGGATGCGATCAACAACGACGCCGAGGCCCTCGTCCGCCTCGAAACCATACGCGCGCATGGCGCCGTGAAGATGGGCCTGATCGCAACGCCAGAAGAAGCCGCCCGGCGCCAGCACACACCCAAGATCGCCTTCGTCGCCCCGTCAACGAGCTATGTCACGTCGAGCGGCAGGAAAGTCGATGCCAGGGATGCGGACCTCGTCGTGCGCGCGCTCTCCATGGGCAAGCTGCACCACGCCATGATGGGCACCGCTGCCGTTGCCATCGGCACGGCGGCGGCCGTCCCCGGCACGCTGGTGAACCTGGCTGCTGGCGGCGGCGAACGCAATGCGGTGGTATTCGGTCATCCTTCGGGCACCTTGCGTGTCGGTGCCGAAGCCAGGCAGAAGAACGGGGAATGGGTGGTCACCAAGGCGCTCATGAGCCGCAGCGCGCGCATCCTCATGGAAGGGTTCATCCGCGTGCCGGCCGAGGTGCTTGTCACCACTCCCTGAATCACCCCGCCAGGTCAGCCCTCCAGCTTGAACTGCGCGCGCACGCGGCTCAGGTAGGTGCGGCCCACGGGAACCAGTGAACCGTCCTTCAGCTCCACAACCCAGTTCGAAAAGGCGCCTCGGCGAATGTGCGCGATGCAGTCATGGCGAACAATGCTGCCGCGATGCACGCGAACAAACTCTTGCGCGGACAGCCGCGCCTCCAGCGATGCCATGCTCTCCCAGTGCAGGAAAGCCTGCCCGTCCGCATGGATCCGCACATAGTCGCGCTCCGCATGGATGCGCGAAATATGCCGGGTGGCCACACGCGTATAGCCATCGAGACTGCGAATCCAGAGCTCGGTGATCTCGTCCCTTCCTGCAACGGCAACGGTGCTTCCGTCCTGCCCGGGTGCCTTCAGCGCCTCGGCGAGCTCGGCAATCCGTTTCTGCAGGATCGGCACCTGCCGGTCCCCTTCGCGCGCAAGCACAAGTGCGCGCGCGCGATCCAGGGCCCTGCCCAGGCGCTCCGGCTCCACAGGCTTGAGCAGATAGTCCACCGCATGCACCTCGAACGCCCTGATCGCATGCCGGTCAAACGCCGTGACGAAAATGACCAGCGGAGGTTGAGTACCCAGCAGGCCGAGCAATTCAAAGCCATCCCCGCCGGGCATCTGGATGTCCAGCAGCAGGATATCGGGCGCCGAACGCTGCACAAGCTCCTGTGCCGAGCTCAGGTCGGCAGCGGCCCCCACGCAGTGCACGCCGGGGCAGGCCTCAAGCATCCGGCGCAGCCTGCGTCGCGCAAGTGGTTCATCGTCCACGATCGCCACGGAACAGGATCGATCACCCATGGCGTCAGACTCCGCGAAGAGGCAGGTTCACCGTGACCCTGAAACGCCGCGAGGCAAGGCCGGGCTCGATCGCCAGCTCCGCCTGCCCCGGGTAGTGCGCCTCAAGACGCTGCCGCACATTCACGAGGCCGATGCCCGCTCCCCGCGCGCGCGTGCCGCTCTCCGGCCGGAAGTCGTTCTCCACCGTCAGCACCAGCCGGTCGCCCGCGCTGCGCGCCGTCAGGGCAATCTCCGCAGCGCCGGGCACCGTGCATACGCCATGCTTGACGGCGTTCTCCAGCAGGGGCTGCAGGATCAGCGCGGGCACCAGCGCATGACCGAGCGGCTGCGGCACGTCGATATGCAGTTGCATGCGATCCGAGAAGCGCTCGCGCTCGATGTCCAGGTACTGGCGCTGCAGCGCAAGCTCATCGGACAGCGACAGGTCGCTCAAGGGGTCGAGCATCAAGGTCGTGCGCAGGTAGTTCGAGAGCGACAGCAACATGATCTGTGCACGCTCCACCGCCCCCTCCTCCATCAAACCCACCGCGGAATTCATGGTGTTGAACAGGAAATGGGGGTTGACCTGATAGCGCAAGGCACGCATCTGCGCCTCCAGGGCCTCCTCGCGCCAGGCGTGGATGCGCCGTTCGCGCTCAATGAGATCGAAGCTGAAGAGAAATGCCACGAACAGGCTGCACCAGCCGAAGATCAGCGCCGCACCGTACAGCACGTTGTAGCCGAAGTCCCTGGCATCGAATGCCCCCTGGCGTGTCTCATGCATGTTGATGGCCTGGTCCACCAACCCGTAGGCACTGGCTGCAGCCACGGACAGCAAGACCGAGATGCCCGCCATCCTGCGCAGCCTGCGGCCCCTGTTCAGCAGCAGCACGTAGGAGACCAGCAGGAGCAACGCTTCGGCCAGGATGAAAAGACCTACCCTGAACGGTGTCAGGCCATAGGATTCGCCACCCAGGACACCGCGGATCACTGTGGTGATGACGATGATGGCACCGCAGTACAGCACACTCAAGAGCAGGCTGGCCCGCAACAGCCTTCCCCGATCTTCGCGCGAGAGAGGCGGCCTCTCAAGGCCTGGGCGAAGCCCCGCTGCCATCGAAGAACGAGAAAGCCGCATGCACACATTTCCTCATGAACAACGGGGATGGCGCACGAAGCCCGCCATGGCAGGGCTTGGGCGCAAAGGGCAAAAAGCGCTTACTTGGGCGCGTAGCTGATTTTAGTGACCACAATCGTGCCCACCTGGTCACCGGTACGCGTGGCGAGCTTGAGCAGCTGCCCACGGTAGGCGCCGTCTGCGGCAACCCAGCTTTCCTGTATCTGCGTGAGATCCGAGCCGTCCACCTGGCGGAACTTGACCACCCCCGTGAACTTGCAGGAGGCAATCACCCCCATGGGAGTGTCCAGGTTGACGCGACCGTCATAGGTTTCGGTGCCGGTGACCACCTGCGCCCCGCGCACCTGGCCATCCGCGCCCTCGACCGAGCGCACCGTGTAGTTCATGTCAATCTTCTGGCCGGGTGACATGACGGGCTTGCGGATCAACGGGTCGTTGTAGGTATAGCCCATGGCCGGGTCGGTGCCCTCGCCACCGTTACGGGTTCCGTAGTGCACGATGTTTCCATCCACGAAGTCCGTGTACAGGCGATCCGAAACCTCTGTGTTGAGGAAGTACTGGGTGCGCAACTTGCGTACGGGATTGGCGCCCATGAAGGCCTCCCGGCCTCGCGTGAGGATCACCGTGCGCATTTTTTCGGTCTGCCCGTTCGAGATGACGTCCTGCTCCATCTCGAGCCGGGTGCCCTCGTGCAGGTCCGCCTGGTTGAAGCAGGCAGCCGACGAGGTTCCATCCGATGGCGCGGGTGCGGGCGGGTTCGGAGCCGGTGGATTCGGTGCCGGAGGGTTGGGCGCTGGAGGATTGGGAGCCGGCGTCGAGGGCGATGGCGCCGGTGACGATGGATCGGAGCCACCGCTCCCCCTCCGCATCCGGCAAGCATTGCCATGCTGATCGCAGCCGAAACCCATAGCAGCGAGCGCCGGCCTGACGCCTTCCCGCTGCCGGCATCCGTACATCGCGGCGCCGGCGCGTCAGGCAGGATCGGGGTCGGCGCGGGTGGCACGGCACGCATGGATGGGAAGGATGGGAGAGACATGCTCGAGAACTCCTGAAAAGAGGGAATGAGAAGGCGGACCTCCGCGCCTGCCTCAGGCACGGGGTCATCGGGCGAGCGTTGCGCCTGGTCAAATCCTAGGGTTCGGAGTTCCCGGGCGAGGAATATTTTCTGCAAGCGGCTTGTGCCGTCGACGAACGACAGCCGGACAGTGGCATCCTGCCGACAGTGCCTCGCCGGATCAGCCGGCAACGCCGTAGCGCCAGGTGAAATAGCAGGCGGCCGCGATTCCGACGATCGCAAGCAGGGTCATGATGCGGGGCATGGCGGAAATCCGGTTGGCTGAAAAACGAAGGGGATGGCAGACGGACACATGCTATCAGCCAGACAGCCATGCACCAAACGTTACAGTCCCGGCGCCCGAAACAGCCCAGACTGAAGCCTCATTCCCGGTGCGCGAACGATGGGCCGTAGGGCTGCACACGCACCGCCTCTCCCTCATCCATGGAAAGAAAAGGAATCGACACATGACCCGCATTCTTCTAGGTGTCCTGATGGCATCGGCCCTCGCGGCCTGTTCCTCCAACCGCGTTGCCACCCCTGAATCACCCGTACCTTCGCCGGCGACCGTGCTCAACGGCGTGCTTGTCGGCCCCAACCAGATGACGCTCTATGTGTTCGACAAGGACGGCGCAGGTTCGGGCCGCAGCGTATGCAACGGCCCCTGCGCGACCAACTGGCCGCCACTGCTGGCTCCCGCCAATGCCCAGCCGATCGGCGACTGGTCACCCGTGGCACGCGACGACGGCAGCAGGCAATGGGCCTACAAGGGCCGCCCTCTCTACAACTGGGTGAAGGACGCCAAGCCCGGTGATCGCACGGGCGACGGTTTCCTCAACAACAGCTGGCACGTGGCGACACCCTGATGCAAAGGAGGCGGGCCGCAGGCAGCCCGTCGGCCCGTCCCGTTGCTACCCCTGCTTCAGCCGCCGCCACAAGGTCGCCCGGCTGATGCCCAGGATCTCGCAGGCGCGCTTCTGATCACCTTGCACCGACTCCAGCACCTCGCGCACGCGATCCCTTTCGGCCTGCTGTCGGGTGTCGCGAAGCCGCGCCTGCTGCTGCAGGGGAGCCTCGTCCTCCTCCCGTGACCGCGAAGCAGCCGCGCATTCGCAGAACACCTCCAGCAATCGCTGCCTGCGGGTCGCACCGTCCTCGCTGTCCAGATAGGGGCCGCAGGCGAGCAGCCGCTCGATCCAGTTGTCCAGCTCCCGCACATTGCCGGGCCAGCCGTAGCCCGCGGACAAGGCCAGCAGCTCGTCCAGCAATCGCTCGAGTCGCAGTGGCTGCACCTGATGGGAAGTGTCCCCTGCGTGTCGGCCCAGCATGGCATGCGCGAGCGTGGCGACATCGGCCTGCCCGCGCTCGCGCAGGCTCGGCATGCCCATGCGCAACACCGCCAGCCGGTAGTAGAGGTCGCGGCGAAACAGCCCCCTCTCCACCAGATCTGCCAGATCCGCATGGGTTGCGGCGATCACGCGCACATCCACCGGAACGGGCGTGGTGGAGCCCACGCGCATCACCTCGCGCTCCTGCAGGACGCGCAGCAGGCGCGACTGCAGCGCCAGCGGCATGTCGCCGATTTCGTCGAGAAACAGCGTACCGGTATGTGCCGCCTCGATCAGCCCCGTCTTGCCTCCGCGGCGTGCCCCTGTGAATGCGCCTTCGTCATAGCCGAACAGCTCGGATTCGAGCAGGCTCTCGGCAAGAGCCGCGCAGTTCACGGCCAGAAATGGCTGTGCCGCCCGGCGGCTGGCGCGATGGATGCCCTGCGCCATCATCTCCTTGCCGGTACCGCTCTCGCCCTGCACCAGCACCGTCGCGTCGCTTGCAGCGTACCGGTGCGCCAGCTCGCGGATGCGATGGGCGCAGGCTCCGTGCCCCTGAAAGTCGTCGATGCTCCAGCGCACGCCCGCGCCGCGCTGGCGCTGGTTGGCGCGCAAGTTGCGGTCGGCACGCTGGATCACCGCAGGATCGCGGCATACCAGCAGCGCTCCCGCCACCGCGCCGTTCTCCATCAGCGGCGCACGGCGCAAAACCAGGGTACGCATCGCCAGCTGGACGACATCCTCGGTGCCCTCCTGCAGGTTCTGGGAATGTCCCTGCATGAGCACCGGTGACACCTCGGCCAGCATGCGTCCATGCAGAGCTTCGACGGGTTCGCCAAGCAGCGAGGCCATGCGCGCGTTCAGCGCCCGGATGCGGCCCTGCGCATCGATGGCGACCACCCCATCCTGCAGCTCGCCAAGAACGGTCTCCAGCCACTGGTTGCGGTCGCGCTCGGCCATGCGGTGGCGCGCCAGCAGCAGGGCCTCGTTCAAGGCCTGCCGCACAGCCGCCTCCGAATACAGAAGAACGCTGGGAATGCCGGCCTGCTGCGCGAGATCGGCCACCAGCCCCGGGGCCACGACCGCCCCCACATTGGCTGCCCGCAGTTGCTGCACGCACGCGGCAGCATCTTCCGCACCGTGGTAGACGAACTGGGCCACGCCCAGCCCGAACAATGCATCGAATTGCATGAGCTGTGGCGAGGGTGCATCGAAGGACACCAGGCCCACGCGCGGCCTGTCGGGAGTGGTCTGCTGCTTGGCGGTCATCAGCGCCTCCAGCAGCCCGAGGCCGCGCACCTCGACCATCGCGACCGGAATTTCCACCTGCTCGCGCACGTGCGCGCCACTCGCGCCCGCCACGACCAACGCATCGATGGGCCGCCTGGCATCCAGCGCGCGCACCGTGCGAACCGCATCGGCAAACGATGCGCTGACATGCGTGATCTGCGCCACGCCATCCCACGACTGAGCGATGGACTGCATGACCCGCCCGATGCGGTAGCGCCCCACCGTCACGATGTGCGGCAACCTGTGGCCTGGTGCCGCCTCCAGTTCAATTTCATTCATGAAATGAATTATTTCATTCCTGCAACAGGCTTTCGGATCCGCCTTCCAAAACCCTCCGCCCTGGTCCCTGCCAAGCGCCATGGGGAGCGCCCTGGGTGGCATATTGCACATGGCATGGGCCTTGCGTTGATGCAGGGGACTCATCTATCCCATCGCACGCATTCAGCATCCCGGAAAAAACCGAATGAACACCAAACAGAAACTTCGCCAGCTCATCGACGCACGCCGCGGCGCCCTGGTGCCCGGCGCCTTCAATGCGCTCTCGGCCCGCGTCGTGGCCGACCTGGGCTTCGAGGCCGTCTACGTCACGGGCGCCGGCGTCACCAACATGTGGTTCGGCCTGCCCGATCAGGCCTTCATGGGCCTGACCGACATCGCCGACCACACGGCGCGCATCCGCGACGCGGTCGAGTTGCCACTGATCGTCGATGCCGATACCGGCTTCGGCAATGCCCTCAACACCTACCACGCGGTGCGCACACTGGAGCGCGCAGGCGCGGACTGCATCCAGCTCGAGGATCAGGTCAGTCCCAAGCGCTGCGGCCATTTCAACGGAAAGGCCGTGATCGAGACCAGCGAGATGCTGGGCAAGATCAAGGCTGCCGTCGATGCCCGCCGCGATCCCGGCACACTGATCATGGCCCGTACGGATGCGGCCGCAGTGCACGGGTTCGATGCCGCAGTCGAGCGCGCACAGCAATTCGCCGAGGCGGGCGCCGACATCCTGTTCGTCGAAGCCGTTACCTCGCTCGATGAGATCCAAGCCCTCCCGCGCCGCCTGCCGCAGCCCCAGTTGATGAACATGGTGATCGGCGGCAAGACACCGATCGCCACCGCTGACGAACTGGGCGACATGGGTTTCTCGATCGTGCTCTACGCGAACGCAACCCTGCAGGGCGCGCTGGCCGGCATGCAAAGAGCGCTCGGTGAACTGAAGCGCTCCCATCATCTGCAGGAAGACCCGGCCCTCGTCGCACCATTCGCAGAGCGTCAGCGCATGGTGAACAAGCCGCACTGGGATGCCCTCGAGAAGCGCTATGAGTGAACCCGGGCATCGGACCGTGCCACGCCCGGGTAGCCCTGCTTCCTGCTATCAGCATAGGCATTGATATTGTTGTGAATTGCAAGCGGCTTGGTGTACCGATCCTGCTTGCTTCCGCCCGGGCGGCGGGTTGCATCCGCAAGTCCCGCTATCGACCAGGGTTTTTCCTTATCTCCCGAGTCCTCCTTGCACCTTCCGCTTGCGGCTACCGGCAGCCCCCTCCAGGGGAACTCCGGCCGCCCAGTGTGACTCAATGATGTCGTCGGCGCGTGCGGACGACAAATTCACTGACACTTGGTGACGTTTGGTCATCACCCTGTCCGGGGTTTGTCTAGAATCCAGCCCATTGCAGACATTCGAGCCTACGCACAGGAATATGGACGTGAAGCACAGCTTCTTCCTTCTTCCGCCAGGCCGATCTGCTGAGTCCGGCGATTCACGGCAGGGTTCGCCAACCCGCTCCCGACACACATCGGGGTGCCGTACGCAGCTCCCGGTTGCATGACCGGGGGACGAGCCGACTGTGCAATGTGCCCACCGCACGTTGCCGACGGCGTTCGATCACCCGAGCGAACGAACCAACTGATTGACAACCGCTCGATGTATAGCGGCCCCTGGCCGTTGCCATCAAGGATCGGAGGAGTCCCCGTTTTGGCTGGAACTGAAAACAAACTGCAGTACAACCCCGCGCTGGATGGCCTGCGAGGCGTCGCCATCGTGCTGGTGCTGCTCTCGCACGCCCATGTCCCCCTGTTTGACGGCGCCTTCTTCGGTGTCGATCTGTTCTTCGTGCTGAGCGGATTCCTGATCACCTCGCTCCTGCTGATCGAATTCGACAAGAGCCAGCGCATCGATTACTGGCAGTTCTACCGCCGCCGCTTCTTCCGCCTGATGCCCGCACTGGCGCTGTTCCTGCTGGCCTACTGCATCTTCGCGCCCATGATCTGGCCCGAACTGGACGATGTCTATTCCGATGCCCTGGTCTCCATCATGTATCTGGCGGACTATGGCATCGCCTTCTTCGACAGCCCGGACACCATCCTGCACATGTGGTCGCTGTCCGTCGAGGAACACTTCTACCTGATCTGGCCGCCGCTGCTGGTTCTGCTGCTGCGCTACGCCACGCCGGGCAAGGCATGGCGCTCGATCCTGCTGCTGTGGATCATGGCCTGGGCCTGGCGCGTGCTGTGGGTGGCACAGGGCCAGCAGTTCTACGAAATCTTCTTCCGCTTCGACACCCGCGCCACCGGCCTGCTGGCTGGCGCGCTGCTTGCCGCCCTGATGATCGAGCGCCCGGCGTTCACACGCAACCTCAAGAAGAACATGGCCCACCTGATGTGGTTCCCGCTGGCCATCCCCCTGCTGATGGAAATGGGTTGGGACAACCAGCAGGCCATGCTCTGGGGCATGACCGTGGTCGAATGTGCCGCGCTCGTGCTGCTGGTCGCCGTCAACCAGCGCTCCGGCCTGGTGTACGAGATGCTGAGCGCGCCCTTGCTCGTGAAGCTGGGTCGCCTCTCCTACGGCGTCTACCTGTGGCACTACCCGGTGGTGCGCTACCTGCGCGCCGATCTGCCCTGGCCACTGGTCGTGTTGCTGGGCTTCGCCATCTCGGTAGGCCTTGCGGCCCTGTCCTTCTACACCATCGAGCGCTGGGCCATGCGCATGCGGGATGCCAAGCCACGCCGCCAGGCCACCCCAGCCAAGCCCCGCGAGAGAAAGCTGCAAGCGGGCGTGGCAGGCCATTCCGGCATGGTTCTGTCCCCGCAGGCACCGCGCTGAAGGCTGCGGTCCATTCCAGGCAAGCCGCGCGCGACGCCCGTCGCAGCGCGGCTTTTTCATTGCCGGGCCTCCCAAGATGAAGCTTGGGCTTATCAAATATGAAACACCGGCGCGCACGCGAGCGCCCATGAGCCGCTACACTGCGCACTGCGCTTGCCGACCTCCTGCAGAAACGCTGAAAGCACCGAGGGCCGCCAAGCGCTTTTTCTTCCTTTTTCACCCCCCATTTCTGGCCGCCTGACTACCCTCCCGCCCATGTCCGCCGTCTTCAATTTCACTTTCGTCCCCTGGTTCCGGTCCGTGGCTCCCTATATCCACAAGTTCCGACACCAGACCTTCGTGGTGGGCATCACGGGTGAAGCCATTGCAGCCGGCAAGCTGCAGGGCATCGTCCAGGATCTCGCACTGATCCAGGCGATGGGCGTGAAGCTGGTGCTGGTGCATGGCTTTCGCCCCCAGGTGAACGAGCAGTTGCGCGCCAAGGGACACGAGCCCCAGTACTCGCGCGGCCTGCGCGTGACGGACGAGGTGGCCCTCGATTCGGCCCAGGAAGCCGCGGGCCAGCTGCGCTACGAGATCGAGGCGGCATTCAGCCAGGGCCTGCCCAATACGCCGATGGCCGATGCCCGCGTACGTGTCATCTCCGGCAATTTCCTTACCGCACGCCCGGTCGGCATCGTCGACGGCATCGACTTCAAGCATTCGGGTCTGGTTCGCAAGGTGGACGTGGAGGGTATCAAGCGCACGCTCGACTCCGAAGCCATGGTGCTGATCTCGCCCTTCGGGTTCTCGCCCACCGGCGAGGCGTTCAACCTGTCGATGGAGGAAGTGGCCACGCGCGTGGCCATCGAACTGCATGCCGACAAGCTGCTGTTCCTGACCGAGGTGCCCGGCATCCATGTGAAGCCGCTCGAGCCCGAAGGCGACGACAACCCCATCGACACCGAATTGCCGCTGGCCGCCGCGCGCCTGTTGCTCTCGCAGTTGCCCGCACCGCAGGCACCGACCGACGTGGGCTTCTACCTGCAGCACTGCGTGCGTGCCTGCGAGCACGGCGTTGAGCGCAGCCACATCCTGCCGTTCTCGGTGGACGGCGCGCTGCTGCTCGAAATCTATGTGCACGACGGCATCGGCACCATGATCATCGACGAAAAGCTGGAGGAACTGCGCGAGGCCACCATCGACGACGTGGGGGGCATCATCCAGCTGATCGAGCCATTCGAAAAGGACGGGACGCTGGTCAAGCGCGACCGCACCGAGATCGAGCGCGACATCAACAGCTACACGGTGATCGAGCACGATGGCGTGATCTTCGGATGCGCGGCCTTCTATCCCTATCCTGAGGCCAGCACGGCGGAAATGGCCGCCGTCACGGTCTCCCCCATGAGCCAGGGCACGGGCGATGGCGAGAAGCTGCTCAAGCGCATCGAGCAGCGCGCACGCGCCATGGGGCTGAAGAGCATCTTCGTGCTGACCACGCGCACCATGCACTGGTTCATCAAGCGCGGCTTCCAGCCCGTGAGCCCCGACTGGCTGCCCGAGGCGCGCAAGAAGAAGTACAACTGGGATCGCAAGAGCCAGGTGCTGGTCAAGCAACTCTGACCCGACCGCAGCAGACAGGCACCGTCAAGGAAGCTCCTTCAGGTCCTGCCTGCCCGGCCTACCGGGACTTCAGCAGCTCGGGGTGATCCTTCGCCAGTTTTTCCCAGGCACTGGACTGCTTTCGGAGCAACTCGGTCAATTCCTCGGGACTGCTGCTGCTTGCCTTCGCCCCGATCTCCTTGAGCCGGCTCTTGAAACTCCCCGAGGTGGCCACGGCACGCACGGCGCTGTTCAGGCGCTCCAGCCGCTCCGGCTCCATGCCGACGGGCCCCTGCAGAACGTACAGGGCGGAAATGATGAAATCCACTCCGCTTTCCACGAAGGTGGGGACATCGGGCAGTGAGTCCTTGAGCCGCTTGGGCGAGGTGATGCCGATGGCTCGCAGCTTGCCCGCCTCCAGCAGAGGCAACAGCACCGGCGCCAGCGCAAAGGTCGAGTCGACGACACCCGACATGGTATCGGTCACCGCCTGTGCGCCGCCCTTGTAGGGTACGTGCAGCAGCTCGACGCCGGCCACATGCATCAAGCGCTCCACATAGGTATCGAGCTGGCTGCTTGCCACCGACAGGCGGCCCGGCTCGTGGCGCGCCGCCAGCACGAATTCGCGCGGCGTGCGGAACGGCGCGTCGGGATGGGCCGCCAGGACGAACGGGACCTCGGCCACCGTGCTGATGGGCGCCAGCCCCTCCTGCGGATCGAACCCCGGCTTGGGACCAAAAATCTGGTTCACCAGGAGCGCACTGCTGCCGAACAGCAACGTATAGCCATCCGGGCGAGCCTTGGCGACCCATTCGGAGCCGATATTGGTTGCTGCACCAGGGCGATTGTCGATATAAACTGATTCACCAAGCTCCTTAGCAAGGCCCTCGGCAAGAATTCGAGCAATGGCATCCGTGCTGCCGCCCGGTGGAAACGGTACGACGAGTCGCACGCTTTGGGCAGGCAGGCCCTCCGCTGGAGCCGCGAAGGCATGCGGGCCGGCAATGCCGATACATGCCAGTAGAACGAGGCGGAGCGTCCTCAAGCGCATTCGTGAACCTATGTGTGAATACCCTCTTCCCACTATCATAATTTTTTGTTAATTCATCGGGACGATGGTCCTCATTCTCGCGCATTTCGCCACATAATATTAAATAACTATGTACACAAAAGAACAAATCGATGAGCTGCGAGTGAAACGACGTTACGGCGTCGGGCGCATGCTTCTGCTCGCACGCAAGGACTTCGTCAACCGCCTCCACGCGGCGATGGGAGACCAGCTCAAGGATCTGCCGCCCGCGGCTGGCGGCATGCTGCCGTACATTGATCTGGAAGGTACCCGAGGCACCGAGCTCGCCCGGCGCATGGGCGTCAGCAAGCAGGCTGCAGGCAAGGCCGTGCGCGACCTGGAGGCCGCCGGCCTGGTCACGCGCATCCAGGACCTCACCGACGCCCGAGCCTTCAAGGTTCAGTTCTCTGCCAAGGGACTGGACTACATGATGAACATGCACGAAGCGATCAACGAGATTGAGAATGACTATGCCAAGCTGCTGGGTACTGAAAAGGCCCAGATGCTGCGCGAAGCGCTCTGCGAAATCGCCTATCACAGTCCGTTGCCGCGCTAGGCGGTCAGTCCTTGAGTCCCGTGTGCGGCGTTGCGCATACGGGCTTCTTCATCCGAGCCTCGGGCGGCAGCGCTACCGCACCCGCGTCTCGTCTCCCTTCCCGAAAATCATGCTTGCTCATCGGCTGGTGCAACACCATCCGGCATGATTTGTATACACCGCGATTGCCTTCCCCAACACTCTCAGTTGATCTCAATCAAAAGTATTGATTGGCAGCGAGGGAAACAAATCGTTAGAAACGTGTCGAGCGTTGAGTAGTCCTGACGCGGGGCCGATCTGCAGGCGAATCGATCCGGACATTGCTCCCGAATCGCCGCCTGCCGGATGACCAAACAGCCCCAAGGCAGGAATTGCTTTGTTCTTCCTTTCACTTTTCCGGGAGGTGATACATGGACTCGTTGGTACAGACCAGTTACAGCAGAGAGCTCGTAGTGCTGTCTTATGTCATATCGGTCATCGGCGCATTCATTGCGCTGTATTCCGCAAGCCACCTGCAACCCCACTCCAGGAATAAACGAGCCTACTTCTTCAACGTGCTTGCGGCCGGTGTGGCACTGGGCGGTATCGGCGTGTGGTCCATGCACTTCATCGCCATGCTCGCGCTGCGCATGGATGTGGGCCTGGGCTACTCGATGTGGGAAACACTGCTTTCGCTGGTCGCAGCGATCGCCATCTCGGGCTTTGCATTCCACTTCGTGGCCTTGAATCCCTCCAGCCTTCCCCGCCTGCTCAGCGCAGGCTTGCTGCTCGGCTCGGGCGCGGTCGTCATGCACTACCTGGGCATGTACGGCATGCGCTTCGGAGGCTATTTCCAATGGGACTATGTGCGCGTGGGCATCTCGGTGGTGATTGCACTCGTCGCGGCCACCGTCGCTCTGTGGCTCGCCTTCCACACCCGGAAACTCAGTTCGCGCCTGTCGGCCGCATTCGTGATGGCCATTGCCGTGTGTGCCATGCACTACACCGGCATGAGCGCGGCCGAGTTCATCTGCACCACGGAGAACCGCCGCGCAATTCCCACCGGTCCAGACATCGTGAGCGTGCTCGATCTGCCGATGATGGTGATCACCCTGGCGCTTGGCATGTCGATCGCGCTGCTGCTCGACCTGGCTTTCGTGTCGATGCACGAGACCCATGGCGGCCGCCGCACCAAGGAGTTCGCGACGTCCAGGCAGCACTGAACTGAAACGACGGCCCGGCACACTGCCGGGCCATCCACCTGCTCGGGCATCCCTGCCCGTACCTGTTCACCGCAGCACGAACTGGAACGCCGCTCCGCCCCCTGATGGCGGCAGCAACCGGATCGTGCTCGCGTGCAATTGCAGGATGCGGTGGACGATCAGGAGCCCGAAGCCGCCCGAGCGCCCTCCTTCCCCATTCACGCTGCCCCTCGTTCCTGCATAGGCCGTGAATGCCGGGCGCTCGAACAGATGCTCGGCCAGCGCGGACGGCACGCCCGGCCCGGTGTCGCGCACCGTGACCTCGATTCCCCCTTTCACGTGCGGCCGCAATTGCACCGAGACCTCCCCTCCCTGCGGAGACGCACGCACCGCGTTGTCGACGAGATTCACCAGCACGCGCTCCATCATGGCGAGGTCGGCGGTAATCGGCGGAAGTCCCGGGGTGATGTCGGCCACAAGGCGTTGCTGCCGAGCCTCGGCCGCAAGCTCGAACTTCTGGTACACGTCCTGCAGCAGGTCGGTGAGAAAGAAAGGCTCCATCTCGGGTTTGACCACGCCATACTCCAGCCGCGCGAGCTCGAACATCTCCTGCGCGAGGCGACCCACCTTGCGGCTTTGGTCCAGCGCGATATCGAGATAACGGCGCTGCTCCTCAGGGGCAAGCAGCCCGGATTTCATGCGCAGCGTTTCCAGGTAGCCATGCAGCGAGGTGAGCGGCGTGCGCAGATCATGCGATAGATTGGCGAAGAGCTCGCGCCGCTGCTGGTCCTGTTGCCGAAGCTCCTGCCATTGCTCCACGGTGCGTTGCGCGAGCCTCTCGAAGCTCTGGCTCAGCAAGGCCATCTCGCCACCGCCGCGCGCCGCCTGCTGAAGAAGCGGCTGAGCCTGCGGCAGCCAGGACAGGCCCTGGGTCTCTAGGCCTCGCACCCCTTCGGTCAATGCACGCAACGGGCGCGTGATGAGGTGAAACGCCGTGAGCCCCGCCAGCAGGCCCAGCAGGGCCACCAGCGCCATGGACCACAGCATCGCGTTCGCGGTGCCGCCCGCAGTCACGCGAGAGGCCAGCGACTCACGGCTCTCCCCCTGCAGGATCACGTAGACATAGCCGGCATCGCGCCCCGCCAGTTGCAGTGGCGCCGCACTGAACACCTTGCGGCCCCCGGGGTTGCGCGGATCGTCACCAAACACCGGCAGCGCGCCGCCACCCAGCAACAGCCGCACCGGCGCGAGATCAACCTGCTCGCGCTTGACCGCCCCCTGCGGTGCCGAGTAGGACTGGATGCGGCCGGCCTGATCGAGCAGGTACACCTCCACGCTCGGATTCACCGCCATCAGCTTGTCGAACAGCCCGCTCACGGCGGCAGGGTTGAAGCCCGCCGGTTCCATCAGTTCGGGGTACTGGGCAATCTGCGGCGCGAGATCCAGTGACAGCCGCTGGATGACCTCCTGCTCATGTCGCTCGCTGCCCCGCATCTGCAACGCCACCGAAGCGGCACAGCAGGCCAGCAGCAGCACAACGAACACGGCAGACAGACGCTGCGACAGCGACAGGCGCTGCATACGCAGCGTGAGGGTGGTGATCACAATGCCTCCTCCGAGAGTTTGTAGCCCCGCCCCCAGACCGTGAGGATGCGCTGGGGATCGGCCGGGTTCTTCTCGATCTTGGTACGCAGGCGGTTGATGTGCGTGTTCACCGTATGCTCATAGCCGTCATGCTGGTAGCCCCAGACGTGGTTGAGCAGGTCGAGCCGCGAGAACACCTTGCCGGGCTGGCGCGCAAAGAAATACAGAAGATCGAATTCGCGTGGCGTGAGCTCGACGGCCTGGCCATCCACACGGGCCTCGCGTGCGATCGGGTCGATGCTGAGGCTGCCCAATGCAAGCACACCGGCTTCGATCCGCGCATTGCGCGCCAGCGCCTCGCTTCGCCGCAGCAGCGCACGCACACGGGCAACCAGTTCCATCACGGAAAAAGGCTTGGCCAGATAATCGTCCGCACCCAGCTCCAGCCCGAGGATGCGATGCACCTCGCTGGAGCGCGCACTCGTGATGATGATCGGCACGTAGTAGGTCATGGCGCGGGCACGCCGGCAGATCTCGAGGCCATCGACACCCGGCAGCATCAGGTCCAGCACCAGCGCATGCCAGCCCCCACGCTCCACGGCGGCAAGGCCGAGCCGGCCGTCCGCCACATGCTCGACCTCGAAGCCCTCGTCGCTCAGATGCATGCGCAGCAGCTCGGCGATGTGCTCGTCGTCTTCGACGATCAGGATGCGTTTGGTGGTGTCCATCGGCGCATTCTCCCGCACAAGGGCCCGGGGAAGTATCACGTTTTTTTGAACTTTCGGTGAGGACTTCGGGAACATGCGCGCCGAACAATGTGCCCATGCCAGTCCACACCACGCACCCCAACCGACGCCCGTCCTCGCATCAGCCGCTGTGGCTGCGCGTCACCCATTGGCTCAATGCCGCGGCGGTACTCGTCATGGTGACGAGCGGCTGGCGCATCTACAACGCATCGCCCATCTTCGGTGATTTCACCTTCCCTGCCGGCATCACCCTGGGCGGCTGGCTCGGTGGCGCGCTGCAGTGGCATTTCGCGGGCATGTGGCTGCTGGTGCTCAACGGGCTGGCCTACCTGCTGCTCAGCCTGCTCACCGGCCGATGGGCTCGGCGCATGTTTCCCGTATCGCCACGCGGCGTGTTGCGCGATGCATGGCTCGCGATCACGGCGCGCCTGTCCCACGCCGACACAGGCCACTACAACCAGGTCCAGCGCGCGGCCTACCTGTTCGCGGTCGCGGACCTCGTGCTGCTGGTGGCAAGCGGACTGGTCATCTGGAAGTCGGTGCAGTTTCCGCTGCTGCGCGACCTGCTCGGCGGATATGACTTGGCACGAATCATCCATTTCTGCACGATGGCGGCGCTCGTCGGATTCACGATCCTGCATCTCGTCATGGCCATGCTGGTACCTCGCTCGCTGCTCGCCATGCTGCTGGGTCGTCCCACGCTGCAGACCACCACCTCCCGGGAGAACACACCATGAGCCCATCCATCTGGCAGCGGGACAACGCTGAAGCCGTGGTCACCGAGGCACGCAGGATGCTTTCCGGTCCCTTGCCCCAGGCCGCCCGCAGGCAATTTCTGCGACGAGGGCTTACGCTGGGCGGGCTGGCACTGCTCAGCGGCTGCCGCATCGACGACAGCGCAACGGCGGAAGCTGCGCTCCAGCGCGTCTCGCGTTTCAACGACACCGTGCAGGGTTGGTTGTTCGATGCTTCGCGTCTCGCGCCGACCTATCCGGATTCGATGATCACCCGGCCGTTCCCGTTCAATGCCTTCTACGGCGAAAGCGAAGTGCCGCAGGTGGACGCGGACACCTATCGGCTGGAGGTCACGGGCCTCGTCGCCGACAAGCGCCGCTGGCGGCTCGACGAGCTGCGCGCGCTGCCGCAGCACACCCAGGTCACGCGCCACATCTGCGTGGAAGGCTGGAGTGCCATCGGAAAGTGGGGCGGCCCGCGTTTTCGCGATTTCCTGCAGGCCGTGGGCGCCGACCTGGGTGCCCGCTACGTCGGCTTTCAATGCGCCGACAACTACTACACCAGCATCGACATGGCGACAGCGCTGCATCCGCAGACCTTGTTGGCGCTCGACTGGGACGGGCAGCCGCTGCCGCCCCGCTACGGCTTTCCCATGAAGCTGCGCATGCCGACCAAGCTTGGCTACAAGAACCCCAAGCACATCACGGCCCTGTTTGTCAGCAACACCTTCAACCGAGGCTACTGGGAAGACCAGGGCTACAACTGGTTCGGAGGCAGCTGAAGCCCATCCTCATCACCGCATGTTCCCGCGGCTCACGCCGTATTTCTCCACCACCACCAAGAAAGAAGCATCATCATGAAAACCGCATTCACCACCACTGCGCTCTCCCTGTGCCTCGCGCTCGGAGCCGCCTCCGCTTTCGCCGCAGATCCGATGGCAAAGGATGCCATGGGCAAGGACGCCATGAGCAAGGACTCGACGGGTAAGGATTCCATGGCTAAAGATTCGATGGCCAAGGACTCGATGGGCAAGGACAAGGGTGCCATGAAGAAAGACGCCATGAAGAAGGACTCCATGGGCAAGGACGCCATGTCGAAAGACAGCATGGCCAAGGACAACATGGGTAAGGACGGCATGGCCAAGTAAGCCGCGACAGGGCATGGCGTACCCGCTCCGGGTGCGCCATGCCCGCATCGATCAGTCCTTTCAGCGAACCTCTTTCACCGAAGCCCGCTCATCAAGCCTGCGGCGCAGCTCGGCCCTCCACGTGGCCGCATTTTCCTGGTGCTCCCTTCATGAAACCTCCGTGGCACCAGGTCGGCTTCTCCCGTCGTTCTGACCAGCTCACTGCGGCCGCTCCTCACGGCCCCTTGCTTCATCGCCCCTCGCACGCGAAGGTGCCGGAGGCGAATCCAGCTCGCCCTAGAGTAAACCACTACACCCATGTCTTGACCATATATTTCACAAGTGTCTACACTTAATAAGACACTCGTTGAAATGCTTTGCATGGACACCCGGAAACGGGCAGCGTGCACAACGATGTTGATCTGTTTGCACGTCCCGGGACGGATTCAAGTCTTGCCTGGAATACCTGCTCTTTCCCTTCATCCATGGAGTTCCCTATGTCCATCAAGCGTCTTCACACCAACGCCCGCATGAGCCAGTCCGTCATCGCCAACGGCTTCGCCTTCCTGGCTGGCCAGGTTGCCACCGACACGTCCCTGGACGTGGCGGGCCAGACGCGGCAGATCCTCGACAAGATCGATGCACTGCTTGCCGAATCGGGCAGCGACAAGAGCCGCATCGTCCAGGCCACGATCTGGCTGGCCGACCACAAGACCTTCAATGAAATGAACGAAGTATGGGACGCGTGGGTCGCACCAGGCCACGCACCTGCGCGCGCCTGCGTGGAGTCGGCACTTGCCTTCCCGCCCTACACCGTCGAAATCGGCGTGGTCGCCACCGTCTGACCGTACTTCGTCAGGACTGCCCCATGCATACCGTGATCCTCGGCGCCGGCGTAGCAGGCGTCACCACCGCCTGGTATCTGGCAAGCCAGGGCCGCAAGGTGACCGTGATCGATCGCCAGCCTCAGGCCGCCTCGGAGACGAGCTACGCCAACGCCGGCATGATCGCTCCCGGCCATTCGTACACATGGGCTTCACCGCGTGCGCCCGGCATTCTGTGGCGATCGCTGCGCGACGACACCCAGGCCTTGCGCCTGAAGCTCAACCCCGATCCCCACATGTGGACGTGGCTGTGGAAATTCTGGCGCAACTGCACAGCCGAGCGTTCGCGCATCAACACCCGCCGCAAGCTGGTGCTGTGCCGCTATTCGCAGGCGCAACTGCAGGCACTGACGGAGCATCTTCAGCTCGAGTACGAGCGCCTCTCGACCGGTGCCCTCTACATGTATCGCGACGAGGCGTCGCTGGCACGTGGCACCGGCAACATGAAAATTCTCTCCGACGGCGGCATGGACCTGCGCACGCTGACCGCGGACGAGGTCGTCGCGCACGAGCCCGCGCTGGCAAGCGCCCGCGAACACATCGCGGGTGCCATCTATGCACCCACAGACGAGAGCGGCGACGCGCGCATGTTCACCCGCAATCTCGCCATGCGCTGCGAGGAAGCAGGTGTACGTTTCCTGATGGATACCTCGATCGAGGGCATCGATGTGTCGGGAGACCGCATCACGGGCGTGCGCACGCCCAAAGGCCTGATTGCCGGCGACGACTACGTGCTGAGTCTCGGCAGCTATTCACCCATCATCGCGCGACCGCTGGGCTATTCGCTGCCGATCTATCCCGTCAAGGGCTATTCGGTGACCTTTCCGATCCGCGAGGGACACACGCCTCCGTCACTCAGCGGAGTGGACGAGAACAACCTCGTCGCCTGGGCACGCTTCGGCAACCGGCTGCGCTTCACTGCCACCGCCGAATTCAGCGGCTACGACCGCTCGCACAGTCCCGCTGACTTTGCACCAATGTTGCGCGTGGCGCAGCAGTTGTTCGGCAACGGTGCCGACTTCTCCGAACCCGAGTACTGGGCCGGCCTGCGCCCGATGACGCCAGAGAACACGCCCATCCTGGGCAGGACGCGGCATCGCAACCTGTACTTCAACACGGGCCACGGCCACATGGGCTGGACCATGGCCTGCGGCACCGCCAGCGTGGTGGCCGACATCATGAATGGCCGCACGCCAGCCATCGACATCACTGGAATGACTCTTGCATGACCCCCTCCACCATGACGACCGCCACCGACACTTCCTACCAGATCCTGCCCTTCACCATGGACGAAGGCGTGATGCCACGCGCCGCCATCGGTCTTGTGGTGCTGGCCACCGACCAGACCCTCGAACATGAATGGCGCCAGGTCTTCGCCCACGTGCCGGGTGTCGCGTTTTTCGAGGCTCGCCTGTACAACTCACCCGACATCAATCCCGAAACACTGGCCGGGATGGAGAAGGACATCGCCGCCGCGGTGAAGCTCATCGTGCCCGACGTACCACTGCAGGTCGTGGCCTTCGGCTGCACCTCCGGCTCGGTGGTGATCGGCGAGGACAGGATCGCCGACCGCATCCGCAGCGTACGCCCCGGCATTGCCACCACCACGCCGATCACCGCGGCGGTGGCCGGGCTGCGAGCACTCGGCAAGCAGCGCATTGCGCTCATCACGCCCTATGTGCAGAGCGTGAACGAGCTCTTTGCACGGCATCTTGCGAAAAGCAACATGCAGGTCAACTGCATCGCCACCTTCAATCATGCCAATGACAACGAAGTCGCTCGCATCGACCGCGAATCGTTGCGCAACGCGGTGATGACCGCGGGCGGGCATGACGACGTGGACGCCGTGTTTGTCTCCTGCACCAGCTTGCGCATGGCCGCGCTGATCGCGGATTTCGAGAAGGAACTTGGCAAGCCTGTTCTCGCGAGCAACAGCGCCATGGCATGGCATGCCCTGCGCCTCGCCGGCATCAACGATGCGTTGCCGCAGTTCGGCAGCCTCTACCAGATCTGATTTCCACCGAAAGCATCTTTCCCTACCCTTGTTGTCATTCACCCTGGAGCCGATCATGAAAAATACTTTCTTCTCATCGTCCCGCCGACTTCACCTCGTTGCCGCCGCATCCCTGCTCGCCCTCGGCGCAGCTGGTAACGGGCATGCACAGGACGCGGTCAACATCGGCGCCGTGCTGTCGCTTACAGGCGCCAATGCCACCGTGGGCGAGGATGTACGCCGCGGCGTGCTGCTGGGCGTGGACCACGTGAATGCCAAGGGGGGCGTGCTCGGCAAGAAGCTCAACCTCATCATCGAGGACTCGGGCGGCAACCCCACCACGGCGCTGTCCGCAGCGCGCAAGCTGGCCACCGTCGACAAGGTGCCCGTGGTGATGGGTGAGTACTCTTCCGGCATCACGCTGCCGATGGCGCAGTACCTGGTCAAGGAAGGTGTCACGCACATCAACATCGCCAGCAGCAGCACCAAGGTGCGCGATATCGGTGCGACATCGTTCAGCCTGGTCGGCCTCGAGAACTTCGGCAACGCCTTCTCGGCCAAGGACACCTGGTCCCTCGGGCTGCGCAAGGTGGCCCTGATCGCGCCCAACAACGCCTACGGACAAGGTGTCGCACACGGCTTTCGCCAGGAGTTCGAGAAGCTGGGCGGCAAGATCGTGACCGAGGTGCTGTACACCGCGGGCCAGTCCACCTACCGCCGCGAGCTGCAGCAGATGGCCCGCAGCAACCCCGACGGCTATGTCTACACGGCCTACGGGCAGGAGTCGGCGGTGATCAACCGCGAGGCGGAAGAGCTGGGGCTGCGCAAGGTGCCGTTCTACGCCATCCTGATGAGCATGAGCCTGTCGGACACCCAGCCCACCATTGCCAACGGCCAGATCGGCATGGAGCTCGGCTCCCTGCGCGGCGCCGCCGGCAAGGCCTACAACGATGCCTTCACCGCCAAGTACAACGGGGCGCCAAAGACCGCGTACACCGGCTACGGCTACGACGCCGTACTGATGACTGCCGCCGCCATCGAGAAGTCCAAGTCCACCCAGGCCGCCGCCATCCAGGCGGCATTGCGCGAGATCGGTAGCGCGGGCTTCGAAGGCGTCACCGGCAACATCCGTTTCGACGCCGACCGCCAGCGGGTCGATCCCCCGTACGACAAGCTCAAGTTCGAGAACGGCAAGCTCGTCCCGCGCTGATCCCGCGGCTCTCCCCGCCGGCGTCCCGGGCCTCGCGCCGGGCGCCGGCGCCGACCCTTCCCACCCTCTTTCGCCATGCTGCAATTCCTGGTTGACACTCTGCTCAGGGCCTCCGATCTGGCGCTCGTCGCGTTGGGCCTGAGCATGCTCTACGGCCTCGTGAAATTCCCCAACGTCGCACACGTGCAGTACGCCATGTTTGGCGCCTATGTCTGCTACGGCCTGCATGCAGCAGGCACTCCGCTGGTCCTTGCGATCGCCCTTGCCACGGCCGCCACCGGACTGTTCACACTGGTGCTGCAGGTGCTGGTGTTCCAGCGGCTGCTGCGCGGCGGTCCCGCCATCGCGATGATCGGCTCGCTGGCGGTTTCGATGCTGCTCATTGCCGTCATGCAGGGCGTTGCCGGCTCGTTTCCGCGCATGTTCGAGCTTCCCCGCACCGAGCCCCTCGTTCTGGGCGATGTGCGACTGGCGCGCGCGCAGATCTACTCGGTCGCCACAACCATCGTGCTGCTGGGACTGTTCATGTTCTTGCTGTTCCATACCCGCATGGGCCGTGCCATGCGCGCACTTGCCTCCAACAGCATGCTCGCCAACGCATCGGGGCTGAATGCCGCGTTCATCACGCGCCTCGTGAGCTTCATGGCCGGAGGCCTCGCGGGACTGGGCGGCAGCATGCTGGCACTCTCGACAGGCGCGCACATCAACCTCGGCAACGACCTGCTGCTGCCGGTCTTCGCAGCCGCGATTCTGGGTGGCCTCGGCAACCCGCTGGGTGCCGTCGTGGGCGCCATGCTGATTGCCCTGACGGAAACGGCCGTCACCAACATGAATTTTGGACCGGTGTTCGGCCAGGAACTGATGTTCCTGCCGGTCGCCTACATCAGCGCCGCCTCGTTCCTGATACTGCTGCTGGCCCTGCTGTTCAGGCCCTATGGTTTGTTCGACCGCGAGGTGCGCCGTGTTTGATTTCCTCGTTTCTTCACTGACGATCGCCGGCATCTACGCGCTCATGGCGCTGGGCCTGAACCTCCAGGCAGGCTACGCGGGACTGCTCAATTTCGGGCACATTGCCTTCGCGGGCCTCGGCGCCTATGCCGCAGGCATCGGTTTCGGCCTGGGCTGGGGGGTTCTTCCCAGCCTGGCCATGGGCATCGCAGCGGCCATGCTGCTGGGCCTGTTCATTGCCAGCATCGGGCGCAAACTCGCTGCCGACTACTGGGGCATCGCCACGCTCGCGGTCGCGGAGATCCTGCGCACGATCGCCACCAACGAAGGCTGGCTGACCGGCGGTGCGAACGGCATCAGTGCGATTCCCGCGCTGTTCGACGGGCTCGCCCGCCCCTGGGACAGCGTGGCATTCCTCGCACTCGTGGCAGCAATCCTCGCCGCCTGCGCCGTGGTGTGTTCGCGCCTCGGCAACGGCCGCTTCGGCAGGGCACTGCGCCTGATGCGGGAGGAGCCGCAGCTCGCCACCTGCATGGGCTACGACCTGCGCTCGCTGAAGACCCGCGCCATCATGAGCGGCGCCGCCATCGCGGCGCTGGGGGGCTTCCTGTACGCGCACTACATGAGCTTTGCCGGGCCTGAGTACATGCTGGCCTCGGAGACCTTTCTTCTCTGGACCATGTTGATGATTGGCGGCCTTGGAAACACGGCCGGCGTGCTGGTAGGCGTGGTCGTGGTGCAGGCCGCCTATGTGTTCGTTCCCTTCATCAAGGATTGGCTGAGCCTGTCTTCCGACGTGTCCGGCGCGATCCGCCTGGGCCTGATCGGCACCATCCTGCTCCTCTGCCTGATGTGGCGCAGTGAAGGCCTTGTCCCTGAAAAACTGAGGAAGATGCCGTGATGCCGTCCCCCTTGCTTGAACTGGGGCATGTCTCCAAGTCGTTCGGTGGCAACCATGTGCTGCAGGACGTGAATTTCACCATCGCGAAAGGCGAGATCGTCGGCCTGCTGGGCCCCAACGGCTCGGGCAAGAGCACTCTGCTGAACCTGGTGACGGGTTTCGGAGCCATCGATGGGGGGCGGGTCACGTTCGACGGCCAGAACATCGGCACGCTGCCCGCGCACCGCATCGTCAGTGCAGGCATCGGTCGCACATTCCAGTTGCCGTCCATGCCCAGGAAGATGTCGGTGATGGAGGTGGCCATGGCAGCCTCCACGTCCCACCACGGCGTGCTGTCCACCATCTTCGGCTCGGCCGGCGCACGCCGGGCCGAGGCTGCCGCCCACGCCAAGGCGACGGTGCTGCTGGAGCAGTTGCTGCTCACGCATGTGCGCGACCTCCCCTCATCCGCGCTGTCGGGTGGCCAGAAGAAGCTGCTGGGCATCGTCTGCGCATTGATGAGCGATCCACGCCTGTTGATGCTGGACGAGCCCACGGCAGGAGTGCACCCCAACCTGCGGCGCGACATCGTCCAGTCGCTACAGAAGCTCAACCGGCAGGGCATGACCCTGGTGATCGTCGAACACGACATGCACTTCATCCGCGAGGTCTGCACACGCTGCATCGTGCTCGATCGCGGCCGCATCGTCGCGAGCTGCCAACCCGATGAACTGGCGTCCAACGAACACGTCGTACAGGCCTACCTGGGAAGCGTGGACAAGCGCGAACCCGCCGAAGCGGCTTGAAGCCGCAAGCGAGGAGTACAAGCACATGATGATCGAAATCGACAATGTCGTCGCCGGCTACACCCCCGAGGTGGACATTCTCAAGGGTATCTCGCTGAAGGTCGAACGCACCGAGATCGTGACGCTGCTCGGGCCCAACGGATGCGGAAAGAGCACGCTGCTCAAGACCATTGCAGGACAGCTGCTGCCGCGCAGCGGACATGTGAAGGTCAATGACCAGGACCGCACGCAGATGCCGATCTTCCGCAAGATCAGGCAATGCAGCCTCGGCTTCGTGCCCCAGACAGAGAACATCTTCAGCAACCTGACCGTGCGCGAAAACCTCCAGGTGGGCGGGCACTACATGAGTACGCCGGATTGCAACCGCCGCATGGAAGAACTCCACGCGCTCTATCCCGTGCTGGGCCGCAAGTTCAATGCGGCAGCCTCTTCGCTGTCAGGCGGAGAGCGGCAGATCCTCGCGCTTGCGCGGGCCCTCATGCCCAGCCCCGAGGTGCTGCTGCTCGACGAGCCCTCCGCGGGTCTGTCGCCCAAGGTGCTGCAGGAAGTTTTCGACGCCATCGTGCAAGTGCGCGACAAGGAGAAGGTCACCATCCTGATGGTCGAACAGAACGCGATGGAGGCCATGCGCATGTCCGATCGCGCATACATCCTGTCGATGGGCACCGTGGCCCTCACGGGCACCACGCAGCAGCTGATGCACGATCCACAGGTACGCGAACTCTATCTCGGCGGCCGCAAGGCCTGAGTCGTTGCGAGCCATTGCAAAGTGAGGTGCGGGGCCTGCCTCCGGCGCCACCAGTTCTTCAGCACAAACGCACCGGTGATTTGCGCATGGAAAGCACTCGTCAAGCGCTTTCATCGAGTGTGCGCAGTGCGCCGATGGAGCATTCCCCTCGTCGATCCCGCTGCATGACGGATTGCAACAGCCGGTTCACGCTGCGGGGCGATCCGCAAGGCCCGGGGCCTCGCGGATCTCCAAGCCCTCCGCGCTCAGGCCGCAGCCCGTTGCGTGCCCGGCAGCGGGTGGCGAAGGCGCTCGAGCAGCATCGCCACTTCCTTCTCGTAAGCCACGCGATGGGCTTCCTTCACGGGGCCGAAGCCGCGTACCTTCATCACCGCCTGCGCGATCTGGAGCGCCAATGCGTGCTGGTCGGCCCGCAACCCGGCCACCATCTGGCGGATCATGGCCTCGTAGCTGTCCACCAGTGCGCGTTCGTGCCGGCGCTCCTCTGTCCTGCCGAACACGTCGAAGGCCGTTCCCCTCAACCCCTTGAGCCGCGCAAGCAGCCGGAAGCCATGCATCATCCACCCACCCCATTCGCTCTTGGCGGGTCGCCCCGTGCGCTGGTCGATCCGCGACATGCCGGGAGGCGCCAGGTGGAAGGTGAGCCTGTGGCCGTCCTCGAATTGGGCCTTGAGCTGCTCGGCAAACGCCGGCGAGGCATGCAGGCGTGCCACTTCATACTCGTCCTTGTAGGCCATCACCTTGTGGAATCCCTGCGCGACCGCCCTGGCCAGCGCGTCGCTTCCCGGCAAAATGCGCGCCTCGGCTGCTCGCACCTCGTCCACCAGCACGCGGTAGCGCCGGGCGTAGGCGGCGTTCTGGTACTCGGTGAGCATCTGGCTGCGACGGTCGACCAGGGCGTCGAGCGACTGCGGCGCGAGGCTCACCGCCTTGCCGCTCCCCCGCGGTTTCCCGGCAAACGCATGGTTCACCACGTCCTCGGGATGGACCGCATGGCGACGGCCCCAGCGGAAGGCCGCGATGTTCATCTTCACGGCCGCGCCGTTGAGCTCGATCGCCCGCTCGATCGCCTCTGCGCTCACCGGGATCATGCCGCGCTGCCACGCGGCCCCGAGCATGAACAGGTTGGTGGCGATGGAGTCGCCGCACAGCGCAAGCGCCAGGCTGCCGGCATCGATCACCTGCACGTTCTCGGCGCCCACCGCGCGCGCGACTGTCTGCACAAGCGGGTTGGCGGGGAACTGCAGGTCGGGGTTCTGCACGAAAGCCCCGGGCATCACTTCCTGGCTGTTGAGCAGCACGCGCGTGGCGGCCTTGCGCGTCATGGCCAGCGTGTTCGCCGAGGCCGCCACCACGAGGTCGCAGCCCACCACGGCATCGGCCCCGCCCGGGGCAACGCGCACAGCCGCGATCGCATCGTTGCTGGTGCCGAAGCGCATGTGCGTCCACACCGAACCGCCCTTCTGCGCGAGTCCCGCCATGTCGAGTACGCCGGTGCCCTTGCCCTCAAGATGTGCCGCCATGCCAAGCAGCGCACCAATGGTCACCACACCGGTTCCGCCTACGCCCGTGATCACCAGGCTGTATACGCCCTGGCGCAGATCCGGCAACACGGGTTCGGGCAGGAGCAGTCCGGCATCCGAATCACCCTGCGACGAAGCGCCCTTGCGCAGCGCACCGCCGCTCACCGTCACAAAGCTGGGGCAGAAGCCCTTGATGCACGAGAAGTCCTTGTTGCATGCCGACTGGTCGATGGAACGCTTGCGGCCGAGTTCGGTTTCGAGCGGCACAACCGCCACGCAGTTCGACTGCACGCCGCAGTCGCCGCAGCCCTCGCAGACTTCGGGATTGATGACCACGCGCTTGTCGGGATCGGGGAAGGTGCCGCGCTTGCGGCGACGGCGCTTTTCCGCTGCACAGGTCTGGTCATAGACCAGCACGGTGGTGCCCTCGATCTCGCGCAGCGTGCGCTGCACCGCATCCAATTCATCGCGGTGGTGCACCGTCACGCCGGGAGCCCAGCCCGTCACGCCGTCGTACTTGCCGGGTTCGTCGGTCACCACGGCGATGCGCACAACGCCCTCGGCATGCACCTGGTGCGTCATGCGGATGGGATCCAGCGGCCCGTCGTGGCGCTGCCCTCCGGTCATGGCCACAGCATCGTTGTAGAGCAGCTTGAAGGTGATGTTGGTCTTCGCGGCAACCGCCGCGCGCACGGCCAGAAGGCCGGAGTGGAAGTAGGTACCGTCACCCATGTTCTGGAACATGTGCGTGCGCCGGGAGAATGGCGCCTCCCCCACCCACGCCATGCCCTCCGCGCCCATCTGCGTGTAGCCAAGCGTATCGCGGCCCATGGTCTGCGCCATCCAGGAGCACCCGATGCCTGCGTAGGCACGGCTGCCGTCGGGAATACGTGTCGAGGTGTTGTGCGGACAGCCCGCGCAGAAATAGAAACTGCGCGACATCACGTCCACCGACGCGACCTGCGGCCTGCGCTGTGCCAGTTGCTGCACAACCTCCTTGAGCGATGGATCCGCCGCCGCGAGACGCGATCCCACGACCTGCGCAATCATCGATGCATCGAGCGCAAGCTCGGTGCGCAGCAGCTTCGCGCCCTGCTCGTCACGCTTGCCAATCACGCGCGGCGCGTCGGCCTCGCCGTAGAGAATCTCCTTGATCTGGCCTTCGATGAGCCCGCGCTTTTCCTCGATCACGATCACCTGTTCAAGCCCCAGGGCGAATTCGCGCAGGCCGATGGGCTCCAGCGGCCAGACCATGCCCACCTTGTAGACGGCCAACCCGAGCTGCCGTGCGCGCGCTTCATCGATTCCCAGATCGGCCAGCGCCTGCCGCAGGTCGAGCCAGCTCTTGCCCGACGTGACAATGCCGGTGCGAGCGCCCTCGCGGCTACCGAATGCCACGCGGTCAATGCGGTTGGCGCGCGCGAAAGCACGCGCCGCATCGAGCTTGTAGTTGACCAGCCGGAACTCCTGCGCATGCGGCGTATCGGGCAGGCGGATGTTCAGGCCATCCTCCGGCGCGCCGTCCCAGTCAGGCATCGCGATGCGCAACTGGGCATCATCGATGCATACCGAGCCCGAGGCATCGGCCGTGTCCTTGATGCACTTCATGCCGACCCATGCCCCGCTGTAGCGTGACAAGGCCCAGCCGAGCAGGCCGTACGGAACGACTTCGGGCACACCCGCGGGCGAGAGAATCGGGATCTGTGCATCCATCAGCGCATATTCGCTCTGGTGGCACGTGGTCGATGACTCGCACGTATGGTCATCGCCCATCAGCACCAGCACACCGCCGTGCCTGGAGCTGCCCGCAAGGTTCCCGTGGCGAAACGCATCGCCGGAACGGTCCACCCCGGGCCCCTTGCCGTACCAGATCGAGAAGACCCCGTCAAACTTGCCATCGCCTCCGATCTCGGCCTGCTGGGTGCCCCAGACTGCCGTGGCAGCCAGATCCTCGTTGACGCCCGGAATGAACGTGATGTCGTGCTTCTCGAGGTGCTTGCGTGCCTTGACCAGCTGGTCGTCGAACGTGCCCAGCGGCGATCCACGGTATCCGGTGATGTAGCCCGCCGTGTTCAGCCCGGCCGCGCGGTCGCGGCGCTTCTGCACCATGGGCAGGCGCACCAGCGCCTGCACGCCCGTGAGGTAAGCCGTACCCTCGTCGGCCGTGTACTTGTCTTCCAGGTCGACGTTGCGCAATTGGCTCGTGACACTCAAATCACTCATGGCTGTTTGTCTCCCGCCGCGCAGGCCTCCGCGCGGCAATGCGTTGCTGTTCCGTGCAGGCTCCCTGACGCGCTTGCATTCTTCTTCAAGCCTGCCTCCATCAAAGTGTAGACACTTATGACGACATTAGTCAATAACATTACAAGACAGTTTGTGCGAAGATCCGGTACGTGACATGATCCCGGGAAATTGCGGGAATCTCGGGGTTCTCCGCAACTAGAATCGGCAGCCGTTCCATGAAGCGTTGCGGCGCGGATTTTCAGACGAACGGCCCGAGGGATCCGTCCGCAGGCAACCCCTCTCCAACAACGCCCACGCACCTATGGCAACCAAGAAGAAACCCAAAGCAGAACACGTACCGCAGACGCGGGATGAAAGCAGCGTGGAGCGGCTGTATGTGGAGTTGCGCGAGCGAGCGATGCGTTACGACTTTCGCCCCGGCGCGCGCATCAACGAACAGGCGCTGGGCCGCGAGTTCGGCATCAGCCGTCCGCCGCTGCGCGAGGCATTGAATCGCCTCGTGGCGGAAGGCTTCCTGGACTTCGTGATGAACAAGGGCTTCTTCCGCAAGGCCATCAGCGTGGAGGAACTGTTCAACCTCTACCAGGTGCGCATCGCGCTCGAGCGGCGCGCCGTCTATCTGGCGGTCACCCATGCCAGTGACGCCGAGATCGAGTCGCTGGCGGACTACTGGAAAGAGGTGATGGACAACAGCGCGAACATGTCCAGCGCCGAACATCTGCTCACCGACGAGGAGTTCCACCGCCGCCTCACCGCGCTGTCGCACAACCGCGAACTGTGCCAATTCCTCGAACAGGTCACACGGCGGATCCACGTGGCGCGCCACATCGATCTGGAGCAGTCCGACTGGAATGCGCGCGCATTCGACGCGCACGCCCGGCTTGTCGAGCTGATCCGCGCACGCAAGACGGCCGAGGCGCTGGAAGCCCTGTCCGAGCACATCGACCTGAGCCTGAAGCGGGCCGTGCAGATCACCAAGGAGATGGTGGCCAAGTTCTTCCTGCAGGACCAGGGCTGGGAGGCCTCTCAGCCCCCTACCCCAAGCACCGCACCCGCCCTGAAGATGAAGCCACCATCGCTCGCCAGGACGGAATGAGCATCGCGCTCACATACCGCGGCACGGCATTCTTCGACAGGCCGGACCGGGCGTTGTAAGATCTATTTTTTTCTTAAAGGAAAATTCATGACCATCAAACGCCTTCACACCAACACCCGCATGAGCCAGGCCGTCATCGCCAACGGCTTCGTGTTCCTCGCCGGCCAGGTTGCCACCGACACCGCCAAGGACGTCGCCGGCCAGACCCGGGAAATCCTCGACAAGATCGATGCACTGCTCGCCGAGTCCGGAACGGACAAGACCAAGATCGTGCAGGCCACGATCTGGCTGGCCGATCACACGACGTTCGAGCAGATGAATTCCGTGTGGGATGCATGGGTTCCAGCAGGCCACGCACCGGCGCGTGCCTGCGTGGAGTCGGCATTGGCGCGTCCTGCGTTCACCGTGGAAATCGGCGTGGTGGCGGTCGCCTGACCACTCCCGGCCTCCGCTCGACGCCCGCCTTCGGCAGTTGCCTTCCTTGAAGAGCATCGTGAGCCGGACGGCCCGGGTGTATCGATACTGGCGGACAATCAGTGCATGACGTCCGCCCTGCCTGTTCTCTATTCTTTCCGCCGCTGCCCCTACGCGATACGCGCCAGACTCGCACTCGCCTATAGCGGCTTCGCCTGCGAGCTTCGGGAAATCAAGCTGCGCGACAAGCCGCAGTCCCTGTTGCAGGTCTCGCCCAAGGCGACCGTTCCCGTTCTGGTGCTGGCCGATGGCCGCGTCATCGAGCAAAGCCTGGACATCATGCTGCACGCATTGCAGGGCCGTGACGCCGATGGTTGGCTGCAACCGACTGATGGTACGCAGCAGGCCATGCTTGCACTCATCGAGCGCAACGACCGGCATTTCAAGCCGGCGCTCGACCGCAGCAAGTACCCCGATCGCCATGGCAGCGATGAAGTCGCGGAAGCCGCGCGGATCGCAGACGAGTGGCTGGGCTCCCTCGACGAACAGCTCGCGGCCACGGGCTATCTCCTGGGTGTCAACCCGGGCCTGGCCGACATGGCCCTGCGTCCTTTCGTGCGCCAGTTCGCGCACATCGACAAGGACGCCTGGGCCCGCAAGCCATGGCCACACTTGCAGGCCTGGCTGCAACGCTGGATGGACTCGGCGCTGTACGCCGAGGTGATGGAGACCTACCCGGTATGGGTTCCCGGAACCACCGGGCCAACGGTATTCGATGGCTCGGCTCAGTCCACGCGCCCTGCGGTCTAATGCTGTGACAAGACGGCCGCGTGCCGTCACGCCTCCCACCGTTAATGCCTAGGAAGCCTTGCCGCTCCGGTACCAGTCGGCCACCACGCGGCCCACATCCGCCAGCACGGCATCGCGGCCGTCGGAGTCGACCTTCATCGCTCCGGTCAGGAATGCGCTCACCAGCATCGGCGCCGCATCCTTCCCCGCCCAGACCACACTGACCTCATTGGCCGTGCCGTTATCGCCGGAGCCGGTCTTGCCTCCCACCGTCCATTCTCCGGGCATGCCTGCACGCAGGCGTTTGTCGCCGGTACGGCTGGCAAGCAGCCAGTCCTGGAGCTGCTTTTGGCTTTCGGGTGCCAACTCACCCTTGGCATCCGTCAGCAGCGAAAGCGTGGTGCGTGCCATGGCACGCGGCGTGGTGGTGTCGCGCGGATCGCCGATGATCGCGGTGTTCAGGTCGGGTTCGATGCGATCGAGCCGCGTCTTCATATCGCCGCTCATGCGCAGCCAGCGGGTCAGGCCCGCCGGACCGCCCTGGAGGTTGAGCAGCAGGTTGGCAGCGGTGTTGTCGCTTGCCACCACGGCGGCTTCGCAGAGTTCGCGCACCGTCATGCCCTGGGCGTCCGCGAATTTTTCGGTGACGGGTGAATAGGGCACCAGGTCGCGCTTCTCGTAGAGCAGCGCCTGTTCCAGCGGAAACTCGCCCAACTGGGACAGGTGCAGGATGCGGGCCGCCAGCAGCAGCTTGAACGTGCTGCACATGGGAAAAGCCTCGTCCTCGCGACGGCTCAACGTGCGCTCGCTGCCCAGTATCTGCACCGACAGGCCGAGGCGGCCACCGCTTCGCGCCTCCAGTTCGGCAAGCCGCTGCTCGAAGGAGTGGCCCTTCGCCTTCGCGTCGCCATCCCCGAGGCCCGTGAACTGCTTCACCGTACCGCAACCGGTCAGCGAAACACCTGCGGCGCCCAGCAGGCCCAGCGACAGCCACTGGCGCCGCTGCATGTTCATGTCGTTCATTCTTCGGTCCCGCCAACACATAGCCCCCGCACATGCCGGGGAGCCTTGATTCGACTCATCGAACAAGCTTCAACGCCTGCCGCCGCGCACCAGCGCCACGAGCAGTGCGATGGCGATGATCGCAAAGCACACGAAGGACCAGTTGGCGATGGAGCCGCCCAGGAAAGTCCAGTCGATGGCGGTGCAGTCACCCGATCCACGGAAGATCATCGGAATGGAGCGGCTGATCGGATAGTTCTCGATCATCCCGTAGAAGTCGCGACCGCAGGTGGCGAACTCCGGCGGGTACCACTGAAGAAAGCTCTGGCGTGCGGCCACGAAGGCTCCGAAGCCGGCCATCAGCAGTGCCAGGAAGCTCCAGGTCTTCCACCAGCCGGGGCCGGAGCGCATCGCACCGATGCCGGCGAAGACGGCCACGAGAATGAGCGCATAGCGCTGCACGATGCACATCGGGCATGGCTCGAGCCCCACGACGTGCTGCAGATACATGCCGAATGCCAGCATGGCGATACATGCCAGGCTGATGAGCCCGAGAACCTGACGCGGAGCCCGCGAAATCCAGTTGAAAACCACTTTTTGTCCTTTGGAAACCGGCCTTCCGTGGCCAGCTTCCGGCTTGTCGCGGGAAAGTGGCCTCAGATACCGGCAGCTTGGTCCAGGAAAACCTTGGCGTGGCGTGGTGTCACCACCAGCATCTCGCCCTCGCGCAGCCCCTGGTCACGAAACTGCTGCGCCGGAATCTGCGCTTCGATGATCGATTCCGAGGTCGTATTGTCCGCCGATTGGTTATCGGATTCCGGGATAAGTTCCAACCGCGCAATCGGTCCGACGACAATCGCCCGCGACAATTGTGCAACGATACCGCGCGGGCGGCCCTGCGCATCGAGCGCCTGGCCTGGCGAGTAACGCTCCACGTCCAGGTCGTGCGGGCGCACGAAGGCAAAGGCCTTGGCCTCGTTCGCATTGGCGGCATCGACACTGTCGAGCTGCATGCCGTCGTCCAGGTACACGCGGCCGTCGCTTGCGCGGCCCTTGAACAGGTTCACGTCGCCCAGGAAGCCATAGACGAACGGGCTGGCGGGATTGTCCCAGACCTGCTGCGGCGTGCCCTCCTGCTCGATCTTGCCCTTGTTGATGACCACCACGCGGTCGGCCACCTCGAGCGCCTCCTCCTGATCGTGCGTGACGAAGATCGAGGTGACGTGCAACTCGTCATGCAGTCGGCGCAGCCAGCGGCGCAGCTCCTTGCGCACCTTGGCATCCAGCGCACCGAACGGCTCGTCAAGCAGCAGCACCTTGGGCTCCACCGCCAGCGCGCGCGCAAGGGCGATACGCTGGCGCTGGCCGCCAGAGAGCTGGGAAGGATAGCGGTCGGCGATCCAGTCGAGCTGCACCAGCTTGAGCAGGTTCATCACCTTCTCCTTGATCTGGGCCTCGCTCGGGCGTTCCTTGCGCGGCTTCACGCGCAGGCCGAAGGCGACGTTGTCGAAGACCGTCATGTGCCGGAACAGCGCATAGTGCTGGAACACGAAGCCCACGTTGCGATCACGCACGTGCACATCGGTTGTGTCCTCGCCGCTGAAGGAGATGGTGCCGACATCGGCCGTCTCCAGGCCCGCGATGATGCGCAGCAGCGTGGTCTTGCCGCAGCCCGAGGGACCAAGCAAGGCGATGAGCTCGCCGGACTTGATGTCGAGGTTGACGTCGCGCAATGCCTGGAAATCGCCGAACTGCTTGCTGACGTTGCGAATTTCGATGCTCATTCTGTAATCCTTCCTGTTCCCTCCCGCGCCTCGGCGCGAGAGGAAGTCAATTCATCAGCCGGCCGTCGTGGGGCGTTCCGGCGGCATCGCGGCGGCGGCTTCCATCTGCTTTTCCGCCTGCCACTCGGCCACCGACTTGATCACCAGCGTCACCAGTGCCAGCAGGGCCAGCAGCGAGGCAGCGGCAAATGCGGCCACCGATTGGTACTCGTTGTAGAGAATTTCCACGTGCAGCGGAATCGTGTTGGTCTGACCCCGGATGTGGCCCGAGACCACCGACACGGCGCCGAATTCGCCCATCGCCCGGGCGTTGCAGAGGATCACGCCGTACAGCAGGCCCCACTTGATGTTGGGCAGCGTCACGTGCCAGAAAGTCTGCCAGCCACTCGCGCCCAGCACGATCGCGGCCTGCTCTTCGTCATTTCCCTGCGACTGCATCAGCGGAATCAGCTCGCGGGCGATGAACGGAAAGGTCACGAAGATCGTGGCGAGCACGATGCCCGGCACGGCGAAGATGATCTTGATGTCGTGCGCGGCGAGCCAGGGGCCCAGCCAGCCCTGCGCACCGAACACCAGCACGTACATCAGGCCGACCACCACGGGTGAAATCGAGAAAGGCAGGTCGATCAGCGTGATCAGGAACGCCTTGCCCTTGAAGTCGAACTTGGCAATGCACCAGGCCGCGGCCACGCCGAACACCAGGTTCAACGGTACGGCAATCACCGCGGTGATCAGCGTGAGCTTGATCGCGGACCAGGCATCGGGTTCGCGCAGGCCGGCCAGGTAGGCATCCACGCCCTTGCGCAGCGCCTCGGTGAACACCGCGGCGAGCGGCAGCACGAGGAACAGCAGCAGGAACACCAACATGGTGCCGATCAGGATCCAGCGCACGGCACGCGGCTCGGTCGTCGTGAGCTTCTCGGGCTTGCCGCCCTTCTTCGGTGCGGTCAGGCGGTAGGCCACCAGAACCAGCGCGAGCATCGCGCCAATGACCGTCAGCAGGAAATAATGCGATTCGTTCACAGCGGTGCCCCCTGACGCTTGCGCTGCCAAGCCTGCAGGCCGTTGATGACCAGCAGCATGATGAAGGAGAAGAACAGCATGGTCACGGCCACGGCGGTCGCGCCCCGGTAGTCGTATTGCTCGAGCTTGCCGATGATGATGAGCGGCGTGATCTCCGAGACCATGGGCATGTTGCCCGCGATGAAGATGACGGAGCCATACTCACCGATCGCGCGGGCGAAGGCCATCGCAAAGCCCGTGAGCAGCGCGGGCGTGATGCCCGGCAGGATCACCTTGTAGAAGATCTGCCAGCGCGTTGCACCCAGGCTGGTCGCTGCCTCCTCGAGTTCCTTTTCGGAATCCTCGAGCACCGGCTGCACCGTGCGCACCACGAACGGCAGCCCGATGAAGATCAGCGCGATCACCACGCCATTGGGATTGAACGCCAGCTGGATGCCGAGCGGCTCGAGGTACTGCCCCACCCAGCCATTGCCAGCGAGCAGCGCGGTGAGCGAAATGCCGGCCACGGCGGTGGGCAGCGCAAATGGCAGATCGACCAGCGCATCCACGATCTTCTTGCCGGGAAACTGATAGCGCACCAGCACCCATGCCACGAGCAGGCCGAACACCAGGTTCACACAGGCCGCGATGAACGAGGCGCCGAACGTGAGCCGGTAGGACGCCAGCACGCGCGGGGCGGCCACGGCCTCCCAGAACTCTGGCCAGGTCATCTGGAAGGTTCTGAACAGCAGCGCGGCCAAGGGAATCAGCACGATGATGCTCAGGTAGAAAAGCGTGTAGCCCAGCGTGAGCCCGAACCCGGGCAGCACACGTTTGGGCCCGCGCGGGGTGGCGGTTCCCCCGGGCGATGCGTTCAGCGCCGCAGCAGTCATAAATCGGTGTCTTCTTGGTGTGAAATGGGAGCGCGGCCCAGGGTAATGGTCAATGTTCGATGCGCGCGGCCCGAGCCAGCGGAGCACGCACATGAGCCGCCCCGTGGCACCCGTGTGCCACCGCTGGCTCAGGGAAGTGGCGCGCGGTGACCCGGGATGCCGCCAGGCTTACTTGCCGGGCGTGTACAGCTTGTCGAACTGGCCGCCGTCATTGAAGTGCACCTTCTGCGCCTCGCCCAGCGAGCCGAAGTACTTCGCCACGGTGAACTGCTTGATCGGCTTGAACACGTCGGCATGCTTCTTCAGCACCGCTTCCGAGCGCGGGCGCAGAGCGTGCTTTGCGGCGATCTCCTGGGCCTCGTCCGAGTACAGATAGTTCAGGTACTCGGTCGCCAGTTCGCGCGTGCCCTTCTTCGCAACGGTGCGGTCGACCACGGCCACGGGGTTTTCGGCCACGATGCTCACCGACGGATGGATCGCATCGACCTTGCCCTTGCCGAATTCACGTTCCACGGAAACAACTTCCGACTCGAAGGTGATCAGCGCATCGCCGATGTTGCGTTGCAGGAAGATGCTGGTCGCATCGCGGCCGCCCTTGCCCAGCACAGGCACGTTCTTGAACAGCTTGCCCACGAATTCCGCGGCCTGTGCGTCGGTGCCGCCCTTCTCGCGGACATAGCCCCATGCAGCCAGATAGGCGTAGCGGCCGTTGCCGCCGGTCTTCGGGTTGACCACGACGACCTTCACGTCGGGGCGGATCAGGTCTTCCCAATCCTTGATGTTCTTGGGATTGCCATTGCGCACCAGGAACAGCATGGTCGAGGTGGTGGGCGACGCGTCGTTCGGGAACTTCTTCGCCCAGTCCTTCGCGACCACGCCGTTGCCCGCCAGGAAATCGATGTCGGTGGTGGTGTTGAAGGTCACCACGTCGGCTTCCAGGCCGTCATTCACGGCGCGAGCCTGGGCGCTGGAGCCGCCGTGCGCCTGGTCCACCTTCACGTCCTTGCCGGTGGTCTTCTTGTAGTGAGCAATGAAGGCCTGGTTGTAGTCCTTATAGAACTCTCGCGCCACGTCGTAGGAGACGTTGAGCAGCGTATTGGACGACTGGGCGGAAACGGCACTGCCGGCCACCACGGCGACGGCGGCAATCAGGGTCTTGAGTGAGCGGGTCGAAATCATTATGTCTACGTCTCGGTGTTTCTAAAGGTGAACACATTGTGGAGACACATACTTAAAACTCAAACGAATATATTTTTGTTAATTTATCGAAATTTGGAATATAGAAGGATTGGCGGGCCCTGCAGGGCGATAGAGGCTCAGAGCCGACTGCGCTGGGGTATGGTCTCTCCGAGAAAGTCCAGGAAGCTGCGTACCGCAGGCAGCAGGCCGCGGCGGGATGGAAACACCGCATGCACGATGCCGCCGCGCTGGGTCCACCCTGGCAGCAACTCGACCAGGCGACCGTCCTGCAGCTCCTTGTGGCACAGATAGTCGGGCAGCCAGCAGAACCCCGTGCCGCCAATCGCGGCGAACTTGACCATCTGAAGATCGTCGACCACGTAGCGCGGCTTCAGTTGCACCACGGCCTCCTCGCCCTCATCGTTGAAGAGCTGCAGTGTGGTGCGACCTTCGTCGATCGAAATGGACAGACTGTCCAGGCGCTCCAGATCCTGCGGCACGCGAGGCGTTCCCTGCCGGATCAGGAGCTCGGGGCTTGCCACCAGCCTGACGCGCCCTTCCCCGAGGCGCTTGACCACCATGCTGCCGCTTTCCTCGAGCGAATTGCGAACGCGCAGGGCCACGTCGATACCCTCCTCGACCAGGTTGATCGGCCGGTTGAGCACGCGCATCTCCAGCCGGACCTCCGGGCAGCGCGCCATGTAGGTCGGTATGAGTTCGCCGAGCACCGTCTGCGCCAGGGTGACCGGACAGGTCACGCGCACGGTGCCGCGCGGCACTGTCTGCACCTGCGCAACGGCATCGGCCGCTGCCTGGGCCTCGTCTCGCATGGACTGGCAGTGGCGCAGATAGGTCTCGCCCACTTCCGTCAGCGAGAGCTTGCGCGTGGTGCGCTGGAGCAGCCGCACACCGAGCTGCGCCTCCAGTTCGGTGATCCGGCGCGACAGCCGGGACTTCGGAATACCCAGCGCCTTGCTCGCGGCAGTGAAGCCGCCATGCTCCACGATTTCGGCAAAGTACAGCATGTCATTGAGGTCTTGCATGGTGGTCCATCCGGTTAATTAGTTCGATATTCGGGACAATCAATCGCAATTTTGCCATCTAATCAAAAGATCGTTCCGCCATCACAATTCATTCCATCGAGCAGCACAGAAGTGCAGCTCTCCACCCCAGACCTCATTTCAACCGGACATTGACCATGCAACTGCTTCACATCGACTCCTCCATCACCGGCGAACACTCCGTTTCGCGCCAGCTCACCCGTCAGATCGTGGACGCCTGGGTGGCCCGCAACCCTGGCACCCAGGTAGCCCGCCTCGACCTGCTGACCGATGCTCCCGCGCACTTCACGGCTGACGCATTGGCGCCCCGCACCGGCCAGACAGACGGCCTGAGCGAAGCCCAGTTGCGCGAGAACGCTGTTTCGGAACGCCTGGTGAGCCAGTTCCTGGCATCCGACGTGATCGTGGTCGGTGCTCCGTTCTACAACTTCACCATTCCCACGCAGCTCAAGGCCTGGCTCGACCGCCTCGCCCAGCCCGGCCGCACCTTCCGCTACACCGCATCCGGCCCTGAAGGCCTGGCCAAGGGCAAGACGGTGATCGTCGCCTCGACCCGCGGCGGCTTCTACTCCACCAGCGAGCAGGGCCAGGCCATGGAACACCAGGAAAGCTACCTGAAGGTGATGTTCGGCTTCTTCGGCATCACCGACGTGCGCTTCGTGCGCGCCGAAGGCATCGGCATGGGCCCAGAAGCCAAGGCTGCAGGGCTGGCCAGCGCGGTCAAGGACATCGAAGGCGCCGTGCAGGCAAGCAGCGCCAACGAGGAACAGGCCGAGCTCGCCGAAGCAGCCTGACACCCTACGCGCAGCGCCGTATAGAAATGACAAAGGCCGGAGCAATCCGGCCTTTGTCGTTGCATGGGGCATCGCCACGTCAGGGCATCAACGGCCCCGCGTTCTGAAATCCTTGCTGGAATCACCTTCGGCCTTCCGTGCTCCGCCCTCCGCCTGCTCCTCCTCTGCCGCCCGCGCCGCGCGCAGCTTGTCCTTCTTGCTCATGCGCTTGCCCTTCACACCGCCGTTGTTGCCATCCTCATGGGGTTGGCGCTCGGGTGCCGACTCGGTCACGGGATACTGCGGCAGCGTCTGCAGCTGCACGTCGAGCGCGTTGCGCTTGGCAATCAGCCGCCAGTGCGCCTCGGTGGCAGGCGTGACGAAGCTGATCGCCACGCCGCTCAGGCCCGCACGACCCGTGCGGCCGATGCGGTGGGTGTAATCGGTGGGTGAGCGCGGCAGGTCATAGTTCACGACCAGCGGCAGCGCATCGACGTGGATGCCGCGCGCGGCCAGATCGGTGGTGATCAGCACCTGCCACTGGCTGTTCTGGAACTGTTCCAGCACCAGCCGGCGCGCGCCCTGGCTCAGGTCGCCGTGAAATGCCGTGGCATTGATGTTGCGGTCATACAGCTTGTTGGCCACATGCTCCGCGCTGTAGCGGCTTGCAACGAACACCAGCATGCGCTGGCCGGGGTATTGCTTGACCAGTTCATGCAGCAAGGCTGTGCGCTTGTCGGTATCGAGAAGATAGGCGCGCTGCTCGATGGTCGCGTCCTCCTGGTGCGTGTCGGCGATTTCCACACGTGCATGGTCGGGACGCAGCAGGTTCGCCGCGAGCGACTGAACCGCGGGCGGGAAAGTCGCCGACAGCAGCAGCGTCTGGCGCCCGGCAGTTGCGGGAATCAAAGCGAGCACCCTGTCGAGTTCCTCGGCAAAGCCCTGGTCCATGAGCCGGTCGGCCTCGTCCAGCACCAGTGTGCGCAGGCTCGTGAACCGTAGCCGGCTGTGCTCCACCACATCGAGCAGCCGCCCCGGCGTGGCGATCACCACGTCGGCGCCACCACGCAGCGCCATCAGTTGCGGGTTGATCGATACGCCGCCCGTGAGCACGGCCACCTTGGGTCGCCTGCCGAGCGACACGCCGACCTCGTAGATCAGTTCCGCCACCTGCGCCGCCAGCTCGCGCGTGGGCACGAGGATGAGTACCTGGGTCTCCTTGGCACCGCCGCGCTGTGCCGCTGCATCGCCGAGCATCCACGCCTGCAGCAGCGGCAGCACATAGGCCGCCGTCTTGCCCGAGCCGGTGGGCGCCGATGCCAGCAGGTCGCGCCCCTGCAGCACCACAGGAATGGCCTGTTGCTGGATGGCGGTAGGCGCTATCAGGCCACGGGATTGTGCGGCCTGGGCCAGCGATGGGGCGAGGCCGGATGCTAGGAAGGACATGTACAGGAACGGGCGGCGTGTACCGCCCCGGGGAAGAGATCAACCCGCTATTGTCGGGCTTTCGCGGCCCGCGCGTGCAACCTCCAGGAAGAGAGCCCCCGGGGAGCTCAGACCCAGGCCAGCGCCAGCGGCATCAGCACGGCCGTCGCGATCGCGTTCAGGCCCATGGCCAGCGCCGCAAAGCTGCCCGACGTGGGATTGACCTGCAGCTCGCGCGCCATGCCGATGGCATGCGCGGTAAGGCCGATGGCGAATCCGCGCGCCGCAGGATCGGTCACCTTCAGCAGGCGCAGCAGCGGGTGCGATATCACGGTTCCGAACACCCCCGTGATCACCACCGCCACGGCCGCCAATGCAGGCAGGCCGCCGAAGCGCTCGGACATGGGCATGGCGATCGGCATGGTGGCCGACTTGGGCATCAGCGACATCAGGGTCTGCCAGCTTCCGCCCAGAGCCCATGCGATGGCGATGGCGGACGCCATCGCGACCACCGAGCCGATCAACAGCGCGATCAGCAGCGGCTTCCAGATGCGCTTGAGCCGCTCGAGCTGGCCATACAGCGGGATCGCGATCGCCACCGTTGCTGGCCCCACCCACCAGTTCAACGGCTTGGTGGCGGGGGCGTAGACGGCATACGGCGTCTGGCTGATCCACAGCACAGCCATGACCATGAGCGATGTGGTTGCGACCGGCACGAATACCGGATTGCCCTTCATGCGCCGGCTCAATCGCAGCGCCAGCCAATACGCCAGGCAGGTCACCGCAATCCAGAGCGCGGCGGCCAGCGCGAACGAAGCCCAGCTTGAGAACGGCGCAGGAACGGCCATCAGGTCGGCCGCGATCATGCCTGCTCTCCCGCATGCGGCGCAGCCGTCCTGAGCAGACGCTGCAGCACGATCCCCGTCACGGCCAGGGTGATCAGCGCACCAGCCACACATGCCACCAGGAACGGCAACCACTCTTCACGCACGCGTGCCATGTTGTCGATCAGTCCGACAACGGCGGGCGCCAGCAGCAGCATCATGTTGCGCAACAAGCCGCCGCTCACCTTGCCGAGAGCCTGAGGTACGCGCCCCAGCACGACGAGTGCCACGGTGAGCAGCACCAATCCGATCAGTGCTCCGGGCAAGGGAATGCCGAGGCTTCGGACAAGCCACTCCCCCAGCAACTGGCAGAGCACGAGAACCAATAGGGAAACGATCAGGGCAGGCACGGGACTTGTCTTCTTTGTTGGATGAAAGGGAAAGGGAGCGGCGCCGGGCAGCGGCGGCTGGAAAAGGCCCGGGACGAGGCGGCAGCATAGCGAAGCTCGCAATTCGGCGCAGATCAGTGCGATATCGCGGGATGACGATGACTCTCGCCACTTCCTCGGCGAGGCAAAAAGACATTTTGACCGACGTTGCCAGAAATTAAATGATAGATACCCACCTGATAAAAGCACTCACCCGAACACCCCCAAAACACCGGCATCTCCGCGCAAATCACATGCATTTTGACGACGAAATCAACGACGTTAAAGCACGCATTTCGGGGCAACTAAATTCAGCAAGGCATCGTTTCCAGATGAGTTAAACGAAATTGCGAGCCATAGAATGAAAAATATCAACACACCGCGCAGCTTCCGACAGACGGAATCACTGTACGTTCGCCCCGAGCCGATTTCGCAACCCTCATCATGCCGACCGCAACAACCGCCACGACGCCGACCGTTCACATACAGCATGTGTCGCTGCTGCGCGGGCGCCATCGCGTCTTCGAGGACCTGACTCTTGCCCTGACAGAACGCCGCATCGGCCTGGTCGGTGACAACGGTGCGGGCAAGACCAGCCTCCTGCGTCTGCTGTGCGGACTCGAAACACCACAGACAGGAACCGTGCAGATCCATGGAGTCGATCTGCACCACGCCTCGCGCGAACGGGCCGCGCTGGTCGGCCTGATGTTCCAGAACCCGGACGAGCAGATCATCCACCCCGTGGTCGATGAGGAAATCGCCCTCTCCTTTCGCGCCGCGGGTTTGAGCAAGCGTGAAGCGCTCGACCAGGCCCGGCTGCTGCTCGCGGAACGCGGCCGGGGCGATTGGGCCAGCCGCGCCATCGGCAGCCTGAGCCAGGGCCAGCGCCAGCAGGTCTGCTGGCTTGCGCTGCTGGCTGCCCGGCCGCGCGTACTGCTGCTTGACGAACCCTTCGCCAGCCTCGACCTGCCCAGCCAGGCCGCGCTGGCCGATGACATCGCCAGCGCACCCCAGCAGATCATCGTTTCCACCCATGTCCTCGAACATGTGCACGATTTCGACCGCGTGATCTGGCTCGAGGCCGGCCGCGTGCGCGCCGACGGATCGGCCAAGGAGGTCTGCGCGCACTACGCGGCCGACGTGGCCACCCGGATCGCGTCACGTCGGGCAGGCACCAAAGCCACGAGCCATGCCGCAGGGGTGCGCCATGGGTAGCCTCTACAGTGACATCGAGACCTGGCTGCACCGCGTTCCGGCGGGCGCCAAACTGCTGGTGATGGCCATCGCGGGCACCTTGCTGTTCACCACCTCGTCTGTGGGGTGGCTTGGCGCAGCGGGCACGGCCTGCCTGGCCTTGCTGCTCTCCCTGCGGCGCGCGGCGTGGGGTGCGAAGCGGTGGCTGGTCTCCGCGCTGATCGCTGCATTGCTGGTCGCCGCGTTCCACGTGCTGATGGGCCAACCCCTGCTTGCCTACGCCACCACCATGCGCCTCATGAGCGCAAGCGTGCTGGGTGCTGCGCTGACGCTGACCACCCGCCCTGGCGATCTCGTCGACGTGCTGGAGCGATGCCTGCGCCCCCTCGCCCGGTTCGGCTTCGAGCCGGAGCGCATTGCGCTGCAGATGGCGCTGATGCTGCGCTTTGTCGAACACTTTTTCACCCGCTGGCAATTGCTGGCCGACGCCTACCGGCTGCGAACAGGCCGCGCCGGAGGCCTGCGACTGATCGCGCCGCTGTCGATCCAGATGCTGCAAACCTCCCGCCGCGTCGCCGATGCCCTGTGGGCGCGACTGGGCCATTGAAGCGTTTCACCCCATCCCTCGCACACACTCCAAGGAGCCCGTCCTCATGAACCCACCCACAACGCCCTCCGTGCACCGCCAGGGTGCCTCCTCCATGGCGCAGGTCGCCCTCTTCGCCGCCCTCATGGCCGTGCTGGGCCTGATCCCGAAGATCGACCTGCCGATGGGCGTGCCGATCACCGCACAGTCATTGGGCGTGATGCTGGCCGGCGTGCTCCTCGGGCCGCGCCGCGGGCTGCAGGCCATGCTGCTGTTCCTCGCCGCCGTGGCCGCCGGGCTGCCCCTGCTCTCGGGCGGGCGTGGCGGCATCGGCGTGTTCATGGCGCCCTCCGCGGGTTATCTGCTCGGCTACCCGGTGGCTGCGTTCATCACGGGCCTCCTGATGCGCCGCCTCCCCACCCAGAGCCCGCGCACCGTTGCGCTCAGCGCATTCGCGGCGTCCGTGGTCGGCGGCCTGCTCGCGCTGCATGCCATGGGCGTGACGGGACTGATGCTGCTGGCGAAGCTGAGCCTGCCACAGGCAACGCTCGCCACGCTGGCCTTCGTTCCCGGTGACTTCATCAAGTGCCTGATGTGCGCCGTCATCGCGCACTCCGTGGCACGCGGCATGCCGGATTGGGCATTCGGCGGCAAGCCGGCCACGCCATGATGCCTCCAGCCTCCTGGCCCTATATCCACAGCCCCCTGGAGCACTGGGCCAGCCACACTCCGCACGCGATTGCACTCCAGAACGAAAGCACCGCCCTCACCTATGCGGACCTGCACGAGCAGGTCATCCGGCGCAGCGCACGGATCGCGGCAAGCCGGTCGCCCCGGATGCTGCTCCAGAGCGGGGATGCCAGCCTGGAGACGGTCGTCGAATTCCTGTCCGTCGTCCATAGCGGCCGCTGCGCAGCCATCGCCGACCCCGAGTGGCCCGCAGCCGTGCGGACAAGAGCCGCGCAGTGGATGCCCACCGAGCCCTGCGACCTGCGGCAGCCGCAGAGCGAGGCAAGCCCGTTCTATACCGGCTTCACATCCGGCAGCACGGGTCTGCCCAAGGGATTCATGCGGCACCACCGATCCTGGACCGAGAGCTTCAGGGTCAGCCTGCAGGACTTCGGCGAGGCAGCGACCCATCGCACGCTCTCGCCCGGCCGCATGTCCCATTCCCTGTTTCTCTTCGGCGTGATACAGGCGCTGTGGTTTGGCGCTGGTGCGGTCGTGCAGGAACGGTTTTCGGCACTGCGCTGCCTGCATACGCTGCGCGAGGAGGATGTGCCATGCCTCGTCGCCGTGCCGAGCCAGTTGCTCCTGATGCTGCAATGGGCCCGGCAACGCGCCCTGCCGCCAATTGGGGGCGTGCGGTTCATCATGATCAGCGGGGCGCGCTGGATGCGCTCGCACACTCCTGCGCTCAAGGCGCTGTTTCCCAAGGCGCGCATCGTGGAGTTCTACGGCGCCTCCGAGGCCAGCTTCATCGCCTGGATGGATGCCGATGAGAATGCGCCCGCCCAGGCCGTGGGCCGCCCCTTCAGCAATGTCGAGCTGTCGATCAGGCCTCAAGGCGCAGGTACAGACTCCACGACGGGCGACATGACAGGAGACGGCAGCGACGGCCTGATCTTCATGCGCAGCCCCATGCTCTTCATCGACTATGTCGGCGAGGACATCGACCGTACCGGTGTGATCCGCGACGGCGACTGGCTCTCGGTGCGGGACATGGGCCATGTCGATGCCTCGGGACTCCTGCATCTGGCCGGCCGCCAGAGCCGCATGATCGTCACGCGCGGCAAGAACCTGTTTCCCGAAGAGCTTGAAAGCCTGCTGATGGAGCACCCCGCCATCGCACGCGCTTCGGTGCTCGGCATCCCCGATGAGCTTCGCGGCATGCAGCTGCATGCCGTGCTTGAGTGGCGCGAGGACGCCACCCCATCGCCCGCAAGCGGAGCCTTGACGCAATGGCTGCGCGAGCGCATCGAAGGCTTCAAGTTGCCCAGGCACTGGTGGCACACCACCGCCCCCTGGCCACAGACCACGAGCGGCAAGACCGATCACCCGCGCATTGCCCGTGCGGTACGCGCGGCGACGACGGGCGCCGATGACACCGAAAGCATCATCGAGCGGATCGCATGAACACGCCCATCACCATTCCTTCCCACTGCGTGCCCATCCCCGGCTGGGCACGCAGTGCGGTCGCGGCAAAGGACGGAGCGTTCCATGCGTTGCAGCCGCACGAGATCGCCGCACCCGTGCTGCGCTCGCTGCTTGAGCGCACAGGCACTGACGCCGCATGGGTGGATGCGGTCATCCTGGGCAATGCGCTGGGCGCGGGCGGAAACCCCGCCCGCATGACCGCCCTCGCGGCCGGACTGCCGCAGGACTGCGCCGCGTTGACCGTGGATACGCAATGCTGCAGCGGCCTCGACGCGGTCACACTGGCCGCAGCCATGATCGCGTCGGGCCAGGCCGACATCGTGATCGCGGGCGGCGTGGAGGCCTGGAGCCGGGCGCCTATCCGCATGACGCGGCCGCGGCACCCGGACGAAGCGCCACAGGTGTTCGAACGCCCCGCCTTTGCACCCGACCCCGCGCAGGATCCCGATCTCCTTGCCGCCGCAGGCGCGCATGCGAGCGCGCTTGGCATCACGCGCGCCGAACTGGATGCCTACGCACTCATGAGCCACGAGCGCGCGCTGCAGGCCCGTGAAGGCGGGCAGCAGCCCGGCGAAGCCGCCGAGATTGTCACGATCGCCGGCATTGCCGGTGACACCTATCCCCGCCGCATCGCGCCCGAGCGTGCGGCGCGCATGCCCGTGGTGGCATGCGCGGGTGGCGACAACCCAGGCTCGGGCGGTCCGGGCATGAGCGCACTCACCATTTCCGCCAAGGCGGACGGCGCAGCACTGGTGATGCTGGCCTCGCGCGAAGCATGCGAGCGCCACGGCCTGCAGACCCGCGCGCACTGGATTGCAGGCACGAGCGTGGGCTCCACGCCCTCCATGCCCCTGACCGCCGCCGACAAGGCGGCCCGCAAGGCGCTGGAACTGGCGGGCCGTCGCCTCCTGCTGGCCGAGCCACTGGCAGCGGACGACATGCAGGCCGTCGAACTGCACGACGCCTTCGCCGTGCAGGGCATCAGCTTTTGCAGATCGCTGGGCCTCGCGCAGCAGCAGATCAACGCCGGAGGTGGCGGCCTCGCGCGCGGGCATCCGATTGGCGCATCAGGCGCCATCGCGTTGGTCCGGCTGCTGACGGAGCTTGCGCAGACCCGCCCCTCCAGGCGTCAAGCCGCCCTCGGGCTGGCTGCGATCGCCGGAGCCGGAGGCATCGGCGCCGCATGCGTGGTGGCCTGCCAGCAGGCACAGGAATCCCCATGACCGACGAATACAGCACACACACCACCCTGGGTTTTCTGCACAGCCGCCGCTCCATTCGCGGATATCTGCCGCGCGACGTTCCCGATGCCCTGCTCCATCCGCTGCTTCAGGCGGCGCGCGCGGCACCGAGCGGGGCGAACCTGCAACCCGGCCGGTTCATCCATGTCGCGGGCACTCGCCGTGAACGGCTGAGTGCGGCGTTGCTGGACGATGTCCGAGGCGGCGCGCCGCAGCAGGAAGACTACGGCTACTTCCCCACCCCCATGCCCATGCACCTGCGCAAGCGCCAGGTGGCCGCGGCGCAGGCACTGTACGGTGCACTGGGTGTCGATCGCGGCGACACCGATGGACGGGCACGCCAGTTCGAGAACAACTACCGATTCTTCGATGCCCCGGTCGCTTTGGTCGTCACCATCGACGCACACTTCGGAGCAGGTGGCTACATGGATCTGGGAATGAGCCTTCACGGGCTGCAATTGGCGGCATCCGCGATGGGCCTGGGCAGTTGCGCGATTGGTGCGCTGGCCTCCTACCCCGGCACCGTGCGCCGCGTGCTGGAACTGCCGGACACACAGCATGTCGTCTGCGGCATCGCGCTGGGTTGGCCCGATCCTGCCGCTCCGATCAATCGCACGACCACGTACCGCGCGCCCCTGCATGAATACTTCCGGCGGATTTCCTGACTACGGCGTCTACCGGCAGGAGTCAGCCCCGGGATCTCCCCTATGTGGTGTTGAAGGCCTCAGGGCACGAAGACCAGCCCCTTGCCGAACACGGCGCGCACCGGGAGCATCAGCTGCGTACCGGCAAGCGTCTTGCGGCGCAGGCGCATCAGCGACGATTCGATGCGATGGAAGCCGTCCTCCGCCTCCGCATGGCCCATCGCCTTCACCAGGTTGCTCTTGGACACCATGCCGCCGTTGGCCGCCATCAGGCATTCCAGCAGCTCGCATTCGCGGCTGGTGAGGCGGATGGTCCGCTGGTTGGGCGCAATCAGGCGCGGCACGCTCAGGTCGAGACGCCAGGAATTCTGCTGCTCGGCGTTCGACACGCGCATTTCGAGTTGCCGCAATTGGGCACGGATACCCGCGCCCAGCTCGGCCAGTGAAAGCGGCTTCACAAAATACTGCAATGCACCCGCATCCAGGCTTGCCACGCGGGCTCCCGAATTCGCACTGTGCGAAAGCACGATGACGGGAATGCGCTGGGCCACCAGACGCCGGATGAGCGCCAGCCCCGTCTCCACGCCCAGGTCCAGATCGACGATGACCAGATCGGCCTTCTCCTTCAGAAGCCCGATATAGAAGTCTTCTACCGATCCTGCACCCCAGGTCGTATACCCCGACTCCTCCAGGAACCGGCATACATGCAGGCGATGCGTCTCGTCGCCGTCGACGACGGCAACCATGAACTTGACCGATGATGTGAGAATTTGTTGCATAGTGAAACTACAAGTTTTGGAAAATTTTCTCCATCAGCCTGTCACTGCGCCATGCACAAAAACACTTAGGCACTCACAATATGTATATCATTGCTACAGTGAATTGCAAACAATTGTCAAACAAATATTGTCAAACGATCACAACTGATGTAGCCGTTTGATTTTTTACCTAGTCCACAAAATAGGTCAATAAAGGTAGCACGCAAGCGTTGTCCAGCCCCGGCTACCGCCTCATTCACTCGCTCAAAAAGCCGGAAGAACCGAGCCCTTGAACTGGCTGTCGATGAATTTCTTGACCTCTTCGGAGTGATAGGCCTCGATCAGTTTGCCCACCCACGGCCTGCCCTTGTCAGCCTCGCGCACGACAAGAATATTTACATATGGGTTCTGTGCAGACTCCATTGCAATCGAGTCCGTCTTGGGATTGAGGCCCGCCGAGATCGCAAAATTGGTGTTGATCGCGGACGCATCGACATCATCTAGCGAGCGCGGCAACTGGGCCGCATCCAGTTCCACAAAACGCAGCTTCTTGGGATTGGAGGTCACGTCCAGCGGCGTCGCCTTCAGGCCCGCGCCGTCCTTGAGCTTGATGAGGCCCAGCGACTGCAGCAACAGCAACACCCGGCCACCATTGGTCGGATCATTGGGGATGCCGAGGCGTGCGCCCTGCGGCAGCTCATCGAGCTTCTTGATCTTCTTGGAATAGATGCCGATCGGGAAATTCACGGTGTCCGCCACCCAGCTGATCTTGTAGCCGCGATCCTTCACCTGCGCATCCAGGTAGGGGCGATGCTGGTAGCTGTTGGCGTCCAGGTCGCCGGCGGCCAGCGCCGCGTTGGGCTGCACGTAGTCTCCGAACTCGACGATCTGGATTGCCAAGCCCCGCTTCTCGGCAACCTTCTTGACCTGTTCCATGATCTGCGCATGCGGACCGCCCGTCACACCGATCTTGATGGAGCTCTTGTCCTGCGCAAACGCGGGGACCGACAGCGCGGCTGCCACGGTCAAGGCCAGGGAGGATTGGAGCAATGTGCGCTTGTTGAACACGATGTGTGGCTTTCTGTAAATAGGAAAACCGCTGATCGTAAATCAACATCCATGCAGCCTGAAAGATTAGTTTCCCATTTGCATACAACGCCAGCGCATGTCTCGCACAGGCCTCATACGAGGCCCGCGTGTCAGCCGCGCAGCGCCAGATTGTTGAGCTTGTCGAGCCGCTCGGGCCATGTGCCGTCCGTGGCCGATTGCAGCAGGATGCGGGTCCAGGCGATCCAGGCATCCCACTGCACGCGCTTGTCCCACGCATTGCCCCAGGCGCTGAAGCACTGCAGTGCGCTTCGGGCCGCAAGCACAGCATCGTCCTGGCGACCCGCGGAGAGATACACCTGGGCCAGCACCATCTGCGGCTCGCCCACCCAGGGATTGAGGCGCACGGCCTGCTCCAGCACATGGGTCGCCACGTCCAGATCGACCAGGGGCTGGTCGAGTTGGATCACCGACCAGTACAGCGACGAGGCGGCGGCATCGTCCTCCTTGCTCACGCTGACGGTGCAGCGGTTGAACACCGGCGGCATCGGCAGCAGCCCCGCAAGGCCCGGGTGCTGGAGCGCCAGCCCCAGTTGCGACAGTTGCGAGATCTTGCGGCTCGGCGGGCGCATGGGGCCCGGCCAGAGCGATGCCGCCCAATGCACCGCCTGCTTGCGCGAGGTATCGACATTCGGTGAACGTGAATAGATCTCCTCCTGCCAGCTGAACCACTGCTCGATGGTGTCGGCCATGCTCACGATGATGAACGCCGCCACCTCGCGCGGCGTGAGCTGCACGGTCTCGCGCGGCGCCGGGCCATTGAGCTCGAGCTCCATCCCGCCGTCCTCATCGAAGTCTCGCTCCAGTACCTTGTTGATGAACTGGCTGCGGCTCATGGTGCAGAACAGGTGGACCAGATGCTCGGCCTCCTCGCCCACCAGCCCCTGCAGCCGCGCGCGCTCGGTCCGGGCGTCGAACTTCACCAGGTCGACGAACGCATTGCCGTACACGCTGTGCAGCAACCCCAGCAATTGCACGTCGTGCGGCTGCTGCCACAGAGCAAGCGAGCGCGCGACCCCGTAGAGATGATGGCGGAACGTGCCGGCCTTGTGCCAGTCCTGCCCGACGCCGCGCTCGAGCACCACCGGAAGAACAGGGGCCAATTCAGGGTCGCGGGTGATCCAGCCCTCATCGAGCAATTGCTGTGCGCGGGAAAACAGAGTGGTGTCGAGGCTGTGCCATGGCAGGGTCATCGGATCGTCTCGGTGAATGGGTGGGGATGAAGGATGGCGGAGTGCACGGGGAATGGCTCCATACCCTCCACTATGCCTGCCCGATCCCGCATCCGCTCCCGGAAAAATCCCGCACTTCATCCCACACTCTTATCCCGCACTTTCGCAGTCCAGCAAAAAAGGGAGCCTGCTTTCGCCCGGCTCCCTTTTCCTTTTTTCCCTGTCTCTTTTTTCATGGGTGCGAGGTGACGCGACCAGCGTCACGCGCACCTTGCCCGCCTTTACTTGTGGCTCAGGCGTCGCACCGCCCAATCACCCAGCGACTGGATCGCCTGCACGAAGAAAATCAGCACGATCACCACAGCCAGCATGATGTCGGGCAGGAAACGCTGGTAGCCGTAGCGGATACCCAGGTCGCCCAGGCCGCCGCCGCCGATGGCCCCGGCCATGGCGGAGTAGCCCGTCAGGCTCACGAAGCTGATGGTAAGACCGGCCACGATGCCGGGCAGCGCCTCAGGCAGCAGCACCTTCCAGACGATCTGGCTGGTGGTAGCGCCCATGGATTGCGCGGCCTCGATCAGGCCGTTGTCGACCTCGCGCAACGCTGTCTCGACGAGGCGCGCAACAAATGGCGCCGCCGCCAGCGTCAGCGGAACGACGGCGGCCCAGGTGCCGATCGACGAACCGGTGATCAGGCGCGTCAGCGGAATGATGGCCACCAGCAGAATGATGAATGGCGTGGAACGCACGGCATTCACGATCCAGCCGACGATGCGATTGAGCGGGCCGTTCTCCAGCACGCCGCCCTTGTCGGTCAGGCGCAGGAACACTCCCAGCGGAATGCCGATGAGGCCACCCACCACACCCGACACGCCCACCATGATGATGGTTTCCCAGAGCGACTGCGCGAACAGCTCCAGCATCATTTCGGAAAAATTCTCGAACATCTCTTCAGCCCTCCAACTCGACTTCCTGAACCTGCACGCCCTGCTCGCGCAGCTCGGCCACGGCGGCGTTCAGCCGCCCCGCATCACCGCTGGCAAACACCGCAAGCGACCCGAAGGTCTGGTTCTGGATTTCATCGACCTGCCCGTGCAGGATGGAAAGATCGAGCTGATAGTCGCGAATCAGGCGCGAGAGAATCGGCTGGTAGGCCTGGTCGCCCGCATAGGACAGACGCAGCAGGCGGCCCGTCACCCCCTGGCCACGCGCCATGTCGGAGAGCTTGCGCACGCGATCAAGCACACCGGCGGGCAATTCCTGCGGCACGATCTCATCGATCAGGCTCTTGGTGATGCCCTGCTCCGGACGGGTGAACACGTCGATCACGCGCCCCATCTCGACGATGCGGCCGGCCTCGATCACGGCGACGCGGTCGGCGATCTGCTTGACCACCTGCATCTGGTGGGTGATGAGCACCACGGTCACGCCAAGCTCGTTGTTCACCTTGCGCAGCAGGTCGAGAATCGAACGTGTCGTTTCGGGATCGAGCGCCGAGGTGGCTTCGTCGGACAACAGCACCTTGGGGTTGCTGGCCAGGGCGCGCGCAATGCCCACGCGCTGCTTCTGCCCGCCCGAGATCTGCGACGGATAGCGATCGGCCAGATGATCCAGGCCGACCAGCTCCAGCAGCGGGTCGATGCGCTTCTTGATCGCGTCCTTGGTCATTCCCGCCAGCTCCAGCGGCAGCGCGGCATTGTCGAACACCGTGCGCGACGACAGCAGGTTGAAGTGCTGGAACACCATGCCGATCTCGCGACGGGCCTGTCGCAGCTCGGCATCGCCCAACTTGGTGAGATCACGGCCTGCCACGATCACCTCGCCCGCTGTCGGGCGATTGAGCAGATTGATAACGCGCACCAGCGAGCTCTTGCCTGCGCCCGAGCGGCCGATGATGCCGAAAACTTCGCCTGCGCCGATTTTCAGGTCAATGCCGCGCAAGGCTTCAACAGGGCCCTTGGGGCCTTGGTAGATCTGGGTAATACCCCGTAGGTCGATCATGAAATGCAAAAAACACGCAGCTACAAGCTTGGTGGACCAATCCACCAACCCGGCAGCTGCGCGCTTTCAGGAAAAAATTGATGTCTTGAAATGTAATCGTTCGTCATGAACGTCACAACGAACAAAACGTTAAGTAATAAGACCCGTTGGTTATAAGACGCCAACAATCCAGCCGGTGGAACATGCGCCAGGACAATGCGTGGACAGCAAAGTTTGCCATCCGTCGCTATCATCGGGTTTCCCCTCATTTTAAAGCGATCACAAAGGCCGCCTCGCCCGCGCCAGTATGCAGGCCACCGCATGCCTGTCGGGTCGATCGCCTCGCAACCTTCCGTGCAACAGCAACACACGCAACGCCGCTGGCCCCCTGTACCGTGGATCGGATACTCGATGTGCGTGGGCGTCATGGGCACCGCATTGGCCAGTCCGCTCTACCCCATCTACCAAAGCACCTGGAACCTGCGCCCGAGCGACATCACGCAGATCTTCGTGCTGTACATGTGCGGCGTGATCGCCAGTCTGCTGTTCCTGGGCCGGCTCACGCAGCGCCATGGCTTTCTGCCGATCCTGCGCGCCGGGCTCGTCGTGATGACCTCGGGCGTGGCTCTCTCCGCGATAGCCTGGAACGTACCAGTGTTCATGGTGGCGCGCCTGCTGATCGGCCTGGCATCCGGGATGATCACCACGTCGGCCTCGGTCGGCATGGTGCAGTCCAGCCCGGGCAGCGATCCGCGCCGCATTGCCGCGCTCACCACGATGGCCATGACGCTGGGTTTCGGCCTCGGCCCGCTGCTCGGCGGGGTGATGGCGCAATGGGTGCCGCATCCCCTCTTCACCGCCTACATTCCCACCACGCTGATGGGCGTGCTCGCGATCGTCGCGCTGTTCCGTCTGCCCTGCGAGCCCGTGGCCAGGCCACTCGACGAGCACGATCCCCGTGCCACGAAGGACAACACGCGGCCGCTTGCAGGCCTCCTGCCCAGGCTGACCTTTCCGCCCGCGCGCGGCCGCCGGCAATTCTGGCTGGCCAGCATGGGGGCCTTCTGCGCCTTCGGCATGTTCAGCCTGTATTCCTCACTGGCCCCCAGCTTCATGAAGGAACTGGTTCCGTGGAGCGGACCCGCGGTCAGCGGCCTGTCGATCGCGATGATCCTTTTCCTCTCTTCCGCGTTCCAGTTCATGGTGCGCAACCAGAAGACCAAGGTCGTCGTGCTGGTCGCGGGGGTGGCCTTGGCACTGTGCAACCTGCTGCTGATGCTCACCGTCGTCTCGGGGCAAGCCTGGCTGTTCATCATGGCCGTCGCCGTCACTGCAGTCGGCCACGGCCTGGCCAACGTGGGCGGCATGGGGGTGGTGGCCAAGCTCACGCAGCCTGCCGAGCGCGCCGGTCTGCTCAGTTCCTATCTCATGATCGGATACATGGGAACCATCCTGCCGATCATGGGTGTGGGCTGGCTGGCCGACCACGTGGGACTCAATCGCGCACTCATCGCCTTCTGCTCGGTCATGGCGCTCATGAACATCGTGATCTGCGTGCTTGTCTGGAAGACGCGCGAGCTTCTGCCCGTCACGCACGCGCAGGAGCCAGCAGCGGTGGAAGCGGCTTGAGCCTGGCAGCAGCCCCAAAGTCCATACTACGCGCTGGCCGAGGCGCGAAACAGGACGGCCCCGATATCGCCCAGCATGGCAATATCGTCTTTCGTCAACCAGCGGTGCTCCCGCGTGATCCATTGACCAAGGAGCTCCACTGCCTGCTCGAACTCCCTGGCACTGAGGGGTTCTTCGAATTGCCTTGCGCGTTGCGCGAATAGCTCGATGGCCGGTTGAATGTTGATTTCCTCTGACATGTGCCTAGTTTCCCGCATTGTCACAAGTTGTGACAGTCAACAACTGTCACGACGCATGCTGGCTTCACAGCGCTCTTGAGGGACGCTCTGTCAGGGATTGCGTGTAATCACCGATGTAACCGAAATCGGGCGCCGCCATGACCTCGAAGCGCCAGGATGTATCGAATGCGATCAGCCGAGGATCCGCGAACCAATGGGCTGCGCCATTGGCATCCACGGCCCACCAATGGGCATGGGTTGGCGCCTTGCTCCAGTCGACGCATTGATGCCCTTTGGTATTTCCCCCGGAACAGCGCTGCGCCCAGGAGAATGCAATCGCGGGAGGCGGCGCGATGAAAGTGACACCATCGAAATGCGAACGCTCGACCATACAACCTCCCGCCAATACCGATTCAGGGCAGTCAATGCGTAAAAGGTACTCTCTTGTTGTAATGATTGTTTATATTGATGCAGTTTTTTACGTATTAAATAAATATAAATACCCATTTCTTCCCCGCATCGTCCAAGTACCCGCCTTGAGCTTCTGTGAGGCCCCAAGAACCTACCGTTAAGGTCTTGAGCTGGCGTCTCCCCTCGGCAGCCACCTTCAATGCCCCCGCGTGAGCCCGACTGAGACCAGGCCGTCAGGCAACTCCTTCTCCATTGGCCCGCCACAAGACCGCCGCGCGGGAAAACGCGCAGATCCTGGCATGTACCGCGCTGAGCCTTGGCAGGAGATTTGCCATCGATGCCGGTGCCGCGGGCCTGTTTCCATACCCAGCATATCCGCCAGCTTTCGACATAAGACCCGGCAGAAATGCAAAAGCCGTCCTCCGGGGACGGCTTCGCCAGTGTTCAATGTATTCCGTGTCCGGGCAAATCTGTATCGCGAAGGGATTACCCCTTCATCCGCCCGCGACTACACCGTTATCAAAGAAAGCCGCGTGGATTTCGCGAGCCCACTCGCACATGGATATTGTGCGTGCCGATCTTGATCACATCACCACTGAAGAGCGTCTTGCGGAACACCCGTTCGCCATTGACGCGAACACCATTGGTGCTGTCACAGTCCTCCACCACGAGGACATTCGCGCGGGCGCGCAGAACCCCATGGCGGCCGCTGATCGTTCGATCATCGAGCACCACCTGGTTGTCGGGAGCACGACCGAACGTGACGAGACCTTCATCAATCCACGTCTCGCGAACAACTCCTCCGTCCAGGGGCTCGATCACCAATTCAAAAGGCTGCATCGCCTGCTTTCCGTCCATTCATTACAAGATGTTAGATTATTAAGCAAATAACTATTCAAAAACTTGAACAATAGTCATCATGAGCCGCTGTCGGACGAGCAAACAGCATTTTTTCGTGGAGGGCATCCAAGGACCTCTTCGCAAGCAGCCTCATGGGACCGGAACACGACCGCGCCCAAGCCGCTCAGCTCGTGACGACGACGTGAACTGGGGGTGGATGGCGAGGGCTCTGGGCGACAATGCGGGACATGGAAACGTCACTTGTCCAGGCGGCCAAGCTGCTTGTTGTCAACATCACCGGCCTCTCCAAGGACGCTCTTCACATCCATTTGGGCCTTGCGGCTTTTCTTGCGATGTCCTGGCTATGTCGCCGCAATCCATCGAGGCTGGCGCCCCTGGCTGCCGTCGTGGCAATCGCATGCCTGGGCGAACTGCTGGACATGAGGGACGACCTGGCCACTTTCGGGTATTGGCGCTGGCAAGCCAGTCTGCATGACGTGCTGAATACCTGCGCGTGGCCCGCCTTGCTGACCCTGTGGGCCATCGCCAGACGCAAAGGGCACGTTCCCGGCGCGACCTGACAGCCGTCGGCAACCGCCAAGCCATGCGACGCCAAGCCCATCCAAGTCACGGTATCCTAGTCACTCATACACAGAGGCAGTCAGGTGACAAATAAGGGACAAATTAGGGTACACGGTCTGGCAACCCGCATGGATAGGCCCTTTCGCGTGCTCATGGTTTGCATGGGCAACATCTGCCGGAGTCCGACGGCGCATGGCGTGCTCGACAGGCTCGTGAGCGATGCACGGCTGTCCGATCTCGTGGAGGTCGACTCCGCAGGCACGCACAGCTATCACGTCGGCGAGACGCCGGACCGGCGCTCGCAGGCGCATGCCATTCGCCGAGGCTACGATCTTTCCACTCAGCGCGCGCGCAAGCTCACGTCAGGTGACTTTGTTCATTTCGACCTGGTGCTGGTCATGGATGGCAACAATGAACTGGCAGCGCGAGCCATCTGCCCGCCCGCGCTGCAGTACAAGCTGCACAGGTTGACCGACTTCTGCAGCCGATTCCCTGATACCGAAGTGCCCGACCCCTACTACGGCGGCGAGCGCGGGTTCGAACATGTGCTGGATCTGGCGGAGGATGCCTGCGCAGGCGTGCTGCAAGCGGTGCAGAATGCTCAGCCTGCCCCTCGGTGAATCTCGGAAACCCCAGACGAGCACGTCATGCGCATCCTGCTGATCGAAGACGAAATGGAGATGGCCTCCTGGCTGATGCGCGCACTCAGGCAATCCCATATCGCCGTGGAGCATGCGCCCGATGCCAGGCTGGCCAAGGCGCTGATAGCAGGAGGAGCCTTCGATGTCGTGGTGCTCGACCTGCAGTTGCCCGACCAGCATGGCTTCGAGCTGCTGCGCGAGATCCGCGAGCAGGGACATCATCTGCCGGTGCTCATCCTCACGGCGCAGGGCTCCCTTCAGGATCGCGTCGAAGGCCTGCATCGCGGCGCTGACGACTATCTCACCAAGCCCTTCGAGATGCCAGAGCTCGAGGCCCGGCTGGTGGCGCTGCACCGGCGCAGCCAGGGCCGATCACAGGCCCACATTCAATGCGCCTCGCTGCGCTTTGACGGCAACCACCAGACCTTCTGGCTGAACCATTCCGTGCTCAGCCTCACGCCGCGCGAACATTCGGCGCTGGAAGTGCTGATCTCCCGCGTGGGCGCCCCCGTGGGCAAGTCCAAGCTGGCGGCCAAGGTGTTCCCCCAGGACAGCATGGCCGGCCCGGACGCCATCGAGCAGGTGTTGCACCGTGTACGTCGCAAGCTGCAGGGCAGCGATGTGCATATCGTCACCGTGCGCGGGTTGGGCTACATGCTGGAGCCGCTCCCCGCCTCACCGTCCCGCGAGGCCGCTACGACTTGAACAGCACCCATCCACCGGCAAGAAGGAGCATCAGCATGGCAAGGCGCTTTGTGCCGGGTCTGCGCGCGCGGTTGCTGCTGATCCTGCTGCCGGTGCTCGTGGCCCTGTTTGCCTTCGACAGCTGGAGCGATACCGAAACGCTGAGACAGGAGCTCGAGAAGGCCTACGACCAGACCTTGCTCGAGCCTGCCCAGGCCCTGTCCGACAGCCTCGCATGGAACGCTGCGCGCGGCACCGTGGAGTTGACCGACACCTTCCACATCACGTCGATGTTCGAGGCCTTGTCGGCCCGATCCAAGCACCTGCGCGTGGTCGTCGCGTCGAACGATGGCAAGCAACGCCAGTTGCTGCTCGGCCCTGACCCGTTCCCCGAACCGCCACCCTCGCCCACACACCCGCAGACCCCGTTCGCCGATGCGGGAGATGGCGCACGCGTCTTCTACAACGCCCCGTTCCACGACCAGCCCCTGCGCATCGCGGCAGTGCTTCGCACCGTATATGACGACGAGGGCAGGCCCTGGACAGCGCTCATCCAGACGGCACGCAGCACATTGGCCATCGAGAATGCCCGGCATGAGCTTCTCAAGCAGACCCTCTTCAAGGATGCGCGCACGCTGCTCATCCTCGTGCTCATCATCTGGCTGGGGATCGGCTGGGGCCTGCGCCCCTTGCAGGCACTGCGCGAAGCCACGCGTGCGCGCAAGGCCCGGGACCTGTCGCCCCTGCAGACCGGATCGGTGCCCGGAGAGGTCCGCCCCCTCGTCGATGCGATGAACCTTCATCTCGCGCAACAGCGCGATGCGCTCGAAGCCCAGCGTCAGTTTCTGGCCGATGCGTCGCACCAGTTGCGCACGCCGCTGGCCATCATGCATGCGCAGACGGGGTATGCGCTGCGCGAGTCCGACCCCGAAACCGTTCGCAACACGCTGCAGGGCATTCTGCGGCAACTGCAGCGCAGCCGCCGCGTCAGCGAACAGCTGCTGGCGCTCGCGCAAGCGGCACAGGCAACGCAGGCGACTCGGCAGGAGCCGGGTTCGTCCTGCCCCCTCCCGGAACAGTGCGACGTGAATGCCATTGCGCGCGATGTCGTCATCGAATACCTGCCACAGGCACTCGAGAAGCACATCGACCTCGGGTGGATCGATGCCCGTGGCGACGATGCCGAAGACGACGACCGCCCCGGCGCACCGCCCGTCGCACCCGTGCAGGCTTCGGCGCTGGGCCTGCACGAAGTGCTGGCAAACCTGGTGCACAACGCCATCGCATACACCCCGCGTGGGGGAAAGGTGAACGTATCGGTGCGCGTGGACGAGCGCCAGGCCATCATGCTCGTCCAGGACAACGGCCCGGGCATCGCGGCCGAAGACCGCGAGCGAGCCTTCGAGCGCTTTCAACGCCTGCCTTCATCACAACAGGAAGACGCCGCGATGGGCTCCGGCCTGGGGCTTGCGATCGCGAAGTCCTATCTGCAGAACATGCACGGAACCATCGAGCTGCTGGACGGCGAGGATGGCGTCGGCCTCACCGTTCGTGTCCGGCTGCCTCTTGCCCCGTAAGGGATGGGCCCCAACGCGCGCCGGCGGCGTTCGCAATCCGACCTCCAAGCGGTTCTGGATGCATGCCCTCGGCCTTGCTGGAGATATCGAGCAGGCGCAGATTTGCGCCCTCTGCCCAAACAGGTCGAACGCTCGGCACGGGTTGCACTCGCCGGATAGGACCACGCCGTCCGCGAGCATTCGCACAATGGGCGGGGAATTGGATAAACGCATATACTGCTCCGATGCGCTAGGCACACACTCGCCTTTCTTAGCGCCCGTATGGCTTGGCTAGGCCCCTTGGCTGGCAAGCTCTTCTCTCTCTCAAAGGGACTTATTCGGTCTACTTTGTGTCTCGCGGTGAGCCCTCCAGAGTCTTTTTTACGGACTCGCACCAGCCTCTTTCGACACGTCACGTCCTGACGTCTGAGAAAGACCTGGAAATTTTTCTGTACGCCCTTTATGACGCGTACTGGCATATGCCCCCAACCCTCTGTGAACGAGTGGGTAGCTACATAGTTACGCCGCTCGTCAAAGCAACGTGCGGAGGCCGATTCTCGGCCTCTGTCTCCATCCGACGCGGTATATATGACCGCATTTTCAGATTCGTAGCAAGCTTTCCTACACAAGCGCTCGCCTCACAGCATGCCTTGAACGAAGGAAAAGATATGGTGCTTTCGAATCGACTGAACTAATGCCGGTTTATCACCGGGTGTAAGGAGACTCTTGTCCAAAGAAGAATTGATTGAAATGCAAGGTCGGGTGGACGAAGTTCTGCCTGATGCGCGCTATCGCGTCACACTGGAAAACGGCCATCAACTTGTGGCCTATACCGGCGGCAAGATGCGCAAGTTCCGCATTCGAATACTGGCTGGTGACCGGGTTACGCTGGAGATGTCTCCCTATGATCTGAGCAAGGGCCGCGTGACCTTCCGTCACATCGAAACCCGTTCGGGTTCATCCGCCAACGCACCTTTTCGCAAACGCCGTTGAGCGCCCCTTATCCCCTTTTTCACAATGCATCGGATCAACGATGCCAATCTGACCTCCTCCAAGGAAATCAAAATGAATAACCGTCTGTATGTTGGCAATCTTGCCTATTCGACCACCAATGAGTCGCTCACCCATGCCTTCGGCGAGTTCGGCGCAGTATCCAGCGCCAAGCTGGTGGTAGACCGGGAAACCAACCGTTCCAAGGGCTTTGCCTTTGTCGAAATGGAAACAGAGGCAGACGCTCAAGCCGCCATCAACGGCCTTGATGGAAAGTCCATGGACGGTCGTGCCATCAAAGTGAACATTGCCCGCCCACCTGAGCGTCGCGAAGGAGGCTTTGGCGCTCCGCGCTCTGGCGGCTATCGCAACAACGACCGGTACTGATTGCGCTCCGTCTGGAAACCGCCTTCGGGCGGTTTTTTTGACCCCAAGCGCCATCACGACCCGCCGAGACACAGCTATCCCGTCCTCCAACTCTGGGTTCATTGAGTGGCGTGAGCAACCAACTCTAAGCAAATATACGTATTTTGAGCACCTGCAAGCCCGTTGGAAGCTGATTGGCAGGTTCGTTTTCTAGACTTTTCACACGACGCCGGATATGCCTGCCTCTACAGAACCTGCCTGGCTGCAGGCCCCTGCAGAGACTGCGCGCGGCGCCGGTGCGACAACGAACCCAACAGTCTAGGAGACGCAGATGCTCTTCGTGCCCATGATGCACACAGCCTCGGAAAGGAGCTCGACATGAGCGATCCGAGCAACAAGAAAAAAACCTGGAACAAGGACTATTACGGCGGTGCCCTGCTCGTCATCGTCGGAGCCAGCGCCGCCTATGCGGCCAACAGCTACAACCTCGGAACGCTCGCGCACATGGGGCCGGGCTACTTCCCGTTCGCCATCGGCGTGCTGATCGCGATCTGCGGCGTCCTGCTGGCCGCAACGGCCAAGAAGAAGCCCAGCGGCGGCGAGGCCGCACTCGTGGGCCACCAGCACGACATTCCCGACTTCCGCGGCGCGTCCTGCATCATCCTGGGGACCATCCTGTTCTATTTCGCGGGCGAGTATTTCGGCCTGCTGCCGGCCACGTTCTGCATCGTGTTCGTGAGCGCACTGGGCGATCGCAGCAACTCGGTATTCCAGGCGCTCATCCTCACCGCGGGCATGATGATCGTCGCGGTAGTCATCTTCTGGTGGGCGCTGCAGGTGCAGATGCCGCTGTTCAAATGGGGGATCTGAGCCATGGAACAGTCATTGCAAGACCTCTGGTACGGCTTCGGCGTGGCCTTCCAGGGCCACAACCTGATGTGGTCCTTCTTCGGCGTGCTGGTGGGCAACCTTATCGGCGTGCTGCCCGGCATGGGTGCCCTGTCAGCCATCTCGATCCTGCTGCCCCTGACCTACACGATGCATCCGGTGCCCGCCATCCTGATGCTGGCGGGCATCTTCTATGGCTCGCAGTATGGTGGTGCCATCGGCGCGATCCTGCTGAACCTGCCGTCGCATCCGCCGCATGCCGTGACCTGCCTGGACGGTTTCCCGATGACCAAGAAGGGCAAGGGCGGAACGGCGTTGGGCATCACCATGATCTGCTCTTTCTTCGCGGCATCGGTGGGCATCATCGTGATGATCTTCGCATCGCCGCTGCTCACCACCATCGCGTTCAAGTTCGGGCCCGCCGAGCTGTTCTCCATCATGCTGCTCGGCCTGCTCGCGGGCTCCACCATGTCGCGCGGCTCGCCGCTCAAGGGCGTGGCGATGACGCTGTTCGGCCTGCTGTGCGGCGTGGTCGGCACCGACGTGAACACGGGCGCGTTCCGTTTCGCGTTCGGAATCCCCGAGCTCTCCGACGGGCTTGAAATGGTGGCGGTTGCGATGGGCCTGTTCGGCATTGCCGACTTCCTGCTCAACGTGAACCGCATGAAGGCGATCACCAGCAACACCCGGATGCGCATCCGGGACATGCGTCCGTCGCTTGCCGAACTCAAGGAAGCCTTCTGGCCCATGGTGCGCGGTACGGCCGTCGGCACGCTGTTCGGTGCCATGCCCGGCACCGGCCCGACGATCACCACCTTCATCGCCTATGCGGTGGAGCAGAAGGTGGCCAAGGACCCCAGCAAGTTCGGCACCGGCATGATCGCGGGCGTGGCAGCTCCCGAGGCCTCGGCACACTCCAAGACGCAGGTCGACTTCATTCCCACCATGAGCCTGGGCATCCCGGGCGACGCCGTGATGGCGCTGCTGCTGGGCGCACTGCTGATCCAGGGCATCCAGCCGGGACCGCAGTTGATCTCCGAGCATCCGGACATCTTCTGGGGCCTGATCGCCAGCTTCTGGATCGGCAACGTCATCCTGATGATCCTGAACGTGCCACTGATCGGCGTGTGGGTGAAGATGCTGCAGGTGCCTTACCGCTATCTGTTCCCGTCGGCCATGTTCTTCATCGCCGTGGGCGTGTTCACGACACAGAACAGCCTCTTCCAGATCTGGGAAGTGCTGGTCTTCGGCATCGTCGGCGCGCTGCTCATGGTGCTGGACTTCTCAGTCGCTCCCATCATGCTGGGCTTCGTGCTCGGCCCGATGATGGAAGAAAACTTCCGCCGCGCGCTGCTGCTGTCGCGGGGCGACATGGCGATCTTCGTGCAGCGCCCGATCAGCGCCACCTTCGTCGGCATCAGCGCCGTGCTGCTGCTGGCCGTCACCTGGGGCGCATGGCGCAAGAAGTCGCGCATAGCCAAGGTGCAGGAGATGGTGGCCGAAGAGACCGCTGTTGCCGCATGAGATAAAACCATACAACTAAGGAAGAAGGAAAGACTTGGGCCGCTCTCGTGAGCGGCCCTTTTTTTGGTTCATCATGATTGCCTGTGGGCTGGGGCTTCCCGAACGACCGACTGTGCAGCGCGCGCACTGCATGAACCGTTCACCCCAATGCTGAGATGGCCCCTCAGACGCGACGCAAAGGCGCTGACAGTACTCTGGTACGGCAAGGCTTTGCAACAAAGTATGAGGGGCAATATCAGCACCTCCAAACGAAAACTCTCACCGCAGGCACCACCGCTCTGTTCGTCACGCGACGTCATTCGTCCCGGTATTTCGCGAAGAGCCTAGTTTCTTCCTGTCCGATCTACTTCCTTGTCTCCGACAAGCCCCACACACGGCGGAGCTGCGAGAGGGTGGCCACCAGGGCGGGATCATGCTCGGTGGAGCGTGCATAGATGAATCCAAGCTGCGCGGGCACGCGCACATGCGGCCAGATCACAAGCTCGTTCTTCTCCGCCATCTCGAGCGCCTTATCCTCCCGCAGCAACGTCAGCCCCAGGCCCGCACGCACCAGGCTTTCGCCCGCAGCCATGGTGTCGGTCTCGATGATCTGGTTGGGTGCGAGCCCCTGGCGCGCGAACAGTGCCGTCAGCAGAAGCTGCGTGTGATGCTGCGCGGGCGTGGCAATCCAGGGCATCTGTGCCAGATCGCGCCAACCAGCCTTGAGAATCTCGGCACGCAGGCCTGCCGGTGCAACGATGCGGTACTGCCGCGTCTGCAGCACCAGCGCCTCGAGCTCGCGCGGCATGTTGGAGGCGATATAGAACGCGCCCTGCATCGAGCCGGACATGACCTGCTCGCACAGATCCTGCGCCAGTCCGTAGCGTGTCTTGATCTCCAATAGAGGCAGCGCAGCGACCAGCGCCCTCAGCAGCGAGCCGAGGCGCAGCGAATCGGGATCGCTCGCCGTTCCGATCAGCAGTTGCCCGGTGATCTCGCCCTGCAGCTCCTTCGCTCGCCCCTGGAGCCAGCCCGCGGCATCGAGCACCTTCTGCGCATCCTCCAGCAGCGACTCCCCCGCGCGCGTGAGACTGATGCGCCCGGGCCGGCGATCGAACAGCGCCACGCCCAGCTCTTCCTCCAGGGCCTTGATTTGTGCGGTGATCGCCGGCTGGGTCACATGCAGCGCCTCGGCCGTGCGCGTCACGCTTCCCAGCGTTGCCGCCGTCACGTAGGCACGCAGCTGATACATCTCCATGGCGTCGAGACTAACCCACGCGGGCGGCATGCCCGGCTACTGGAATTCCCGTAGAGACGGGCCGCCGCGGCAAGCCCACGCCTGTGGTCATGTGCCTGCGCTCATGCATCGAGATAACGCAGCTGGCTGGGCTCGATGCCCAGGCGTACGGCCGTGCCCATGGGCAGCATGCCGATGCCCGCATAGTGGGCCTGGTCCGCCACCACGGCGACCTCGCCCACGCGTACTCGATAGCGCGAGAACTCGCCCAGGAACTCGGCGCTCTCCACCTTTCCATCGAGCCAGACCCGCGACGCGTCCCCCCATTCGTCGCGCACGCTGATCTGCACCTGATGCGGCCGGAACGAAATGGCGGCGCGCCCCACCTCGGGAGCCTCCGCAGGGCGCGGCAGCAGGAGGTTGCCTATGCCGGGAACAAGGAACGACAGCGATTCGCCCGTCACCTGCGTCACCTCGCCTTCCAGCACGTTGGCCGTACCGACAAAGCCCGCGACAAAGCGGTTGACCGGGTAGTCATAGAGGCCCGCCGCAGAGCCGACCTGCTGCAGCACGCCCTTGTCGAGCACCGCCATGCGATCGGCGGTCGTCATCGCCTCCTCTTGGTCGTGGGTGACGAAGACGGTGGTGAGCCCGAGCTTGTGCTGCAGGTTCTTGAGCTCCTCGCGCATCTGCACGCGCAGGTTCTTGTCGAGGTTGGACAGCGGCTCGTCGAGCAGCAACAACTTGGGCTCGATGACGACCGTGCGAGCAAGGGCCACGCGCTGCTGCTGGCCGCCCGAGAGTTGCCCCGGCCTGCGTTCGGCAAACTGCGACAGGCCCACCAGCTCCAGCACCTCACCCACCTTGCGCCGGATCGCATCGCGCGTTTCACGGCGCTCCACCAGGCCGAAGGCCACGTTGTCAAACACCGTCATATGCGGCCAGAGCGCATAGTTCTGGAACACCATGCCGATGTTGCGCGCATGCGGCGGCACGTTCGTGATGTCGCTGCCGCCCACCAGCAGCTCGCCTCGCTGATGCCGGTTGAAGCCGGCAATCAGGCGCAGCAGCGTGGACTTGCCCGAGCCCGATGGCCCGAGCAGTGCAAAGAACTCGCCGGGTTCGATCTTCAGGTTCACATCGCGCAGCACCTCGTTGTTGCCATACGAGAGGCTGATGTGGCGGCATTCCAGTGATACGGGATGGAGTTGCATGATGTTGGCAATCCTTCTTCTTTCCAGGTTCAGACCGACTGCACCGTGGCGCGCGAGCGCTCCACGAAGCGATGCGAGAAATAGGTGCCCAGGCCGACGACGACCACGGCGAGCACGCCGAGCGCCGCCCCCGGGCCACGCCCCGCCACGCTCTGCATGTAGAGGTAGATGCCATAGCTCATCGGCGCCTGGCTCTCGCGCGAGACCAGCATGATGGTGGCCGACAGTTCGACCGCCGCCGTGATGAAGCTGGTGACGAAGCCGGCCATGATGCCGCCTGCCATCAGCGGCACCATCACGCGCCGGATCACGCTCATGCGGCCGGCGCCAAGGCTCTGCGCCGCCTCCTCCAGCGAGATGTGCACCTGCTGCAGCGCCGCCATGCACGAGCGCAGCGCGTAGGGCAGCCGCCGCACCGCATAGGCCAGCATGATGAGCACCCACGAGGCAATCACGGGTGTATCGGTGAATGGCAGGGTCACGTCGCGGAACATGCGCAGATAGCCGATCGCGAGCACCAGTCCGGGGATCGCGAGCGCGACCGAGGCCATGTAGTCGAGCCACTGGCGCGCTGGCAGCCTGGTGCGCAGGATCAGGTACGCAATCGCAGTGCCGATCACCACGTCGATGGTGGCCGACAACAGGCAATACAGCAGGGTGTTGCCGATCATGTTGCCCGAATCCGTGAACACCGTGGCGTAATGCTCCAGCGTGTAGCTGTCGGGCAGCACCGAGAAGCTCCAGACCTTGGCGAACGACATCAGCAGGATGCCCAGGTGCGGTGCCAGGACAACAAGCAGCACCAGGGTGATCCAGCCATAGGCGAGCAAGGCTTCCCAGGCGGAAAGGCGGCGCTTTTGCAACGCGCTGCCGCCCTTCTGCAGCGTGGCGTAGTCCTTGCCCTTCATGAGCCGCGCCGACATCCACAGGGCCACGATGGAGAACACGATCATGATCACGCTGATCACATAGCCCAGGGGATCATCGAGCCCCACGGACGTGATGCGCAGGTAGGCCTGCGGCGCCAGCATGTTGGTCACGCCCATCACGAGCGGAGTGCCCAGGTCGTCGAACACCTTCACGAACACCAGCGCCGCGCCAGCCAGGTAGCCGGGCATGGCCAGAGGGAAGATCACGCGGCGGAACAGCCGGAAGCCGCGTGCGCCAAGATTCAACGCTGACTCCTCCATCGCGCCGTCGATGTTGCGCATGGCCGCGACGAGGTTCAGCAGAATGAACGGAAAGTAGTGGATGCTCTCCACGAAGATCACGCCGGTCAGCCCCTCCATGACCGGCACCGTGAAGCCGAACCAGTCATCAAGCAGCAGGTTCACCGAGCCGCTGCGGCCGAAGATCAACTGCAGCGCCACGGCACCCACGAACGGCGGCATGATGAGCGGCAGCACGCCCAGCGTCTGGATCAGCAGTGCGCCGCGGAACTCGAAGCGCACCGTCAGGTAGGCCAGCGGAACCGCGATCACGCTCGCGAAGAACACGCTCGCAAGCGCCACCAGCACGCTGTTGATGAACGACTCCATGAACACCGTCTGCCCAAAGAAGTTGGCAAAGTGCCCGAAGGTCAGACTGCCGGTCTCGGTGACGAACGCGGTGTAGATCACCAAGCACACCGGCACGATCAGAAAGGCCAGCAGGAAGACGCCGATCAGGGCGAAGGCAATCCACGGTCCGATGCCCGACAGCGCGGTAGACGGGCGCGCCGGCACGACGGCGCCGCGCGCCGCAAGGTCTGCACTCATGTTGTTGCTCCCGTGATGCGCGGACGCCGCCGCGCATCACTTCAGGGGGTCATGTGGAGAATGATCTGGACGGCAAGGCGGCCTACTTGGCCATGCCCCGGGCCTGCTGGGCCAGCTGCTGTGCCTTGGCGTAGTTGGACTTGGCCTTGTCGGCCCACATCTGCTCCATGCCGGTCAGCTCCTTGGACACCGCCACGTCGCGCCGGCTCTTCTTGAAGAGCTCGAGGAACTGCGGGTCCTTGGCGTTGCCCTCGCCCACCAGCGGCGAGTAGGCCAGCGAACGCGCCTGTGCAAGCAGATCCTTGCCCTGTGCATTCGGCTTGGCCTTGAGTGCCTTGTCGGCCTCCTGGATCGCCTTGGTGGCGGCCTGCAGCTCCTTCAGGCGAAAGGTCACCATCTGGTCGAACAGGTTGATTACCACCTGGTAGCGGGACTCGGCCAGATTGGTGTCGAAGTGCACTTTCGCACGCTTGGCAACCTCCTGCGGGACCGGGTAGCCCGCGGGAGCCTTGAGGGTGTCATAGGGAAGGATCGGCAGGCGGCTGATCTTGGGATCGAACAGCAGTTGCTGGCCGGCCGACGACATGGTGAAGGCCATGAACTTCTTCGCCTCGTCGGCATTTTTCGCACCCGAGATCAAGGCGATGTTGGCAGGCACCACAGCCGTCACGCTGGGATAGACGAAGTCCACCGGGAAGCCCGAATACTTGCCCGCAAGGCCAAAGAAGTCGATGACGATCCCCAGTCCGTACTGGCCGTTGTTCACACCGTCCGGCACGGCAAAGCTGCGGTCGGTGACGGCAGCGGCATTGCCCATCATCTCCAGCAGCTGCGTCCATCCCTTGTCCCAGCCTTCGCCCTGCAGGATGGTCTCGACGGTGAGCTGGGTGGTTCCCGAGCGCGATGGCGACGAGATCGCCACATGCCCGAAGTACTCGGGCTTGGTCAGGTCGCTCCATTCCCTGGGCGCCTCGAGCTTGTGCGCCTTGAGGTAGCGCGTGTTCCACATGATGCCGTAGCCTGCCAGCGCCTGGCCGTAGTACATGCCTTCGGGATCGTTGAGCGGGAAATTGCCGATCTTGGTCGGCGCGTTCTTGTTGACCGTGTCGGGTGCGGGCGTGAGCAGCTTGGCACGCGCCAGCACCTCGAAGGCATCGGGGGCGCTTGCCCACATCACGTCGGGACGTTGCCCCTCGGGCAACTCGCGCACATACGCAACGGCAGCCGTGGTGTTCTTGTTCAGGATCTCAATCTTGATCCCCGGATTCGCCGCCTCGAAGGCCTTCTGGTATGCGCTGGTCAGCTCCTTCGGAAAAGAGGTGAGCACCGTCACCGTCGCGGCGCCTGCAGCGCCCGCTGCGCCCCAAGCCAATCCCGCGGCCATCGCTGCCGCCACCCACGTTCTTTTCTGCATGCTGTGTCTCCTCGGTGAATGAACTGGTCGATGCTGACACTCTAGAAAGGAATCGCGGCATCCGCCAATCACATGTTTTGATGCGGCCCATCAGGCCGGACGGCGGTCGGGTTTACCCCCAAGAAGTGACGCCGCGAATTTCGACCACATGGTGAAAAAGGACAGCAGCCCGGTCACTTTCAATATTGCTCAATATGAGCATAATTTGCACACCACCGCAAACACCGGAAGTGAAAGACAACACGATGCAGTTCTATCGAACCGTTCAGTACGACCACCCGAAGGGTGGCATGACCTGCAGCCTGAAGGATGCCTGGGCACGCGTTCCCGATGCAATGGACCTGCGGGAGCGCGAACTCAGCAAGGAGCGGATCCGCCAGTTGCTGCACCAGCGCAATGCCGTCATCGTTGCCCACTACTACGTGGACGGCGCGTTGCAGGATCTCGCGCGCGAGACCGGCGGTTGCGTTGGCGATTCGCTCGAGATGGCCCGCTTCGGGGCCACCCATGCCGCGTCCACCCTGGTGGTCGCGGGTGTGCGCTTCATGGGAGAAACCGCGAAAATCCTCAGCCCCGGCAAGCGGGTACTCATGCCCGACCTGGACGCCACCTGCTCGCTCGACCTCGGTTGTCCCGCAGAAGAATTCAGCCGCTTCTGCGATGCCCATCCCGACCGCACCGTGGTGGTCTACGCCAACACCAGCGCAGCCGTGAAGGCGCGCGCTGACTGGGTGGTGACATCGTCGGTGGGTCAGCAGATCGTGGCCTGGCTGCATGCCCGGGGCGAGAAGATCCTGTGGGCACCCGACCGCCACCTGGGCGAGCACATCCGGCAGCAGACCGGCGCCGACATGCTGCTCTGGCAAGGCTCGTGCGTGGTGCACGATGAATTCAAGGCGGACGAACTGGCAGCGCTTGCCGTGCAGCATCCGCAGGCCGCCATCCTCGTTCATCCGGAGTCGCCCGCAAGCGTCACTGCGCAGGCGCATGTGGTCGGATCGACCACGCAGCTCATCGCCGCAGCAGGCGAACTCGATACCGACACCTTCATCGTCGCCACCGATCTCGGCATCCTGCATGCCATGCGAGCTAGCCACCCGCACAAGCGATTCCTCGCGGCGCCGACGGCCGGCCAGGGCGCCACCTGCAAGAGCTGCGCCATGTGCCCCTGGATGGCGATGAACACGCTGGCGGGCGTGGAGCAGGCGCTGCGGAGAGAGCACGCAGGCATCGAAATCGACACCGACACGGCATCCGCCGCGCGCAGGCCCATCGAGCGCATGCTGGCGTTCGCGGCGCAGGGCCGGCAGCGCGTACGCACCAGCGGAGAGTTCGCGGACGACGCGGCGCTGTTCGCGCATTTCGGCCCCGCATGATGCACGGCGAAGACACCATGCATTCCGACGTACTCATCATCGGCAGCGGCCTGGCAGGCCTTGCCGCTGCACTGTCCCTGCCCGAGGAATTGGCCATCACCGTGCTTTGCAAGGACACCGCCGAGACCTGTGCAAGCGCCTGGGCACAGGGCGGAATCGCGGCCGTCATGGATGAAGCCGGTGACAGTATCGAGGCCCATGTGCAGGACACGCTGGTCGCGGGCGCAGGCCTGTGCCATGAGCCCGCGGTGCGCGCCCTGCTTGCGCAAGGCCCTGCCGCCATTGCGTGGCTGCAGGAGGCAGGTGTGCGCTTCGACCAGTTGGATGACGCAAGCGCGCTGCACCTCACGCGGGAAGGCGGTCACTCGCAGCGCCGCATCGTGCATGTGGCGGACCGCACGGGTCAGGCCGTTCACGCTGCCCTGCTCGCACGCTGCCGCGCAAGGCCCAACATCCAGCTGCGCGCCGGGCACACCGCATTCGACCTGCTCACGAACACCAATGAATTCGGCAAGACGTTCTGCGCCGGAGCCTGGGTACTGCAGCCGGAAGGACCACCACGCGCCTTCACAGCCCGGCACACCGTGCTGGCCACAGGCGGCCTGGGGCAAGTGTTCTCGCACACGACCAATCCGCCACAGGCCACCGGCGACGGCGTCGCCATGGCCTGGCGCGCGGGCTGCCGCATCACCGACATGGAATTCATACAGTTCCACCCCACGGCCCTGCATATCGACGGGCGCGCGGCCGGGCTCATCACCGAGGCGCTGCGCGGTGAGGGAGCGCGGCTCCTGCTGCCCGGCGGCGAACGCTTCATGCCCCGGCATGATGAGCGCGCCGAGCTGGCGCCGCGCGACATCGTGGCCCGCGCCATCTGGAGTGAAATGCAGGAACGCGCCCTGTCCCATGTGCTGCTGGACATCTCGCACCAGCCGCGCGCATGGCTGGCGGCGCATTTCCCCCAGGTGACCCAGCTATGCGCCCGGCACGGCATCGACATTGCAGTCGACCCGATTCCAGTGGCACCCTGTGCGCACTATGCCTGCGGCGGGGTGCGCGCCGACGTGGATGGCACCACCGACGTGACGGGGCTGCATGCGATCGGAGAAGTGGCGTGCACCGGCCTGCACGGCGCCAACCGGCTGGCCAGCAATTCGCTGCTGGAATGCGTGGTGATGGCCCGTGCCATGGCGCTGAAGATTGCCTCGATGATCGCGCATGAGGCACCACAGCCGATGCACGCAGATATGCGCCTGTCGCGTCCCCCTCCAGCACTGGGGCCCTCCACGGCCGCCACCACCGAGGCCCACACGGTATGCCAAGCAGCACGGCACCGCGAACTGCAGGCCCTCATGAGTTCCGCCGCCGGCATGGTGCGAAGCGCCGATGCATTGGACCACGCGACCCGGCGCCTGCAGGCCATGCGCAGCGAACTGTCCGCCTCAGACCATGCACTGGCGAACCGTATCGACGTATGCATGCTCATCATCGATGCAGCCCGGCGCAGGCCGCTGAGCCGCGGCACCCATACGCGCATCGACGAGCAAGCAGCCATCGTCGCTTGATGGGTGGCCTGCGGGTTGTGCGGGCACCGCAGGCCGTCATCGCAAGCGGGCATTCCCATGCATCGGCGAATGGGTTTTCCGCTCTTCGGGGCGCCAAGCGCACACGAGCGGATTTCACAAGATAAAATGCACGCATCGCGAGACACACGGCCATCCATGAAAAAAAACTACCCAGATACCCCTGCCAAACCCAGCGTCCAGGTGCTGGAGCGCATGTTTGTTCTCATTGACGTGCTGGCTTCACGCGAGGAAGCCATTTCCCTGAAGGAAATCAGCGAAAAAACCGGGCTGCATCCCTCCACCACCCATCGCATCCTCAACGACCTGACCATCGGGCGCTTCGTCGATCGCCCCGAATCCGGCAGCTATCGTCTCGGCATGCGACTGCTGGAGCTGGGCAACATGGTGAAGGCGAGGCTGTCGGTGCGCGATGCCGCCATGGCCCCGATGCGCCAGTTGCACAAGCTGATCCAGCAACCCGTGAACCTGAGCGTGCGCCAGGGCGACGAGATCGTCTACGTGGAGCGCGCCTACAGCGAGCGCTCCGGCATGCAGGTGGTGCGCGCGATTGGCGGGCATGCACCGCTGCACCTCACCTCCACCGGCAAGCTGTTCCTCGCCGCCGATGATCCCCAGCGCGTACGGGCCTACGCCACCCGCACGGGCCTGCCCGGCCACACGCGCAACAGCATCACCCAGCTGCCGATTCTCGAGCGCGAGCTCGGCAAGGCCCGCCAATATGGCATCGCCCGCGACAACGAAGAGCTGGAGCTTGGCGTGCGCTGCATGGCGGCAGGCGTGTTCGACGACCAGGGCCAGTTGGTGGCAGGGCTGTCGATTTCCGCGCCGGCCGATCGCCTTGACGACAACTGGCTGCCCAAGCTGCAGACCACGGCCAGCGAAATTTCCCAGGCCCTGGGCTTCATCGAAGGCCAGCGCACGGCCTTCAACGGGCCGATCAACAACTGAACCTTCATCCCTGGCAGGCGACCCGCCGCCTTGGCTGGCGAAAACCCAATGAAAAAACCGCGCCATGCGCGGTTTTTTCATTGGGGTACCTGCCTACGATCAGCTGTTGTTGGCGTCCGCGTGCGCCATCACATGGCTGCCCGGATGCGAGGAGCGTTGCTCCACCCAGTTGCGCACACGCTCGGCATCGGCCAGGCGACTGAACTTGCCAGCGGAATCGAGGAACACCATGATCAGCTTGCGGCCGGACACCTGGGCCTGCATCACGAGGCAGCGGCCTGCCTCGTTGATGAATCCGGTTTTCTGCAGGCCGATGTCCCACGAAGGGCTCTTCACCAGTCGGTTGGTGTTGTTGAACTGCAGCGTACGTCGGCCCACCTCGACCTCGTAGCTGGGCGACGTGGTCAATTCGCGCAACAGCGGATCGTTATGCGCCACGCTCACGAGTTGTGCGAGATCGCGGGCACTGGCCTGGTTGGAGCTCGACAGGCCGGTGGGCTCCACATAGTGGGTGGACATCATGCCGATCTGGCGTGCCTTGGCATTCATCTTGGCAACAAACACTTCCATGCCGCCGGGATAGGTGCGGCCCAGCGCATGCGCAGCACGGTTCTCGCTCGACATCAGCGCCAGATGCAGCAGCTCACCGCGCGTCAGTGTCGTACCCACTGACAGGCGCGAGCGGCTGAACTTCTCGGTATCGACGTCGTCCTGGGTGATGGTGATCGACTCATCCATGTTCAGATGCGCCTCAGAGACCAAGAGGCCCGTCATCAGCTTGGTGAGCGAGGCGATCGGCAGCACGGCGCCCTCGTTCTTGCTGAGCAGGACCTCCTTCGTGTCCTGGTCGATCACCAGCGCCACGCTCGATTGCAGCGCAAGCGGATCCTGCACATCGTGCAGCCCGGCGATCTGGCCGAAGGATTGCGGCGGCGGGGTGTAGGCCACCGTGCGAACCGGTGCCTTGGCGCTGCGGGCCGAAAGCCTGGAGGACTTGCCGAGGGATGCCGTCACGCGGGCCGACTTGCCGCCCTTCGCCTTGGCCACCGCAGCGCTCTTGCGCGAAGGCTTTTCAGCCTTGGCGGCCGATTTCTTCGTGCTGGATGAAACTGCCTGTTTCTTGGCAACAACCGCCTTCTTTTTCTCCGCGGCGTGCGCCGCCGGCGCAGCCAAAGAGACGCTCAATGCGGTAAAAGCCAATACCTGAAAAAAACGGGCTGCGATGCGGTGACGAGCTTGCATCAAGATGCTCCAAGCGGCAAAAAACAGTTTCAGTGTACACAATCAAAAAAAGTCGCACAAGATCAAGACCTTACGCGACTCTTCAAGAAAGTGAGTTAATTATAAAACTGGGCTCATCCCTGAGCGGCCACTCGCTCCGATTTACTTTGTAACTTATTAAGCGCACTCAGATAGGCCTTGGCCGATGCGACCACGATATCGGGGTCCGCACCCACACCGTTCACCACCCTGCCGCTGCTCTGCAGGCGCACCGTCACTTCACCCTGGCTCTCTGTGGAGCCGCTGATCGCGTTCACGGAATAGAGCACCATTTCGGCGCCACTCTTCACATGCGATTCGATGGCCTTGAGCGAGGCATCGACCGGACCATTGCCATCCGCTTCGCCCTGCACCTCCTTGCCTTCAACGGTAAAGACCACTTTCGCATGAGGGCGTTCACCGGTCTCGCTGTGTTGCGAAAGCGACACGAAGCCGTACGAGTCCTTGTGCGACGAAGCATGCTCATCGCTCACCAGCGCGAGGATGTCCTCGTCGAAGATGTCGCTCTTGCGATCGGCCAGTTCCTTGAAGCGCGTGAACGCGGCGTTGATCTCGCCCTCGCTCTCCATCTCCACTCCCAGTTCCTGCAGGCGCTGCTTGAAAGCGTTGCGGCCGGAGAGCTTGCCCAGCACGATCTTGTTGGCGGCCCAGCCCACGTCCTCCGCACGCATGATTTCGTAGGTGTCGCGCGCCTTGAGCACGCCATCCTGATGGATGCCCGATGCGTGGGCAAAGGCGTTGGCCCCGACCACCGCCTTGTTTGGCTGCACCACGAAGCCGGTGGTCTGGCTGACCATGCGGCTGGCGGCCACGATGTGCTGCGTGTCGATGTTCACATCGAGGCCGAAGTAGTCCTTGCGGGTCTTGATGGCCATCACGACTTCTTCGAGCGAGCAATTGCCGGCACGCTCTCCCAGACCGTTGATCGTGCACTCCACCTGGCGCGCTCCGCCAATCTTCACGCCGGCCAGGGAGTTCGCCACGGCCATGCCCAGGTCGTTGTGGCAATGCACCGACCAGATCGCCTTGTCGGAGTTGGGAATGCGCTCGCGCAGGTTCTTGATGAACTCGCCATAGAGTTCCGGGATGGCGTAGCCCACGGTGTCAGGCACGTTGATGGTGGTGGCGCCTTCCTTGATCACGGCCTCGAACACACGGCACAGGAAGTCGGGATCGCTGCGATAGCCGTCCTCGGCGCTGAATTCGATGTCGCCGCACAGGTTGCGCGCAAAACGGATGGAGCTCACCGCCTGATCGAACACCTGGTCGGGCGTCATGCGCAGCTTCTTTTCCATGTGCAGCGGGCTGGTCGCCAGGAACACGTGGATACGCGCACTGTTGGCATCCGCAAGGGCCTCCGCCGAACGCGCGATGTCGCGGTCATTGGCACGCGAGAGCGAACAGATGGTCGAATCCTTGACGGCACCGGCGATCGAGCGGATGCACTCGAAGTCACCGTTGGAGCTGGCCGCAAAGCCGGCCTCGATCACATCGACCTTCAGGCGCTCCAGCAGACGTGCGATGCGCAGCTTTTCGTCCTTGGTCATCGACGCGCCGGGCGACTGCTCGCCGTCACGCAACGTGGTGTCGAAAATAATCAGTTTGTCAGTCATCGTGGTCTCCAGGGCGCTGCATCCCGTGCAGCTCGATCAGTTGAAAAGAACCGTATTCCAAGCGCAAAAACAAATGGCCCGCTGCGCTTGCATACGGGCCATCGGATGAACAATTCGCTCGCGCGCCAACATCACAGCCCGGAGGGCAGTAGAGCTAGAGCGAGAGCCAGTGTTTTCATGGAGCCACAATGTAGCACAACGGGCCGGAATACTGACTTGCTCGGGGATCGCCATATGCGACGAGAGCCGTCGTCCCTGCACCTTGCCGCCGCCCCAACGAGAGCGTGGGACAGTACCGGAGTCCCGGAAAGAAAAAAGCGCCCGCGAGGGGCGCTTTCAGCAATCGGATCCGAGGGGGATCAGTTGCGAGTCTGGTCAACCAGCTTGTTCTTGGCGATCCAGGGCATCATCGCGCGCAGCTTGCCGCCGACGATTTCGATGCTGTGATCGGCCGTGTTGCGACGGCGGGCAGTCATCGATGGATAGTTCAGGCGACCTTCCTGAATGAACATCTTGGCGTAGTCGCCGTTCTGGATGCGCTTGAGCGCATTGCGCATGGCCTTGCGCGATTCTTCGTTGATCACCTCGGGACCCGTCACGTACTCACCGAACTCGGCATTGTTCGAGATCGAGTAGTTCATGTTGGCGATGCCGCCTTCGTAGATCAGGTCAACGATCAGCTTGAGCTCGTGCAGGCATTCGAAGTACGCCATTTCAGGAGCGTAGCCGGCCTCGACCAGGGTTTCGTAACCCATCTTGATCAGCTCGACAGCGCCACCGCACAGGACGGCCTGCTCGCCGAACAGGTCGGTCTCGGTCTCTTCCTTGAAGTTGGTCTCGATGATGCCGGCCTTGCCGCCACCATTGGCCATGGCGTACGACAGGGCCAGGTCACGGGCCTTGCCGGACTTGTCCTGATGCACAGCCACCAGGTGGGGCACGCCGCCACCCTGGGTGTAGGTGTTGCGCACGGTGTGGCCAGGAGCCTTGGGAGCCACCATCCACACGTCCAGGTCGGCACGCGGCACGACCTGGTTGTAGTGCACGTTGAAGCCGTGTGCGAAGGCCAGCGATGCGCCCTGCTTGATGTTCGGCTCGACGTTGTTCTTGTACACCTCGGCGATCTGCTCGTCGGGCAACAGGATCATGACGACGTCGGCAGCCTTGACTGCGTCGTTGACTTCCAGAACGTTCAGGCCGGCCTTGCCGACCTTGTCCCAGGAGGCGCCGCCCTTGCGCAGGCCGACCACGACCTTCACGCCGCTGTCGTTCAGGTTCTGTGCGTGAGCATGGCCTTGGCTGCCGTAGCCAATGATGGCAACGGTCTTGCCCTTGATGAGGCTCAGATCACAGTCTTTGTCGTAGAAAACTTTCATTTCGGCTCCGGGGGGTTGGGTCTAGGGGTTGAAAAAGTAAAACTCAGGAAATGAATAAGAAGGCGGTGGTGAACGACGAACAGGCGCTTGGAAAATGGCTCGCCAACGAGAAACAGGAAAGAAGCGAGAAGAATCGAAGCGTCCGTCCTCGGCGTCACACGCGCAGAATGCGCTCTCCGCGTCCGATGCCGCTGGCACCGGTACGCACCGTCTCCAGAATCGCCGTGCGGTCGATCGCCTGCAGGAACGCGTCGTTCTTGCTTTGATCGCCTGTCAGTTCGACCGTGTAGCTCTTGTCCGTCACGTCGATGATGCGGCCACGGAAGATATCGGCCATGCGCTTCATCTCCTCACGCTCCTTGCCGACCGCGCGCACCTTCACCATCATGAGCTCGCGCTCGGTGTAGGAGCCCTCGGTGAGGTCGACCACCTTCACGACTTCGATCAGGCGGTTCAGATGCTTGGTGATCTGCTCGATCACGTCTTCCGAGCCGGTCGTCTGGATGGTCATGCGCGACAGCGATGCATCCTCTGTGGGAGCCACGGTCAGCGATTCGATGTTGTAGCCGCGTGCGGAAAAAAGGCCGACCACGCGAGACAGGGCTCCGGGTTCGTTTTCCAGCAGAACGGCAATGATGTGCTTCATGATGTGCGAGTCCTCTTTTCGCTGCCCTCCCCTGATGTCGGTAAACACCCGGCTCGGCAGACAATAGATTCGTCAAAAGGGCGTCATTCTGACTGAATGACGAGGAAGTTCCGATCCGGGAGAACCCCCGGATCGCGGAAAAGATGCTGAAGAATTACAGGTCTTCGGAGCCCAGCAGCATCTCGGTGATGCCCTTGCCGGCCTGCACCATCGGGAACACGTTCTCGGTGGGGTCGGTACGGAAGTCCATGAACACCGTGCGGTCCTTGAGCTTGCGGGCCTCGCGCAGCGCCGGCTCCACGTCCTGGGGACGCTCGATCAGCATGCCGACGTGGCCATAGGCCTCGGCCAGCTTCACGAAGTTGGGCAGCGAATCCATGTAGCTGTGGCTGTAGCGGCCCGAGTACTCGATCTCCTGCCACTGGCGCACCATGCCGAGATAGCGGTTGTTCAGCGCACAGATCTTGATTGGCGTGTCGTACTGCAGGCAGGTGGCCAGCTCCTGGATGTTCATCTGCACCGAGCCCTCGCCGGTGATGCAGAACACCTCGGATTTCGGCTTGGCCAGCTTGATGCCCATGGCGTAGGGAATGCCCACCCCCATGGTGCCGAGACCGCCGGAGTTGATCCAGCGGCGCGGCTCATCGAAGCGGTAGTACTGGGCGGCCCACATCTGGTGCTGGCCCACGTCGGACGTGATGTAGGTATCGGCGTCCTTGGTCATGTTCCAGAGCGTCTCCACCACATACTGCGGCTTGATCACACTGGTGTTGTCACGGTCATAGGCAAGGCAATCGCGGCCGCGCCATGTCTCGATCTGCTTCCACCACTGGGCCAGCGCGCCGGCGTCGGCACGGGTCGTGGTTTCGTTGATCATGTTGATCAATTCGGTCAGCACATCCTTCACGTCGCCCACGATGGGCACGTCCACCTTCACGCGCTTGGAGATGCTCGAAGGATCGATGTCGATGTGAATGATCTTGCGATCGTTCTGTGCGAAATGCTTGGGATTGCCGATCACGCGGTCGTCAAAGCGCGCACCCACGGCCAGCAGCACGTCGCAGTTCTGCATGGCGTTGTTGGCCTCGATGGTGCCGTGCATGCCCAGCATGCCGAGGAACTTCGGATCGGACGCGGGGTATGCACCCAGGCCCATCAGTGTGTTCGTGACCGGGTAGCCCAGCATATCCACCAGCGTGCGCAGTTCATTGGACGCATTGCCCAGCAGGACACCGCCACCGGTGTAGATGTAGGGACGCTTGGCGGTCAGCAACAGTTGCAGCGCCTTGCGGATCTGGCCGCCATGGCCCTTCTTGACCGGGTTGTACGAACGCATTTCCACGGTCTGCGGATAGCCGGTGTAGGGGGTCTTCTTGAAGGACACGTCCTTCGGGATGTCGACCACCACCGGGCCGGGGCGACCGGTGCGGGCGATGTGGAAGGCCTTCTTCATCGTCGTGGCGATGTCGCGAGCGTCCTTCACCAGGAAGTTGTGCTTGACGATGGGGCGCGTGATGCCAACGGTGTCGCATTCCTGGAACGCATCAAGGCCGATCGCGGGCGTGGGCACCTGGCCGGAGATGATCACCATCGGGATCGAATCCATGTAGGCGGTCGCAATGCCGGTCACGGCATTCGTCAGGCCCGGGCCGGATGTCACCAGCGCAACGCCGACGTCGCCGGTCGCACGCGCATAGCCGTCAGCGGCGTGAACGGCGGCCTGTTCGTGGCGCACCAGCACGTGCTGCATGGTGTCCTGCTTGTACAGGGCGTCGTAGATGTAGAGAACCGCACCGCCAGGATAGCCCCAGATGTACTGGACGCCTTCGGCCTGCAGGGATTTGATGAGGATTTCGGCGCCCATGAGGTCCTGGGAGCCGGTAGCTGCGCCACTGGTCGCGGCGGCTGCCGAGGAAAGTTCGGCTTTGGAGATTTCCATGATCGATCAACCTTTGTGAATTTCTCTAACGAAAAACCTTGGGTGCCCCTCGGTCGAGCTCTTGTGAAGCCGCCTTGGAACTTGAGGCCTCGGCCATGAGCGAGATGGTGTTCGCCGAACCGAGACCCGTTTGCGTTATTTGCTGCAGTGCACATTATTGCACCTTGTGGAGCCTTCGCGTCGGGTCATATTCAAAAAAACCACTGCCGAAGGCTGTCCGGGACCTTTTCGCGGCCTTTTGGCGACCCTTTCGCGGGTTTGCCGGCAGGGCAGCGCCATGCATGAAATGATTGCAAACACGCTCTGATGTCATAATCCCGGGATCAGCAACCATGGGCCGACGTGTTTGTCGCGAGGCTCAGCCAGTCCCCCTAGCGGGACAGTTTCATTTGGCCTCCGAACAAGAACTGTCAGACTTTCTCAAGAGCGTGGATAAGCGTGCCTTCAAACGCACGGTCTATCACGTGCGCGACGAGGAAGCCGCCCTGGATATCGTCCAGGACAGCATGATCAAGCTGGCTGAGCACTACGGGGACAAGCCTATCAACGAGCTTCCGATGCTCTTCCAGCGCATTCTCTCGAATTGCACGCTGGACTGGTTCCGCCGACAAAAAACTCGTAACGCTTTGTTTACGAGCATGAGCGATTTTGAAAGCTCGAACGATGAATCCGGGGATTTCGACCTGCTCGAAATCCATTCTTCAGAGGGAAACGACCGGGAAGAGACGCAAAGCGCCGAAGATCTCGTGCGCCGCAAGCAGGTTCTCAAGGAGATCGAAAACGAGATCCAGGAACTGCCGACACGTCAACGGGAAGCCTTTCTCATGCGTTACTGGGAGGAAATGGACGTTGCAGAAACGGCGGCAGCAATGGGCTGCTCCGAAGGAAGCGTCAAAACCCATTGCTTCAGAGCAATACAGACACTCAGCAAGGCACTGAAGGCTAAAGGAATCGAGCTATGAACAGCCATACCTCAGAAAACTCGACCAATACAGCCGCAGATCGTTTTGCTCGTCGGGTGGTCGCCCGGCTTGACCAGGGCACCGGCGAGCTTCCGTACGACATCACGGAACGACTGCGCGCAAGTCGCATGCAGGCACTTGCCAAGCGCAAGCGTCCCGTCGTCGCGGTATCCCGTCCGGTCGTGGCCGAGCCCGTCATCCTGCACAGCGGCCACACGGCCTCACTGGGCGGCGGCTGGGGCAGCGAAGGCGGCAACTGGTGGCGCGCCCTGGTGTCCGCCGTGCCCGTGGCAGCCCTTCTCGTGGGCCTGTTCGTGGTCGGGGTGAATCAGAATGAGGCTGGCGCCAACGAAATGGCCGAGGTCGATGCAGCCCTTCTCACCGACGACCTGCCTCCAGAGGCCTATACTGACCCTGGTTTTCTGCAATTCCTGAAAACCTCCCAGCACAAACCTTAAAGAACACTGTCGGCTGACCACCGATTTGCATGCAGAGATTGGCGCCAGAAGAATCCACCCGTACCGCTACACACACAGCCCCCTTCATTGGGGGTCTGTTGGTTCTGGCCTGTCTGGCTGTCGGAGCATGGAAGAGCACGGCCTACCTCGAAATCGCCCCCACCATTCCCGTTCCCGTGGAGGCCCTGCCCGGTAGCCGCACCAACGTGCGTCCAGGCATGACTGCCCCGAAGACGCCTGTCGGTGTCAATCTGGGTGGCCCCGCATGGGGTGAACTCAGCAGCACGCAGCGGGATGCACTCTCCCCGCTCGCAGGGCGCTGGCCCCAGTTGAGCGAGGGACAGAAGCGGCATTGGATCAATCTCGCATCCAATTTCGAGTCCATGAGCGAAGAAGAGCAGGGCAAGATGCTCAGCCGCATGACCGAATGGGCCAATCTGAGCGCGCAGCAGCGCAGCCAGGCCCGCTTGAACTATGCAGCCACCAGCACCCTGTCGCCTGACGACAAGCGAGCACAGTGGGAAGCCTACCAGGCGCTCAGCGAGGAAGAAAAGAAGCGCCTTGCGTCCAAGGCTGCACACAAGCCGTTTGGTGCGGCCGTGGCCCTCAAGCCGGTTTCTCCCAAGAAGCTGGTCCGGATTCCCGCAGCCACGACGGTTGCCCCCACCCAGCCGAACCCGCCCAAGATCCCGCCCTTGACGGACTACCATGTGCCGCATGCTTACCCGCCAGCTCCGGCCCCTGCACCGGCAACCCCGCCCGTGATCGAGACCGCACCGGTTCAGGGTGCATCGGCCGTGGCGGCCCCTCTGCCGCCACTCAATCCCGCGTCGGCAGCAGAGTCGGAGGAGAGTGTGGATCTGCGCGACATCACCTCGGTCAACTCCCCGCAATAGCGCGACGAGCGAAACTCCCGCATCCATCTGCCCGCCACCCACCGCATGAACGCCCAGCCCCCTTCCGGCCCATCCGCAAACGCCCAGCCAATGGCAGCTCCGCCGGCCGTACAGGAGGGCAAGACCCCGCCCCTGAAGCGACGCATGGCATGCTGGCTCTACGAGGGGATTCTGATGTTCGGCGTGGTGTTCATTGCGGGCTACCTCTACAGCTCCCTCACGCAGACGCGCAACGCACTGGACAATCGCCATGGGCTGCAGGCGTTTCTCTTCGTGATTTTCGGCATCTACTTCGTTTGGTTCTGGGCCAAGGGGCAGACACTTGCGATGAAGACCTGGAACATCCGCGTGGTGGACATCCACGGGCGCCCGATCTCCCAGACTCGCGCCCTGCTCCGCTACGTGCTGTCGTGGATGTGGTTCCTGCCACCGTTGGCGGTGAGCTGGGGCTTCCACCTCGGCGCTGGCGAGGCCATCGTCATTCTGGGCGGCTGGATCGCCGTGTGGGCGATCCTGAGCCGCTTTCACCCCGATGGGCAGTTCTGGCACGACGCCCTGGCGCGCACGCGCCTGATTCACTCGCAGCCACTGACCCGCAACCGCAAGTAGGCGGCCTTCCCGACGCCGCTTGGCGGATCCGGACGGCAGCACAATGACTCGCGGACTGCGTTAGGATCAAGAGGTGGCGTGCATGTCGCCCTCGTTTTTCATTCACCAGACCGTGCGGCCCTGCCCACGCGGTGTACACGCCTTCGCAGCCTTCATGGACCGACCCGATACCCCACCACCCCTACCGCACCCTCACAAGGCGCGCACGGGCCTCAACCGCCTCGTGCATGCGTTCGGATACTCGATGCAGGGGCTTGTGGCGGGCTGGCACGAGAAGGCCTTCCGTCTCGAGGCCTGCCTGGCGGTCGTGCTGCTGCCCCTGTCGTTCTGGGTGGGCACCAATTGGCTTGAAACAGGCCTGCTGGCCGCGGTGGTCGTGCTGGTGCTGATCACCGAGCTCCTCAACTCCGGCATCGAGGCGGCCATCGACCGCATAGGCCCCGAGCTGCACGAGTTTTCCAAGCGCGCAAAGGACATGGGCAGCGCTGCCGTGCTGCTGTCCCTGATGCTGTGCGGCGCCGTCTGGGCTGCGGCCCTGTACCAAAGGTTCATCTGATGTCATCCCCCTCTGCTTCTCAACCCGCTTTTTCTATCTGCGTCTACCTGGGCTCACGCCCCGGTGAGAATCCTGCATTCACGCAGGCGGCCAAGGACGTCGGCCAATGGATTGGCGAACACGGAGGACAACTGGTCTATGGTGGCGGGCGCAGCGGCCTGATGGGCACCGTGGCCGAATCCACCCGCAAGGCTGGCGGCCGTGTCGTCGGAGTGATCCCGAAGGCATTGGTCGACAAGGAACTGGCCAATCAGTCCTGCGACGAGCTGCATATCGTGAACAACATGCATGAACGCAAGGCCATGATGGCCGAGCGCAGCGATGCGTTCATCGCCCTGCCCGGCGGCATCGGAACCTTCGAGGAACTGTTCGAGATCTGGACCTGGCGCCAGCTCGGCTACCACGACAAGCCGGTGGGCCTGCTCAATGTCGACGGCTATTACGACGGCCTGCTCGGCTTTCTGGGCACGAGCGTGAGCTCCGGCCTCATGAGCGAATGGCAGATGGATCTGATCTCGGCCGGCAGCGACATGGATGCGCTGATGCGCAAGCTGGTTCAGGAGGCCGGGAACAACATGTCGCAGATTCCGCTCAGGGATGTGATTTGATGCCCTGACCGGCCTGGGCTGCCTCGTCTCTGCAAAGGGGCTGCGCCGCCGCCGGCCCGGGACCGCTTTGTTGCCTCAGACCGCTGCGTCGTCCAGATCACCAGTACGGATGCGGATCACGCGCTCGACCTCCGTCACAAAGATCTTTCCGTCGCCGATCTTGCCGGTGCGCGCCGCGTTGACGATCGAGTCCACGCAGCGATCCACATCCTCCGCGCGCACCACCACTTCGATCTTCACCTTGGGCAGGAAGTCCACGACATACTCGGCACCGCGGTACAGCTCCGTATGCCCCTTCTGGCGACCAAACCCCTTGACCTCGGTGACAGTCAAACCGGTCACGCCGCACTCAGCCAACGCCTCACGGACTTCTTCGAGCTTGAACGGCTTGATGACGGCGGTGATCATTTTCATGACGGGAACTCCTGATGTTTGTGAAAGCTGACGGGGCATGTTGCAAGGGCTCGTCGTCCTGGACGAAGGGCCCGGCAACGGTCACGCCCGGAATTTGTTGGTGATGGGATAGCGCCAGTCCTTGCCGAAGCTGCGCCGCGTCACGCGCACGCCGACGGGCGCCTGGCGGCGCTTGTACTCGTTGATCTTAATGAGTCGGGTCACACGATCGACATCGGCCGGCGGAAAACCCGCAGAGATGATGGAGTCAATCGGTTCATCGCGCTCCATATAGCGCTCAACGATCGCGTCCAGCACCTCGTAGGGTGGCAGGCTGTCCTGGTCCTTCTGATCGGGGCGCAGCTCGGCACTGGGCGGGCGCGTGATGATGCGCTCGGGAATGGGATTGGCGCCGCGGCCGTAGGGATCGTTTTCATTGCGCCAGCGCGCAAGGGCAAACACACGCGTCTTGAGCACGTCCTTGATGACAGCGAAGCCGCCCGCCATATCACCGTATAGCGTGCAGTAGCCCGTGGCCATTTCGCTCTTGTTGCCCGTGGTGAGCACCACCGAGCCGAATTTGTTGGACAGCGCCATCAGCAGCGTGCCGCGGATACGGGCCTGCAGATTCTCCTCGGTCGTGTCCTCTGGCAGGCCGGCGAAATCATGCGCCAACGCGGCCTTGAAGGCCTCGAACTGCGGTGCAATGGAAATTTCCTCGTACTGCACGCTCAGGCGCTCGGCCATGTCGCGCGCATCGATCCAGCTGATGTCGGCCGTATAGGGGGACGGCATCATCACCGTGCAACAGCGATCCGCCCCCAGTGCATCGACCGCAATGGCCAGCACCAGCGCCGAATCGATGCCTCCCGACAGACCGAGCAACACGCCGGGAAAGCCGTTCTTGCCCACATAGTCCCGGACACCAGTGACGAGCGCCTCCCACATCTGCGATTCCCAACCCATCTCGGGCGAGAGCATGCCGGACAATGTGATCGCATCCTGTTCCACGGTGGCATCGACCTGCGCAAGCAGTTCCTCGAACGACGGCGCGCGCATGGCCACACTGCCATCGGCGTTCAGCGCGAACGATGCCCCTTCGAACACCACTTCGTCCTGTCCGCCGACCAGATGGGCATAGACCAGCGGCAAGCCTGTTTCGCGCACGCGCTCACGCATTTCGGATTCGCGCTCGGCACTCTTGCCGACATGGAAAGGGGATGCGTTGATGCACACCAGCATCTGTGCACCGGCCTTTGCCGCCGATGCCGCCGGCTCGGCGAACCAGGCATCCTCGCAGATCAACAGGCCGATGCGGATCCCGTCCACCTCGAACACGCAATCGCCACGACCCGGCACGAAATAGCGCTGCTCATCGAATACCTCATAGTTGGGCAGGCGCTGCTTTGCGTAAGTCTGCTCCACCCGGCCGTCGCGGACGATGCTGGCCGCGTTGTGGCAGCGCCCTCCGGGGTCATCGCTGATCCCCCGGGGATGCCCCACCACCAGGACCAGGCCCGGCCACTGCGCGCTCGCCTCGGCAATCTGCGCCAGCGCGGCATCACAGGCCTGCAGGAATGCGGGTCGCAAAAACAGGTCTTCAGCTGCATAGGCGGCAAGCGCCAGTTCTGGCGTCAGCAGGACGCGGGCACCTTCGGCATGGGCGGTACGCGCGGACTCGATGATCTTCCGGGCGTTGCCCTGGATGTCGCCCACGACAAAGTTCTGCTGGGCAATGCGGATGGCAAATGACATGGCGGGAGGGAATGTGACTGCGGTCATTATGTCATCGCACTTTCACCTGCGCGGCCATGGAAGCCAAAGGCCTTGCCGTCCAGTTTTCCCCACAAATGCTGGACAGTGCTGTGGATAGTGAAGGGAAAGCCTTGTATCACTGGTGCAAGTCATTGAATAAAAATGACTTTTCCAATGTGCACGATTTTTAAGCACTGCATCGCATGCCGCCATCTCCCTCAGTGGCGTGCAGATACGCAATTTCGGTCATCATCCAGTGATCTCACCGCATTGCCGCCACCGCGAACTCCGTGCCAGCCTCTCACCATCCCCCATCGACAGAAGACGACGCCTCCGCCACGCCACTCCGCCATGTGCTGGAGATGTTCGGCAGCGCCGCCGAGGTGGACGCCGCACAGTGGAACGCACTGCTCGGCATGCAGGCCCACCCCACGCCCTTCCTCGCGCACGCCTATCTCGCGGCCATGGAGCAAAGCGGCAGCGCCACGCCAGATACCGGGTGGACACCGGTCTACTTCACGCTGCGAAGCGAAGAATCGGCAACCGGGCATCCCGCGCCCTGGGATGCCGCCTGCGTGCTGTACCTGAAGCCGCATTCTTACGGCGAATACGTGTTCGACTGGGCCTGGGCCGATGCCTATGAGCGCCACGGACTGCCGTACTACCCGAAGGCCGTCGTGGCCGTGCCCTTCACACCCGTTCCCGGCTCCCGGCTGCTCGCGCGCGACGCGCACCAACGGGAGATGCTGCTGCGTGCCGTGGTCGGCTGGGCCAGGGATGCGGGCCTGTCCTCGCTTCACATGCTGTTCGCCGATGAAGCCGACCTGCAGGCTGCGAGCAGCGCCGGGCTGATGCTGCGCCACACGGTGCAGTTCCACTGGCAGAACCAGCACCCGCAGACCGGCCTGCCCTTTGGGGATTTCGACGCATTCCTCGCGTCGCTCCATCAGGAAAAGCGCAAGAAGATCCGCCAGGAACGCCGCCGCGTCCTGGATGCCGGCGTGCATTTCCGCATTCTCGAGGGCACGCAGATATCCGCTGCCGATTGGGATTTCTTCTATGCCTGCTACGAGCGCACCTACCTCGAACACGGCAACGCTCCCTATCTCACCCGCACGTTCTTCGAGCACATGCGCCTGGATATGTCGGAGCATTGGGTGCTGTTCGTCGCCGAGCGCGAGGGCCGGCCCATTGCAAGCAGCCTGATCGCCTTGCAGCCTGCCGTGGACAATCACCCCACCGTAGCCTACGGACGATACTGGGGCGCGCTCGAACGCGTGGACTGTCTGCATTTCGAGGCCTGCTACTACCAGCCGCTGATGTGGTGCATCGAAAAGGGCATTGCTCGCTTCGAGGGCGGAGCCCAGGGACAGCACAAGATGGCGCGGGCCCTCTTGCCGGTTCAGACCACCAGCGCGCACTGGCTGGCCCACCCGGGCTTTGCGGACGCCGTGGAGCGCTTTCTGGAGCGCGAGGGCCAGGGTGTCGCCCACTACCTGGACGAGTTGCGAGAACGCAGCCCCTTCAGGCATGCGGCGCCTGCGGCTGAAGACCTGGCGCGAGTTCAGGGCTAAGGCACGGACTCCGGCTGGCCCGCCTGCTGCAGAAGGCCCATCTCGGCCGGGCTGAGCAGCGACTCGATATCGACCACGATGAGCATTCCGCCGTCGACATTCGCAATGCCCCGGACAAAGGCCGTGTCCACCGCACCCTGAAAACGCGGCGCGGGCTTGATCGCGTCATCCTGCAGCGCCACGACATCCGCCACGGCATCCACGATCGCGCCCAGCAGCATGTCCTGCACCTTCAGCACGATGACCACAGTGAACGCGTTGTAGCTCGCCTCGGCGCAATGCAGCTTCAGCCGCAGGTCGACGACCGGCACGATGACTCCGCGCAGGTGCAGCACCCCCTTGACGAACTCCGGAGCATGCGCCAGGCGGGTGGGCTCCTCGTAGGAGCGAATCTCCTGTACGCACAGGATGTCGATGCCATAGACCTCCGCGCCCAGACGGAACGTCAGGTACTTGAGCACCGGGACGCTGGGGGCCTGCTGCGCGGCACGACGCGAAGAGGAGGAGCGCAGGGAGGAGATGGGCAGCATGGGCAGAGGTCCTGAAGGGCAAGGCGAAGCAGCCGATCCAACCATATTACCCGCAGTGGGCGCATCAGGGGCAACCGCACTCATATCAACTCTGCAATGAGAAAAGCCCGCCCAGTGAAAAACCGGGCGGGCTTCAACAGGCAATGCTGGAGGGACAGACAAGCCCTCCCAAGGCATCAGGCCTTCTTGGACTTCTCGTAGTTGGCAACGCCGTCGGTGAGTTCCTTGTGGGCTTCATCCATGCCGCCCCAACCCAGCACCTTCACCCACTTGCCTTCTTCCAGATCCTTGTAGTGTGCAAAGAAATGCTCGATGGCCTTCAGCTTGATCTCGGGCAGGTCACCCAGCGTCTTGATGCCGGCGTACTGCTTGAGGATCTTGGCAGTGGGAACGGCCAGCACCTTGCCGTCAACGCCGGCTTCGTCTTCCATCTTCAGGATACCGAGCGCGCGGCAGGGCACCACCACGCCCGGGGGCAGCTTGTAGGGAGTCACGACCAGCACGTCCACCGGGTCGCCGTCGCCGGACAGCGTCTGCGGCACGTAGCCGTAGTTGGCCGGATAGAACATGGCGGCCGTCATGAAGCGATCCACGAAAATCGCGCCGGTTTCCTTGTCCACTTCATACTTGATCGGGTCGGATTCCATGGGAATCTCGATCACGACATTGAAGGACTCTGGAAGATTCTTTCCGGCAGGAACGTTGTTCAGGGACATGGTCTGAATGTGATGATGAATGGATGGGAGGATCGGAATTTCACACGCAAGCGGGCCGCGGGTGCCACGGCATGCTGGAAACCCCTGATTTTAAAGCCAAGCCCCTTGCATCCAGCTTTCGGACGCCAAATGACCGCGTGACAGGTTACGGGAGAGTGCCTGCAACCCGCCTGCGGGCAGGGCCTGCGCGCCTCTCGATGGCTTCGCGGACCTCGTTGCGCAGCCCCATCAGGAAACCCAGTTCCGCCAGCACGAAGAGCGGCCCGATCACGAGCCCGATGATGTCGTCCACGAACGCCGGCTTGCGGCCCTCGTAGAAATGGCCGACGAACTGGATGACCCATCCCACCAGAAACAACCCCGCCCCGCAGGCCAGCCACAGTGCTGTCGACTGCTGCGCCACCCACTGGCCCGCGGCAAGCATCAATGCAAGCACCAGCGCCATGGCGAAGCCGTACCGCGTATCGAGCAGCACATAGTAGATACAGGCCGCGAGCGCTGCGATCACCGCGGGCGACATCGGCAGGATACCGGCCACCACAACCGCAGGGCGCGACAGCAGGATGACCACCGCGAACATGATCATCGGAACGCCAATGAAATGCGTCTGGATATTGCGCGGGTCCCTGTGGTACTCCGCATAGGTGGCCAATTGCGTTTCGAGGCTCTTCATGTCGTGTCTCCGAATGCATGGCAACCACCCGCTGCCCGACCGGCATGCCCTGGTTTACACCGAGGCGACAGCAGAGTTCTGCCCGACCCTTCACAATGACGCAAGCTTTGCGCCAATGCAAGCCCTCCACAAAGAATCTTGATGGTCTGGCATGCCCCGGTAGCCTTGACCACCTCCCCCTGTTCCGCCATGCCACTGTCTCCACCCGTTCCACGCACTGCCCAGCACCTTCGCCGCGTCACCTATCGAAGTTTCGAGCGCGCCGACGGCCTGTGGGACATCGAGGGAGAATTGCATGACAGCAAGGAATACGATGCCCGGCATGTACGCGATGCCAGCCGCATGCGCCTTGCCGGCGAGCCCATCCATCATATGTTCCTGCGTGTCACCATCGACCGCGACCTGGTCGTGCACGCCATCGAAGCCACCATGGACGACCATCCGCTGGGCGGCTGCCCTGAGGCCCTGTCATCCCTGCAACGCATGGTCGGATGCGGTATGACGCGCGGCTGGCGCAAGGCCATCCAGACACACCTGGGCGGCGTGGAGGGTTGCACGCACATCCGGGAACTGCTGTTCAACCTCGCGACCGCGGCATTCCAGAGCCTGCCCTCCGTGTTCAGCGACAATCTGAACGGCGATCCGCCGCGCCACCTGGGCCAGTGCAAGGGCTGGGATTTTCATGGCGAGGGTGTGAGGACGTTCTATCCGCAGTTCTATCGGCACGGAGAAACGGCGCCTCATATTGGCGGAAAATAGCGCAATATCAAGCTATCACGCCGCCTGTAACAACAGAAAACCGAGCGAAGAACGAACAGCCCCCATGACTGAACGCGTCATCCCCCTGGTAGACCAGCGCCGAGGCGCCCTGCCTGCCATCGTCCCGCAAGGCTCCGCGCAGCACCGCGGCGGCCCTGTGCCGGATACGCGCGGGCGCGAGTTGCGGGATCTGCGCATCAGCGTGACCGACCGCTGCAATTTCCGCTGCTCTTACTGCATGCCCAAGGAAGTCTTCAACAAGGACTATCCGTACCTGCCCCACAGCGCCCTCCTGAGTTTCGAGGAAATCACCCGCCTGGCACGCCAGTTTCTGGGGCTGGGCGTGCGCAAGATCCGCCTGACGGGTGGCGAACCGCTGCTGCGCAAGAACATCGAGAACCTGATCGCCCAGCTGGCGGCGCTGCGCACACTCGAAGGCAAGGTCCCCGATCTCACGCTCACCACCAACGGCTCGCTGCTGGCGCGCAAGGCACAGGCCCTGCGTGCGGCGGGCCTGTCGCGCGTCACCGTGAGTCTCGACAGCCTCGACGACCGGATTTTCCGGGGCATGAACGACATGGACTTCCCCGTCGCCGACGTGCTGGAAGGCATCGAGGTCGCGCGCAGCGCAGGCTTTGAGCACATCAAGGTCAACATGGTCGTCAAGCGCGGCACCAACGACCACGAGATTCTGCCCATGGCCCGCCATTTCCGCGGATCGGGCATCACGCTGCGCTTCATCGAATACATGGACGTGGGTTCCACCAACGGCTGGCGCATGGACGAGGTATTGCCATCCGACGAAATCATCCGCCGGCTGAAGGCCGAGTTTCCGCTGGTCCAGCTTGATGCCACTGCCCCTGGCGAGACCGCCAAGCGCTGGGGGTATGCCGATGCAAGTGGCGGACACGGCCCGGCACTGGGCGAAGTGGGCGTGATCAGCAGCGTCACCCATGCCTTCTGCGGCGACTGCAACCGCGCTCGCCTTTCCACGGAAGGCCAGCTCTACCTGTGCCTGTTCGCCGAACGCGGCCATGACCTGCGCAGCCTGCTGCGAGGCGATGCAAGCGACGCCGATATTGCCGCGGCCATCGCGAACATCTGGGGCCACCGGGCCGACCGCTACTCCGAGCTGCGCAGCGAATTGCCCGCGGACACATCGGGCCAGCACAAGCGCCGCGTGGAGATGAGCTACATCGGCGGCTAAACTCCCCACTGTCCAGTTCGACTGCGCCGCAGTCCGGGGAGAGCCTCCATTTCCACAACCGCATCGGCCGAACGGCCCATCGACCCACAGCAGATCACCGGGCTGGTGCTTGCGGGCGGCAGAGCCTCGCGCTTTGGCGGCGAGGACAAGGGCCTGCAGACATTTCTCGGCAGACCGCTTGCGCAGATCGCCCTCGAGCGGCTCACCCCGCAGGTCGGTCGCTGCGCACTCAGCGCCAACCGCCATCTTGCGGACTACGAGGCATTCGGTGCTCCTGTGTGGCGCGATTCGCTGCCTGATTTTCCCGGCCCGCTCGCCGGGATGCTCAGCGGCCTGGAGCGCATCGAGACCGAATGGCTGCTGACGGTTCCATGCGACTCCCCGCGCTTCCCGCCCGACCTGGCCCGACGCCTCTGCGATGCCGCGGCCCGCGACCGCAGCACATGCGCCTTTGCTTGCGCGCCCGATCAGGTCACGGGAGACCCGCGCATGCACCCCGTGTTCTGCCTCCTGCACCGTGATCTGCGCGCGAGTCTAGGCGCCAGCCTTTCGGCCGGCGAGCACCGCGTCATGCGCTGGCTGCAGAGCCAACCGCACAGCATCGTGGCATTCGACCTTCCCGCCGATGATCCACAGGCCTTCGCCAACACCAACACACCCGACGATCTGCGAAGACTCGAGGCCCTTTCCCGGCACGCCGCACCGCCGGAGCACCCACTCGATGCCTGAACCCGCAAGGAACATGAATTCACGGCCTCCGGCTGCCATCCGCATCGCCGTACTTCGGACCGAAGACGCACCAGCCTACAAGCGGCTGCGCGATGCGTCGCTGCTGCGCGCACCCGAGGCCTTCTCGACGGACTACGCCACGGCCGTCACCCGGCCACCCATCATCTATGCGGCGCGATTCTCGCAACCCGGCAAGGGGCCGTTCACCCTGGGTGCATTCACCGACGACGACCGGCTCGTCGGCAGCCTGGGTTTCGAACGTGCCGAGGCCCTGTTCAAGCGGCACATCGGGCATATCAATGCCGTCATGGTTGATGTTCATTTCGAACGGCAGGGAATCGCGCGACAATTGCTCGAAGCCTGCATCGCCCATGCCGAGCAGCTCGCCGGGCTGGACATGCTGCAGCTTGGCGTCACTGCAAGCAATGAACGTGCGGTGCGCCTGTACCAACGTGCCGGATTCCGGATCTTTGGACGCGAACCAAGTGCCGTCAAGATCCACGGCGTCGGCCATGATCACCTGTTGATGGTCCGCCCTCTGCCTGGTTGCCCCGCATTGAACCTTCCTGCCTCATGACTGCATTGAACACCATCGCCGACAGCATCGCGGGCTACGATCAGAACGACATGCCCGTCGATGTTGTGCGTGACTTCCTCGCTCGCATGATCGAGCCGATTCACGGCACGGAAACCGTCGATCTGTGGGATGCCCTGGACCGCATAGTGGCAAGCGATGTGATCTCCCCGATCAACGTGCCACCCCACGACAACTCGGCCATGGACGGCTTTGCCTTCCATGGAGACAGCCTGCGCGCGGGCGAACCGCTGCGGCTTGCGTGCATCGCCACGGCACTTGCCGGCCATGCCTGGTCGGGCGACGTCGCGGCGGACCAATGTGTGCGCATCATGACCGGAGCGGTCATGCCCGCGGGTCTCGATACCGTAGTGCCGCTCGAACTCACCCGCACCACGGATGATGGCCTGGTCGAGATCCCTGCGGGCGCACTGCGCGCGGGCGCCAACCGCCGCCGCAAGGGGGAAGACCTGGAGCAAGGCAGCGTGGCGCTGGCGCGGGGCGAGCTCATCACGCCCGCAGCTCTGGGGCTGCTCGCCAGCCTGGGGCTGGCCCGGGTCGACGTGAAACGCCGCCTGCGGGTCGCCTACTTCTCGACGGGTGACGAAATCCTGAAACCCGGGGAGGCACCACGCGAAGGGGCCGTGTACGACAGCAATCGCTTCTCGCTGTTCGGCTTGCTCACCCGCCTTGGCATCCAGGTGGTGGACCTGGGGTCCGTCAAGGATGAACCCGAACAACTCGAAGCCCTGCTGCGCCGGGCCACCGAGGATGCCGATGCCATCATCACGAGCGGAGGTGTCAGCGGGGGCGATGCCGACCACACCAAGGCACTGATGCATCGATTGGGTGACGTGGCTTTCTGGCGCATAGCCATGCGGCCGGGCCGGCCGATGGCCGTGGGCTCGCTCTCTCGCCCCAGGGGCGACGGGCGATGCGTGCTCTTCGGCCTGCCCGGCAATCCCGTCGCCGCAATGGTCACGTTCCTCGCATTCGTACGCCCCGCACTGCGGCAGATGATGGGGTGCGTGCGAACCGAGCCACCGCTCCTGCAGGCAACGAGCACGGAAACACTGCGCAAGCGGCCGGGCCGCACGGAGTTCCAGCGCGGCATCGTCTCGCGCGCCGCAGACGGGACCCTGCAGGTATGCACCACGGGCAACCAGGGCTCCGGCGTGCTCAGCTCCATGGCCCATGCCAACGGGCTGATCGTGCTGCCCCATGCCTCGGGCACCATTCAGGCCGGCGATTCCGTCGAAGTGATGATGTTCGATGGCGTGATGTGACGTGGAATGAACGCCCGGCTCCGCGCGGAAGTCGGATGACATGACCACAATCGGCCATGACACAGCGGCAGAATGACTGCATCGGGCCATACAACCATATGCATCATCCTGCAATCGGTATAACGGGAGACAAACCTATGCCATACACCAGCCGCCATGCCAGCGTCCCGCCCACACGCGAGACCGTCGACCAGCTTACGGGGGCCACCGTGCTCGAATTCGGCACGCCATGGTGCGGGCATTGTCAACGCGCCCAACCGTTGATCGAGCAAGCGCTGGAAGATCGCCCCGAGGTAACGCACATCAAGGTGGAGGATGGCCCTGGCCAGCGCCTTGGGCGCAGTTTCAGTGTCAAGCACTGGCCCACGCTGGTGTTCCTGCGTGATGGCAAGGAGATCGCCAGGCTCGTGCGCCCCGATTCGGCCCAGAGCATTCACCAAGCCATAGAGCAACTGGCGCCATCGTCCTGAACCAGGGCGGCAACCGGATCAGCGCATCGGAGTTGCTCTTCAGCGCGTGTTGACGATCTCAGAGGCGTCCCAGCGCGCGCTCCACGCCCTTGTTGGCCAGCGCATCGGCGCGCTCATTGCCCGGATCGCCGGCATGGCCCTTCACCCAGCGCCAGTCGATCTTGTGGCCCGCGTTCGTCGCCAGCTCATCAAGCCTCTGCCAGAGTTCGACATTCTTGACCGGGTCGCCGCCCGCAGTGCGCCAGTTCTTCTTCTTCCATCCGTGGATCCACTCGGTGATGCCCTTGCGCACGTACTGGCTGTCCAGGTACAGGGTGATCTCGCAAGGACGCTTGAGAGCCGACAGCGCCTCGATCACGGCCAGCAGCTCCATGCGATTGTTGGTGGTTGCTAGCTCACCTCCGAACAGCTCCTTCTCCGATTTGCCCGAGCTCAATACCGCGCCCCACCCGCCCGGCCCAGGATTGCCCTTGCACGCCCCGTCCGTATAGATCACTACATGTGTCGTCACAAAAACCTACTTCCGATCAAAATGTTGCCGCGTATGGGCCACCGGTACCTGTGAGGGCGCCGGTGCCTTGTGCGCGGCGCCGCTGCGCCAGGATGGCCCCAGCAGCCGCATGCCCTGCACGCGCTTGGTCGCAACTATCACATAAGCTGCACCCAGAATCGGCCACCAGCGGGGGCCCACGGCATCAAGCCACTCATATTTTTCAAGCCACCCCCCGGTGCGCACGGCAGGACGGTAACAACCGAAACTAATTGATTCAAGTTGAAAGCCAAGCAACTGCAACCAGTCACGCAGACGGGCGGGAGAAATGAACCGGTTGGCCTCGGGCAGGTAGAACCGCCCACCTACCCCCAGCCGGCGATTCAGCCGGCTTCGAGCCTGGTTCATTCCCCACAGGCTGAACGGGTTGAAACCGCTGATCAACACGCGCCCCTCGGGCACCAGCACGCGCTCGACCTCGCGCAATGCGGCGTGAGGATCGGGGCTGTCCTCGAGGGCATGGGGCATCAGCACCAGGTCAAGACTGGCCGCGCCGAAGGGCAGCATCACGGGCTCTGCAAGCAGCGCTGCAGGTTGGTCCTGTACGGCCCCCTCCTCCGGCGCCCGCTCTTGATGCTCTACATTGCGGCCTCGCTCTAGTATCATGGCCTGCGCCTGCCCCAGAGCCAACCAGCGATGCGGCATGCGATTGGCTCGCAAACCCGCCAGCCTGGGCGTTCCCAACTGCAGCGCGTGATACCCGAACAGGTCGGCGACGAGTTCGTCATGGCGCTCCTGCTCCCACTCCAGCACGTACCGTCCAGGGGGAGTGTCGAACCAATGGTGCAAACCTATAATTTCGCCGTTCATGAACCTGCTGCCACTGCCCGCTTTCTCCGACAACTACATCTGGATGATGCACGATGATGCGCGCAACGCCATCGTGGTGGATCCAGGGGATGCCGACGCCGTGTTTGACGTGCTGCGCGACAAGGGATTGTCGCTGAAGGCCATTCTAGTCACCCACCACCATGGCGATCATGTCGGAGGGGTGCAGGATCTGCATGCCGGCACGGGAGCCCTTGTCTACGGGCCTGCGCACGAGCCCATGCCCGAGCCGATCACCCGCCTCGCGCAGGGGGATGTGGTCAGGATCTCCGAGCCCCGACTTGAATTCCAGGTCATCGATGTGCCCGGACATACCTCCGGGCACATTGCATTTTTCTGCCCCGACCTGAACGGCAAGCCCGTGCTGTTCTGCGGCGATACGCTGTTCTCCGGGGGCTGCGGCCGACTGTTCGAAGGAACTCCCGCGCAGATGCAGCGGTCACTGGATACGCTCGCCGCGCTGCCCGGTGATACCCGCGTGTGCTGCGCACACGAGTACACACTTTCGAACCTGAAATTCGCGCGTGCCGTGGAACCCGGCAACGCCGAGCTGGTCCAGTACCAGAAGGATTGCGTGGCCCTGCGCGATGCAGACCAGCCCACGCTGCCCTCCACCATCGCGCGTGAGCGCGCGGTCAACCCTTTCCTGCGCACGCGCGAACCTTTGGTGGCCGAGGCCGCCAGGAGTTTCGACGCGGGCGTGAATCCCAGCGATGCAGTGTCCGTTCTCGCGGCCCTGCGAGAATGGAAAAACAATTTCCGATGAGACTTCTGAAAATTCTTGGGCTCGCCAGCCTCGTCTGGCTCACAGGCTGCGCCACCAACGAAGCCACCAAGCAAGCCGACAGCGGCACGCCTGTTTCCACCAACAGTGCTCCCAAAAAGCAGATATCTCCCAGCTACCCCACCGGTCCTCTCAGCCCCATCGCCCAGTACGAACTGGGCAGCGGCAACTATGACGTGACGGGTATCAAGGCGCCGTCTGATCTGTGGGACCGCATCCGGCGCGGCTTTGCCATGCCCGACCTGGACACCGACCTCGTACGCGACCGTGAGCAGTGGTACGCCACGCGTCCCGACTACATGCTGCGCATGACCGAGCGCTCCAGCAAGTACCTGTTCCATATCGTCGAGGAACTCGAGCGCCGGGGGATGCCGACCGAGCTGGCGCTGCTGCCCTACATCGAGAGCGCCTTCAACCCGCAGGCCGTGTCCACCGCCAAGGCGGCCGGCATGTGGCAGTTCATGCCCGCCACCGGCTCCTATTTCGATCTCAAGCAGAACGCATTCCGCGATGATCGCCGTGACGTGCTCGCCTCCACCAGGGCGGCACTCGACTATCTCCAGAAGCTCTACGGCATGTTTGGCGACTGGCACCTGGCGCTCGCCGCCTACAACTGGGGCGAAGGCAGCGTGGCGCGCGCCATTGCGCGCAATGAAAAGCTCGGGCTGGGCACCAGCTATACCGAGCTGAACATGCCGGCCGAAACGCGCCTGTATGTGCCCAAGCTGCAGGCCGTGAAGAACATCGTGGCCAATCCGGACAAGTTCAACTCCGAACTGCCGCTGATCGAGAACCACCCCTACTTCCAGGCCGTGGACATCACGCACGACATCGACGTGGCGCTGGTGGCCAGCCTCGCCAACATCCGCGAGGAAGACTTCCGGGCACTCAACCCTTCGCTGCACAAGCCGGTGATCCTGGCCGCCGGCATGCCGCGCATCCTGCTGCCCTGGGACAACGCACAGGTCTTCCGCAAGAACCTGAGTGCCTACAACGACGGCCAGTACGCCAGCTGGACCGTCTGGAGCGTTCCCAACACCATGACCGTCGCCAATGCGGCGCAGCGCCTGGGCATCAGCGAAGCCGACCTGCGCAAGCTCAACGGCATTCCACCCCGCATGATGATCAAGGCCGGCTCCGCCCTGATGGTGCCGCGCGCCTCCACCACCCATCAGGATGTCTCAAGCCAGCTGGCCGACAACGGTCAGATTGCCTTCACACCCGAGATCGTGACCCGCCGCACTACCGTGCAAGCACAGAAGCGCGGAGAAACCGTGGCTGCCATTGCCCAGCGCTACAAGGTAAGCGCATCGGACGTCGCCGACTGGAATGATGTGAAGACCAGCAGCCGCTTCAAGGGAGGCGAGCGCGTCGTCATGTATTTGCCCGTGCGCCTGACATCCACTTCATTCGCCAACCACAGCACAAGACAGCCCAAGGTGGCAGCGGCCCAAGGCAAGGCCCAGCCCAAGGGACGCGCGGCGCCTGCAAAGGCGGCGGGACGCGCTCCCGCAAAGGCCGCACCGGCCAAACGCAAGCGTTGAAATGTGAGTCGCCGGCTCTAAAGCGGCCACTCACCCCAAACGCCAAGGGCCGGCATTTGCCGGCCCTTGGCGTTTGGGGCCACCGGAACAATGCACCGAAGCCATTGCAGCCTCCGAGCAGTGAGCCCGTCATCCCATGAAAGCAACAGAGGTCCATCGCCGCGTCTCACTGGAAATTGTTTGCAATTAGCAAATAGTTATTGGAATATATACATCGATAAAATCAATCATAGTGAAATTTCAATAGCTTTCCAAAGCGCCTGGAGTTTCCAGTGATCGAGATTTTCAGACCATCAAGGCGGAGATGTTTCCAGTGCATTCATTGAATAGTGTTCAGCAGGCTCGCCCATGGGCCATCCGGATCCACCGTACCACGGCGTTGGTGGCACTTGCCTATGCCTGCGCGGTCCCTCATGTAATGGCGCAAGCCAATCCACCTACGGTTTTCAGCACACCCGGCGTGCACACCTACACCGTGCCCGCCGGATCAGGCTCCCTCTCGGTGGAAGTGCAAGGTGCCTCGGGCGGCGCTGGTGGTTGGGATGACGCCATCGGTGGAGCGGGTGCAGGCGGCACCATCATCAAGGCGACCATCACCGTTGCCGGCGGCGAAACACTGAGCATCCTTGTTGGCGAAGGTGGAAAGGGTTCCGTAATGGACACGACGCCTATCAGTGCCTCCGGCCTGGCAGGTGCAGGGGGTGCGGGAGGAAAATTCGGAACACTGGGAGGGAGCCCCACGGGTGCCGGTGGCGGGGGTATATCCGCGATCACTTTCACCAATGGTGCTGCCCTGGTGGCCGCTGGCGGCGGTGGCGGTGGCAGCAACTCCCGGATAGCCGGGCCGAGCGGAAGCTGGAGCATTCCCGGCACCGCTGCAACCAATGGCGCCCTTGTGCAGGAGCAAGCGGCTCTTTGCGGAACGCCCGCCAACGGAGGCAATGGCGTGGATGCGGAAGCGGCCAATGGAGGGGCACCCGTTGACGGCGCGGGAGGCAGCGGCGGGGGCGGCGGATTTTCCGGCCACGCCGGCGCGGGCGGGAATGCGGGCCGCGACGGCCGAGGCGGAGTGAATGGGGAGCCCGGTGGCAGCGGAGATTCATGCACATGGAACAGTGGGGAGATCATGATCTCGCTCGGCGCAAGCGCCGTGGGGCCAGCCACCGCCCCCAAGAGCAAAGGCCCCCAGGATGCGGGGGTGAACGGCTCCGTCTCCATTTCCGCGATACCCGCGCCACCGAACACAGTCCCTGCCGCCACGCCGGCCCTGAGCGGTTCGGCCAAGGTGGGACAGGCATTGGCCGGCTCATACACGTACACCGATACGGAAAGCGACCCGGAGGATGCCACCGCGAGCGGATCAAAGTTCGTGCTGGTGCGCAGCACGACGCCCGGGCTGACGGCCTCATCGCAGGGCACCCTGGTGCAATCGGGGGCGACCCGTGGCGCGGCCACGCCGTTCTCCTACACGCTCGCGGCGGAAGACGAGAATCGCTATCTCTCGTACTGCGTCACGCCGATGGCTGGCAAAGGAACCAATCCGGGCGTGGAGGCGTGTTCTGCGGCCGTCGGCCCCGTGGCGGCAAAGCCCGTGGAACCGCCGTCCACAGCCAATGCCACGCCTGTTCCCGTGATGGACAATGTGGGACTGCTGCTGGTATCGGCGACTTTGGGCGGCTTGGGCGCGCTGCTTGCCCGCCGCCGAAAATCCCAGGCAAGCAACTGAGCAGCTACAGCTGGAACTTCTGCTTGGCCCTGCGCACCCACTCGTTGCTGTAGCTGAGCGACAGGTTCACCTTGGGTGCCACCTGGCTCGTGCGCAGGCGGGCCAGCGCGCCAAGCGCCGTTGCCGGGCCATCGCCTGGCATCACGCCATCCGGGGACAGCGTTTCGCGCACCTTTTCGAATGCAGAGAGATAGGCGCCGCGATCATCAAGCCAGTACTGCATGGGAATGATCCGCGCCAGATCGGAAGGGCCGGCTGTCTGCATCCACTTGAGGGCGTGCACCATGGCGTTGGCCAGGGCCTGTGTTTCGCTCCCGCGCCGCTCGGTGAAGCTGCGCGGGGCATACAGGCATGCCCCGGGCATGGGGCCGCCAAAGAAATCCTGCGATCCCTTGAGCGTTCGCGTATCGGCCATGATGCGCACCTCGTTGTTCTGCTCAAGCAACGTGATCAGCGGATCGACATGGCTGAGCGCATGCACCCTGCCCTGCCTCATGGCATTGAGGGCATTCACACCACCACCCAGGCCGACGAACTCCACCGCATCAGGTGACAGGCCTTCCTGGATCAGCCACAGCTTCGCGAAGAACTGCGAGGAAGAGCCAGGCGAGGAGACGCCGATACGTATGTCGCGATAGCTTGAAAGCGCCTTGCGCGGCCAGAACCGCAGCGATGTGGCAACCGCCATCTGGGGCGTGCGCCCCATCAGGGCCAGGCTCCTGCACTCGAACCCCAGCGCCTGCTGTTCGAGCAACTGCTCGAACGCCCCGCAGGCCACATCGGCGTCGCCGTTGCGCAATGCGTCCATGGCGAGAGCCCCGCCGGCGAAGTCAAGAAGTTCGACGTTCAGCCCCTCTTCGCGGAAGTAGCCCAGCCGCTCGGCCGCCGTCAATGGGAGATAGTAGAGGCTGCCCATGCCCCCCGCAGCAATCCGGAGCGTCTTGGTCGAGGGGCGCTGCACCCGCGTCTGCGCCTGCGCTTCCGTCAGCCACCGCGCAGCGCTCGCCCCCAGGAGGAGCGAGCCTGCCTGCAGGCCCAACAGTCGACGGGAAGGAACAAAGCGGGACATGGATATTAATTTGCTGCACTGCAACAATAGTGCCTGAAGCCGCACCGTGGCGTCATCAGGGGCATTCCTAGCGGAGAACTACGTAGACCTGCCGGCCCACGAAAAATTCATTCTCCCGTCATGATTCAGCGGTAGCCAAGAAAGAAGATTCCCAGATTGACCGCGAAGCCCGCGGCCCAGATCAGGCTGCGCGCCATGGGCAGGTCGCCGACGTACATGGCGACATAGAGAATGCGCAGCAGCACGAAGGCCATCGCCAGCATGTCCAGGGGCGTCTGGGCCGCGCCCAGTTGATGGGCAATGATCACCGCGCCAATGAAGAACGGCAGCACCTCGTAGCTGTTGGCCTGAGCGGCATTGGCGCGTGCACGCCAACCCGTCTGGGCGGCAAGCCAGCGACGGGGATCATGGTTGTCCGATGCCATGCGGAAGCTGCCCTTCTTGGCCAGCATTGCGCAGACGATGGGCATCAGGACCGCCAGAAGAACGCACCAATAGGCGACGGTGAAACGTGCGGCATGCATGGAATGTCTCTTTGAATGGAGATAGCGCCGACGATGGGCCATCCAACAGACGGAGGCTATAGGCGACAGCTATTAAAAAAAGAGCATTCTATTCCACATCCTCGGGCGATTTAGGAAGACGGGGTGGACAAAGTGTCGCAGTCCGTGCCGCGCTCAACGCCGGTCGGCCAAGGCGTGTGCAATGGTTCCGAGATCGACGAATTCCAGTTCGCTGCCCACGGGCACGCCACGCGCAAGCCGCGTGACCTGGATGCCACGCGGCTTGAGCGCCTCGCCGATCGCATAGGCGGTGGCCTCGCCTTCGGCCGTGAAGCTGGTTGCCAGGATCACCTCCTGCACCACGCCGTCGGTGGCGCGCTCGATCAGCTTCTTGACGCCAATGTCCCTGGGGCCGATGCCATCGAGCGGCGAGAGCCGCCCCATCAGCACGAAGTACAGGCCCTTGAAGGCGCCCGTGCGCTCCATGGCCGACTGATCGGCGGGTGTCTCGACCACGCACAGGCGCGACATGTCGCGCCCGGGATCACTGCAAACATCGCAGACGGCAGCCTCGGTGAACGTATGGCAGCGCTCGCAATGCCGGATCGACACGGATGCCTGACGCAGTGCCTGCGACAGCAGCTGCGCGCCTTCGACATCGTGCTGCAGCAGATGAAACGCCATGCGCTGCGCGGACTTCACGCCCACACCGGGCAGCCGCCGAAGCGCCTGGATCAGGGCGTCCAGGGAACTGGTGTCAGACATGGGCAGTGCGATTCATGCGGAAAATCAAATCATTGAAGGCCAGCCAAGGGGGCGCCGATATCGCGAGCCCCCAAGTCCATGGCAGGGCTTGCGGCCCAGGGCGATCAGAACGGGAACTTCATGCCACCTGGAAGGCCCGGCATGCCTGCGGTGATCTTGCCCATCTTTTCCTGGGAGGTCTCTTCTGCCTTGCGCACTGCAGCGTTGAAGGCTGCAGCCACCAGATCCTCCAGCATGTCCTTGTCGTCCGCCAGCAGGCTGGGATCGATCGTCACGCGCTTCACATCGTGCTTGCAGGTCATCACGACCTTGACCAGGCCAGCACCGGACTCGCCTTCCACCTCGATGTTTGCCAGCTCGTCCTGTGCCTTCTTCAGGTTGTCCTGCATGGCCTGGGCCTGCTTCATCAAACCGGCCAGCTGTCCCTTGTTGAACATGGTGAATTCCTTTGCTTCTTATGAATGAAATGGACCCAAAAAATGGGGTACTTTGAATGGAAGGGGCGCAATCTCCGTGATTGCCGGCACACATGGATAACCTGCCGAATGCCCCGGGAACGGTTGATTGTGCGATGAAAGCGGTAGCCTGCAGAAATCGAACGGGATTCGCAGCGAAAATTCCGAAGCCCATTCCCGCAACAAGCCGCCATCATGCCGGCCGGATGCTTCCGGGCACGATCTTCGCACCGAAATCACGGATCAACTGCTGTACGCGCGGGTCGCTCTGCACGATATCCTCGGCGAGTCGCTGGCGCTGCGCGGCCGCATAGGCATTGCGGCGCGCCGGGCTGTCCAGCACCTTGCCCACCTCCACCGAAATCTGCCGCGTGTGCCCCGCCGCCTCCAGTGCGGCCCTCAGGCGTTCGCGCGCCGTCGGCTGGTTGAGCGACTCGCGCTCCACACGCAACAGCCAATGGTCCTGGTCGCGAGCAATCAGCTGCGACTGCAACGCCAGCTCGCGCACGAGCGCGGTGATGGCCTCGGCAGCCACGAGCTCCTGCACCGTCTGGAACCAGACCTCGCCTTCTGCCGTGGGGACAAGGCGCAGCGAAGCTCCCTGACCATTCACATGCTGCGGCTGCGTGCGATAGCCGGGTTCGGATGCCGTGCGGACAGGGATCTCGTAGGTCTGCGCCTCCTCGAGCGCCTCAGGCTCATCCCTGTACGCAGGAGCCGGGGCCTGGGCGCGGCCCACCTCCTCGGGGCTGCGCACCGGCAGGCGCACAGCCGGGGCATGCGCACCAGCCGGCACCGCCTGCCATTCCGGTTCGACGGGCTCGGGAGATGGCTGGTACTGCGCCTGGGACATCAAGGGCGCCCGGGATGCGGGAGGCCCCTCCTGGCCGCGCGGCTCCGGATCAGGCATTGCGCCCATCTCTTTGCGCAACTCTTCCGGCGGCTGCGGCTTGTGAGCGACTGCAGGCGGGTCAGCCTGCTTCAGAGTTTTTTTTTCAGCCTCGGCTGCCGACGCAGCCACTGGAGAACCTGCAGGCGCATCGGTGCCGGGCGGGAGCGCTGCGGCCACCGCAGCCCCTGACTCACCCGCCGGCTTCTTGAACGCAAGCAAGCGCAGCAGCACCATGGTGAGGGCGGCATACTCATCGGGCGCCAGCCCCAGTTCGGCGCGGCCATGCAGGCACATGCTGTAGAGCAGCTGTGTCTCGTCCGCAGGCATCACACCCGCCAGGCGCGCCATTTCCTGCGCCTCGCCATCGTGCGGGTCGACGCCGGACGCCATGTTGGGCACCGCCTGGAACACGGCCATGCGCTGCAGCACCGTACTCATTTCTTCCAGCGTGGATGCCGCGGACAGGCCATTCATGCGCAACTCGTCCACGGCCTCGACCACGGAGCGGCCATCGCCGCGCGCAAGCGCGTCGATCATGCGGAAGACATAGCTGCGATCCACGCTGCCCAGCATCTGGCGCACACCGGCCTCCTGCAGTTCACCGCTGCCGAAGGCGATCGCCTGGTCGGTCAGGCTGAGTGCATCGCGCATCGAGCCACGCGCCGCCCGCGAAAGCAGGCGCAGCGCACCGGGATCCGCCTGCACATGCTCCTCGCCCAGGACACGCGTCAGGTGCTCCTGCACCGTCTCGGGAGCCATGGGACGCAGGTTGAACTGCAGGCAGCGGCTCAGCACGGTGACGGGCACCTTCTGCGGATCGGTCGTCGCCAGGACGAACTTGAGGTATTCGGGCGGCTCCTCCAGCGTCTTGAGCATGGCATTGAACGCGGTGTTCGTGAGCATGTGCACCTCGTCGATCATGAAGACCTTGAAGCGCCCCTGCACCGGCTTGTAGACCGCCTGCTCCAGCAGCCCCTGGACCTCGTCCACCCCGCGGTTGGACGCGGCATCGAGTTCCGTGTAGTCTGGAAAGCGGCCGCTGTCGATGTCCATGCAGGCCGGGCACACGCCGCAGGGCGTGGCGGTGATGCCGCCCTGCCCGTCCGGCCCCTGGCAGTTCAGCGACTTGGCGAGAATCCGCGACACCGTGGTCTTGCCCACCCCACGCGTACCGGTGAACAGGTAGGCGTGGTGCAGGCGCTGCTGGGTCAGCGCATTGGTCAGAGCCTTGACGACATGCTCCTGCCCCACCATCTCGGAGAAGGTCTTGGGACGGTATTTACGGGCAAGCACTAGATAGGACATATCGGCTGATTCTACGGCCCCTCAACGCCAACAAATCTTGTGGTTTTGCTGCAGCGCCACATCATGTGGGTTTACAATGCTGCTTGACGGGCCTCCTCGCATGGGGAAGCGGCCAACCGGGTCAGGTGGGGAACCAAGCAGCCCTAACTGTGAAACCAGTGCCGAGGGTAAGGCTCGTCACCTTCTTCCAGCAATCTCCTTGAGATCAAGAGGTTCGCTTCTTCAAAGAGGGTCTTTTCAGACGTTCGCAATGCTTGGCGCCAGTCCCGCCCAAGTACTCACAAATGACTTGCTTCAGGGGTACCGTTGGCCATACGCATGGCTGGTTTTGCACCCCTACAATCGATCCTTTCTCTTAAAAGTCAATTTCTATTAGAAAATCAAAATGCCTGGAGAGGGGCAATCTCATGCCTGTCCATCCGACAGTCAATCATGCATTGGCTTTCAAGAGATCGTAAGGCCCATGTAATTCGTCCACAGGAAACTGCAAATTAATGCCGTTTTCTCAAAAGAATTCCTTGCATCTCAGGCCTTCGAAGCGCGATTTTTTTGAAAACCCTCGCCCTGCACCCTCAGGCATTAGGCATCTGATCCGCTCCTGCCCTACATCGTTGTTGAGTCAGTCATAAATAGTCCATCGTCGCCTGGCATGGAATTTGACCGTGAAAATTCACCGAGCGGTGTTTTTACAACCGAGGAGGATTGCAAGATGATTGTTGCCATTGAAGCGTTGTTCAACCGCGCCAAACCGGCAAAAAAATGTTCAGAACGTTGACCAAACCCTGCAGCGAGCGGTTTGGGACACCCATGCACAGGTATTCGCCAATAGACCCAATTCCGTCATTGTCGAAATGACACACGCTTTTGTTGAATGACATTGATATCCTTTTCAGCACTCAAAAGGAGGATTGCCAACGTATTTCTCACTCGATGATATTCATTAAATCAATTATTTCGGAGACTCTATGAATTTCAGTACGTTGTTTCTGCCACTGATTGCCAGCGTGGCTTTGGTTGCTTGCGGAGGTTCTGATGGGAATAGTGGAATACCCGACATCAGCGGAAAGGCGCTGACCGTCAACGGCCCGATAGATCCCGACAAACTGGGAGCCACGTTGACACACGAGCATATTTTTATTAATTTTTCTCCACCCGATCACATTGACCCAGAGCCTACCAACGTCAATGTGTTAACCCCTGCAAGAAATCCGGGCGGCTTGACCTACTACCCTGACGCGCTGGCCGAAGTGTCCCGCTACAAGGCTTTTGGCGGCAAGACAATTGTTGATTTGTCGAACTTCGGCCTGGGCCGAGACCCCAATGCATTGAAGAGGATTTCCGATGACTCCGGCCTCAATGTCATTATGGGTGCCGGGGTTTACATGCGACCGTACCACCCAAGGGACATGGGCAGCGTCACAGTCGATGGGTTAATGAAAATCATTGTTGACGATATTACCGTCGGTGCTCAAGGGACCAAAATACGCTCAGGAGTTATTGGAGAGATTGGCCTTGGAGAATTTGGCAATCCCGATCAACTCATCCCCAATGAAATCAAGAGCGTAACAGCGTCTGCTCGGGCCGCACGGCTAACCGGGGCTCCGATGAACTTCCATACGTTCGTGACACCACGGGCAGCGCATGAAGTGTTGGACATGGTGGAAAAGGAAGGAGTTGACCTGAACCATGTAGTGATGTCACACACGGGTAACTTCCCCATTGCCGAGCTGGTTAAATTGATTGATCGTGGTGTTTATGTCGAGAATGACTTTTTCGGTGTGGCACCGGGTGAATTCGGAGCAGGGGGACCGCTTGACGTGGTTGCAGGACGTGTCGCAGACTGGGTCGTCGCACTGGCCGCCAAGGGGGACAAATACGCCAAACGTATTCTGATCTCGCATGACGTGTGCATTCAAGGACAAATGACTTTTAACGGAGGCGGCGGTTACGCCTTTATTCTGGAAAAAGTTGTGCCCCTTCTGAAGGGTCGGGTCAGCCAGGAAGTTATTGATGACATACTCGTCAATAATCCTCAGCGCGCCATGACGTTTGTCCGTCCGCAAGAATTGGTCAAGGCATAGCAAGCCCGCACTTGATCCGGTGCCGTCGTATTCCAGGTGGTCATGTACCCGCCTGGGATGCGGCGCACCTCTTCTTCAGGCCCTGCCCTGCATGTGCACCCTGCAGCCCTTATTCCCCCCGCAGAGCATCTGCCCCCTTCAACCCTCCCAGCTTTCAAGCAAGCCCCTTCACCTTTCGCCGCATGAAATACACCTATCGCCCAGCCACTCCCGACGACGCTGCTGCCTGCATCACCTTGCGCGGACAAACGCGGGAAAATGCATTTTCACGGGACGAACTGCAGGCCCTCGGAATCACCGAGGCCTCCTGGAGCGAGGGCATACGCATGGGCAGCCTGCCCGGTGTCGTGGCCTGCCAGGAAGGCACCATGGCAGGCTATTGTTTTGCGGACCGCGACAGTGGAGAAATCCTTGTCCTGGCGCTTCTGCCCGCCCATGAGGGCCAAGGCGTCGGAAGGGCCCTGCTGGCACAGGTCGTCGAGGGACTTCGGCAACGCGGGATCGGTCGGATTCATCTGGCTTGCTCCGCCGACCCGAAGGTGCGCTCCCACGGCTTTTACCGCCGCCTGGGACTGCGGGCAACCGGCGAGATCGACTCCTGGGGAGACGAGATCCTGGAACTTCCCGCCCAGCAGGAACTGCGGCTTGCGGACGCCCTGCCTGTGCCGACGAACGGCCTGCAGATCCGCCGAGCCACTGCCAAGGACGCCGAAGACATTCGGCGCATTCTCTGGGACACCTACGAAACCACCTGGAAGCCCGAGCTCACGGCGACGGCCATCGCACGTTTTGAAAGCTCCGGCAACACGGCCCGCTATGTCGATACCCGCCTCCGGGCCATGCGCGTCGCGGAATCTTACGGGACCATCGTGGGCTTTGTGGATTGGGAGCGTGACTTCATCGATGCGCTGCATGTCAGCCCCCTGCATCAGCACCAAGGCGTGGGCAGCCATTTGCTGGCGTTCGCGGAGACATGGATCGCAGCGGCCGGACACACCGGGGTGCAACTGGAGACGGACACCTTCAATCGCCAGGCACGCGGCTTCTACCAACGCCACGGATACCAGGAGACAGGCTACTGCCCCGACGAGGAATGGCACAGTGGCTTCACAACGGTGAAGATGGCCAAGACATTCTGAGAACATGTTCCTGATCTCCGGACCGGAGCAAGGTGCGGGAGAGCATCAACCGCCGTCTGCCGCTCATATCCGCAGTCCATAATTCACAAATCGATTGCAAGCGCATTCACGGATCTGCCTGGCCTGCGCGTCGACGGGCATCTGGCTGACGCAGACCATGCCCGTTGCTCACGGAAACTGAGACCGTCTTTCGTTTTGGAAATGAACAGGAACCTCATCATGAACATGAACCGCCTTGCAACCATCGCACTCGCTGTCTCGCTGACATGGACTGGCGCATCCGCCTTTGCCAGATCCGCAGCCGAGTGGCAGACCATCACCAGCCAGTCACAGGTGTCGCTCGGCCAGGCCGTGGAGAAAGCCGCACAGGCAGGTGGCGGCACGGTGATAGACATCGAACTCGACGACGGGGATGCCGCGCAGCCCCGCTACGAGGCCGATGTGGTGAACGCCGCCGGTGAACGCTCGGAAATCTGGGTCAACGCGGTGACCGGCGCTGCAGCGCTGCACAAATCCAAGGGCAAGGCCGGGAACGACGACGTGGCACGCATGAGGCAAGCCAGGATCACCCTGGCGCAGGCCATCGACACCGCGCTCAAGTCATCTCCGGGAACACCCGTGGCAGCGGAACTGGACAACCACTGGGGCACAGCCTCCTATGACGTCCAGGTGCTGCAGCAAGACGGATCGATCATGAAGATCAAGATTGACGCAGCGACCGGCGCAGTGCTGCGCAGCAAGCAGGATCGCTGAACAACGACCCCAGAGCCTTTCGCTCTCTGGCTTGCGGGGGCCTCTCAGCGCCCCGTCGGGAAATGCACCCCGGCACGCTGAGCCGCCTGGATGATGTGGGTTGTCATGGCTTGCTGCGCCGCGTCCGCACGGCCTGACTCCAGCCCGTCGATGATGGCTGCGTGCTCCTCGCAGGTGGCATGCCGGGCTCCACGCTTGTAGTAGGGAAGGCGTTGGCTTTCCTGCATGACGTCGCCGCTGTTGCGCAGGATCTCCGCCATCGCCTTGTTACCCGAGATCATTGCGATCTGCAGATGGAACTCGAAATCCAGCTGGCTCGCGTGGGCGAAGTCCCCGTTCTCGATGTGCTGGGTCATCGCCTGCCAATTGGTGCGCAGAAGCCGCAGGTCCTCGGGCTCGATGACCAGTGAAGCGAGGCGGGCGGCAAATCCTTCCAGCACGTAGCGCAACTGATAGACATCCGTCAGCGCATGCGAATCAGCAAAACGCCAGACTTCCGCACCCTGCACCTCGGGTGCCTGCGTGACGTAGACCCCCTTGCCGGGGCGGGACATCACGAGCCCCAGCCCCTGCAGTGTGGACAACGCCTCACGCAGCGAGGTACGGCTCACGCCCAGTCGGTCGGACAACTCGCGCTGCGACGGCAGCAGCGAACCCACCGGGTAGACACCCGACTCGATCCACTCGCGAATCACCCTGGCGGTGTTGCCGGCCACGGCCTGCGCACTGCCGGTGGAAGCGGGATGATGATTGCCGGTGACGGATTCCATGAGCAAAAAAGAAGCAGGTCGACGAGGGTCAGGAAGAGTACGGCGCGAACCGTGCAGGGATCGCCGTGATCGACATCACAATGAGCGCCGATCCCACCATCTTAGCCACGCCCGGGCCGACTCCACTCCAATCCCCCACTATTTGTTGACCAGCTTCGCCGGAACCGTATAGGTGAGGAAGGCACCGAACAGCAGCACGCCGGCCAGCACGAACATGGCAATGTTGGTGCTTTGGGTAGCATCCTTGATCAGGCCGATCATGTAGGGGCTGAGGAACCCGGCAAGGTTGGCAAACGAATTGATCATCGCAATGCCCGCCGCTGCGCCCGCGCTCGACAGGATGGCCGTCGGCAGGCTCCAGAACAGCGGCGAAGTTGCCAGGCTTCCACCTGCGGCCAAGGCGAGGGCCGCCAGCGACAGATAGACATTGCCACTGAACACCGCCGACAGGCTGAGACCCGCCGCACCCACGCAGAATGGAATGATCAGATGCCAGCGGCGCTCACGCATGCGATCCGAACTGCGGCTGACCAGCAGCATGGAGATCACGGCCACGGAAAACGGCACGGCGGTCAGCAGGCCGATTCGGAAGGCGCCCTGCACACCGGACTGCTGCACCAGCGTCGGCAGCCAGAAGGTCAGGCCGTACTGCCCCATCACCGTGCAAAAGCAGATCATGGCCATCTTCACGATGCGCAGGTCACCGACCAGTTGGCGCAGTGTCATGTGGCTCTGCTCCTTGGTCGCGTTCTCACGGGCGATGTTGCGCTCGAGGATCTGCTTCTCCGATTCGGTCAGCCACTTGGCCGAACGGATGTTGTTGTCAAGATAGGCAATCACTGCCAGGCCAAGCAGCAGCGAAGGAATCGCCTCGATCAGGAACAGCCATTGCCAGCCGCGCAGCCCCGCAACGCCCTGCATCAGGTCCATGATGCCTCCCGAGAGCGGGCCGCCCAGGATGCCCGACACCGGAATCGCGCACATGAACAGCGCCACCATGCGCGCACGGCGATACGACGGGAACCAGTAGGTCAGATAGAGGATCATGCCGGGATAGAAACCCGCCTCCGCGGCCCCCAGCAGGAATCGCAGCACATAGAACTGGGTAGGGGTCTTCACGAACATCATCGCCGCGGAGATCAGGCTCCACAGAATCATGATGCGCGCGATGGTGGCCTTGGCGCCGATGCGATGCATCAGCATGTTGCTCGGCACCTCGAAGAAGAAATAGCCGATGAAGAACAGTCCCGCCCCGAGGCCATACATGGCTTCGCTGAACTGCAGGTCCGCCAGCATGTGGAGCTTGGCAAATCCGACGTTCACGCGGTCGAGATACGCCGCGACATAGCACGCCATGATGAAGGGAAGCAATCGCCATGCGACCTTTCTATAGAGCGCCCCCTCGGTGGCCGACTCGTCGGCGAGCGCGCCCATGGCTCGCGAGCCGGCGGCAGATGCGGAAATGGATGACATCCTGAACTCCTTGCAGTGGCTGGTTTCAACTGGTATGACCAGTAATACTTATTGCTGCGTAAGGTAATTCATCAACAACGCCATAGCCACCGTAGTTTCCCTAGAAGATCAAAAAAACCTGGGCTTGACAAGTTGTCGGCAAAAAATCAAACTGGTATGAACAGTCAGATTTACCGTACCACCATGCCACCACCTATCGACACAACCCCGATGACGCTCGACGGCGCAGCCCACCGGCTCGAACTGCTTGCGCAGCCGCTCACGCCCGAAGCCTTTGCCGAATTTGGCGACGTGATCGACAGCACGGGCCACACCCCCATTCAGATCAATGATGGAATGACGGAGCGCTACCACGCGCTGGCGCGCGTCGATGTCGGCAATGCCGAAGGCGAAGCGTTGATCAATCTTTTCCACGCGCTGCCGTACACGCTGCCCATGCGCCTTCTCAGCATGGAGCGGCACCCGCTGGGAAGCCAGGCATTCATTCCACTGGACAACCGCGCATTCCTCGTCGTGGTGGCGCCCAGGGGCGAGGCCATCGACCCCAAGGATGTGCGTGCGTTCATTGCCAGCGGCACCCAGGGCGTGAACTATCACGCAGGCGTCTGGCACCACTCATTGATTGCCCCTCGCGAAGCCGCCCGGTTTCTGGTGGTCGACCGGGGAGGCCCCGGACACAACTGCGACGTGCTGCCCTTCAGCGAAGGACTGACGGTGGTTCTCGACGTCGCAGCGAGCGAAGCAAAGACTCAGCCCCTCAAGGCCGCAGTCACGACCGCTGCTTGACGGCTTCAGGCCAGCAGACGCTGGCGTGCGCCCTTTCCTGCCAGATGTCCCGTGGCAAAACAGGCGGTCAGCAGGTAACCGCCCGTCGGCGCCTCCCAGTCCAGCATCTCGCCGGCGCAGAACACGCCCGGCATCGCGCGCAGCATGCAGTGCTCGTCGAGCGCATCCAGCCTCACCCCGCCCGCCGTGCTGATGGCCTCGTCCATCGGCCGCGCGGCAACCACGGTGATCGGCGCGGCCTTGATGGCGCGGGCCAGAACCACAGGATCGTTCATCTCATCCTTGCCCAGTTGCTCATACAGCAAGGCGGCCTTGATGCCATCCAGGTGCAGGCGGCTCTTGAGGTGATTGCTCAGGCTGCGTGAGCCACGCGGATGGCGCAGTTCCTGGAGTACCCGCTCGTGCGAGAGCGCGGGCAACAGGTCGATGGTGAATGTGGCGGTGCCGTTCGCCTCGATCTCGTCGCGCAGCAGGGCAGAGACCGCGTAGATCAGGCTGCCCTCGACACCGGTCTCGGTGGCAACGAACTCACCTCGTCGCTGAAAATGCCGCCCCCGGCTGTCCGTGAACTCGATGGCAACGGACTTGAAGGGCTGGCCCGCGAAGCGCTCCTTGAAATGAGGGCTCCAGCCTACGCCCTGTTCCCCTTCCGCCTGCCCGATCAGTCCGCGCAGGAACTCGCGACGGGTTTCGCCCAGCGGGGCGTGCGCACGCAGGGTATCGAACCCGCAGTTCGCGGCGCGCAGCGGTGCCACGGGCACGCCGGCGTCGACAAGCATCGGGACCCAGGCGCCATCGGACCCCAGGCGCGCCCAGCTGCCGCCGCCAAGTGCCAGAACCACGGCGCGAGCCTCTACCTCCACCGCACCTTCGGGCGTGCTGAACAGCATGGCATGGGCGCCTTGCGCATCGGAGGCAGAGGCCACGAGTTCCGCCTCGCGCCACCCCTCCCAGCGATGGCGCATGTGGAACGCCACACCCTGTTGGCGCAAGCGCTGCAGCCATGCGCGCAACAGTGGAGCGGCCTTCATGTCCTTCGGGAAGACACGCCCCGACGTGCCGACAAAGGTTTCGATACCCAGGGCCTGCGCCCACTCCTGCAGGTCCTGCGCGCCGAATCGGCCCAGCCATGTCTCCACGGTGCCGCCGGCATCGCCGTAGCGCTGCACGAAGTGATCGAACGCCTCGGAATGCGTCAGGTTCAGCCCGCCCTTCCCCGCCAGCAGGAACTTGCGTCCCACGGACGGCTTGCCGTCGAAGACCCTCACAACAAGGCCCTGCTCGGCAGCGGCCTCGGCGGCCATCAGGCCTGCCGGGCCTCCGCCGATGATGGCGACGTCGCATGACAAGGGAGAAAGGGAACTGGAAATTTCTGGCATGGGAAAAGACTGGAAAAACTCGGCGGCATCCGCACGGTATGGGCCCGTATGCGCCCATGCATCTCAGTGCTGCATATCGCGTCGTGTCTCGGGCCGGCCTCTGCACCTCTGCGCCGCCCCGTCAGGAACGGCTCAGAACAACGACCCTTGCTGCGGCGGCTCTTCAGCCGGCGCGCGGGCCGCCGGCTTGGCTGCGCGCTTTTTGACAAGGGGCGTATTGTCCACCTTATCGGCGGCCTCCCGCGCGGACGGGGTGATCTGGCCGGCGGAATCGATCTCCAGCATGCGGCCATCCCCGGTGAGAAACGCGGCATGGACCTCCCCCTCGGCTCCAAGCTCCAGGGTCACGGCCTCGAGATACCGGCGCAGTTGCTCGATCAGGGCAGGCTGGTTCTGGGGCTCGGCCGCCGTCTTGTAGTCAAGCACCCACCACTGCCCCTCCGAGTCCTGCGTGGAGCGGGTGCGCACCAACCGGTCGATGCGCAGGCTCTGCCCGCGATAGACCAGCGGGGCCTCGTTGATGGCCCGGTCGATCACCGTCCGATCCCAGGCCCACGCCCCCTGCCCGCGCAGAATGCGCTGCGCGATGGTGGCCGCGGCCCGCGCCGACTCGGGCTGCAACTCGAATTCCCTCGCCAGGCGCGCGATGCGGGCCTCGCTCCAGCCTGTCTCGCATAGTTGCGCGAGCGACGGCCCCACGACGCCGGCGTGCTCAAGCAATTGGTGCATGGCCTCGCCCTGGCGCGATGCGGGAGTGGACGGCGTGGCCTCTGGCAGCACGAAGGCATTGCGGCCGATGGCCTGCACGGCCGCGGGAGCGGTTTCCGCCACAGCCGCACCCGCATAGACGGGCAGTTCCAGGATGCGCGCGTGCACCTGGGCCGCCTCGGCACCGTGGGTCATCTCGCCCTCCAGGGCCGGCGCGTCGATCACACAATCCTCGAGCCGTGTCCACCATGTGGCCGACTGCGAAGCCTTGCCCGGTTGCGTGGCGGACACCACCAGGCATTCCTTCGCGCGCGTCATCGCCACGTACAGCGTATTGAGCTCCTCCCGCTTGCGCTCGCGCTTTTCCGATTCGAGCAGATCGAGCGCACTCGGTGGTGGATTCGACTCGCTCGCCAGGAACACGAAATGCTTCGGGTATTCCTGCTCACCCGGCCAATCGACCAGTGCCCCCATTGTTTCCGCTTTCTGCGCCCCTGCGCAGGTGTCGAGCAGCAGCACCGCATGCGCCTCGAGGCCCTTGGCGCCATGAATGGTGAGCAGCCGCACGGCCTGCTGGTCGGCACGACCCGGCGCACGCATGCCCGGCCTCTTCATGGCCCGCACGAAGGCATAGGGAGTGAGGTAGCGCCCTCCATCGAGCTGCAGCGCAGCCGCCAGCAACGCGCGCAGGTTGGCCAGCACTGCATCACGCTGGGTCACCACGGCCGCCGCGGCGTACCTTGCATAGACATCCGCGTGCTTGTAGATGGCGTTCAGCGCATCATGCGGCGGAAGGGCATCAACCCAGCCCTTGTACAGCTTCATTCGCTCGCCCGCGCGCTGCAGGGAATCGGAGAGCGCCTCGCCCGCATCGGTGACCACGTCGAACCAGGTGCGCCCGTCCCACTCGGGCTGCCTGCGCAGCAGCGCAATCTCGGCGAGCGCGGCGTCGCCCAGGTCGAACAGGGGCGACTTGAGCGCACGAGCCATCGACAGGTCGTGCGCCGTGGACACCAGTGCGTCGAGCAGGGCCACGACGTCCTGCACCTCGGGCGCCTCGCACAGCTCGGTCTTCTCGGGCTGCACGCAGGGGATGTGCAACTCGCGCAGCGCCTCCTCCATCTCTGCAAGGCGCGCCCGCTTGCGGGCCAGCACCATGATCTCGCGCGCGGGCGTACCCTGCGCGATCTGCGCAGCCACCCACTGCGCGGCCTGCACACACTCGCGCATGCGCAACGTCTCCTCGGCCTCGTGGCGCTGGGTGGTCAGGGTGTCGCGCCATGCGGCGGCGGGTTCCGTGTCCGCATCTCCCACGTCGCCACCTGCTTCCGGCGCATCGCTCGCGTCATCTCTTGCCGATATCAACGGCAGGCGCCACAGCTGGCCTGCACTGCCCGATTCGGTGGTGTGGTCACGAAAGCCGGAGTACTCGCCGTCGGCCTGGGCGCCCTGCATGACGCGGTTCACCGCATCGATTACCCCGGTAGCATTGCGCCGGGTGTGGTCGCAGGCCAGCACGTCGCCCCCGAGGCCTTCACGCACAAAGTGCTGTGCAGCGATGAAGACCTGGGGCTCCGCGCGGCGAAAGCGGTAGATGCTCTGCTTGGGATCGCCCACGATGAACACGCTCGGCGCCCCCGAACCGCCTCCCGATCCCGCATAGCCCGAGAGCCAGGCATGCAGGGCCTGCCATTGCAACGGGTTCGTATCCTGGAACTCATCGACCAGCAGGTGACGCACCCGGGCATCGAGCCGCTCCTGCACCCAGCCGCTGAGCACGGGATCGGACAGCAGGATCAGTGCCGTGCGCTCCACGTCATTCATGTCGATCCAGCCGCGTTCGCGCTTGAGCGCACCAAACTGTGCGATGAGCACGCGGGCAAGCCGTGCAATGCGCTGCTGATGCAGCCAGGCCTCATGCTGGCGCTGCGCGGCGCACAGCACGAGCAGCTCCGCTTCCGCCTCCTGCGCCACCGGAAACTTGCGCAGATGGGTGGTCAGCCGATCTTCCTTGGCCACGAAGAAGGCGGAGCGCAGCATCGCAAGGCGCGTGGCCGGATCGGGGTGAAGAAAGGCATCGACAACCGCCTCGGCCGCCTTGAGCGGCGTCTTCGCCGTCTCGCTGCCCAGCACCTTGGAGCGCGCATGCCAGCGGTCCATCGCGGCATCGCCGGCCAGCGCATCGGCCGGTTCGTCGAAGCCCGCCAATGCCGGATACGCCTCGGCAAACGAGGGCACGGAGGCATCGATCACTCCGGCATCGTCCGCCAGCGTGAATTCGACCCGCTTGTCCAGCGCGGCCTCCAGTGCCCGGTGCGTCTGCCAGCGGCCATGCAGGGCGACGGACGCCTCGTAGTCGGCCCGCAGGCCGGCATCACCGGCAAGCGCGGCAAGAAACGGCCGCCATACTTCACGCACGGCCTCGGCGTCGTCTTCCAGCAGCTCGAAGTGTGCGGGCATGCCCAGCGATTGCAGCACCTGCAGCGGCGCCGTTCCCAGCAGTGCCGCGAACCAGCTGTGGAACGTGCGGATCTGCACCGGCCGGCCACTGTCGAGCAGCCTGCGGTAGAGCCCGCGCAAGGCACCCGACTGCTCCTTCACGCGCAGCGCGTCCACGCCGCGCGCAAGCAGCTCCTTCTCCAGCTCATGCTCCGGCTTGCCGGAAAAGTCCTCGAGCCATTCCTGAAGACGCTGGCGCATTTCCCCGGCCGCCTTCTTGGTGAATGTGATGGCCAGGACCTCATGGGGCTCGGCTCCCTCCAGCAGCGCGCGCAGGATGCGCGAGACCAGCATCCAGGTCTTGCCCGCTCCGGCGCAGGCCTCTACCGCGACGCTGCGCCGCGGGTCGCAGGCGATCGCATAGAACGCTTCGCGGGTAACGCCCTGGCCGTTGTGTTCGTATGCCGCGCCTGGGGCTGTGGGTGATGTGGACATCTCGTCAGTCGGGGTTGTGGTTTTGGGGGCCGCTGCTTATTGCCGGCAATGAGCGCGCCTTAAAAAACTGGCACGCCCTATTCATGGGCAGCCGAGCAAGGGCCGCCCCGCAGCGAGGGCTGCATCCCCCTTCCCGGCCTGCGCAGCAGTTCGAGAGAAGGGGGAAGGCGCCAAGCGACTCAGGGGGATGCACCTCTACCTCCAGAAATCCTTGCGGCACAGGCCGCGCGCAGCGCAGTATCCGCATACAGCGCCCTCGCCCAGTGCCTGCATCGGCGCACCCTCTGCAATGCGCTGCACGTCGTGCCGGATGCCTTCCAGAAGCTCGTCCCGCAACTGCACCACATCCTCCTGCTCGAAGGAACGGGTCTCCCCGCGCTCACCGACATTCACATAGGCCGCACGCAGCACGTCGTCCTGAAGCAGGGCCGCATAGAACGCGAGCTGCAGATCCTCGGAGCCCGCGTGAATGCGCCTGCGCGTACTCTGCTCGTTCTCGGTCTTGTAGTCGATCACCATGCGCACGGCAGGGCCCGGGGCATCGGTACGCGAGATGTCGATCCGATCCAGTTTGCCGACCAGCGTCAGGTCGCCAAGCGGTTGCTGCGCCTCATGCTCCGCCATGCTGAAACGTGCCCCTTCACCCTCGTGCTTCGCGAGCCAGTGCAGGTAGCCGTTGCGCAGCGCGGGCCACCCCGCGAAAAACGGAAGGAAGTCCCCTTCATCCAGGTGTTGCTCGCGCGTGGCCCTGGCCGCGCTCTCGTCCATCAATGCGATGCGCCGAGCAAGGTCGTCCGTCGGATTTTCTGCCAGCGCAATATGGAAGAACTGCAGCGTCGCATGCAGCCAGGTGCCGAAGTCGCGCTTGTCCACTTCGGCGTCAAGCTCCTCGGATTCCTGCAGCCGCAACTGGCGCAGTGCGTAGAAGCGATAGGGACAATGCCGCAGGTCGGAATAGGCCGACGAAGAGAGTTTCAACACCGGGAACTGCGTGGCCTCGGGCATGGGCCGCTCCGTGGGATTCAGGGCCACATCACGGGGCACGCGGACATCGTGGCCCCCCTGCGCCCCGCCCATGTCGAGTGCCAGGGCAAGCACCAGGGGGCTGGCCAGCAACGGCTCGCCGCCCTCATCGCTGGTGCGCCAGAGAATATCGACGCGGGGCACACGCACCGCCTGGCGCCATGCGCCGCGCTGCGCCTGCTCGAACTCCTCGCGCGTCGGCAGGCCCAGCGCTTCGCGCTGTGCACGGGTCCACGGCCCGGGAGGCTCGGGCGCGGCCAGCATGCGCTTTTCATCGCAGCCGGGCAAGACCAGCGCGGCGAAGGGTCTGGCCAGCAACTGCGGCATGGGCAGCACGATGACAGGGGCGTCGGGCGACGAATCGGGTCGGAACCGGCCGGCTTCCAGCACTTCGTTGGCCCATTTGCTGAACTGCGCCAGATTCATGCTGCGCTGCGATCCGCCCAGAGACTCAAGATCTGCCTCGAGTCCCTCGGGCAGGCGCAATTCCGCAAGCACCTTGGCACCCGCCGCATCCTCGCTCATGGAATCCCAGATGCCCGTGTGCCGCAACTGCTCACGCAGCACCGCCAGCCATCCGGCCAGCGGCCGCGCGCCTTTGAGCTCGGCCCTCCAGGCCTCGGCCTGCTCGATCAACGCATGCAATTCCGGCTGCGATCGGGGCTCGTACCTGCGCGCGCGGCTCCATTGGCGCACCCCCAGGCTCCGCAGCCAGCGCTCAAGCTGCGGCAGCAACGGCACCGCTTGCGACGGCAGATGCTTGAGCCAGTCAATGACATCGTCGGACGACGCTTGCCAGGCAGCCGCGCGGAGGATTGCCATGATCTGCGCGGCCGCCCGCGTGGTGGACATGGTCCAGCCGCTTTCATCCTTCACCTGCACCCCCGCGCCCTCGAGGAGCGCTGCCACGCGCCGCGTGAGCGCGCGGTCGGTCGCTGCCAGTGCAACGGGCAGGCGCCCTTCAGCCAGGTGCTGCATGACGCATGCCGCAGCCCGCTGCGCTTCATCCTCGGCATCGAGCGCTTGATGCATGGCGATGTGCGATGCTGCCCCCCACTCCTCGGCCGAGGCGGTATCCGACGGCAGGTTTGATTCACCCTCCCCGAACGCGTCGTCGTCCGACAAAAAAGCCTCGGGCAGCGATATCGACAATCCAGCGGTCTGCCAATGTGCGAGCAGCGCCGCGCCCAGCGGATCGATGTGAAAACCCTGCAGCACCACCAGCATCGGTACGGCATCGCGCACACCTTCACCGAACAGCACGTCGGTCTCGGGCTCGGAGGCCAGGACCCATTCAAGCGCCACGCGTGCCGCGGCGGCCTCAAGTTGCAGCGCCTCCCCGGCAAGCGGCGCGGCGATCTGCTCGCGAGCACGCTGTGCCCAGGCGTCGCGCTCCACAGGCTGAATCGCCGCGACCAGTGGGGCCAATTGCTGCGCCATCTCAAGCATCAGGCTGAGCATGGCATCGGCGTGCGCCTCGAGCCCCGCAGCTTCGAGCAACGAACGCCCGGTCAGCGCATCACACCCTACATCCAGGCGAAGGCCATTGCCACCCGTCGGCTCTCCGCCCAGCGCGGTTGCCCAGTTACGGGTGGTCTCGAAGCGGGGCATGAATCCGTCGGGATAAAGGGCCGCCCACTGCGCGCGCGCCTGCGCCATCAGGTGCGCATAGGGAACCAGCACCACGACGCTGGCCGGATGGATGCCCCGTTCGCCGGCGGCACGCGCCACAGCCTCCAGCACCCGCCTCCAGCCGACAGTCACCAAATTGCTTCTAGCTATTACTGTCATAGCATTGTTTTCTGCGGCCATACCGTGATGCGGGGAATCAGTTTCTGTCACAATTATTCCACTGTAAACGTACCGGCCATATTCAATAGCTGTAATCAAGGAAAGCCCATGGCAAACGATCTCATCAAACACATTTCGGACAGCAGCTTCGAAGCCGACGTCCTCAAGGACGGCGGTGCGGTGCTGGTGGACTACTGGGCCGAGTGGTGCGGTCCCTGCAAGATGATTGCACCCATTCTGGATGAAGTGGCTACCACCTACCAGGGCAAGCTCACCATCGCCAAGATGAATGTGGACGAGAACCGTGAAATTCCCGCCAAGTTCGGCATTCGCGGCATTCCCACGCTCATGCTGTTCAAGAATGGCGAACTGGCAGCCACAAAGGTCGGCGCGCTCAGCAAGGCCCAGCTGACGGCCTTCATCGACCAAGAGATTTAAGAGCATCCCCCTGAGGCGCTTTGCGCCTTCCCCCTTCTCTCGAACTGCTGCGCAGTTCGGGAAGGGGGACGCCGCCAGCGCCGCGGGGCGGCCCTTGCGCGGCGGCTCTCGCATGCGCCCTGCCCGTTTCATACGGCGTGCTCATTGCTTCCGCGTTCAGAGCAGCGAAGGTGCCCCTTGCAAAGAGCCCTCATTTCAAGGCTCGGGAACGCGTTTCCACTCGAGTCCGCACATCTCAAGGATGAAAGCGTTCGCAACGCGGTGACGCGCTTGTCCAAAATCCTGTCATAATCTCTGCTGATCGATTCGCCACGTTGCAAAAGCTGGCGACTGAAATCCCGATCACCAGCTCGCCAAGCGCCTATCCGGCCCGCACGGCAGACAGCTAAAGCTCCCCCAGGCATTTCGTATTCTTCATCACTCCGTTCAGGAGTCACCCCATGCACTTAAACGAACTCAAGGCACTGCATGTGTCTGAAGTCCTCAAGCAGGCTGAAGAGCTTGAGATCGAAAACGTCGGCCGCATGCGCAAGCAGGAGCTGATGTTCGCCATCATCAAGAAGCGCGCAAAGGCAGGCGAACAGGTGTTTGCCGATGGCGTCCTGGAAATCCTGCCCGACGGTTTCGGCTTCCTGCGCAGCCCGGACACCAGCTACACGGCCAGCACGGACGACATCTACATCTCCCCGAGCCAGGTGCGCCGCTTCAACCTGCACACCGGCGACATGATCGAGGGCGAGGTCCGCACGCCCAAGGACGGCGAACGCTACTTCGCGCTCACCAAGCTCGACAGCGTGAATGGCGGCCCTCCGGAGCAGAACAAGCACAAGGTGCTGTTCGAAAACCTGACGCCGCTGTTCCCCAAGGAACAGATGCGCCTCGAGCGCGACATCAAGGCCGAAGAGAACATCACCGGCCGCATCATCGACATCATCGCCCCCATCGGCCGCGGCCAGCGCGCGCTGATCGTCGCGCCTCCGAAGAGCGGCAAGACGGTGATGATGCAGCACATTGCGCATGCCATCACCGCCAACAATCCCGACGTCCACCTCATGGTCCTGCTCGTTGACGAGCGCCCCGAGGAAGTGACCGAAATGCAGCGTACGGTGAAGGGCGAGATCATCGCCTCCACCTTCGACGAGCCTGCCGCACGCCATGTGCACGTCGCCGAGATGGTGATCGAGCGCGCCAAGCGCCTGGTCGAGCTGAAGAAGGACGTGGTGATCCTGCTGGACTCGATCACCCGCCTGGCCCGCGCCTACAACAACGTCGTCCCCTCCTCCGGCAAGGTGCTCTCGGGCGGTGTGGACGCCAACGCACTGCAGCGCCCCAAGCGCTTCTTCGGCGCGGCGCGCAAAGTGGAGGAAGGTGGTTCGCTGACCATCATCGCCACCGCCCTGGTCGACACCGGCAGCCGCATGGACGAAGTGATCTTCGAAGAGTTCAAGGGCACCGGCAACTGTGAAATCCACCTGAACCGCCGCCTCTACGAGAAGCGCGTGTTCCCGGCCATCGAGATGAACAAGAGCGGCACGCGTCGCGAGGAACTGCTGCTGGCTCCCGAGATCCTGCAGAAGACCCGCATCCTGCGCCAGTTCATGTACAACATGGACGAGATCGAGTCCATGGAACTCATGATCAAGAACATGAAGGCCACGAAGACCAACGTGGAATTCTTCGACATGATGCGCCGCGGCGGCTGATACGCCGCTTCGGCCGGCACGGCCCGACCCGTGCGAACGGGAAAAAATGCCTCGCACGCCCTCGCCTGCGAGGCATTTTCGTTACAGGGGCGCGCTCAATTGCGGCACGCGGCCGTTTCATGCAATAATAGAGAGCTTTTTCGTGCGGAAAGTACGCCAGACTGGCTGGCACGGCTCCCGCAGCTGACCTGAAGGAAGATCATGAAAGAAGGCATCCACCCCGACTACCGCGAAGTTCTGTTCGTGGACCTGTCCAACGGCTTCAAGTTCGTTACGCGTTCCTGCGTAAACACCAAGGAAACCGAAACGTTCGAAGGCAAGGAATACCCGCTGTTCAAGCTGGATACCTCCAGCGAATCGCACCCGTTCTACACCGGCACACAGAAGTCCGTGGACAACATGGGCGGCCGCGTGGAGCGTTTCCGCAACCGTTTCGGTAAGACCTCCATGTCGAAGTAAGTTGCGTCCGCCGCATGCCGCATGGATTGTGCGGCGTTCGGCAGGCCACGCGCAAAAAGGCAGTCCGGGCATCCGTACTGCCTTTTTTATTTCGGGTTTCCCGCTATGCTTGTGCACTTGGCGGTCTAGGGAACCTCTGCAAAACTCCCTGCCATCGTCTGAACGCGGCCTCGGGCGATCCGCAGCGTTGTCTTTTTCGTCAATAGCTACTGCTATTGCCTTCAAAAGACGCCTTGCGGCTCATCCCGATCCGCGTCCAGCCGATTGGCGAGGGTTTTGCAGAGGCTCCCCAGGTCGTTCATTAGTCCATCGATGACCGGTGAACCTGCGCAGCACCCGCCCTCTCCCGTCCCCCTCCCATCACAACTGTCCGCGTCAGTGTGAACTATCCCACTCCCGCCATCGTCGCCCAAAGTGCCGTTCGTCCGCTTCCGCGCTGGGCGCTGCTGATGCTGTGCGCCGCCTACGTGATCTTCGGCTTTGTCGGCCGCGACCCGTGGCGCAACTCCGACATCACGGCCTTCGGCTACATGCATGAGCTGGCGCTGGGCAATACCTCCTGGCTGTCACCGACCCTTGCCGGGCTGGCGCCCGACATCGACGGATTGCTGCCCTACTGGCTGGGCGCCTGGGCCATCCGTATCGCACCGGACTGGATCCCGATGGAGTTCGCCGCCCGCCTGCCGTTTGTCGCGATGCTGGCGCTGACGCTGGCCGCCACCTGGTACAGCGTCTACTACCTTGCCCGGCAGCCCGGCGCGCAGCCGGTCGCCTTCGCCTTCGGAGGCGAGGCCTATCCACTCGACTATGCCCGTGCCGTCGGTGACGCTGGGCTGCTGGCGCTGATCGCCAGCCTCGGGCTGGCACAGTTGTCGCACGAGACGACAGGTTATCTCACCCAGCTGTGCTGTACGGCCCTGGTGTTCTTCTCCGCCTCCAGCATTCCCCATCGCCGCAATGTCTCCGCGCTCTATGGCCTCGCCGGCCTGCTCGGCCTGTCGCTCAGCGGGGCCCCCACGGTGTCGGTGCTGCTGGGGCTGGGCAGCGCCGTGATCGCGGGCAACTCGGGGCTTGCATCGCATTCCAAGCGCATCGAAAGCGCGGTGATCCTGGCCATGGCCACGCTGCTGGCAGCCGCTGTCGCATGGGCTCTCGGCCTGTGGCGCTTCAACGCGGTGGCTCCCGGCGGCTTCAAGGAATTCCAGAGCTACTTCCGACTGATCCTGTGGTTCTGCTGGCCCGCGTGGCCGCTGGCCCTGTGGACGGTCTGGCGCTGGCGCCACCAGATCTTCACCCGCGAATGGAACCGCCATCTGCTGCTGCCCCTGTGGTTCGTGCTGGTGGCCCTGTGCGCAATGACCACCTCGCGCCCCTCCGACCGCGCCCTGCTGCTGGGCCTGCCCGCGCTGGCCGCGCTCGCCGCCTTCGCGCTGCCTACGCTGCGCCGCAGCATCGGTGCATTGATCGACTGGTTCACGCTGATCTTCTTCAGCATCTCGGCCATCACCATCTGGGTGGTCTGGATTTCCGTGCAGACGGGCTTCCCTCCCAAGCCCGCCGCCAACGTGGCTCGCCTGGCGCCCGACTATGTCCCCACGTTCTCGCTCCTCGCCTTCATCCTGGGCCTGGGCGCCACCATTGCCTGGTGCGCATTGGTGTGGTGGCGCGCCTCGCGCAACCGCGACGCAATCTGGAAGAGCCTGATCCTGCCCGCCAGCGGTGCGACGCTCGGCTGGATCCTGCTCATGACGATCTGGCTGCCCATGCTCAACTACGGACGCAGCATGGCGCCGCAAATCCGCCCCGTGGTGGCACTCATCACCGACAAGAGCGGCTGCGTGGGCGGATACGGCCTGAGCCGCGCCCAACTGGCCGCCCTCACCTACTACGGGCAGATCCAGGTGGCGAACGCGCGCAATGCGGACCACTGCGAATGGATCGTCGCCGATGCGGCCACCATTCCCACGATCAGCGAAGTGTGGCCCAAGGACCAGTGGGAGCAGGTAGGCTCCGTCGCACGCCCCACCGACAAGAACGATCAGCTCGTCGTATTGCGCAGGCGCGCTCCCTGATGAACGAGCGGGGCATCATCCTGCGCCACGCCGTCACGGTGCTGGCGGGGCAGCTGGCCATCATGGCCTTCGGCGTAACCGATACGGTCGTGGCCGGTCGCTACTCAGAAGGTGCGCTGGCCGCACTGTCGATTGGCTCGGCGGTGTTCATCAGCGTCTACGTGGCACTGATGGGCGTGCTGCAGGCACTGCTACCCATCTGGGCCGAGCAGCGCGGCGCATCGCATTCGGCAGCGCTCGGTGCGAGCGTGCGCCAGTCGCTCTACCTGTGCGCCGCGGCCTGCGTGATCGGCATGTCAATCCTGCTTTCGCCCGACGCCATCCTGCGCTGGACGGACGTGCCCGAGGAACTGCGCGGTGAGGTGCGCCGCTACCTGCACATCCTGGCGTTCGCACTGCCGCCCGCGCTGCTGTTCCGCATCTACAGCACGCTCAACCAGTCCCTGGGCCATCCGCAACTGGTGACATGGCTGCAGGTGGCCTCGCTCGCGCTCAAGATCCCGCTGTCGATCTGGTTCACCTTCGGGGGAGCGGGCCTGCCCGCGCAAGGCGCGGCCGGCTGCGCCTGGGCCACGCTGACGGTGAACTACGCTCTGTTCCTGTGCGGCCTGTACATGGTGCGCACGCAGCCCATGTACGCCTCCTACGCGCTGTGGCGGCGCATGGAGCGGCCCGACTGGGCACGTCTCGGACGCTTCTTGCGGCTGGGCATTCCGGCGGGCCTGTCCATCCTCGTCGAGGTCACCTCGTTCACGCTGATGGCCCTGTTCATCGCCCGCCAGGGCACGCTGGCCGCGGCGGCACACCAGATCCTCGCGAACATGGCGGCGGTGCTGTACATGGTGCCGCTGTCCCTGGCCATCGCCACGAGCGCCCGGGCAAGCTACTGGCGCGGCGCCGGCAACGAGGCGAATGCACGTGCGGCCGTGATCACCGGCTGGAGGCTCGCGACTTTGGCGGGCGTGGTGCTGACACTCACCCTGCTTCTCGCCCGCGACCAGGTGGCCGCCTTCTACTCGACCAACGCCCAGGTGGTTGCCCTCGCCAGTGCCCTGCTCACCTGGGTGGCCGCTTATCACATGGCGGATGCGATCCAGACCCTGTGCATCTTCGTGCTGCGCAGCTACCGCATCACCTTCGCGCCCTTCCTGGTCTATGGCCTGATGCTGTGGGGCGGCGGCCTGGCAGGCGGCTACCTTGTTGCCTACCGTGGCCTGTTCGGCCTGGGGCCCTACGCCTCCCCGGCCCCGTTCTGGGCCTGCAGCGCGGCCGCCCTGGCCGTGACGGCTGCGATCTTCAGCGCATTGTTGTGGCGTGCTCTGCAGCGCTTTCGGAGTGAGCAGGTGCAGGAGAAGCAGGGGTAGCGACCGGCGCCACGGCAGTTGCTGCAGCAGCCGCCTTCGACGCGCACGGTTTCACACGCGATGCGGGAAAGACCACGGCGAAGGTCGAGCCCTTGCCCACCACGCTCGTGATGTGCAGCGTCGCGCCATGGCGCTGCACCGCATGCTTGACGATCGCAAGCCCCAGCCCCGTGCCACCCGTCTCGCGCGAGCGGCTGCGGTCCACGCGATAGAAACGCTCGGTCAGGCGCGGCAGGTGCTCGGGGGCGATGCCGGGGCCGGTATCCGACACCGAGAAGCGTGCCGTGCCATTGTCCAGCGTCTCCCAGTTCACCCGGATCGAGCCCCCCGCAGGCGTGTAACGCACCGCGTTGTTGACCAGGTTGGAGAGCGCGCTCTGCAGTTCTGCATTCACGCCCGCCAGCATGCCGCCGGCCTTCATCGCCGCAGGCGCCGGGAAGACGATCTCGTGTTCCTTCTTCTGGTTCATCGACAGCGTCGCCGACAGTCCGCGCGCCTCCTCCTCGCTGCGACGCAGCAGCGCTTCCACGGGAATCCATTCGTTCATGCCGGGCAGCGGGCTGCCTTCCAGCCGTGAGAGTGTGAGCAGATCCTGCACCACGCTCTGCATGCGCGCGGCCTGCTGGGACATCATGCCCAGATAGCGCAGCCGCTCGTCCTCGGTGAGCGGCAGCGTCTGCAGTGTCTCGACAAAGCCCATCAGCACCGTGAGCGGCGTGCGGATCTCGTGCGAGACATTCGCGACGAAGTCACGGCGCATCGCCTCGGCCTGCTCGAGCGCCGTGATGTCCTGCGACAGCAGCAGCTTGCGCCCATCGCCATAGGGGTGCAGCTGCACCGAGATGCGCACCGGCCGCGCGGGCGTGCTCGCACGGCCCTGCAGCACGAGCGGGCGCGAGAAATCATGCCTGCCGTAATAGGCGCTGAAATCCGGGTCGCGCACCAGGTTGCCGATGGACTGCATCAGGTCGCGCTCCACATCGAAACCGAAATGACTCTCCGCCATCTGGTTGCACCACTCGATATGCCCCTGGTCGTCCAGCAGCACCACGCCGTTGGGCGATGCCTGCAGCGCGGCAAGGATGTCGTGCAGCCGGTCGTCGCTTGCCTTCACCTGAAGCTGTCCATGGCGTACCAGCCGCCTTGCGCGATCGGCCGCCTCGCCCCACATGCCGCGCAGCGCGGGTGCCGTGCGCGGATCACCATCGCGCAGCCACCTCAGCACGCGGCCGCCACGCCAGATATCCCATATGAACCAGCACCAGGTGGCGATGCAGGCGCCGCTGACGCCGCCCCACAGCCCTGCGTACAGCCATCCCAGCAAGCCGCCGGTGGACTGAAAACCGATGAAGAAGATAAAACGCCAGAGCATGGTGCGCGTGAGTGGCGGCAATCACGGGAACTGCCGCAAAGGGAGAAGAGATGCCGTTATACGCCGAAGCCGGTTTCCCGTGGAAATCCGGCCGCCGGTGTCACGGGCCGCAACGGAAAACAGGCCCTGCGGCCTGTTTCCTGAAAAGTACCCCAATGGCCGCAGCCAGGTCGGCTGCGATCAGGCCTGCATCAATGCAGGAGGCTGCGCCGTCAGGCGGTATCCTGCGCCGCGCACGGTCTCGATCATCACCGAAGCCGAGCCCAGTGCCTCGCGCAGGCGCTTCACATGCACGTCCACCGTGCGCTCCTCGATGAACACATGGTCGCCCCAGACCTTGTCCAGCAGCTGCGCGCGGCTGTGCACGCGCTCCGAGTGCTTCATCAGGAAGTGCAGCAGCTTGAACTCCGTTGGCCCCACCTTGAGCCCCTGGCCCTGGTGCGTGACGCGGTAGGTCGCGGCGTCCAGCGTCAGCTCGCCGATGGTCACGCTGTCGCTCACCTGTTCAGGTGCGCGGCGGCGCAGCACGGCACGGATGCGTGCGAGCAGTTCCTGCGTGGAGAAAGGCTTGGTGATGTAGTCGTCCGCGCCGGCATCGAGGCCCGCCACCTTGTCGGGCTCGTCGCCACGCGCCGTCAGCATCAGGATGGGGATCGGCTTGGTACGCGGATCGGCGCGCCACTTGCGGGCCAGTTGCAGGCCGCTCTGGCCCGGCAGCATCCAGTCCAGCAGGATCACATCGGGCAGCACGGCATCGAGCTCGCGCTGTGCGGAGTCGCCATCTTCGGCCCAGATGGGCTGGAAGCCGTTGTGCCGCAGGTTCACCGCCACCAGTTCGGCGATGGCGGATTCATCTTCGACGATCAGTACACGAGGTAGTTTCTTCATTCGATGCACCGCCTTTCTCAGGCCACTGTCGACTCGATCTCGTCGAGCGCAGTGTGACGCACGTCCTTGCCCTTCACAAGGTAGATGATCAGTTCGGCCACGTTCTTGGAGTGGTCTCCGATGCGCTCGATGGCCTTGGCCAGGAACAGCAGGTCGAGGCTCGCGGAGATGGTGCGTGGGTCTTCCATCATGTAGGTGATGAGCTTGCGCACGAAGCCGTCGAATTCCTTGTCGATCAGATCGTCTTCCTTCAGGATGTCGAGCGCTGCCTTGGTATCCAGGCGAGCGAACGCATCCAGCGCCTTGCGCAGCAGGCCGGACGCGAGGTCGGCCGCCACGCGCAGGTCGCTCGATGGCAGCGAGCGGGCCGCGCCGCTCTCGATGATGGACTTGACCATGCGCGCCATGCGGGTGGCTTCGTCGCCCATGCGCTCCAGGTTGGCGATGGCCTTGCTGAACGCGATCAGCAGGCGCAGGTCGCGCGCCGTCGGCTGGCGGCGGGCGATGATGGAAGAGAGTTCGTGATCGATCTCCACCTCCATCGAGTTCACGCGCTTTTCCAGCTCTTCCACCTGGTCGGCCGCCTCGACGCTGAAATGCGACAGCGCATAGATGGCCTGGCGGATCTGCGACTCCACGATACCGCCGAGTTCCATCACACGCGAGGAGACGCTGTTCAGTTCGCTGTCGAACTGCGAAGAAAGGTGCTTATCTACCATGTTGTTATCCCCTTGGAGTCCATTAGCCGAAACGGCCGGTGATGTAGTCTTCAGTTTCCTTGCGCTGCGGCTTGAAGAACATTTGTTCCGTGTCGCCGAATTCCACCAGGTCGCCCAGGTACATGTAGGCCGTGTAGTCGCTGCAGCGTGCGGCCTGCTGCATGTTGTGGGTCACGATGACCACGGTGTAGTCGTTCTTCAGTTCGGCGATCAGCTCTTCCACCTTGGCGGTGGAGATCGGGTCCAGCGCCGAGCAGGGTTCGTCCAGCAGCAGCACTTCGGGCTTGATCGCGATGCCGCGCGCAATGCACAGGCGCTGCTGCTGGCCGCCCGAAAGGCCCGAGCCGCTCTGGTGCAGCTTGTCCTTCACTTCGGTCCACAGCGCCGCCTTGCGCAGCGCCCACTCCACGCGCTCGTCCATGTCGGTTGCGTTCAGGCTTTCGAACAGCTTCACGCCGAAGGCAATGTTGTCGTAGATGGACATAGGGAACGGTGTGGGCTTCTGGAACACCATGCCCACCTTGGCACGGATCAGGGCCACGTCCTGCTTGGACGTGAGCAGATTCTCACCGTCCAGCATGATCTCGCCTTCCGCGCGCTGCTCGGGATACAGCTCGAACATGCGGTTGAAGGTACGCAGCAGGGTCGACTTGCCGCAGCCCGAGGGGCCGATGAACGCAGTCACCTTGTTCTCGGGGATGTCGAGATTGATGCCCTTGAGCGCGTGGAACTTGCCATAGTAGAAGTTCAGGTTGCGCACCGTGATCTTGGACGGCGAAGGCGACAGGCTGTTCTTGATGGGAGCCATGATGCGATATTCCTATGCTCTTGAATTCTTGAATTCGATTTACTTTTGGCGCGTGACGACACGGGCCAGGATGTTCAGGCCCAGCACCGCGAGCGTGATCAGGAACACGCCGGCCCATGCCAGGTGCTGCCAGTTTTCGTACGGGCTCATCGCGAACTTGAAGATGGTGACCGGCAGGCTCGCCATCGGCTTGCCCAGGTCGCCATTCCAGAACTGGTTGTTCAGCGCGGTGAACAGCAGCGGAGCGGTTTCACCGGCAATACGGGCAACGGCCAGCAGCACACCGGTGATCACACCGGCACGGGCGGCGCGCAGCGTCACCATGGTGATGACCTTCCACTTGGGCGTGCCCAGTGCATAGGCCGCTTCACGCAGGCTCGCGGGCACCAGGGTCAGCATGTTCTCGGTCGTGCGGATCACCACCGGAATCACGATCAGCGCCAGCGCCAGGATGCCGGCATAGGCCGAGAAGCTCTTGAAGCGGGCCACCACGATGGCGTAGACGAACAGGCCGATCACGATCGACGGAGCGGACAGCAGGATGTCGTTCACGAAACGGGTGACCGAGGACAGCCAGCCGCGCGGATCGTATTCGGCCAGATAGACGCCGGCCATGATGCCGATGGGCGTGCCGACGAACGTGGCCAGCGACACCATCACCACCGATCCGAAGATCGCGTTGGCAATGCCGCCGTCCTCGTTCGGTGGCGGGGTCATCTCGGTAAACAGCGTCATGCTGAGGCCACCCACCCCCAGGCGCAGCGTTTCCCACAGGATCCAGATCAGCCAGAACACGCCGAAGGCCATGGCGGCGAGCGACAGCGTCAGCGCGATCTGGTTGAGACGCTTGCGGCGGTTGTAGCGTGCGGCGCGCACCTTGGAGAGTTCCTGTGCGGCGATGAGTTGTGCAGAAGTCGTATTCACGAACGTGCTCCTTCGGCTTTCTTCAGACGGTTGAGCAGCAGCTTGGAGAGCGAGAGCACCACGAAGGTGATGAAGAACAGCACCAGGCCCAGGTAGATCAGCGAAGCCTGGTGCAGGCCCTCGCCGGCTTCGGCGAATTCGTTGGCCAGCGCCGAGGTGATGCTGTTGGCGGCCTCGAAGACCGACAGGGAATTCAGCTGGTTCATGTTACCGATCACGAAGGTCACCGCCATAGTCTCACCCAGGGCGCGGCCCAGGCCCAGCATCACGCCGCCGAGCACACCGGCCTTGGTGTAGGGCAGAACCACCTTCCAGACCACTTCCCAGGTTGTGGAGCCGAGGCCGTAGGCCGATTCCTTGAGCAGTGCGGGAGTGACCTCGAACACGTCGCGCATCACCGAAGCGATGAACGGGATGATCATGATCGCCAGGATGATGCCGGCGGACAGGATACCGATGCCCACGGGAGGGCCGGAGACCAGCGCGCCCAGGAACGGCACGCCGTTGAGCAGCTTCTGCAGCGGCTGCTGCACATAGGTGGCCAGGATGGGGCCGAACACCATCAGGCCCCACATGCCGTAGACGATGGAAGGAACGGCCGCCAGCAATTCGATGGCCGTGCCGAGGGGGCGCTTGAGCCAGGCGGGCGAGAGCTCGGTCAGGAACAGCGCAATGCCGAAGCTGACGGGCACGGCGATGATCAGCGCGATGGCCGACGTGGCCAGCGTGCCGTAGATCATCACCAGGCCGCCGTATTCGTTCTGCACCGGATCCCAGACGCTGCTGGTGAGAAAGCCGATGCCGTACTTGCTGATGGACGGCCAGGCGCCGATCACCAGCGAAATCAGGATGCCGACCAGCAGCAGCAGGGTGAGCAGCGCGGCGCCGCGCGCGCACCAGCCGAACAGACGGTCAACGAAAGCGCCGGCCATCGGGGCGGACCGGGGCGGGGGGGTGTTCTTGGTCACTCTCTCCACATCCTTCAAGGAAGAATTGGACGATGATACGGGCAGTGTTGTGGACACGTCTGGCGCCTTGATTGGAAATTAAGATTCGAAGGTCCGGGCGGGCCTTGCCTGCCCTGCAGACAACCCCACCGAAACCGGCGTCCTGGGACGCTGGTCATCGGCGGGGAGGATCATTCGACCGGGTCGCTGCAAATCACTTCAAAGAAATAGCCTTGCCGGAACCGTCCTTGATTTCAGCCCAGGACTTGTAGATGACTTCCTTCACGCTGTCGGGCATCGGCACGTAGTCCAGGTCGCCGGCAGTCTTGTCGCCATTCTTGTAGGCCCACTCGAAGAACTTCAGCGAGGTAGCGGCCTGGACCGGCTTGTCCTGGGTCTTGTGCATCAGGATGAAGGTGGCGGAAGTGATCGGCCATGCATCCTTGCCAGGCTGCTCGGTCAGGATCTGGTAGAAGCTCTTGCTCCAGTCGGCACCTGCGGCGGCGGCCTTGAAGTTGCCATCGTCGGGCGACACGAAGTTGCCGTCCTTGTTCTGCAACTGCGTGTAGGTCATCTTGTTCTGCTTCACATAGGCGTACTCGACGTAGCCGATGGAGTTGGGCAGACGGCCCACGAAAGCTGCAACGCCTTCGTTGCCCTTGCCGCCCGCGCCGGTGGGCCAGTTCACGGCCGTGCCTTCACCGATCTTTTCCTTCCACTCGGGGTTCACCTTCGAGAGATAGTTGGTGAAGCCGAACGTGGTGCCGGAACCGTCGGCGCGGCGCACCGGAGCGATGGCAGCGTCAGGCAGCTCCACGCCGGGGTTCAGTGCCTTGATGGTAGCGTCGTTCCAGTTGGTGATCTTGCCCAGGTAGATGTCGCCCAGCACCTTGCCCGAGAGCTTCAGTTGGCCGGGAGCGATGCCCTTGATGTTCACCACGGGCACGATGCCGCCGATCACGGTGGGGAACTGCACCAGGCCCTTCTTCTGCAGCTCGTCGTCCTTCAGGGGTGCGTCGGAAGCACCGAAGTCGACGGTCTTGGCTTCGATCTGGCGCAGGCCGGCACCCGAGCCCACCGACTGGTAGTTGATCTTGACGCCTGTTGCCTTGTTGTAGTCGGCCGCCCACTTGGAATACAGCGGAGCCGGGAAGCTGGCACCGGCGCCGGTGGCTTCGCTTTGAGCCATGGCCGTCGACACCGCGCCCATCGCCACCAGACCAGACACCAGAACCCGAATTGCAGACATTGTCATGAGAGAAACCTCAAGGTTGAACAAAACATGTGATGGAACGAAATGTAGGGTCGCTATATGACAGTGACGTGACACATTGGATTTGTCATAAATATTTTTCAGAGGGAGAACGCCATGTAACTGTCACAAATCTGTCGCTGAGCACTCGTAACATAAATTTTCCAAAAGTTGTTTTTTGTTATCCCCCATGCAACGCCACCCTGATCACCCCCCTGCCCTCAGCCGTCGGCAATGGCTCCGCCGTACCGGGCTGGTCACCGCGGCAGGCGCGCTGTTTCCCGCCCTGCAGGCCCATGCCGCAGGAGATTCCTCCACCGCCATGGCAGTCGCCCAGATCGTGGACATGTCCGCACTGCAACAGGACATCAGCCGTGACTTCCTGATCGGCTCGCGCACCGCCTGGCAGGAATACAACGCTCGGGAGAGCGTGCGCGGCCGCGGCATCCAGCATGTGGTGATCGAGACCGACGGCAGCGCCGGCTCGGTCAAGGCGGCACTGCAGGGTGCGCTGGCCAACCCTGCCTGCCTCGCACTGAGCGGCTGCGTTGGCGATGCGACGGCCGCGTCGGTGGCTGCATTGCAACGGTCGACGGCACCCGGCGCCCAGGCACTGCCCATCGTCGCGCCCTGGCTGCAGCGCCAATGGAGCGACAGCGACAACACGGTCTTCCATGCCTTCCCCGACTACCAGGCGCAGATCGCCCACGCCATGAAATCGCTGGCGGTCATGGGTGTGAAACAGGCTGGCGTGGTGTACGCGACACCCGCGCTGCAGAAAGAGCTCAGCGCCTCGATCGCCCAGGCCGGTGCTGCCGAGGGCCTGAAGTTGCAGCAACTGCCCATCAACAAGCGGCCGGCCTCGCCTCCCCCGCTCATCCTGTTCATCGGAGGCACACCCGAACTGCATGCCTTCGCCCACCAGATGGGCGTGCCGACGGGCTCGCACTGCTACCTGATCGCACTGGCCGATGTGAACCTGCAGGTGCTCACCCAACTGGGCGGGCTGCCGCGCAACGTATCGGTCGTCGTGACCCAGCCCGTGCCCATGGTGACGGCGGGCCTGCCAGTGGTGCGCAGCTACCGCGCGGCACTTGCAAAGCTGTATGACGAACCCCCATCGCAACACGGCCTCGCGGGCTACATCGCGGCGCGCTATACCGCCGAAGTGCTCTCCACATTGGCCTCCGCGCCTGGCCGCCCGGCGGCAATGGCGGCCTTCCGCAAGCGCGCGCCGCTGCAGATCGGTGGATACCAGATTGCCTACCAGGGCGAAAAACTCAGCAGTTCCAATGTCACGCAGACCATGCTCACCTCGGATGGCCGCATCGTCGGTTGAGCAGCACGCGTGGGAAACAGACCACGTCTTCCACCAAGGAACAGGGGCTGGTGCTATGCTGCGCCGCGAGAAAAAATTGCGCGACGACGTACCCAGCACCCTTATGCAAGATGGAACATTGCTAGCCGCTGTCGACCTGGGGTCGAACAGCTTCCGACTGGAAATCGGCCGATATGAGCACGGCCATATCGAGAAAATCGAATACTTCAAGGAGACCGTACGCCAAGGTGCGGGGCTGGACGAGGACAAGAATCTCACGGAGCAGGCGATGCAGCGCGGCTGGGATTGCCTTGCGCGCTTTGCGGAGCGGCTGTCCGGATTCCCGCGCGCGAACGTGCGCGCCGTCGCCACCCAGACGCTGCGCGAAGCACGCAACCGCGAGGCCTTCATCGAGCGCGGCGGGCAGATCCTGGGCTATCCGATCGACATCGTCTCCGGCCCGGAGGAGGCACGCCTGATCTACCAGGGCGTGGCGCGCCTGCTGCCGCAGTCGGACGAGCGTCGGCTGGTGGTGGACATTGGCGGCCGCTCCACCGAGATCATCCTCGGGCGCCAGTTCACACCGACCGCCGTGGCGTCGTTCCGCGTGGGCAGCGTGGCGTGGTCCACGCGCTACTTCGCCGAAGGCCAGTTCACCGAGCGTGCTTTCGAGGCCGCCGAGATCGCTGCCAAGGCGGTGCTCGACGAAGCGCTCGACACCTACCAGCGCAACACCTGGGACGTGGCCTACGGCTCGTCAGGCACCGTGGGTGCCGTCGGCGACGTGCTTGCCGCGGCCGGCGCATCGCCCGCGGGCAAGATCACGCGCGAGGGACTTGCGTGGCTGCATGCACAGTTGCTGAGCGCGCGCAGCGCCGACCGCGTGCGCCTGGCCGGCCTCAAGGAAGACCGCAGGGCCGTGATCGGTGGTGGCATCAGCGTGCTCAGGGCCATCTTCCAGTTGCTGGACATCGACGAGATGCAGGTGGCACAGGGAGCGCTGCGCCAGGGAGCCCTGTACGACCTGCTCGATCGGGAACAGCCACAGACCGATCTGCGCTCATCCACCGTGCGCGGACTCATGCAGCGCTTCGGAGTCGACGAAAAGCACGCCGAGCGCGTGGCGCAGATCGCCACGCAGCTGTTCATCGGCGCCGCGCCCCAGGGCAGCGAACGCGCCGCACGCAAGCTCGACTGGGCAGCACGCCTGCACGAGATCGGCCAGCGCATCTCGCACAGCGGCTACCAGCGTCATGGTGCGTACATCCTCGATCACACGGACGCTGCAGGCTTTGCCCTGCCCGAGCTGCATCACCTGAGCCAGCTCGTGCTCGGCCACCGCGGCAAGGTGCACAAGGCGGGCCTGGATCTGTCGGACCCGCAATTCGTGCTGCAGCTCATGTGCCTGCGCACCGCCATCGCTTTGTGCCATGCACGCCGCGAGCCCGACATGCAGGGCTTCTCCCTGCACTTCAGCGGCCAGCAATGCGTTGTCCGCTCGCGTGAAAGCTGGTCGGCCAGCTACCCGCAGTCAGCGCACCTGTTGCACGACGAAAGCATCTGCTGGCAGAAGACGCCATGGGAATTTGTCACGGAACTGCGGTGACATTTCATCCGGAAACCGTATAAACTGTTTATATAGTTTTCGGATGCATTCTCCATGACACCTACCCGTACCCAGACTCCCGTGGCAGCGCCCACACCCGTCGCTGCCGCCGCCAAGAAGGCTGTGCAGCAGGCAACGAATGTGCCCGCACCAGCCGCGCCGGCAAGCAAGGCCGATGCCAAGCCCGACACCAAACCCGACACCAAGGTGTCCAAGCCCGCCAAGGAAGACAAGGCCGCGGCCAAGGCTGCAGGCAAGTCTGCCAAGCCGGCTGCTGCCGAGAAGGCCAAGCCTGTGAAGGCCGCCGCGAAGGAAGGCAAGGCGTCCAAGGACTTGAAGGAAGCCAAGGAGGCAAAGGCCAAGAAGCCCAAGCTCGTGCGCGACAGCTTCACGATTCCCAAGGACGAGTACGCCGTCATCGACGACCTCAAGCTGCGCGGAGCACAGCTCGGCCACCAGGCCAAGAAGAGCGAATTGCTGCGTGCGGGCCTCAAGCTGCTCGCTTCGCTGAACGATCAGCAGCTGCTGGCCGCACTGCGCGCCGTACCGGCCATCAAGACGGGTCGCCCCAGCAAGTAACCGGGCTGCTGTTCACAGAAAATCAGGCGATTGCACCGACAGCAGGATCGTTTCCTCGATCTCCTGCCGGCTGCGGTGCCTGAGCCACCAGACCGATCCCTTGCGGATGGAGCACTGGCTGGCCGTCATTCCCAGCAACCTGGCAGCGATCTCGCCCAGCATGGGCTGGTGACCGACCACCAGCACCGCACCGCGCGAGCGCGGCCATTGCGCGAGTTCCAGCACGTCTTCCACCGAACCGCCAGGCAGCAGCTCGGCACGCAGTTTGTACTTGCGCCCGAGCGCCCGTGCCGTCTGCTCGGTGCGCACTGCCGGGCTGACCAGCACGCGCAATCCCTCTGGCAACTGGCGATCAAGCCATGCCGACATGCGCGTGGCCTGCTTCTCGCCCCGGCCGGTGAGCGGGCGCTGCAAATCCTCGTCACCGTCGGCTGCGTCCTCGGCCTCTGCGTGTCTCCAGAGAATCAGATCCATCGGGCGTCCCTCTTCTTCCTCGTTGTGCGGTGCGTGTCCTCGTGGCGGTGGCGCTCGCGGATCACTTGCGTGACGGCGCGTAGCGGGCCATCAGTGCATTCTGCGCTCCGAGCCCGTCCGTCACATGCTCCGCACGGCGATAGTGGCCGTCGGACTGCAGCGTCCAGGCATCGCGATCGTCGTGCAGGTAGGCCACGAGGCATTCGTCGATGATGCGCTGGCGCAGCTTCCTGTCCTTCACCGGCCAGGCGAGTTCCACACGGCGCAGCATGTTCCGGTTCATCCAGTCGGCGCTCGACAGATAGAGCTCCTGCGACTCGCCCATGCCGAAATAGAAGACGCGCGTGTGCTCCAGGAACCTGCCGATCACGGAGCGCACGCGGATGCGCTCCGACACGCCCGGGACCTGTGCCGGCAGCATGCAGGCACCGCGCACGATCAGGTCGATGTGGGCTCCGTGCTGGCCCGCCTGCAGCAGTGCCTGGATCAGCGCCTCGTCCGTCAGTGAATTCATCTTGGCGACAATGCGCGCATACTCGCCGCGCGCCGCGGCCTGCCCCACCTGCTCCACCATCTCGACGAAGCGTTGCTGCATGTCGAACGGCGCCAGCAGCATCTGGTCGAGATGCGGCACGCGGTTCTGGTTGGCCAGGTGATCGAACACCGTGTCCATGTCGGCCGTGATGCGCTCATCCGCGGTCAGCATGCTCAGGTCGGTGTAGAGCTTGGCCGTTCGGGGGTTGTAGTTGCCCGTGGCCAGGTGCCCGTAGCGCCGCAGCTGCCTCCCCTCCCGGCGCGTGACCAGCAGCATCTTCGCGTGCGTCTTGAGCCCGACCACGCCGTAGACGACCTGCGCGCCAACGGACTCCAGCGCCTCGGCCCAGTTGATATTGGCCTCTTCGTCGAATCGCGCCTTCAACTCGACCACCGCGGTGACCTCCTTGCCCCGGCGCACGGCCTCGCGCAACAGATCAAGCATGGCAGCATCAGAGCCCGTGCGGTAGATGGTCTGCTTGATCACCAGCACCTTGGGGTCGTGGACGGCCTCGCGCAGAAACGCGAGCACGCCGTCGAAGCTCTCGAACGGCTGGTGAATCAGGACGTCGCGCTTCTTCAACTCGGCAAGGATCGAGCCGCTGCGCGGCAACTGCTCGGGCCAGGCTGGTTGCCAGGCCGGGAACAGCAGGCGGCGATCAGCCACCAGTTCCACCATCTGCGACAGCCGCACCAGGTTGACGGGCCCCTGCACGCGGTACAGCGCAGGTCCGGGCAGGTTGAATTGCGAAAGCAGGAAGTCCGACAGATGGCGCGAGCAACTGGCCGATACTTCGAGCCGCACAGCCTGCCCAAAATGCCGGTGCTGCAGCCCCTGGCGCAATGCCATGCGCAGATTGCGCACGTCCTCTTCGTCCACCGCCAGGTCCGAATGGCGCGTGACACGGAACTGGGAGAATTCGGTGACCTCGCGCCCCGGGAACAGGTCGGCCAGATGGGAACGGATGATGCTCGACAGCGTGACCAGCTGCACGCCATCGCGCGCGACCTCGGCAGGCAGGCGGATGATGCGCGGCAGAATGCGCGGCACCTTCACGATGGCGATCTCATTCTGCCGACCAAAGGCGTCGCCGCCCTTCAGGCGCACGATGAAATTGAGCGACTTGTTGGCCACCTGTGGGAACGGATGGGAGGGATCGAGCCCCACGGGAATCAGCAGCGGGCGCACATCGCGCTGGAAATACTCGCGCACCCAGCGCTTCTGCGCGCCGTTGCGCTCGCCATGCGACACCACGCGGATGCCCTGCGCCTCGAAGGCCGGCATGAGCGAGTCGTTGTAGAGCGCATACTGGCGCGCCACCAGGGCATGGGCCTTTTCAGACAAAGCTTCGAACGAGCCGATGCTGTACTCGCCCTTGGTTTCGCCCTGCTGCGCCGCCGTCAGGTGGGCCGCCGCGCGCACCTCGAAGAACTCATCGAGGTTGGACGAAACGATGCACAGGTAGCGCAGGCGCTCGAGCAGCGGCACGTCGGTGCGCACGGCCCAGTCGAACACCCGCTCGTTGAATGCCAGAATGCTGTGGTCGCGATCCAGCAAGGTGACACGCCGGCCATCGAGACCCATGGGCGAGCGGGAAGCGGAGGAGCCGGAGACGATGCCCTCTGTGACTGTCATGGGAGATGGCTGCGAAGCGGAAAACGGCATACGGAGGAGACGGTGCGGATACGACGACAATCAGTATCAAATGAGTGTGTGACAAACGCATGACAGCGTCATTACTTTGTCATATCTCCAGGCGCAGCGCCATCCGTGGAATGAATGGAAATCGAACAAGGTTATCCATGCGGGGGCCGGTCATCCCCCGGATGGCCGCGCATCAGCGCTGCAGGAAATGCTTGCGGTACTTGGGTGGCAGATCCTCGAGGCGCATCAGCATCGGCAGGTCGGCCGTGTTGAAGTCCGGGTCCCAGGCCGGTGCGCCCAGGATGCGGGTGCCCAGCCGCAGATAGCCCTTGATCAGCGCAGGCGGCTCGACGTTCAGGCTGCTGTCCAGGGTTTCCAGCGGCAGCGGCAGGCGCGGACGCACGTGGTATTCGATCGGCGCCATGTGGGTCTCGCTGATGCGGCGGTAGATGCTGGCAGCCACATCGCCCGTCACCACGCCGTTGTGCAGCATCGGGATACTGGCGCAGCCGATCATGGTGTCGAGCGCATTGCGCACCATGAAGTCGGCAAGCGCACCCCAGAGAGCCAGTACCACGCCGCCATGGCGATGGTCGGGATGCACGCAGCTGCGGCCCAATTCCACCATGCGGCTACGCAGGCTGCGCAGGCGGGTCAGGTCGAACTCGGTGTCGCTGTAGGTGCTGCCCACGCGGCGTGCCTGCACCGGCGTCAGCACACGGTAGGTTCCCACGACCTGACGGGTTGCCGAATCACGCACCAGCAGGTGCTCGCAATAGTCGTCGAACAGGTCGATATCATGCCCGGCCAGCGGCGTATTGAGCTGCGCGCCCATCTCCGAGACGAACACGTCGAAGCGCAGCTTCTGCGCCTCCCTCACTTCATCGAGGTTGCGCGCCCACGAAACCTCAATCCCGCCACGCGTTTCTGCAGCCTGCCCCACGCGGTTCGCATCAGATGGGCGGTGAAGTGACCCCCTGGGCAAGGAACCGTCGCTCAGTGGCATCGTCGGGCTTGGCAGGTCGCTCATAGGTGCAGTCCTCATTTCTTGGAGGACATGCCAGACGGCTACCCGGACAGGAGCGCCCCGCCTCCGCAGGAAATTGTCAGAGGCTGCAGTGACGGGTGCGTGTCAAGGGAATGACGATTTGGTGACGGAGGGGGTATCGCCTGCGCCACGCCAGGCGTGTTTGCGTGCCTAGCCGGCGCGCGCCATGTCTGCCAGCAACTGTGCGTAGTGATTGGCGTGATCGGCATTCTCCGCCTCCACCATCACGCGCAGCAGCGGCTCGGTGCCGCTTGCACGGATCAGGATGCGGCCGTTGTCGCCCAGGGTCTGCTCGGCATCCCGCGTGGCATCGGCAAGGCGCGTATTGGTCTTCCAGTCCTGCCCGGGCTGCAGCCGAACATTGAGCAGCACCTGCGGGTACAGCTTCACATCGGAAAGCATTTGCGACAGCGACTTGCCCGCGCGCACGCAGGCCTGCAGAACCTGCAGCGCGCTGACGAGGCCGTCGCCCGTGGTGTGCTTGTCAAGCGCCAGCAGATGCCCTGACCCTTCGCCGCCCAGCTGCCAGCCATGCCTGGCCAGTTCTTCGAGCACATAGCGATCACCCACCTTGGCGCGCACGAATTCGACGCCCCTGCGGCGCAATGCGAGCTCGACCGCCATGTTGGTCATCTGCGTGCCGACCACGCCGGGCACGGGCTGCTCGCGCGCGAGGCGATCCAGCGTCATCAGGTACAGCAGCTCGTCGCCGTTGTAGAGGCGGCCGTGTTCGTCGACCATCTGCAGGCGATCGGCGTCGCCATCGAGCGCCACGCCGTAATGCGCATGATTGGCCCGGACCGCACGCACCAGCGCATCGGGATGCGTCGCACCCACGTCGCGGTTGATGTTGAAGCCATCGGGAGAGCAGCCGATGGAGATCACTTCGGCGCCGAGCTCGTGAAACACTTTGGGAGCGATGTGGTAGGCCGCACCATGGGCTGCATCCACCACGATGCGCAGGCCGCGCAGCGTCAGGTCGTGTGCAAAGGTACTCTTGCAGAACTCGATGTAGCGGCCTGCCACGTCCTCGAGGCGCCGTGCCTTGCCCAGCGAATGGGAATCGGCCCAGACCGGCGGCTCGTCGAGCGCGGTCTCGACCTGCTCCTCCCAACTGTCGGGAAGCTTGGTGCCGCGAGCGGAGAAGAACTTGATGCCATTATCGGCAAACGCATTGTGGCTGGCGCTGATCACCACGCCGAGGCTGGCACGCTGCGCCCGCGTGAGATATGCAACGCCAGGCGTGGGCAGCGGGCCGAGCAGCACCACATCCACTCCGGCTGAGTTGAAACCCGACTCCAGCGCACTTTCCAGCATGTACCCCGACACGCGAGTGTCCTTGCCGATCAGCACCGTGGGGCGCTCTTCCGTGCGGCGCAGCACCCGGCCCACGGCATGTGCAAGCTTGAGAACAAAATCCGGCGTGATGGGGGCAACGCCCACCGTTCCACGGATTCCATCGGTGCCAAAGTAGCGACGAGCCATTTTCCTGATCCCTGTTTCTGTCTTTGTGTTGTTGGTTTGTTGTGGGTTGTCAAACCGTCCATGGGCCCCGTATCGGGACCATCATGACTCCTGCCCGCGCATGGCATCCAGCACCTTGAGAGCCGCCACGGTGTCGCGCACGTCGTGCACACGCACGACGGCCGCGCCCTTTTCCACGGAAAGGAGCGCTGCCGCCACGCTGACACCCAGGCGCTGGTCCACCGGCAGACCGGTCACGGCACCCAATGAGGATTTCCGCGACCAGCCAGCGAGCCAAGGGTACCCGGAGAGGCGCAACAATTTGTCTTGATTTGCAAGTAGTGCAAAATTTTGCTCCACCGTTTTACCAAAACCTATCCCGGCATCCAAAACGATACGATTCTGCTCGATCCCCATTTCCAACAGGCGGCCGGCCTCTTCCCGCAAGAAGGCCCAGACCTCTTCCACCACCTCGCCTGTCATGGTTTGTTGCTGCATTGTCTGGGGATCGCGATGCATGTGCATCAGGCAAACACCGCAGTTCGGATGCCCGGCCACCGCTTCGCGTGCGCCGGGCTGGCGCAGCGCCCAGATGTCGTTGATGACGTCCGCCCCGGCGTCCAGCGCGGCACGCATCACCTCGGGCTTGTAGGTATCCACGGAAAGCGGCACCCCGAGGGCATGGGCAGCCCTGACCACGGGAATCACCCGGGCCAGTTCCACATCCAGCGGCACGGCAGGGCTGCCGGGACGGGTCGATTCGCCGCCGATGTCGAGAATGTCCGCCCCCTGCTCCAGCAATGCCTCGCAATGCGCTAGTGCAGCCGACGTGCTTTCGTAGCTGCCTCCATCGGAAAACGAATCGGGCGTCACGTTGACGATGCCCATCACCTGGGGGCGGCTCAGGTCTATGAGAAAGCGGCTGGTCTGCCATGCCATGTGGGGATTCCTGTGCGGGTTGCGGCCAGTGACGGCGGGTGAGGTGGATTGGGAACGATGGTGAAGGACGGCCCTATCGCCAGAATGAACAAACGGGGCCGATAGGCCCCGTTGGTCGATTTGGCTGGCGCGAGCCCAGCGTCAGGCTGCAGTGGGCGATGGATCGGAATTGACCGCCGGAGTGCCGCCGCCCGAGTTGTTGTCGCCACCAGAGGGGGGCACACGCGGCGTCCAGTCCTTGGGAGGACGTGGCGGCTTGCCGGCCATGATGTCGTCAAGCTGCTCTGCATCGATGGTTTCCCATTCCAGCATCGCCTTGGCCATTGCGTGCATCTTGTCCGAATTCTCTTCGATCAGCTTGCGCGCCAGGTTGTACTGCTCGTCGATGATGCGGCGAACTTCCACGTCCACCTTCTGCATCGTCTCTTCGCTGATGTTCGTGGTCTTGGTCACCGAGCGGCCCAGGAACACTTCGCCTTCGTTCTCGGCGTAGACCATCGGGCCCAGCGCCTCGGACATGCCGTAGCGCATCACCATGTCGCGAGCGATCTGCGTGGCGCGCTCGAAGTCGTTGCTCGCGCCCGTGGTCATCTGGTTCATGAACACTTCTTCGGCAATGCGGCCACCAAACAGCATCGCGATCTGGTTGAGCATGAATTCCTTGTCATAGGAATAGCGGTCCTGTTCGGGCAGGCTCATGGTCACGCCCAGCGCACGGCCGCGCGGGATGATGGTGACCTTGTGCACCGGATCGCACTTGGGCAGCAGCTTGCCGATCAGCGCATGGCCCGCCTCGTGGTAGGCCGTATTGCGGCGCTCGTTCTCGGGCATGACCATGGTCTTGCGCTCGGGGCCCATGATGATCTTGTCCTTGGCCTTCTCGAAGTCCTGCATTTCCACGGTGCGTGCATTGCGGCGCGCAGCCATCAGGGCAGCTTCGTTGCACAGGTTGGCCAGGTCGGCACCCGACATGCCGGGCGTGCCACGCGCGATGATGGCGGCGTTCACGTCCTGGCCCACCGGGATCTTGCGCATGTGCACATTCAGGATCTGCTCGCGGCCACGGATGTCGGGCAGCGTCACGTAGACCTGGCGGTCGAAACGGCCGGGACGCAGCAATGCGGCATCCAGGATGTCGGGACGGTTGGTGGCAGCCACGACGATCACGCCGAGATTGGTCTCGAAACCGTCCATCTCCACCAGCATCTGGTTGAGGGTCTGTTCACGCTCGTCATTGCCACCGCCCAGGCCCGCACCACGCTGGCGGCCCACGGCATCGATTTCATCGATGAAGATGATGCAGGGAGCGTTCTTCTTGGCGTTCTCGAACATGTCGCGCACGCGGGCCGCGCCCACGCCGACGAACATTTCCACGAAATCGGAACCCGAGATCGAGAAGAAAGGCACCTTGGCCTCGCCGGCGATCGACTTGGCCAGCAGCGTCTTGCCGGTACCCGGAGGGCCGACCAGCAGCAGGCCGCGCGGAATGCGGCCACCGAGCTTCTGGAATTTGTTGGGGTCCTTCAGGAAGTCCACGACTTCCTTGACTTCTTCCTTGGCCTCGTCGCAACCGGCCACGTCCGCGAACGTGACGGTGTTGTTGTTCTCGTCGAGCATGCGGGCCTTGGATTTGCCGAAGCTGAACGCCCCACCCTTGCCGCCGCCCTGCATCTGCCGCATGAAGTAGACCCACACGCCGATCAGGAGCAGCATCGGACCCCAGCTCACGAGCAGGGTCATCAGCAGCGAGCCTTCCTCACGCGGCTTCACGTCGAACTTGACGTTGTTGTTGATGAGGTCGCCCACGAGGCCGCGGTCGAGGAATGTGGCGGTCGTGCGGATCTTGCGATCATCGCTGGTGACGGCAACGATCTCGGTGCCGCCCGGGCTTTCCTGGATGGTCGCTGTCTTGATGCGGCCATCCCGGACCTGCGAGAGGAAGTCCGAATAGCCGACCGTGCCCGCGCCGGCACCGGCACGGGTATCAAACTGTTTGAACACCGTAAACAGCACCATGGCGATCACGAGCCATACGGCGACTTTTGAAAACCACTGATTGTTCAAGCGGAGCTCCAGATTCTAAAAATAATGAACGTCCCCTCCGCCTGAGGCGTCCGGGGCTTCGTTCTTGCGCACTTGGGGACTATTTTAGGCATTTCAACGGGATTGCCTATCCGATTTACCCCAGCACGCACAATGGACAACAGTCAAAAAGGCCGCCCGCGCATTTTTGCGGCGGGATGGGCAATTCACTTCAGACCGATGCCGACCAGGAATGTCTCGGATGACTTGTCGCGCGAAGCCTTGGGCTTGATCGGCTTGACCACCTTGAAGGTGTCCTTGAACAGCTGCACCAATTGTGAGTAACCGCTACCGTGAAACAGCTTGACCACGAGGGCTCCCTCGGGCCGGAGGTGGTGGACTGAGAAATCCACCGCCAGCTCGATCAGGTGGGCAATCCGCACCGCATCCACCGAATCCACGCCGGAGAGGTTCGGCGCCATGTCCGAGACCACCACATCCACCGGGCGGCCACCGACGGCCTCCTGCAGTTGCTTGAGCACATCCTCCTCGCGAAAGTCGCCATGGATGAAGTGCACGCCCTCGACGGGCTCCATCGGCAGCAGGTCGAGCGCGATGATCGTGCCATTGAGCTGGCCGACCGCCGCGCCGGTCGGTGACAGGCGACGGCGCACATACTGGCTCCAGGCCCCCGGCGTGCTACCCAGGTCGACCACCACGTGCCCAGGGCGGATCAGGTGCAGCTGCTCGTCGATTTCCTTGAGCTTGTAGGCCGCGCGGGCACGGAACCCTTCCTTCTGGGCCAGTTTGACGTAGGGGTCGTTCACGTGGTCGTTGAGCCACGCCTTGTTGACCTTCTTGCTTTTGGTTTGTACTTTCATAGCTTTTCCGACACAGGGTCGGCATAGGCTGCATCGTGCCCAAGACCCGATTTCGAGCCAAATAACCGACAATTGAGCCTGTCGGCACGTGCAGAATCCTTCCTTCGGAAGGCAAACCACGCACTCATTGAGATAATACGGGTTATGCCTCAAATTCAACTCACTCCGACCGAGCGTCGTGAACACCGCGCCAATGCGCACCACCTGGACCCCGTGGTCATGATCGGTGGCGATGGCCTGACACCCGGCGTGCAAAAGGAGATTGACGCGGCGCTGAATGCGCACGGACTCATCAAGGTCCGCGTGCACGGCGATGACCGCGCAGCACGCGAAGAAATGTACCAGCAACTGGCTGACACTTTGAACGCCGCGCCTATTCAGCACATCGGCAAACTGCTGGTGCTGTGGCGCCCACAGGCCGAGAAGGCCAAGCAGGCTGGTGAAGACCGTATGCCCGGCCCTCGCGACGTCAAGGTCCTCAAGTACAGCTCGCGCGGCGGCCAGAAGCCTGAAGTCAAGCAGATCCGCGTGCTTGGCAACCAGCGCCTGACCGCAGGCGGACAGGTCAAGCGCGCCAAGCCCAAGCAGAAGTCGGTAAAGAAGGGCCGTCTCGATTGATCCGCGAGGATGGATCGATTCACGCCCCTGTCCAATAGCTGATCCACTGCCGTCATGTCGATGAACCACACGCACAACGTGCCACCTGTGCCGTCCACGCCTGCCGCCAAGACTCCGTCGAAGCAACGTCATATCCTGTGCATGAAATGGGGCACCAAGTACGGCCCCGAGTATGTCAACCGGCTCTATGACATGGTCCGCCGCCACCTGAGCGGCGAATTCAACTTCGTCTGCCTCACCGACAACACCGATGGCATCCGCCCCGAAGTGGAATGCCACCCGATTCCGGACATCAACTTCAATCTGGCACCCGGCGAACCCGACCGCGCCTGGAAGAAGCTCACCACGTTCGAGGCAGACCTGTACGGGCTGCGCGGCACGGCCCTGTTCCTGGATCTGGACGTCGTCATCGTCGGCAGCCTGGACGAGTTCTTCACCCAGCCCGGCCAGTTCCTGATCATCAAGGACTACCCCCGCTTCTGGCGGGCCAACGACAAACGCATCGTCGGCAACTCCTCGGTCTACCGGTTCGAGCTGGGCGCCCATGCCGACGTGCTGGCGTATTTCCGCCAGCACTCTCAGGAAATGCGGGCCCAATACCGCAACGAGCAGGAATACCTGTCGCACTTCCTGCACAAGCAGGGCAAGCTCGCCTACTGGCCAGCCTCCTGGTGCCCGAGCTTCAAGTACTACTGCGTGCCACCGTTTCCCACCAACTTCTGGAAGGAACCGTTGCCGCCCAAGGACGCGCGCATCGTGATCTTCCACGGGGAGTGCAATCCGCCCGATGCGTTGGCGGGGCGCAGCAACCGGCGGTTCAGGCACATCGAGCCGGCGCTGTGGGTGGCCAAGGCCTGGGGCAACTGACCCCGCGCCCCCTCTCCACCGCCGCCCATAGGAACAAAGGCGCTGCACCCGACGGTTCAGCGCCTTTTTTTGTTCACAGCGGGTGAAGAAAAATCAGCAGGGCCGCTATGCCAATCTGGTGCCTTGCCAGCTCAGATCCCTGGCCGTCCACCAGCGCATGCCCCTTCAGCCGCCTCCGTATCGCGAGCTAGGATTCGCGTCCGCCCAGTCGCCAGAGCAACATCGCCGCACACAGCCATTGAACGGCGTACATCACCGTGCCCACGCTGTGCCAGAGTTTCAGGTCTTGTCTGGCAACTATGCGCGGAGAAACGCCATACTGCACGAGCAAGGCCAGCAGCATGCCGCCAATGACCAGCACCAGACCGGACTGCGCCCAGGCCTCGGGTTGCTGCGCATGGCGGCGCTTACTCAGGAGCAACAGCGCCAGGCAGCAGGCAACGGAGACCCAGGTCTGCGCAGCGAACAGCTTGGCGGCCATGCTGCCGGCCACCGTCGGGTTCGGCAGGTTGGCGAACAGCATGGGAACCGCGAGGAAGCCGATGGCGGACAGGCTGCCCCACCACAGCGCAGCGGCAAAGACAGGCAGGCGTTGATACATCGGCAAACTCCCCGGGTTCAAAAAGAATCAGAGGTAGCGCACGGCCACCACTTCGTAGCGGCGAACGCCACCGGGCGCCTGCACTTCAGCCATGTCGCCCTCTTCCTTGCCGATCAACGCGCGCGCGATGGGGCTGGAGACATTGATCAGGCCTTGCTTGAGGTCGGCCTCGTCCTCGCCGACGATCTGGTAGGTCACCGCGTCGCCCGTGTTCTCGTCCTCGAGATCGACCGTGGCGCCGAACACCACCTTGCCACCGGCATCCACCGCCGCCGGATCGATGATCTGCGCCGCGGAGAGCTTGCCTTCGATTTCCAGGATGCGGCCCTCGATGAAGCCCTGGCGGTCCTTGGCTGCCTCGTACTCGGCGTTTTCGCTCAGATCGCCCTGCGCGCGCGCTTCGGCGATCGCCTGGACGATGGCGGGACGCTCGACGGACTTGAGCTGCTTGAGCTCCGCCTTGAGCTTTTCCGCGCCGCGCGTGGTGATGGGGATAGTGGCCATGGTTCCGAGACTCCGTTGATCTGTTTGTCTATTTGTGCAACGCGCCGAGAACAGGGGTCCCTTCATGAAAAGGGCCGTTTCCCAGCGCCAAAAGCAAACCGCCGCGCGTTGCCGTGCGGCGGTCGTTCATTACGGAAGCATTATGCCGGTTTTGCGCCGGCTGTCAGCCCCTCAAAAACCCGCCGTCCCATTGGGACAGCGGTTGCATCAGCGCGCAAGTTGTGCGTGCAATTCCTGAACCGAGTAGACGTCCAGGTTGTTCAGGTGCTTCATGCCTTCCGCGGCGGCTTCCGCGCCGAAGATGGTGGTGAAGGTGGTCACGCGGGCGAGCAGCGCGCTGGTGCGGATCGCACGGGAATCGGCGATCGCGTTGCGGCGCTCTTCCACGGTGTTGATGACCATCGCGATCTCGTTGTTCTTGATCATGTCCACGATATGCGGACGACCCTCGGTGACCTTGTTCACCGTCTGCACCTCGACACCGGCCTCGGCGATCGCAGCGGCCGTGCCGCGTGTCGCGCACAGCGTGAAGCCCATGGCTGCGAGCTCCTTGGCAATGGCAACGGCGCGCGGCTTGTCGGCATTCTTCACCGTCAGGAAGACCTTGCCTTCGGTCGGCAGCTTGGTGCCTGCACCCAGCTGGCTCTTCACGAAGGCTTCGCCGAACGTCTTGCCCACGCCCATGACTTCGCCGGTGGACTTCATCTCGGGGCCGAGGATCGTGTCCACACCAGGGAACTTCACGAACGGGAACACAGCTTCCTTCACACTGAAGTACGGCGGCGTGACCTCCTTGGTGATGCCTTGCTGCGCGAGGGTGTCGCCCACCATGCAGCGCGCGGCCACCTTGGCGAGCTGGATGCCCGTGGCCTTCGAGACAAAGGGAACCGTGCGCGAGGCGCGCGGGTTCACTTCGAGCACGTAGATCACGTCCTTGCCATCCTTTTCCTGGATCGCGAACTGCACGTTCATCAGGCCGACCACGTTCAGGCCATGGGCCATTTCCGCGGTCTGGCGCTTGATCTCGGCAACGGTCTCCGCGCTCAGGTAGTACGGCGGCAGCGAGCACGCCGAGTCGCCGGAGTGCACGCCCGCCTGCTCGATGTGCTCCATCACGCCGCCGATGAAGACCGTGCCGCTCTTGTCGCGCACGCAGTCCACGTCGCACTCGATGGCATTGGAGAGGAAGTGGTCCAGCAGCACGGGCGAATCGTTGCTCACCTTCACCGCTTCGCGCATGTAGCGCTCGAGATCACGCTGCTCGTGCACGATTTCCATCGCACGGCCGCCCAGCACGTAGGAGGGACGCACCACCAGCGGATAGCCGATGGCCGACGCATGCTCGAGGGCTTCTGCTTCGGTGCGTGCCGTGGCGTTCGGCGGCTGCAGCAGGCCAAGCTTGTTGAGCAGCTTCTGGAAGCGCTCGCGGTCTTCGGCGGCATCGATGGAATCGGGCGAGGTACCGACGATGGGCACGCCTTCCTTTTCCAGGCCGAGCGCCAGCTTCAGCGGCGTCTGGCCGCCGTACTGCACGATCACGCCGGCCGGCTTCTCCACGGCCACGATCTCCAGCACGTCCTCGAGCGTCAGCGGCTCGAAGTACAGGCGGTCGGACGTGTCGTAGTCGGTCGACACCGTTTCGGGGTTGCAGTTGACCATGATGGTTTCATAGCCATCCTCGCGCATGGCCATGGCGGCATGCACGCAGCAGTAGTCGAACTCGATGCCCTGGCCGATGCGGTTCGGACCGCCACCCAGCACCATGATCTTCTTCTTGTCGGACGGAGCGGCTTCGCACTCTTCGTCGTAGGTCGAGTACATGTACGCGGTGTTCGACGCGAACTCGGCCGCGCAGGTGTCCACGCGCTTGTAGACCGGGCGCACCTTGAGTGCATGGCGCGCGTCGCGCACCGCCTTGTCGGTGGTGTGCAGCAGCTTGGCAAGGCGGCGGTCGGAGAAGCCCTTCTGCTTGAGGGTGCGCATGGTGCCGGCATCGATCGCGGCCAGCGCCTTGTCGCCCTTTTCCTCGTAGAGCTTGTCCAGGTCGAGTTCGATCTTCACGATCTCCTCGATCTGCACCAGGAACCACTTGTCGATCTTGGTGATGTTGTGCACTTCGTCGAGCGTCCAGCCCGCTGCGAATGCGTCACCCACATACCAGATGCGGTCGGGACCGGGCTCGCCCAGTTCCTTTTCCAGGATCTCGCGGTCCTGGGTCTTCTCGTTCATGCCGTCCACGCCCACTTCCAGGCCGCGCAGCGCCTTCTGGAAGGATTCCTGGAAGGTGCGGCCCATGGCCATCACCTCGCCCACGGACTTCATCTGCGTGGTCAGGCGGTTGTCGGCCGCAGGGAACTTCTCGAACGCGAAACGCGGGATCTTGGTGACCACGTAGTCGATCGAGGGCTCGAACGAGGCCGGGGTCTTGCCGCCGGTGATTTCGTTGCGCAGCTCATCCAGCGTGAAGCCCACGGCCAGCTTGGCGGCGATCTTGGCGATCGGGAAGCCCGTGGCCTTGGAGGCCAGCGCCGACGAACGCGACACGCGCGGGTTCATCTCGATGACGATCATGCGGCCGTCCTTCGGGTTCACCGAGAACTGCACGTTGGAGCCGCCCGTGTCCACGCCGATCTCGCGCAGCACCGCGAGCGAGGCGTTGCGCATGATCTGGTATTCCTTGTCGGTCAGCGTCTGCGCGGGAGCCACGGTGATCGAGTCGCCGGTGTGCACGCCCATGGGGTCGAGGTTCTCGATCGAGCACACGATGATGCAGTTGTCCGCCTTGTCGCGCACCACTTCCATCTCGTACTCTTTCCAGCCGAGCAGCGACTCTTCGATCAGCAGCTCGTTGGTGGGCGAGGCTTCGATACCGCGCTTGCAGATGGTCTCGAACTCTTCCGAGTTGTAGGCAATGCCGCCGCCCGTGCCGCCCAGCGTGAAGCTGGGGCGGATCACCGTCGGGAAGCCCACGGTCTTCTGCACGGCCCATGCTTCTTCCATGGTGTGTGCGATGCCCGAGCGGGCGGAACCCAGACCGATGCGGGTCATGGCTTCCTTGAACTTCTGGCGGTCTTCTGCCTTGTCGATGGCCTCGGGCGTTGCGCCGATCAGCTCCACCTTGTACTTGTGCAGCACGCCATTGCGCCACAGGTCGAGCGCGCAGTTCAGCGCCGTCTGGCCGCCCATGGTCGGCAGGATCGCATCGGGACGCTCCTTGGCGATGATCTTCTCGACCGTCTGCCAGGTGATCGGCTCGATGTAGGTGACGTCGGCCGTGGCCGGGTCGGTCATGATCGTGGCGGGGTTGCTGTTGATCAGGATGACCTTGTAACCCTCTTCACGCAGTGCCTTGCAGGCCTGAACGCCGGAGTAGTCGAACTCGCAGGCCTGGCCGATGATGATCGGGCCGGCGCCAATGATCAGGATGCTCTTGATGTCTGTGCGCTTTGGCATTATTTGTTCTCCTTGGCCTTGGCCATCAATGCCGTGAAGCGGTCAAACAGGTATCCGATGTCTTGCGGGCCGGGCGATGCCTCGGGGTGACCCTGGAAGCAGAACGCGGGCTTGTCCTTGTGCTCTAGGCCCTGCAGCGTGCCGTCGAACAGGCTGATGTGCGTGGCGCGCAGCGTGTCCGGCAGCGAGTCGATTTCCACGGCAAAGCCGTGGTTCTGGCTGGTGATGCTCACGCGGCCGTTGTCCAGGTCCTTCACGGGGTGGTTCGCGCCGTGGTGGCTGTTGTCCATCTTGAAGGTCTTGGCGCCGGCGGCCAGCGCCATGATCTGGTGGCCCAGGCAGATGCCGAAGGTCGGCATGCCCGAAGCCACGATTTCCTTCACGGCGACAATCGCGTAGTCGCAGGGCTCCGGGTCGCCGGGGCCATTGGAGAGGAACACGCCATCGGGATTCATCGCCAGCACGTCCTTGGCGGGCGTCTGGGCAGGCACCACTGTCAGCGAGCAGCCGCGCTCGGCCAGCATGCGCAGGATGTTCAGCTTCACGCCGTAGTCATAGGCCACCACGTTGAAGCGCGGGGCGGTCTGCTTGCCATAGCCCTCGCCCAGCACCCACTCGGTCTGGTCCCACGTGTAGTTCTTGGTGGTGGAGACGACCTTCGCGAGGTCCAGGCCCTTCATGCTGGGCGCGGCCTTGGCGGCGGCAACGGCTTCGGCGATGCGCGCGTCCGTCACTTCCTCGCCGGCTGCGAGGCCCACGATGGCACCGTTCTGTGCACCCTTGTCACGCAGCAGGCGCGTGAGCTTGCGGGTGTCGACATTGGCGATCGCCACGGTCTTTTCGCGGATGAGGTATTGGCTGAGCGTTTCCTGCGAGCGGAAATTGCTGGCGAGCAATGGCAGGTTCTTGATGATCAGGCCGGCTGCATGGATCTTGCTGGCTTCGACGTCTTCGGAATTCACGCCGTAGTTACCGATGTGCGGATACGTCAGGGTGACGATCTGCTGGCAGTAGCTGGGGTCGGTGAGAATTTCCTGGTAACCGGTGAGCGAGGTGTTGAACACCACTTCGCCGACCGTGGTGCCGCTGGCACCAATCGAATTGCCGATAAAGACCGTGCCGTCTGCGAGCGCCAGGATGGCGGATGGGAAGGTTCCCTTGAGAGACAAAAGCACTGGGTTCTCCGAATGGTTACGGGTCGCCCGGGAGCCCGCGGAGAGTGCACTTCACGAGGTGTGACACGTCCTGCGGACTGCTGCGTTGAATGAGTTGCTTTGGTGCTGCCGGGCGACTGATTTCTGGAAAGCCGCTAATTATAACGCGTGAGGATTAACCCTGACGCACCCCTTCATTCTTGGAGCCGTCCCGAACGACCCTGACCGCCAAACAGGCAATTTTCCTGCGCGATTGCAGGCCCGCACGCATGCCCCTAAAGTCTGCGAACGAGTCGCATCCCATCTACTCCCCGGAGATCCCATGACCTGGTCCGCATCCCAGTATTCCCGCTTCGAAGCCGAGCGCACCCGCCCCGTGCGCGACCTGGTGGCCGCCATTCCGAATGCCGGGATCCAGACCGGCATCGACCTGGGCTGCGGGCCCGGAAACTCCACCGAAGTGCTGCAACAGCGTTACCCGGACGCACAGGTCACGGGCCTGGACAATGACGAGGACATGCTCGCCGCGGCACGCAAGCGCTCGCCCGGCACCACGTTCCAATGGGCCGACATCGGCACCTGGAGCGCACCCTCGCCCGTCGACGTGATCCTGGCCAATGCCAGCCTGCAGTGGCTTCCCGATCACGCCACGCTCTACCCCCGGCTGCTGGCCCAGCTTGCGCCGGGCGGCAGCCTCGCCATCCAGACACCCGACAATCTGCAGGAGCCCGCCCACGTCCTGGCGCGTGAAGTGGCCGCAAGCGCCCAGTTCAGCAGCCGCATCGGCACCATCCGCCACCCCCCGCGTCACGACATCCAGTGGTACTACGCCCTGCTCAAGCCGCTGTCTGGCCACGTCGACACCTGGCGCACCACCTACATGCATCCGCTTGCCGGACACCAGGCCGTGGTGGAATGGTTCAAGGGATCGGCGCTGCGCCCCTACCTGTCGCAGCTTGATGATGCCGGCAAGGAGGAGTATCTGCAGCGCTATCTGCAGGAGATCGGCAAAGCCTACCCGGTCATGGATGACGGCACGGTGCTCCTGCCGTTTCCACGCCTCTTCATCGTGGCCACGCGGTAAGGACACTGACGAAGGCACGCCACAGCGGCAGCGGCCTTCACGGATCAGTGCAACGCCGACGGAAACTCCATGCCGATCGTGGTCCGGCCCTGGCGCGACTCCGCGTGCACCGAGCCGCCGTGCATGCGCGCGATGGCCTGGACGATCGCCAGCCCCAGCCCATGGTTCTGATGGGCCTGCTGCCTCGACTCGTCCGCGCGGTAGAAGCGGTCGAACAGCTTCTTGAGATGCCTTTGCTCGATCTCCTCGCCGGTGTTGGTCACCGAGATCACCGCTCCCGCCTCCCTTGAGGAGCCGTCCCATGACGGCTCGATGGCAATGATGATCGTGGATCCGCGCTCCGCATAGCGCGTGGCGTTGCTCAGCAGGTTGGACAGCGCGCGGCGGATCAGCGACACGTCGACGGCGGCGCGGACATCACCCACGATGTCCAGGTGCAGGTCGGCATCGAGTATCACCGCCTCGTAGAACTCCGCCACATCGTGCGCGATCTCGCGCAGGCTGGTCACCTCGGCACGCTCGGCAATCTGCCCCTTGTCGGCACGCGAGAGAAAGAGCATGTCGTTCACGATCCCCGCCATGCGCCGCAGGTCTTCGAGATTGGACTCCAGGACCTCCTGCATCTCTGCCACCGGACGCGGCTTGCGCAGCGCCACCTCCGAACTGCTGATGAGCGTGGCCAGCGGCGTGTTGAGCTCGTGCGCCACATCGGCGTTGAACGATTCCATCTGCCGGTAGGCCCCGGCCAGCCGGTCGAGCAGCGCATTGAACTGCCGCACCAGGGGCAGCAGTTCCTGCGGCAGGCCGCGCTCATCGAGCCGCTCGTGCAGGTCGCGCGCCGACAGGCCGGCCGTCTGCGTGACAAGCGACTGGATCGGCGACAGGCCCCGGCGCACGAGCCAGCGCCCCACCAGTGACAGGATGACCGACCCGGCCACCATCGAGAACATGAGCGTCAGCGCCAGGACACGCAGCAACGCGTCGTCCGCGCGCCTGTCCATGGTCAGGGTCGCCATGGCCGGCTGCAGGGCGCCGGTGTCGGCCATGACCTGCACCTCGAATGTCCTGGTGAGGGTCTGGCGCGGGTCGATGTCGGGCGGCCTGCGATCGAACAGCACATGCCCTTCGGTGTCCGTGATGCGGATGAAGAAATCGTTGTGGCCGGCGAGAAAGTCGTCCATGGTGTGCCCGATGGACTTGTTGCGGTGCTCGACACTGGCGTCCGAGAGCACATGCACCAGGGCATCGCGCTTCTGGTTCATCGTTTCCTGCTGGCGCGCCGCCAGCGTCGAGGAGAACACCGCAAACACCACCACGCTGACGCTCCCCAAGCCCAGCATGGACAGCAGCGCCAGCCAGCTCGACAGGCGCCTTGCGAGATGGGGGACCTGCGGTGCGGTCATGAAGTGCTTCGATCCTCCAGCACGTAGCCCATGCCCCGGATGGTATGGATGAGCGGGCTCTCGAAGGGCTGGTCGACCTTCATGCGCAGGCGACGCACGGCCACCTCGACGACGTTGGTCTCGCTGTCGAAATTCATGTCCCACACCTGGGAGGCCAGTTCGGTGCGCGAGAGCACCTCGCCGTGCCGGCGCAGCAGCAGCGCAAGCAGGTTGAACTCCTTGGCCGTCAGTTCAAGCCGGGTTCCAGCACGGATCGCCTTGCGCCGAATCAGGTCGACCTCGAGGTCGGCGATCTTCAGCACCGTGGGCTCGGGTGACGACTGCGCGGTGCCCCGGCGGCGCATCAGCACCTGGATGCGCGCCACCAGCTCGGAGAAGGCGAAGGGCTTGAGGAGATAGTCGTCCGCCCCGCCCTGGAGGCCGCGCACGCGGTCCTCCACCGCCGTGCGGGCGGTCAGCATCAGCACAGGGGTGCTTCGGGACTGCCGCAATGCGGCGAGCACGGCAAAGCCGTCGATGCCCGGAAGCATGCCATCCAGGATCAGCAGGTCGTAGTCCAGCTGGGTGGCCAGGTGCAGGCCGTCAATGCCGTCGTGCGCGACATCCACGGTATAGCCCTCCTCCGCAAGCCCCTTGCGCAGGTACTCCGCCAGCCGGATTTCGTCCTCGATAAGCAGCAGTCTCATGGCTCCGATTCTGCGTGATTGAGCGGCTTTCGCCAGATTACAAATTTGTAATCCGGCAGACCGGAAAGTGACTGGCGCCCCTTCATAGAGTCGAGCGCTGATCGGCCCTCCGGCACGCCCATCCATCCACCCATTCGAACATCGCTCACCTCCAGTCGGCCACCCGCCTTTCGGGCGACGCGCCGCGACATCCCATCCGATTATCTGAAAAAGACGAACACATGGCTTTCAGTCGAACCCATCGACCTTCCCTGCTGGCCGCTGCCTTGTTCGCTGCTGCGTGCGCAGTGGCAAGTGCGCAGCCTGCCCATCCGCCATCCCCGGACAGCGGCAACCCCGGCAACGCCCAGAGCGGCATCTTGGCCACCGTCGCCACGCCAGCAAGTCTGCCGATGAGCCTTCCAATCAGCCTCCCTGTTGCCTGGCAGAAAGCGGTTGCCGCCAATCCAGGCCTGCAGGCCGCCCGCTTCGGGGCCGCCGCGGCGGAAGGCGCGGTCATGCAGGCCAAGGCGCGGCCCAACCCGGAGCTGGCCTACAGCCAGGAGGACACGCGCCGCTCAACACGCTCCTCGACTTTGCAGGTCAACCAGCTCATCGAGCTCGGTGGCAAACGCGAGGCACGGATGCGTCTGGCGCAGAGCGAAGCGTCCGGGGCCCGGCTGGAAGCCTCGCATGCACTGGTCACCTTGCGATTCGAGGTACACAACCGCTTCTCCGAACTGCAGATGGCCGAGGAGCGGCTGCGCTATGCGGAGCAGATTCATGAGCTGGCCACCCGCACGCTCGACAGCGCCGAAAAGCGCGTCGCCGCTGGCAAGGTGCCCCCGCTCGAAGCCAGCCGCGCCAGCGTGGCCAGGGCGAATGCGGCACTGGAGCAGTCCCAGGCACTCTCGGCAGTGGTCACGGCGCGCCAGCAACTGGCCAGCCTGTGGAATGGCAGCGCAGCGGAGGTCGGAGCGACCGTGAGCGACGAGGACGAGGCGGCCGCCCCGCCCGACATGGAAACCATGGAGCGGCAGCTCGAACAATCGCCTGCCTTGCTGCAGGCGGGCAACGCCCTGGACCAGGCGCGCGCCAGTTCCGAGCTCGAACGCGCCAAGCGCATCCAGGACCCCACCGTCAGCCTGGGCGTGAAGCGCGCTGAAGAAGTGGGGCGCAACCAGGTGGTGCTCGGCGTGAGCATTCCCCTGCCGCTGTTCGACTCCAACGCCGGCAACCAGCTGCAGGCGCTGCGCAGGGCCGACCAGGCCGAGCAGTTGCTGCAGGAGCGTCGCCTGCAACTGCGCGCCCAGCTCTTCACCGCTCGCCAGACCCTGGTGAACAGCCGCCAGCAGGCCACGTTGCTCGGCAGCGATGTGCTGCCCCTCGCCCAGTCGGCCTATGACATTGCCCTGCGCGGCTTTTCACTGGGCAAGTTCAATTTTCTCGACGTGCTCGATGCACAGCGTTCGCTGTTCGATGCGCGGCGCCAATGGATCGAACAGCGCATGGCCGCGCGCCGGGCGCAGGCCGAGATCGAACAGCTTCTGGGCACCTCCGCCCTTCCATGAAATCGCATTGATCGGACTCTAGAACATGTCGGACAAAGAAAAATTTGACGCCTCGCTCACGACGCCGAGGCACTGGATTGCAGTGGCCGTCATCATCGCCTGCGGCATGGTCGGCGGTGCGTTGATCCTGCGCCCCCCAGGTGGCGCGCCCGCAGCCGCCCCTGCTTCAGCCCCTGATGAGCGCGACCATGACCATGAGGGCGAGAAGAAAAACCCGAGCGGGCAGCCAGCCAAGGGCAAGGAAGAACAGGGGAAGGACGGCGACGGACATGCCCATGGCGAGGACGAGGACCACGGGAAAGCCACCGCCGGCACACCAGACGAGCATGGCGACAACCACGGCGACGAGGAAGGCGTGGTCAAGCTGAGCGAATCACAGCGCAAGGCTGCCGGGCTGTCCCTCGCCAAGGCCGAGGCCACCTCCATCCGCGAGGAACTGCTGCTGCCCGGCGAGATCCGCTTTGACGAAGACCGCACCGCCCACGTCGTGCCGCGCGTGAGCGGCGTCGTGCAGAGCGTCCATGCCCAGCTCGGCCAGCGTGTGCAGAAGGACCAGCTGCTTGCCGTCATATCGAGCGCCGGCATTTCCGACCTGCGCAGCGAGCACCAGGCGGCCCAGCGCCGCCTTGCCCTTGCACGAACCACCTATGCGCGCGAAAAGCAGCTCTGGGAAGAGCGCATCTCCGCCGAGCAGGACTACCTGCAGGCGCGGCAGGCGTTGCAGGAGGCCGAGATCGCCGCGGCGAATGCGGCGCAGAAGCTCTCGGCGATCGGTGCCGCCTCCGGCAGCTCCAACCGCTACGAGCTGCGCGCGCCGCTGGCCGGCGTGGTGGTGGAGAAGCACCTGACCACGGGCGAGGCCGTCACCGAAAGCACCGCCTCCTTCACCATCTCCGACACCAGCTTCGTCTGGGCCGAAATGAGCGTATCGGCAGCCCAACTGCCCCTGGTGCGCGAGGGCGTGAAGGCCGTCGTGCGCTCGACGGCCTTTGACTCCACTGCCGACGGCAAGGTGGCCTATGTCAGCGCGCTGATCGGCGAGCAGACGCGCACGGCCACGGCGCGGGTCGCCGTGGCCAATCCGCAGAATGTCTGGCGGCCGGGGCTGTTCGTGAACGTAGGCGTGCAGGCGCGCCAGCGCGACGTACCCGTGGCCGTGGAGGTCTCCGCGGTGCAGCGGCTTGATGACAAGGGCAGCGTGGTCTTCGTCCCCGACCACGACGGGTTCCGTGCGGTGCCAGTGAAGACCGGGCTCTCGGACGGCAAGCAGGTGGAGATCACATCCGGCCTGGAAGCGGGCAGCGAATACGTCAAGGACGGCGCGTTCATGCTCAAGGCCGAGCTGGGCAAGGCGTCCGCGGAACACACGCACTGAGCGGGAGCCTACATGTTCGAACGCATCATACGATTCGCCATCGAGCAGCGCTGGCTGGTGCTGCTCGCCGTGTTCGCCATGGCGGCCCTCGGCGTCTTCAGCTACCAGAAGCTGGCCATCGACGCCGTCCCCGACATCACCAACGTGCAGGTGCAGATCAACACCCAGGCCCCTGGCTATTCGCCACTGGAGACCGAGCAGCGCATCACCTATCCGATCGAGACGGTGATGGCCGGCCTGCCGAACCTGGAGCAGACGCGCTCGCTGTCGCGCTATGGTCTCTCGCAGGTCACGGTCATCTTCAAGGACGGCACCGACATCTACTTCGCGCGCCAGCTCGTCAACGAGCGCATCCAGGAAGCGAAGGAAAAGCTGCCCACGGGCATCTCGCCCGGCATGGGGCCCATCTCGACCGGCCTGGGCGAGATCTATCTGTGGACGGTGGAGGCCGAGGAAGGCGCGCGCAAGGAGGACGGCATGCCCTACACCCCCATGGACCTGCGCGAGATCCAGGACTGGGTCATCAAGCCGCAGTTGCGCAATGTGCCCGGCGTCACCGAGATCAACTCGATCGGCGGCTTCGCCAAGGAGTTCCTGATTGCGCCGCGGCCCGAGCGGCTGGCCGCGCACGGCATTTCGATGGACCGCATCGTCACCGCGCTCGAGAACAACAACACCAACGTCGGCGCCGGCTACATCGAACGCCAGGGAGAGCAGTATCTGATCCGCGCGCCCGGGCAGGTGCGCGGCATCGAGGACCTGAAGAACGTGATCGTCGGCTCCGCTCAGGGCCAGCCCATCCGCATCCGCGACCTGGCCGACGTCGAGCTGGGCCGCGAACTGCGCACCGGCGCGGCCACGGACAATGGAACGGAAGTGGTGCTCGGCACCGTCTTCATGCTGATCGGTGAGAACAGCCGCGTGGTCTCGCGCGCGGTGGATGCGCGCATGCAGTCCATCCAGAAAAGCCTCCCGGCCGGCGTGAAGGTGGTGACCGTATATGACAGAACCAACCTGGTGGAGAAGGCCATCGCGACCGTGCGCAAGAACCTGCTGGAAGGTGCGGCGCTGGTGGTGGTGATCCTGTTCCTGTTCCTCGGCAACATCCGCGCCGCGCTGATCACCGCGCTCATCATCCCGCTGTCGATGCTGTTCACGTTCACCGGCATGGTGCACTACCGCATCAGCGCCAACCTGATGAGCCTGGGGGCGCTCGACTTCGGCATCATCATCGACGGCGCGGTGGTGATCGTGGAGAACTGCGTGCGGCGGCTCGCACACGCGCAGGAGCACAAGGGCCGGCTGCTCACGCGCAGCGAGCGCTTTCACGAAGTGTTCGCTGCCGCCCGCGAGGCGCGCAGGCCGTTGCTGTTCGGCCAGCTCATCATCATGGTGGTGTACCTGCCGATCTTCGCGCTCACCGGCGTCGAGGGCAAGATGTTCCACCCGATGGCCTTCACCGTGGTGCTGGCGCTGGTGGGCGCGATGATCCTCTCGATCACCTTCATTCCCGCCGCCATCGCGCTGTTCATCGGCAAGCGTGTGGCCGAGAAGGAAAACCGCCTGATGGGCTGGGCACGCAGGGCCTACGAGCCGCTGCTGCACGCAGTGATGCGTGCACCGCAGGTGGTGGTGGCCGGAGCCGTGGTGACCGTGGTGCTGAGCCTGCTGCTCGCATCGCGCATGGGCAGCGAGTTCGCGCCCAACCTCAACGAAGGCGACTTCGCGATCCAGGCGCTGCGCGTGCCCGGCACCAGCCTCACGCAGTCGGTGGAGATGCAGATGCAGCTGGAACGCGCGCTGAAGGAAAAGCACCCCGAGATCGAACGTGTCTTCGCGCGCACCGGAACGGCCGAGATTGCAGCGGATCCCATGCCGCCCAACATCTCCGACGGCTACATCATGCTCAAGCCGCGCGGGCAATGGCCCGATCCCGGACGTTCGCGCGACGACCTGCTGGCCGCCGTGCAACAGACCGTGAACGACATTCCCGGCAGCAACTACGAGTTTTCGCAGCCCATCCAGCTTCGCTTCAACGAACTGATCTCGGGTGTGCGCAGCGATGTGGCGGTCAAGGTGTTCGGCGACGACATGCAGGTGCTCGAACGCACGGCACAGGCCATCGCGGCAGCGCTCCAGAAGGTTGCCGGCGCATCCGAGGTGAAAGTGGAGCAGACCACGGGCCTGCCGATGTTGACGGTAGAGGTCGATCGCGACAAGGCCGCGCGCCTGGGCCTGAACCTGGGCGACGTGCAACAGACGATTGCAACGGCACTCGGCGGCCGCGAGGCCGGTACGGTGTTCGAGGGTGACCGGCGCTTCGATATCCAGGTGCGGCTGCCGGAGTCGGTGCGCAACGACCTCGAGGCCCTGAAGCGTCTGCCGATCGCCTTGCCCGCATCCGGCGAGAACGGCTCGCGCCAGGGATTCATCTCCCTGTCATCCGTCGCCAGTTTCGACCTCTCCCCCGGCCCCAACCAGGTGAGCCGCGAGGACGGCAAGCGCCGCATTGTGGTCAGTGCGAACGTCCGGGGCCGCGACATCGGGTCGTTCGTGGAGGAGGCGCAGCGCTCGCTGGATGGCGTGCAGTTGCCTGCGGGCTACTGGACTCGCTGGGGCGGCACGTTCGAGAACATGGAGTCCGCACGCCAGCGCCTGCAGATCGTGGTGCCCGTTGCGCTGCTGCTGGTGTTCACGCTGCTGTTCGCCATGTTCGGCAATGTGCGCGACGGCCTCGTCGTGTTCACCGGAATTCCGTTCGCACTGACCGGCGGCATCATGGCCCTGTGGCTGCGCGACATTCCGCTGTCGATCTCGGCGGCCATCGGATTCATCGCGCTTTCGGGCGTGGCGGTGCTCAACGGACTGGTCATGATCTCGTCGATCCGCCAGTTGCGCGAGGACGGCATGACCGTGCCGGACGCGGTGATGACCGGTGCGGTTTCGCGCCTGCGCCCGGTGCTGATGACCGCGCTCGTCGCGTCGCTGGGATTCGTGCCGATGGCCATCGCCACGGGCACGGGAGCCGAAGTCCAGCGCCCGCTCGCTACCGTGGTCATCGGCGGCATCCTGTCATCGACCATCCTGACCCTGCTGGTGCTGCCGCTGCTCTACCGCATGGTGCATCGGAACGATCCGTCGGAAGAGGCGGCCACGCCGTGATGCCATGAGGGTCCGGCCAGGTCAGCGGCCGGACTCCATTGCACGCCTGTCACGCCCCCATCACTAGGGCGGCGCCCTTCTCCGCGATCATGATGGTGGCCGCATTGGTATTGGTCGACACCATGCTCGGCATGACGGACGCATCGATCACGCGCAGCGCCTCCACGCCGCGCACGCGCAGCCGTGAATCGACCACCGCGCAGTCATCCTCCCCCATGCGGCAGGTGCCCACCGGGTGGAACACGGTGCCGCCCTTGCGCCGGGCGAACTCCTCCAGATCGCGGTCGCTCTGTACCGTGTTGCCGGGCATGTACTCCTGGTCCGTGACCAGATCGCGGAACGCGGGCTGCCGGTAGATCTCGCGCAGCATCTTGAGACCGGCCACCAGCACCTTGGCGTCATAGGGATGCGTGAGATAGTTGGCAAGGATCTCCGGCGGCCGCAGCGGATCTCCCGACGCGATCTGCACGATGCCCCGCGACATGGGCCTGCACTGCGTTGCAGAAGCGGAGAATCCCGAGAACGAGTGCAATGCATCGCCGGGCTTGTCCACCGACAGGGGCATGACATTGAAGAGCACGTCCGGCCGTCCATCCCGCGCATGTTCGCTGCAGACCATGCCGCCCACCTGGCCCGCGCCCACCGTCAAGGGCCCGCGCTGCGAGAACAGCCACTGCGCCCCCATCTTCGCCAGTCCCAGCGGACTGCGCACCTGGTCGTTGAGCGACATGCGGTGCCTGAGCCGCACGATGACACGCGCCTGGTAGTGGTCCTGCAGGTTCGCCCCCACCTCCGGAGCATCGACCACGGTCTCGATGCCGTGGGTGCGCAGCAGGTCCGCGGGGCCGATGCCCGACAGCTGCAGCAGCTGTGGCGATTGCAGCGCCCCGGCGGACAGGATCACCTCGGCTTCGGCACGCGCTGACTGCGCCTGTCCGTTCGCATCGACGAACTGCACACCGACGGCGCGACGGTTCTCCATCATCACGCGGGTGACCTGCACACCCGTCATCACGGTCAGGTTCGCCCGTTTGCGCACCGGCGCCAGGAACGCATTGTTGGCATCGCAACGCCAATGCCCTCGGAGGGTGAGCTGGTAGGCCCCGAGGCCCTCCGTGCGCGCACCATTGAAATCGGGGTTGTGCCCATGCCCTGCCTGAAGCCCGGCCTCGATCCACGCCGCGCAGTAGGGATGGTCGTTGCGCAGGTCCGAGACGCACAGCTCGCCATCCGCCCCATGGTATTCGCTTGTGCCTCCGGCATAGCGCTCGGACTTGCGGAACCAGGGAAGCACTTCGGAATAGCTCCAGCCCTGTGCACCCTGCGCTGCCCAGTCATTGAAATCCGCATGCTGCCCGCGAATGTAGAGCAGGCCGTTGATCGCGCTCGATCCGCCCAGCACCCTTCCGCGCGGCCACACGATGCTGCGCCCCGCGGTGCTCTCCTGGGGCTTGAGCCTGAACTGCCACGAGAAGCGCGGGTCGTAGATGGTGCGAAAGTAGCCGATCGGCATGCGCAGCCAGAACGCCCCGCCCTCGCCTCCCGCCTCCATCAGCAGCACGCGGCAGGCGGGGTCGGCGCTCAGGCGGTTGGCCAGCAGGCAACCTGCCGAGCCTGCGCCCACGATCACGTAGTCCCAGCCGCCGGCATCCCTCATGACTTCACGGCCTCGAGGAAGATCCTGGGGTCGAAGTACTGCTCGGCCTTCTGGGCTCCCTGGATGTTGGCGCTCGCCACGAAGAAGTCGGTCACCTGCTGAAGCCACCGCGTGGCGGTGCCGTCCTGGTAGCGTGTGCGCCATTCCGCATTGGTGAAGTACTTCGATGCCTTGAACTGTTCCTTGAAGTCGGCGAGCGGAATGTCCTTGTACTGCGCCTTCTGCAGCGCCTCGGCGGCCTCGTCGGGCTTGCCGGAGATGAACGCGTTCACCTCGCCCCAGGCGGTTGCCAGACTGGAGAGCACCGCACGATTCTTGTCGTAGTAATCGTTTCTCGCGGCCCAGCCGCCCATGATCGCGGCCTGAGGAAAGAAGGCGGACGCATCGACCAGCCTGCGGGCATTGGGCATGCGCTGGCGGATCACGGCATCGAACGGCACCCACAGGGCCACCGCTGGCACGGCCCCCGACACGAAGGACGTCACGGCCTCGGTCATGCGCTGGTTCACGATCTGCACATCCTTGGCCGGGTCGAGCTGTGCGGAGCGCAGCGCCCGGTCGAGGAACACATGCGCGGTGGTGCCGGTCGTCGTGGAGATCTGCTTGCCCTTGAGGTCAGCCAGCGTCTTGATGTCATCGCGCACCCACAACTGGGCCGTGGCGTACTCGATGTTGTTCATCAGGAACACCCTGCCCTGCCCGCGCGCGGGAAAATTGCTGATCACCGCGCCCGTTGCCAACACGTCAAGACTGCCGCCGATCATGGCCTGGAACAGCTCCAGTCCCGTGGCGAACTGCACCAGCTCCAGGTCGAGGCCCTGCTTTGCGAACGCGCCCATCTGCTGGCCCAGCCAGATATGCCCATCGACCGCCGGCGTATGGAGATATCCCACCTTCACCTTGGTCTTCGCCTGGGCAAAGGCCGGAGCCATCTGCACCGCGTACGCCGCTGCGGTTGCCTGAATCAGTTGTCTGCGTTGCATGGCCATGACGATCCTCCTCTGGTTGATGATCAAACCGGCTCTATCTATTCAGAGAGCCGCACTGCCTGCCGTGCCTGGGCGGCATATTCCTGCATGACGAGATCACGGATGTGGGTGCGCATCTCGGCGAAGCGCGGATCCTCGTGCACATTCTCCGCGCGCGGATAGCCGAACGGTACATCGATCACCGTGCGGATGCGCGCGGGACGCGCCGTCACGACGACGATACGCGACGAAAGATAGAGGGCCTCCTCCACCGAGTGCGTGATCAGCATGACCGTCTTGCCCTCGGTCTGCAGCACTTCCAGCAGCAGGTCCTGCATGGCTGAGCGGGTCTGCGCGTCCAGCGCGCCGAAGGGCTCGTCCATCAGCAGGAACTCGGGCTTCACCGCGTAGGCGCGCGCAATGGCAAGGCGCTGGCGCATGCCCCCCGAAAGATGCTTCGGGAAGTGATGGGCAAAGTCGCCCAGCCCCATCAGCGTCATGTAGCGCTGCACGATGGCCTCGCGCTCGCGTACGGGCACCTTGCTGGCCGAGAGCTTGAGCCCGAACTCGATGTTCTGGCGCACCGTCAGCCAGGGGAACACGCCATATTCCTGGAAGATCACGCCGCGATCAGGGCCGGGCCCATTCACCGGCCTGCCGTCGAGCAGCACCTGTCCGGACGTGGGCGGCACAAAGCCACCCAGCAGGTTCATGAGCGTGGTCTTGCCGCACCCCGATGGCCCGATGATCGAGACGAATTCGCCCTGGCGGATCTCAAAGCTCACATCGTCGAGCACCTTCATCGGGCCGCGCTCGGTATCGAACTGGACCGACACCCTGTCGAAGGCGATGCGCACGGGCGCGCTGTCTGCAGCGTGGTTCATGCTCATGCCATCCTGTCCTGCCAGGCCACCAGCCGCCTGGAAACCATGCGCAGCACCGTATCCATCACCAGCGCGATCGCGCCGATGCAGATGATGCCCACGTAGATCACGTCCAACTGGAAGAACGAGGACGCATTCTGGATCAGCGCGCCAAGGCCCTGCTGCGCCGCGATGAGCTCGGATGCCACCAGCGTGGCCCATGCCACGCCAAGGGCCACGCGGATCGCGGTGAGGATGTGCGGGATGGTGAGTGGAACGATCACCTTGCGGAAGATCTCCATGTCCTTCGCACCGAGCGTGCGCGCCACCTTGATGTAGATGGGACTGATCTGCGCGATGCCCTCGTACATCACGATCACGCCCGCGAAGAACGAGGCATAGAAAAGGATGATGGTCTTGGCGAGCTCCCCGATGCCGAAGTAGACGATCACGAGCGGAATCAGTGCGATCGGCGGCAGGGCCCGGAAGAAATTGATGACGGGCTCGATGAAGGTGCGCACGCCCTCGTACCAGCCCAGGCAGAAGCCCACAGGAACCGCCAGCGCCACGCCCAGCGTCACCCCGAGCAGCACGCGCTGGGTGGACATCCAGATATCCATCGGCAACCGCGTCCGGGCCAGCTCCCAGAACTTTTCCGCCACCGCGTGGGGGGCCGGCACGAGCGCGGGATTGACCAGGCCGCTCAGGCGAATGGCATACCACAGCAGCAGGATGACGAGCCACGGCGCCAGCACCAGCGCTGCGCGGCCCCACCAGGACGATGGAGTTTTCATGCGGACCTGTCTCTTTGAAATCTTCTGGAAACCATGGTTCTAGCCCCTCGGTTGCATCCGATGTCAACTAATCGTACTATAGACCATACGTTTGTACAACCATATACAAATAACCCAAAGCGATGTCCAGCCTGTTCCTTGAAAGCCCCGTACCCCGTTACCTTCAGCTGGCGGACCTGCTGCGCCAGCGCATCGCGCGCGGGCAATGGGCGCAGGGGCAGAAGCTGCCGTCGCTCGAGGAGCTGGTCAAGGAGTTCGGCGTGGCGCGCGTCACCGTGCGACAGGCCATCGACCTGCTCGCACGCGAAGGGCTGGTGTCGCCCCAGCAGGGCCGCGGCACCTTCGTGACGGGCCAGCCGAAGAAGGAGCGCTTCATCAGCGTGGTGACCCGGCTCGACGAACTGGCGCGCGTGTATGCAGACACGCAGCCCCGCATCGTCAACATCGCGGAATCAAGCGCCGCCCCGCCGCTCACCGAGCGCGAGGGCCACGCGGCTCCTAGCTACACCTTCATGCGCCGCGTGCACAGCCATGACGACCAGCCTTATTGCGTCATCAACATCCATCTCGACGAGCGCATCTTCAAGCTGGCGCCCGAGGAGTTCCGCAACAAGACCGTCATTCCGCTGCTCAAGTCGATGCCCAAGGTGAAGATCGCGAGTGCCCGCCAGGTGATGACGATCGGCTCCGCGGACGTGGAGGTCGCGCGCCTGCTGGAGTTGCCGATGAACGCGCCCGTCGCGGAAGTCCGCCGCGTCTTCCTCGATGCCAAGGGCACCGTCATCTACCTGGCCGACATCACCTATCGCGGCGACGCCATCCGCGTCGAAATGGATCTGCAGCCATGACACACCCGCACGCCTCCCCCATCCGCATCACACGGATCGAAGCATTCGTGTTTCGCGCGCCGATCGCCAATCCCGTGCGCACCTCGTTCGGCGTGATGACCGACCGGCCGGCGGTACTGGTGCGGGCCGAGGACAGCGATGGCGCCTTCGGCTGGGGAGAGGTCTGGTGCAACTTCCCTTCGTGCGGAGCGGAGCACCGAGCGCGCCTGATCGACACGGTGCTGGCACCCCTGCTGGTGCAGCAATGGTTCGAGGCGCCCGAGGCCGCCTTCCGGCATCTGAGCGAGGAGACCGCCGTTCTTGCCATCCAGTCCGCCGAACCCGGGCCGATCGCACAGGCCATCGCCGGCGTGGACCTGGCCTTGTGGGACCTGTGCGCGCGGCGAGCGAAGACGCCTCTCTGGCAGTTCATCCGGGGACAGGCACCCGACACGCAGCCGGCGCGCATCTCCGTCTATGCCAGCGGCATCAACCCCGATCATCCCGAAAGGACGGCCGAGCGTGCGTGGGAGGCGGGCTACCGCGCCTTCAAGCTGAAGATCGGGTTCGGGCGCGACCGCGACCTGGCCAACCTGACCGCCATGCGCAGCCGTCTGGGCGCCGGCATTCCCCTGATGGCCGATGCCAACCAGGGCTGGTCGCTGGAGGAAGCGCTGCGCATGCTTCCCGATCTGGAACCCTTCGACCTGTGCTGGCTGGAAGAGCCCCTGCGCGCCGACAGGCCCTGGGATGAATGGGCGCAGCTCCGTATGCGCTCGGGCATTCCGCTGGCAGCCGGCGAGAACCTGGCGAGCCCGGTGGAATTCACGCAGGCCATCGCCACCCGGCAACTCTCGGTGCTGCAGCCCGACGCTGCCAAATGGGGTGGCATATCGGGCTGCTGGCCGGTCATCCAGGCGACCCGCGCGGCGCACCTTCTGTATTGCCCCCACTACCTCGGCGGCGGCATCGGGCTGCTGCATTCCGCGCACCTGCTCGCGGCAGCCGGCGGCAGGGGCATGCTGGAGATCGACTCGAACCCGAATCCACTCAGAAGCCTGCTCGCGGGGCCTCTCGAACAGATCAGCGACGGCAAGGCCACGCTTGGAAGCGCACCAGGGATCGGCTTCGAACCCGAACTGGCCAGCCTCGCCAGCATGCGGCAGGTGCATTGAGGCCGTACATCACGGCCACGGAGCCATCCGGTATCAACGGGCTTATGCACCCTGCCGGATGAGCTCGGGTCCTTCGCGATGGGGCGTCACCTCGAACCTGGGAAACCGGGCCTTGCACCCTCCCGCATGCGCCTCTACGAACGCATCGGCCTGCTCAGGGCGGTGGAACGCCAGGCCTACGGCCATCGCAGCGACCCTGCCGATGCAGCCCTGGTGCTCAGGCTGATCACGGCCGGGCAGCGCGCGGGTTTCAGCCTGGACGAACTGCGCACTGCGACGGCAAGGCACCTGAACATCCCCGGTATGGGATGGACCGGCCGCCATGTCTGCATTTCAGCGGCGGATGACCGAAGAAGCAGATGGTGCAGAAGGCGCCGGAGCGGCCGAGAAGAATGTCTGGTTGCGGCCTCTTGACTTGGCGACATAGAGGGCCTTGTCCGCCGTCGACAGCATGGTCTCGAGAACTCCTGGCTCCACCCTGGCGGTCGTCACGCCGATGCTGGCGGTCACGGCGATCGTGACGCCGGCGTCCACGTCCACCCTGCCGCCCGCAAGGCTCTGGCAGATGCACTCCGCAAGGCGCACGGCATCTGCCTCCCCGCAACCGGGCAGGAAAATGGCGAACTCCTCGCCCCCCATGCGCCCCGTCAGGTCCTGCGGCCTCACCGATGCCTTGATCGTGTGGGCCAATGCGGTCAACGCCCGGTCGCCCGCGGAATGCCCATGCAGGTCGTTGATGTTCTTGAAATGGTCCACATCCAGCATCAGCAGGCTCGCTCCAGCCTGGGCGGGCAGCTGTGCATCGACCCAGGCCGCCGCGCGCGCCAGAAAGGCGCGACGTGTCAGCACACCGGTCAACTGGTCCTCTGCCGCGATGCGCTCGAGCTCCCTTGCAAAGCGTTCCCGCTCCTCTGCGATCTGGTAGGCCTCGTGAACGTCCGTGCTCGTGCCGAACCAGCGAACAATCCGCCCCTCCTCGTCACGGATCGGCAGGGCCATCACCCGCAGCCACCGGTACTCCCCGCAGCGATGGCGGAAGCGGTAGTCGATGTCATAGGAACTCCCCGTACGCAGCGCATTTCCCCAGGCGGCCTGCACCCTTTCCCAGTGCTCGGGATAGACGAGGGTCTTCCAGGTGTCCTCGTTGACGTCCTTCAGGTCCACGCCGGTGAATTCGCTCCAGCGCACTGAAAAGTAGTCATGCCGCCCTTCCCCATCGCAGCTCCAGACGATCTGGGGCAGCGCCTCCGTGAGGGTACGGAAGTGGAACCGGCTCTTCGCAAGCGCCGAGACGGTCTCCATCTGTTCGGTCACGTTGACGATCACGCCCAGGAACTGGAACACCTGCCCTTCCGCGTTCCTGCAGGGACTCGCCGAAGAGATCACCCAGCGAGCAGTCGTTCCCCCGCGCTCGACCACACGGTAGCGGCAGCGGTAGGGCGTTCCGGTTCGTTCGGCCTCGGAAAATGCAGCTGTCACCTGGGGGAGATCCTCGGGGTGGACTGCCTGGAGGAAATGCGCATCGGGAATGCCATGCTCGCACTGCTCGGCCGAGAGCCCGTACATCCGGGCCACACTGGCGTCCGCCACGGTCTCGCGGGTTGCCAGGTCAAGCGTCCAGGTGCCCACCAGCCCCGAGCCTTCGAGCGCATGGCGCAACCGTTGCTCCGAATCCGCCAGCCGGCGCGTGCACAGGTCCCAGTCCGTGACATCGTGCGCAATGCACAGGACGGCGACGACGGCACCGGCCTCGCTCACCACGGGCGTGGCATCGAGATCAAGCAAGAGTGTCTGCCGTCCGCTGGCACCGGGACGACTGAAGGCCCGCTCGCGAACGCGAACCGCCTGCCCCGCGGCCACCGTCTGCAGAAGCCAGGAATGAAACCGATCGCTCTCCGGCCAGACGTCCAGTACCGAGCGTCCATTGAGCATTGGCGCCGGCCCGGCCAGAAGGCCCTGGGCCGCCTCGTTGGCAAGAAGAATACCCCTCGGACCCATCATCAGCAGCATGGGCGTAGGAGCGCTGGCCATCAGCCGGATGACGGCCTTGACCGCTCCATCCCACTGATGGAGTGGAAGCAGGCCCGACGACTGCCAGTCAACCCGCTCCTGCGCCGTGATCCAGTCGCCAGCGGCCGACAGCGCCGAAGAAGAAGGCGCGGAAGGGGAAGAAGGGGCAGCCGATTGGTAAACATTGCTCATTCCGGAGCACTCCATCAACGCTGCCTCGCTCTCACCGAGGCATCCCACCAGTTGATCCGGTGAACAGTATCGCAGAGATGGAGGCCCGTGCGTGATGCGCGGAGCGCCTTGGCGACCTCAGAAGCTGTAGCGCAGTCCGAGCGTGATCTCGCTCGAAGTGAGCTTGGCGCGCATCTGCTCGTCCTGCAGGCCACGGACGTTCGTGAAGTTGTTCGCGCCGCTCCTGGTCTTGCCCATGGCGACATAGCGGTAGCCGAGGTCGATGCTGACCTTGTGCACCGGCGAGTAGCTCACGCCGAAGCCCACCGAGTACGCCAGGTTGTTCTGCGAATCGCCGAAGTACTGGCGGTTCACGTTGCCCTGCCAGCCCTTGGACTCCAGCTTGGCGACGCCCAGGCCGGCGGTGCCGTACAGCGAGAACGAGGAACTCAGCGGGAAGTCCTTGTAGGCATTGACCATCAGGCGCTGCGAGCGGATCTTGTGGTGGTTGAAGCTGGTCGGGAAGTTGGTGGAGCCGCTGGTGAACTCATTGTTCTTCGGCAGCGTGTATTCCGCTTCCACGCGCCAGTTCGATGGCAGATGGTAGCCCAGCGCCAGCGAGCCGCCCGCCGCCGTGTTGGAGTCGTCGCCTGGCACGAACTGGCCCAGGCCCGGGCGGGCGCTGGAGTCCATGTCGTGGGCCTTGTAGCTGGCCGAATTGATGCGCAGTGCGCCGTAGTAGTTGCTGCCGCTGCTGCCTGCGCTGTCGGCGGCAAAGGCGCTGCCGGCGGCTGCCAGGGCGAGGACGGGGAGAATGCCTGCGATGCTGAAAGTACGTGTCATGGTTGCTTCTTTCCTTGCGATCACTTCAGCAGGTCCGCCACCTTGGCCAGGGCCGCCTGGGCGCACTGGTCGTCCAGATGGCCGCCGGGAGCACCGGCCACGCCCACGGCGCCGATCACTTCGTTGTCCACCTTCACGGGCACGCCGCCGCCGAGCAGCAGGAAGCCGGGGATGTCCTTCAGGTTCGCTGCACCAGGGTTCTTCTGCGAGTTCTCCATGATGGCGAGCGACGGTGCCTTGGCCGATGCCGAGGTGAATGCCTTGGCGCGGCTGGCTTCCACGGTATGCGGGCCGGCGTTGTCGGCACGCTGGACGGCGCGCACGGTGCCGGCACGATCCACCACGGTGGCGGTCACGGCATAGCCGCCGGCGGTGCAGGCAGCCACGGTCTGTGCGGCGATCTGGTTGGCCAGCTCGAGCGAGATGTTCTTTTCGGTGCGCACGCCCTGGGCGCTGGCGACATGAGCGGTGACTGCGGTGGCCAGGGTCAGGACGGCGAGGGTCAGAGTGCGTTTCATGCGATTTCTCCGGTTGCTGTGAATGTGGTGCAACTGTAGGAAAACGCCCTCTGCGCGCCAATGCGGCGGGTTACGCGCGTGCCTCCGTAGAACTACGCAGTGTCTTCGTCGACCAGCGCCGCATAGCGGCGGATGAGCTGGGCCAGGGAGTCGGTCTCCAGCTTGCCGAACAGGTTGGCACGATGCGTTTCCACCGTGCGCGGCGAGAGCGTCAACGCACGCCCGATCTCCTTGTTTGTGAGCCCCTCCACGATCAGGCCCAGCACCTCACGCTCACGGCCCGAGAGCTGAGCGTAGCGCTCACGGGCATGCAGGTCGGCCTTGTGACGCTCGCGCGAGCGCACATGCTGGCGCACGGCCGCCTGCAGCGCCTCGATGAGGAGCTCGTCATCCACCGGCTTTTCAAGGAATTCCGCCGCACCAGCCTTGAACGCACGGCGGCACATCTCCACCGTACCGTGGCCCGTGAGCATGATGACCGGCTGGTCTACGCCCTGCTCCACCAGCGTATCAAGCACTGCCAGTCCGCTGGTGCCCGGCATGCGCACATCCAGCACGATGGCCCCCACATCCCCACGGTCGAACTCCGAGAGAAACACCTGAGGATCGCTCCATGGCTGAACGCGCAGGCCCACCGTGCCGATGAGCAGCGCCAGGCTGTCGCGTACGGCGGCATCATCGTCCACGAGATGGATGAGGGGCGAAAGGGAGGATGTCATGGGGGTGCTCGGGCAGTGCGTGGAATGGGCTTCAGGAACTGGAGGCCAGCGGAAGCAGCAGAAGGAATTCGGCGCCAGGCTCGTCGCCCGGAACATTTGTGGGCGGAGCCAGGGTGAGCTCGCCGCCCATTGCCTGCGCCAGGCTTTCCGAGAGCGAAAGACCCAGGCCCAGGCCGCCCTCGCGGGTGGTGTAGAACGGAGTGAACAGCCGCGCCCGCGCTTCGGGTCCAATACCCGGCCCGGTGTCGCGCACGCTCAGCAGGGCCCGTGCGCCCTCGGTGCGCAGGCTCACTCGCAGGCGGCGCCGGCCTGCATCGACCTGGTCCATCGCCTGCAGCGCATTCATCACAAGGTTGTGGATGATCTGCTGCAGCGCCACGGGCTCCGCGAGCACGGCGGGCAGATCGGCCGGAGCATCCACCTGCAGGGCGATGCCCCGGCGACGCAGCTCGGGCTCCAGCAGGTGCAGGGCGTCATGCACCGCGGCCTGCAGAGCGAGCGGCTGGGCCTGTCCCGACAGGTCGGGCCGCTCCACGATCCTGCGCAGGCGGCCCACCACCGCGCTGGCACGCCGCGCCTGGTCCACGGCCTGGCCCATCGCATGGCGAGCGGTATCCAGGTCCGGCTCGTCATCCCCCAGCAGCCGCTGTGCCGCCTGCGTATTGGCAAGGAGCGCAGTGAGCGGCTGGTTCAGCTCATGCGCCATGCCAGCCGCCAGCTCGCCCAGCTGGTTGAGCCGCGCAACCTGCCCGACGCGCAGCAGCTCCTCGGCGCGGCGTGCCGCCACGCGCTGGCGCAGCAGCGAGCGCAGCACCGCCAGCACCGCCGCACTGACCAGGGCCCAGGCCAGCATGCGCCCCCAGGGCAGCTCGCTCCATCCCACATCACGCTCCAGCACCACGTCGAAAGGCTGGCTCTGCGCGGCCAGCGTCTTGTGGAAATCGTAGTGCCAGCCGTTGGCCAGATGCCGCCCCGCCTGCACCACGAAAGCCTGTCCCTCGTACTCGAGACGCACGCGCACCGGGCTGGAGCCGGCATCCATGGGCCATTCGTCCCATGGAATCGTCGCGCGCAGGTCCAGCAACAGCGCGAAATCGACCGGCGGGTTCGCTGCCCGGCCACCGGACTGGCCGGCAACCTGACCCGCAAGCGCCAGCCACACCCGGCCCGCAGGCAGGTCGGCCTGCGCAAGCTCTGCATGGCCGCTCTGGCGCGAGCGCGCAGCCGCCTCCTCCAGCCGAGTGCGCAAGGCGTCGGTCCAACCGGCCGGCCAGGCGCTGCCCTGCAGGCGGCGCAGCACTTCGATGATCTGGGGGTATGCGGCAGGCAGGCGCGGCAGCGGCACCGCCACATCGCCCGGACGATCGACCGGGGGCTGCAGCAGCGGCAGCATCGCCATCACCGCGTCATGCTGCACGGCGCGCTGGCTGAGCAGCCGATGCACGATGCGCGCATCCGTCACGAACGCGTCCTCCAGCGCCAGCAGGCGCGCATGCGCGAGCCATGCGGCCCCGCGGCGGCCACGGCAGCCCAGGCCAGCAGCCAGATCAGGGGACTACGCCCATGGGAAAAGATCATGGCCCGGATTCTGGCACGGCATTTCCCGTGCCGGGACCATGCAGTCTCCTCCTCCCGTGATCCGGTGCCTCGCCGATTCGTCGCTTCCGACGATGCCCGCGCGCCGGCAAGCAGCCATCATGGTGTCTTCCCGGGCTTTCCCGCATACGCAGGCGAAGTGCCGGAATCATCAGCAAGGAGACGGGAATGGCAGGACCCCTGGAGGGTGTGCGTGTGATCGAGATGGCGGGGATCGGGCCGGGCCCTTTCTGCGCCATGCTGCTGGCGGACTTCGGGGCGGAGGTGCTGCGCATCGTACGGCCCGGCACGCCGATCGATGCGGCCGACGTGATGGCGCGCAGCCGCCGGCAGGTGGCCATCGACCTGAAATGCGAACCGGGCCGGGACGCGCTGCTGGAACTGCTGGAGCAGGCCGACATGCTGGTCGAGGGCTTCCGTCCGGGCGTCATGGAGCGGCTGAGCCTCGGCCCCGAGGCCTGCATGGCGCGCAACCCGAGGCTCATCTATGGCCGCATGACGGGCTGGGGCCAATCCGGCCCCATGGCGCATGCGGCCGGGCATGACATCAACTACATCGCGCTGTCGGGAGCCTTGCATGCGATCGGCCGACACGGAGAGGCGCCGGTCGTTCCGCTCAACTACGTGGGGGATTTCGGCGGCGGCGGCATGCTGCTGGCGGTAGGCCTGCTCGCGGCCCTGCACGAGGCCCGCCGCAGCGGTCGCGGCCAGGTCATCGACGCGGCCATGACGGACGGATCCGCCCTGCTCTCCGCATTCATGTATGGCTTCAAGGCCGCGGGGCAATGGAGCAACCAGCGCGGCGAGAACATGCTCGACGGCGGTGCCCACTTCTACGATGCCTACGCCTGCGCCGACGGCAGACACGTTGCCATCGGTGCCATCGAGCCACAGTTCTACGCCGAGCTGCGCGAGCGCTGCGGCATCCAGGACCCGCTGTTCGACGAGCAGATGGACACCACCCGCTGGCCCCTGCTCAAGTTGCGGCTGGCCGACCTGTTCCGCACCCGCACGCGCGACGAATGGTGCACGCTGCTGGAGGGCACGGATGCCTGCTTCGCCCCGGTGCTCGACTGGGACGAGGCGCCCGCGCATCCGCACAACCGTGCGCGCGGCACCTTCGTCGAGGCGGCAGGCGTGATCCAGCCTGCGCCGGCTCCGCGTTTTTCGCGCAGCGGTTCCGTGCAGCCCATGCCGCCCTCCTCGCTCTCGCTCGAGGATGCACTCGGCGCCTGGAGAGCGCACCGGGCAGGCAGCGGCGGCGACGCACCACGCTGAGCACAGCCCGCATCGTCATGCCATCACACCGTCACATCGCGCGCGCGATGACCTCCTTCATGATCTCGCTGGTGCCGCCGTAGATGCGCTGGATGCGCGCGTCGGCATACATGCGGGCGATCAGGTACTCGTTCATGTAGCCATAGCCGCCAAAGAGCTGCAGGCATTCGTCCACCACCTTGCCCTGCATCTCCGAGCCCCAGAGCTTGGCCATCGACGCGGTGACCGTGTCGAGCCTGCCCTCCACCATCTGCTCGATGCAGCGGTCGATGAAGGCCCGGCCCACGGTCACCTGGGTGGCGATCTCCGCCAGCTTGAACCGGGTGTTCTGCTGCTCGAACAGCGTCTTGCCAAAGGCCTTGCGCTCACGCACGTAGTCCAGGGTGGCCTGGTAGGCGGCCTCCATGGTGGCAAGGCCGGTGACGCCGATGATCAGCCGCTCATAGGGCAGGTCCGACATGAGCTGGAAGAAGCCCTGGCCCTCCGCCCCGCCCAGCAGGCGGTCATGCGGCACGCGCACGTCATCGAAGTACAGCTCCGACGTGTCCTGCGCCTTCATGCCGATCTTGTCGAGCACGCGGCCCACCCGGTAGCCCTCCGTGCCCTCGGTCTCCACGATGAGGATCGACGTGCCCTTGGCGCGTTCCTCGGGGTTGGTCTTGCAGGCCACCAGCACCACGCCTGCCAGAAAGCCGTTGGTGATGAAGGTCTTGCTGCCGTTGACCAGATAGTGGTCGTCCCGCTTCTCGGCCCGGGTACGGATGGCCTGCAGGTCGGAGCCCGCGCCGGGCTCGGTCATCGCGATCGCGCCGACGAGCTCGCCGCGCGCCATGCGTGGCAGGTAGCTGCGCTTCTGCTCCTCGGTGCCGTGGTTGAGGAAATAGTGCGCGACGATGCTGTGAACCGACACGTTCATGCCCGTGAGCGAGCGCCTGAACATCTCTTCGTAGAGCACGGCCTCGTGCCGGAAATCACCGCCCGCGCCGCCGTACTCCTCGGGAATGTCGGAACACAGCAGGCCAAGCTCGCCGGCCTTGCGCCATATCTCGTGCCCCACATGGCCGCGCTTTCGCGCCTCCTCGTCGCGTGGCAGCACCTCCTCCTCGATGAAGCGCACCACGCTTTCCCGGTACAGCTCGATGTCCGGATCGGACCACGACGGGGTGAACTGCAAGCTCATGACAAATGCCTTTCCATGTTGTTCCGAAAGCCGGGGGCGCGGAGCGCATCGATGACTGCATCGCGCGTGCACCCTTGCGACTGGTCGCAGCTTAGCCCTGTGGACAGGCATGCGCCTCGTCGGTTCCGACATATTTCCCCGAGCGCCACCGCCCCGTGACAGGGGTCAGCGCACGACACCCAGCCGACGGGCCAGCGCCACCGCCTGAGTGCGGCTGCGTGCGCCCAGCTTGACGTTGATGCTGCGCAGGTGCGTACGCACCGTGCTCTCCGAGACAAACAGCCGCTCGGCCATCGCGGCATTGGAGTAACCCGAGGCCACGAGTTCCAGCACCTTCAGCTCCTTACGGCTCAAGGGGTCCACCAGCACGGGCGGCGCGTCCACGGCTCCGGCGTCTGCCTCATCCGGCGGTTCTTCGGGCTCGATGAGTTCGCCGCTTCTGTCCAGGGCCTCCAGCAACTGGGCGACGTGATCGACGATGATGGGCCCGGCGTCCCGTGCACAACGGGCATCGCGCTGAAACCGGCGCAGCAGCGGCGCCAGCAGTGCGCCTTCATCCAGCAGCAGGCGCATGAATCCCTCCTGCGCCGTGTGGTGCAGCACGCCGGACAACGCCTCCAGCGACTCACCATGACGCCCGTTGCGCGCGAGGGCCAGTGCGCTTAGCAGGCGCAGCTTGAGCTCGCGATGGCGACGGCCGCTGGCCTGGGCCTGGGTGACATGCGCGGCCAGGTCGCGTTCGAGCTCGCCAAGCCCATGGACGAAGCGCAGCCGCCAGCGCAGGCGGCCGATGGCGATGTCCTCCACCTCGTGCGCCGCAAAGCGCAACCGCTCGATGCGCGGCCACACCGCAGGGTCGTCCGCGCGCTGCAGCGCATCGGCTGCGGCCTGGCCATTGCCCTGCAGGGTGAAGATGCGTGCCTGCTCCAGCCTGGCACTGGCGGTGACGCGCGGCAGCTGCCTGTCGTGGCCCAGGAACTCCAGTTCGGTCAGCAGGCCGAAGGCCGAGTCCACGTCGCCGCGCAGGAACGCGATGCGCGCGCGCATGCGGTAGCTGACGATCACATGGTCCGGCAGCCCTGCGTCGCGCGCCAGCGGCAGGTAGACGTTGAGCAGGTGGTCGGCCACATCCAGGTCGTTGCTTTCGTAGAGCACACCCGCATGCAGCACGCCAGCCCACGCATTGCCGTTGGTGGGGTTGTACGAGGCCGCTCGCGGCGTGGCTGCCAAGGCCACCCTGAAGCGCGCGGCCGCCTGCCGCAGCCGGCCCTCGGACTGGTCGAGCACCCCTTGCACGGACTCCGAGTACATGCGGCTGAAGATGCTGCCGTCCTGCGTGCCGTGGGCCGCGTCCAGCAATGCATAGGCCTCGCGCGCATCCCCCATCACCGAGACCACGAAGGCCATGGCATTGGCCAGCGTGCTGTCGGCAAACGGCCGGCAGCTGGGCACATGCATGAGGGCCGCGCGCCCGGCAGGAAGGGCCTCCTCCACCCGGTCCATCGTGGCCAGCAACAAGGGGCGCAAGGCATTCAGATGGGCCTGCACCGACGCATCGGCGCTGTGCTGCGCGGGCGATCGATCCAGGCGCTGCTGCGCCTGCCAGGCTCCGCGCGTGAAGCATTCGGCGTAGACCGCGGCCACCTGCAGCAGGGGCTCGTCGACCAGCAGCTCCGCAGGAATGGCGGCAAACCAGCGCGACAGCAGCCGCATGCGTCCCTGCTCGAGCAGGTGCTCGGCGTGTTCGCGCAGCAGGTGCAGCGCATGGGGGAAATCACCGCCTTCCAGCGCATGCTCGATGGCAGGCACCGGGCGAGCCTGCGACTCGTACCAGCCCGAGGCGGCCAGGTGCAGCCGGGCCACTTCCCGAGGCTGCTCCCGTGCGAGCTGTGCGCGAAGGAAGTCGGCAAACAGGCTGTGGTAGCGATAACTGCCGTTGTCACCGCTGAGCGGCGTGAGAAACAGGTTCTCCGCATCGAGCCGCCCCAGCATCGCGGCGCAATCACAGCGCGGCACCAGCGCCTCGCAGACCCGGGGGTCGAGCGTGCGCAGAATGCTGGTGCGCAGAAGAAAATCACGCACTTCCTCGCTCTGCTGGGCCAGCACGTCCTCGGCCAGGTATTCCGCCACGGCCTGGTCGGTGCCCGAGAAGCGCTCGACGAACTCGCGGTACTGCCCGCGCTTTTCCAGCGCGAGCGACGCCAGCCAGAGCGCGCTGATCCACCCCTCGGTCTTGTCGAGCAACTGCGCCATCGCCTTGGGCGGCAAGGCGCAGCCACGCAGGCGGAAGAACTCGCGGGCCTCGTCCTCGGTGAAGCGCAGCGCGGCCGCGTCGATCTCCAGCAACTGTCCCCGCGCACGCATGCGGCCCAGCCCCATTTCCGGCATGGCCCGTGAACCGATCACCAGGCGCCCGCATGCGGGAAGCTGTTCGGCAAACTGGCGCACCAGCCCCATCACCGCATCGCTCTGCAGCACCTCGAAGTCGTCGAGAAACAAGGCAAACGGCAGGTTGTCGCGCGCCAATGCATTCAGCACGCCGAAGAGATCGCTCGCCGTGCCCGCCTGGGCGTCCAGCGCCCGCACGGCGCTGCCCATGCAATGCAGCAGGCGCGACACGTCATTGTCCGCCGCATCCAGCGTCAGCCATGCCGTGGCGATGCCCGCCGACTCGTATTGCGTACGCAGTTGCTGCATGGCCGTGGTCTTGCCAAAGCCCGCGGGTGCCCGCACCAGCACCAGCCGCGCGCGCAGGGCCTCCTGCAGCCTCGCCTGCATCACCGCCCGCGGCACCTGGGCCGTGGAAGGGCGTGGCGGGCTGAGCTTGGCCTGGGGAATCGAGCCGGCGTAGAGGGTGCTGACGAGCGGAGATGACACGGGCTGCATGCGCCTCCATGGCATGGGCAGTTGAGACCGCCGGCCCTGCACATGGCATGGCGAGGCGACGAGCCCCTAGTTTAGGGTCTTGCCCCAGGGCTTCCCGCCCATCAGCCCCTCGCGAGGCACCTTCGCGACAGGTGCCTGCGGAAGGCATGCCGGGGCCGGCTTTCCGCCAGCCGCTATTTCGGGGCCTTCTTGCGCGAGCGCATCACTTCCACGTTGGCGCGCTGCGCGGCGGTGAAGCCCTGCGCCGCCTTGGCTGCGCCGGGGCCCTTCTCGACAGCCAGCGCCATGCCGGCGTGGAAGGCTGCGAGTGTCGCGGTTGCGTACTCCACACTGGTCAATCCGTGGCGCGCCAGCACCGAGCGCACACGGGGATCGGCGTCGATCTTGCGGGCCATGTCCTCGACGCTTTCATCATCATCATCGTCGTCGCTGCTGTCGTCAGCGTTCTGCCCCGGCCTGGAGCCGGTTTTCGCAGGCAGCTTGTTGACCTCGGCCGTCGCGGCCTCCATGCGGTCCAGCAGCGCCGGAGTGAGGCGGAACGTGGCCGGGTCGGCCACACCTGCGGCCCAGGCGCTTGTCAGCGCTGCACACAGAACAAGGGTGATGACGGGAAGGCGAAACATAAGGATCTCTGGCTCTTTCGCAAGAAGGCGGTTGTCGATGGAAAAGAGGCGCAGGGTAGCAGCGAACAGCGGAGCGCACCCCACCCCGCCGGGGTGGGTCCTTCCCGGCTTATCGTGGACACCTTGCGCAGCCCGTGCCATTGCTCGCTGCGACGCAGGGAGTGATTCCGCAAAAGGGCGCGCATCGCGCCCGGGCTCGTGGGTGACGTTCTCAGTTTCCTGCCGCCCACGCCGCCAGCACCTGCGCCGCGCGCAGCCAGAGGCTTCCCGCGAAGGCGGGCCGGAAGAATCCGAAATGCCCGATGTGCCGGGTGGGCACATCCTCCGGTGCGATGCGCTCCACGCAGCGCGGTGCATTGGCGTAGAAATCGATGAGCTGCTGCGTTCCATGGCATGTCATCAGCTCGTCGTCGCGGATCGAGAGCGCGTGGACGGGAAAGCGTATGGCCGCATAGCTGCGTGCCGCCGCCTCACCCTCCGCGCCCACGCTGTAGCGAGGGTGCAGGCACCAGCGACGCCATTGCAGCATCACTCCGGCCGGGATGTCGCCCACCTTGCGCAGGCGCCGCCCCGGAAAGTAGCCGCAAGCGCCCGTCGCCAGTGGCACCAGCACATGCCAGAACCAGGGAGCGGCCCATTGGACGGTGGGCGTGCAGTCACGCCAATAGCCGCTACCGGCGGCAATACAGAGCAGGCCATCCACCTTGCATGGCTCACGCAGCAGGCCGGGCAACTGCGCGCCCAGGCTATGGCCCAGCAGGAACAGCGGCGAGCCCGGACTCAACGCCTTGGCATGCGCGATGACGGCCTCGTAGTCGCGTGCCCAGTCATGCAGGTCGGCCCGCACCTCGCGCAGGGGCCCTTGCCGGGAATCTCCCTGCCCTCGGTAGTCGAACGTGGTCACCCGGTAACCCTGCTCCGCAAGCCAGTGGGCGAACTCGGCGTAGAAATGCTGGCGCACGCCCAGCGCACCGCCGATGACCACGCTCGCTCGCGTCGGCCCCGGCGTGGCATATGCGCGCAGCGCGACGCAGTGCCCGGTATCGGGGACGGGCAACAGGTAGTGAGGCATCGACGTCGCATTCGACGCTGTCCGGGCAGGCTTCACTCCGTCACCTGGTACCGCATGGGCCGGTGCATGCGGGCGCGGCGCCCTCCTCGCTGCCCTGAATGCCAGGCTCGGGCCCTGGTTCGTCGTCCTCGATGCCATATTGGCGAAGAAAGACGGCGCTGTCCTTCTCCAGTTGTTCCCGCAACGTCCGATCCGCCCGGCGCATGAGTTCATTGCGCGCTGCCTGGCCGCCGTGCATCAGCAGCAGGCTGGCCGCGCCACTTCGATCAAAGGAAGCCGCAATGCCGGCAGCGCCTTGTGCCGCGCCCAATGCCCGCGCCTCGCTCATGAGGTCAGATTCCACCTGGCGCGTGGCATCGGAGTATTCGGGGCCGTCAAAGGCCGATGGCGTCTGGCAGGCCACCAGCATGCCGGTAGCCCCTGCCAGCGCCAGCGCGCTACAGCGCCTTGCAATGGAGAGCTTGTGCATCGGACTCCCTTTTCTTTTCTTTTTCTTTCCTGGCCGGCCGTCAGGCCCTGCGCCGCAACCGCAACGCCCCCAGTGCGCCCGCGCCGAAAGCCAGAAATGCCAGTGCGGGAACACCCAGCGCGGGCACGGCCCGCAGGTTGCCCGGATGGCCGGGATCGGGGTTGGGTCCCGGGCCCGCAGCCCGGGGCGTGGCCGTCACCTGAGGCGAAGGGGCTGAGGTACCGCTCGCGGCCGTGGCGCTGACGGTGAACGCGTAGGCCGTGCCATTGTTCAGACCCGGCACCGTGCAGGTGGTGGAGGGATGCTGCGCCGTGCAGCCGCCACCGCCCGGCTGCGCCGTCACGGAGTAGCTTGTCGGGACCGGGTTGCCTGCGGGCGCTTGCCATCTCAACGTGACCTGCCGATCACCAGCCTGCGCGGCGAGGCCGGTGGGAACTCCGGGGGCACCCACCGGCGGAATGGACTCTGCGGGCGTCGCGGTGACAGGCGCCGACGGCGCTGAAGTGCTGCCGTCCAGCGCCACGGCTGTCGCCGTGAAGCTGTAGACCGTGCCATTGACGAGATTGCGGACCGTGCAGGTCGTGGCGGGATGCTGTGCCGTGCAGGCCGCACCGCCCGGCTGTGCCGTGACGGTATAGCTGACGGGCACGGGGCTGCCGGAAGGTGCCTGCCATGTGATGGCGACCTGGCCATCCCCCGGCTGCGCGCTCAGGCTCATGGGCATGCCGGGTGGGTCGCCATCGGCAGGCATCAGCAGGGTGTAGGCGACCGAGGCTACACCGCCGGTGACCACCCGCACGCTGTACGGCCCGTCCGGCAGCCAGCCGGGCAAGGGCAGCGAGACCAGGCTCGTGGCATCCGACTGCGCGGCAGCCACCCACAGCGCCGGACCACCCCCCAGCCGCTCCAGGCGCAGCACCGGCAAATTCGAGGCAGACTGCTGCGTGGCACCGCTGCCGCCCTCGCTATCGCCAAGGAATCCCGAGCCCTGCAGTTGCAGCGGTACGCCCGCGCGGCGCGCGCCCTGTATCGCCGCGATGGCAGGCCGCTGGCGTCCGGCCGCCTGCGGCGATGGCGTGATCAGCAGTGGCGGCTCGCTGTCACCGGGAGGAACACTGACCAGCGCACTGCCGACCACCAGCACCTGGCCATTCGGCAGCAGCGTGGCGGTGTGGCCTCCGGCGCGATCCTGGTTCAGCGAGCCGGCGTCTTCCCAGCGGTTGCTGACCGGATCGTAGATCTCCATATGGCGTTGCACCGCCGCATTGGCCGGACCGGCGTAGCCGCCCGCCACCAGCACCCGGCCGTCAGCCAGCAGTGTCGCCGTATGGAAGCTGCGCCGATTCACCATGGTGCCAGCGGGCTGCCAGGTGTCCGTGGCGGGGTCGTAGAGCTCGGCCCCCCTGTAGGTGCCGTCGTCGCCGCCGGAAACCAGCACGCGGCCACTGTGCAGCAGCGTGGCCGTATGTCCCCACCTGCGCGGCTGGGCCATGGGGGCGACCGCCGTCCAGGTGTTGGTGCCGGCATCGTAGCGCTCCACGGAGGCCATGCCCGCCCCCTGCGCAGACTGCCCACCGATCACAAGCACCCGGTTGCCAGGAAGGGGCACGGCCGCCTGTGCGGAGCGCGGCGCCAGCAGGGGCGCAGCGGTTTCCCACGTGCGGTCGGTTGCGCGGTAGATCTCCGCATGGCCCAGCGCTGTGGACGGATTGAAGGCCGTCATGCCCCCCGCGACCAGCACCGAGCCATCCGCCAGCAAAGTGGCGCTGTGAAGCTGGCGCAGCTGGGTCAGCGCGGCTGCAGCACTCCAGGTATTGCCGACCGGGTCATACAGCTCGGCGCTGCCCAGCGTGACGCCACCATCGCCATAGCCACCGACCGCCAGCACCTGGCCATCCCTGAGAAGGCTCTGCGTGTGGCTCGCGCGCAGGCCGGTGGCGACCGGAGTGCCCGCAGGCAACCACTGGTTGGATGATGGGAGGTAGCGCACAGGGGGTACGGCCTCCACGTTGTTTCGGATGCCACCCGCCACGAGCACGGAGCCGTCGCCCAACGGTGTGGCCCGACGCGATCCGGAAGTGGCCGTGAGTGCCGCCACGCTGACCGGGGCCTGCGTCTGCGTGAACAGCTCGACGGAAGCCATCGCATCGCCTCCGCCTGCGACCAGCAACTCACCACCCGCCAGCAAGGTGGCCGTGTGGTGGCTGCGGCCCGCGGCCATGCTGCCCTCCCCCATGTGGGTGTTGGCCTGCGGATCGAAGGCTTCGGCGCTGGCCAGGTGAATGGGGCCGTTCGGTCCGCGCCCCGTGCCACCTGTCAGAAGCACGCGGCCGTCGGGCATGAGCGTCGCGTGGTGCTCTCCGCGCGGCACATTCAGCTCAGGCCCCTGCGTCCAGGCGCGCGAGGCGGGATCAAAGATCAGGCTGTCCCGGCGCGGGCCTGCGCTGTCCAGCCCGCCCGCCAGGTACACACGCCCGTCGGGCAGCAAAGTGGCTGTGTGGCCCCTGCGCTGCTGTCCCGCCGGCATCGGCACGCTCTGCCATGCACCGCTTGCGGGGTTGAAGACAAACGCGGCCAGCGTGGGGTTCTCATGGTTGTCCGTGCCTCCCGCCACCAGCACCTGGCCGTTCGCCAGCAGTGTGGCCGTGTGCTGGCGCGCGCCGCTGCCGGGCATCTCGTCGATGCCCGTCCACGTGCGGGTGGCCGGGTCGTAGATCTCTGCACTGCGCAGGGCCGCCTGCCCCGCCATGCCCTGGCCGCCGACGACCAGCACCCGTCCGTCCTGCAACAGCGTCGCCGTGTGATGGCGACGGCGTACCGCCATGTCCGCACCCGCGGGCGTGAAGGCATCCGCCTGCGCGTCGTAGATGAATGCGCTGCCCAGCGGTCCCCCGGTGGTGCTGGTGCCGCCCGCGATCAGCACGGTTCCGTTGCGCAGCCGCGTGCTGGTATGCGCAAGGCGGGGCTGCGGCAGGTTCGCGGCGGCCACCCACCGGCCACTGCCGGGGTCTAGGCGCTGCGTCGAGGCCAGGACACCGCCCGAGCCGTCCTGGCCACCGGCCAGCCAGACGCTGCCGTCGGGCAGCAAGGTGGCGGTGTGCAGCAGGCGCGCGGAGGCAAAGTCGGCGCCTGGCGCCCAGCCGGCGTGGCTGCCGCCCAGCAGGCCCAGATACAGCGCGCTGGCCGCCAGCCAGCGGCCCAGGGATGAGTTTTGGTACATGGTATTCGGGTTGGTTCTTGCGAGAGTCGGACCTTCGGGAGGTACGCAAACACATGAGGATCAGTCGGTCACGATGGAGAACTTACCGGCAGGCAATGCGCTTGAAACCACCCCGCCGGGGTGGGATGTAGCGCGGCATCTACAGTGCGTTGACGCACAGGCAGCCGCGCTCTAAATTCGCGGCGATGAGCCCATCCCATGCCCGCCGCCAAGCCCTTGCCCGCCTGCACGGCATGGCCTGCCTGGGAACCGGCGGCACGCTGCTCATCGAGCCTCTTCTGCAGGAGCTGCATCGGGTGATCGGTTTTGATTCAGGCGGCTACTTCTACCCTGGCGCCGATGGCGAGCTCGATGCGTTCATGGAGTCCCCGGACGTGCAGGCGTCCGTGCCGGAGCACCTTGATCCTGGCATCCAGCACAGCGAGAACCTGGTCTTCCGCAATACCCTGCGCGCACCAGGCGACATCGTGCTGCATGAGCACGGCCCCCGCAGCATGGAGCAGATGCTGCGCGACACATCCCTCGAGACGCTGCTGCGCAGTGACTACTACAACGTCGTGATGCGGCCTGCACAGGTGCGCGATTGGCTGTGCCTGCCCCTGCGTACCCCGCAGGGTCAGGGCGTAGGCATGCTGTTCCTCTTCCGCTCGGCCAGGGCGCAGCCGTTCCAGCCCGAGGAGGTCGCCCTGCTCGCACGGCTGGAACACCAACTTGCGTACATCCTGCAAGGCGGTGAAATGGATGCGCAGGACAGCGAGATCCACAGCGAAGGGGTTCTGGTCGCCACGCTTGAGGGACAGCCGCTGTGGATCTCGCCCGAAGCCGAGGCGTTGATGCCCCTGGCCTTTGGCTGGCGCTGGCGGCGCGGGGCACAACTGCCGGCGGCGCTGCTGGAGCTGCTTCGGCGGCTGCGGGCGCCCTCCGGACGGATGGAGCTGCCCGCCATGCGGCTGCATACCGCCCATGGCTGGTTCTCGCTGCGCGCCATCCTCATGAATGCCGCGCACGCCCCACTGCCCGGGCAGCCGGAACACGCCGTCGCCCTGCACATCACCCACCGCGTGGCGCGCGGCGTACGGCTGCTGTCAACGCTGCAGACGCTTGCCCTGCCGCAACGCCAGCACGAACTCGCCTGGTGGCTGGCACGCGGACTCTCCGAATCACAGGTCGCCCAGCGCATGGGTATCAGCCTCAACACGGCGGTCTACCACCGGCGCCAGCTCTACAACCGGCTGGACGTGACCGGCAGAGAGGAACTGCTGTCGAAGCTGGGGCACGCAGTGCCCGCTCGCCGCTAGCCACCCTGCCGCATGCGCAAAAAAGCCCCGAGCCGGCACCGGCGCGGGGCCCTCTCCTCCCTCCTCAAGGAGCCTGCACGCTCACTGCTGCCGACAGCGGACCTTCCTTGCCGGTGGCGTCGATCATCGCCACCTGGTAGCGGTGGCTGCCGCCGGGCGCTGCGGTATCGACGTACTGCACGGCATTCGTCACCGTCGCGATCGCGGCTCCGTCGCGGTACACGCGGTAGCCCGACGCGCTGGCGTTCATGAACGATTGCTTGACGGCCTGCATCTGGGGATTGCTGCCATCGCTGGGCAGGTAGCCGTAGTTGATCGTCCACACCAGCGTGCCGCCCAGGCCCTGCTCACGCACCCACCGGCCCTTTTCAGCGATGGAGCGCTCGTCCTCGTAGCTGAGGTACGTGACGGGCGCATCGCTCGCGCGCCACCAGGGCTGGCTGTAGCTGATGTAGCTTTGCTTGGCCACGTCGTCCCAGTGGTAGGTCGCGCCAGGCTGGCCGAAGGCATTGTCGTTGACGAGGCGCTGGTAGCTGTTCACGCCGTCACCGCTATTGGATCCGTGCATGCCGCTCTGGCGGGGGCCGGTGATGGGGTTGTTGTAGAACATGCCATAGAGACCCACGCCGATACCCAGCTTGGCGCGCGGCACGCCCGCGTTCAGGTAGGCCTGGACCGTGGAGGCCACGGACGTGGGATGGCTGCCGCTTTCGCCGAACAGCGGCGAGTGGTGCCACGATTGCCAGCCACCGCCCCAGTCACCCGCCATGCTGTAGGTCATGAGGTTGAAACGATCCACCGCCTCGGCCACCTGCACATGCCAGGATGTGATCTCGCCGGGGAAGTTGACGTTCACCCAGAAGCCAGGCCAGCTGATCTCGAACGGCGCGTTCGGAGGCTGGTAGGTCGGGCGCTGCTGCGCCGCCGCGCGCAGCTCGCGCAGCAGCGCCAGCGCCTGGGCGCGGCCCTGGGCGGTATCGAGGTTTTCCTCCCAGTCCACATCCACGCCGTCGTAGCCCTTCTGCTCCGCCTTGTCGAGAATGTTCTTGATGAAGGTGGCACGAATGCCCGCATCCGCCGTGGCGGCCATGAAGCCGGGGCCGTCGAACTCTCCACCCAGCATCATGATCGCCTTGGTGCCGGCCGCGTGGGCCTTGGCGATCAGGCGGTCCTCCGCCTGCGTGTGGGCGGTGCCCGCGCCCTCCATCAGCTCACCCGCCTGCCCGCCCGGCAGCGATCCCTGTCCCGGTGCATAGCGGCCGAAGATGAAGTGCGTCATCGTGCTCATGTCCACGGCCTCGGGCGGGAAATACTCCCAGAACCAGCCGGTGTAGTAGCCATTGACCCACTTGCCGCTGCTGGTGACGGGATTCCATCCCAGACGCACGCCCTGCGGGGTGGCCGTGGCTCCCAGGCCGCCCACCACGGGCAACGGATTGGAGGGTGGCGGTTCGGGGTTGGGGTTTGGATTCGGGCCGGGGTCGCCCGGATCGGTCGGGTCGGTGGGTGTGGAGACCCGGTCCTGCTCGATCACGAACTGCGCCAGCCCGTCACCGCCGCCCTCGAAATATTCCATGCGCACCGTGTGCTGGCCCGCCGTCATGGGCAGGGTGGCCACATCCATGGTGACGCCGTGCAGCGTCCAGTTGTCGATGACGTTCTGCCCGTCCACGAACACGCGCACGCCGTCGTCCGTGAAGGTGATGAACTTGGCCGGACCCGCCTCGAACGGCAGCGTGCCCGTCCAGCGTGCAGAGAAGCCATCCACGGGCAGGCGGGCCGGATCGGGACTGCCCTCGGCGCCGCCCCAGTAGTGGTTGACGGGACCGTCCTCACAGCGCGACAGGACGGGCGCCCCCGACAGTGCGGTGTTCGGAAAATACTCTGCCAGCCATTGGCCGGGAGCGCAGCTTTGGGCGAAGGTGGCCGTGCAGGCTCCGGCCAGCAGCAGCGATGCGCAGATCGTTCTGAGCGTAGGCATGGTGAAAGACACTCCTTGGTTGTTTGCAGGCTGCGCAGACTACCGGTGAACTGCGCGCTGCGCCCCACCCTGGCGGGGGGAGACCGGGCCCTCGGAAATGCAGGCGTCCGGGCCGGCGGGCAGCGGGCGCTCCCCGCCCCACCCTGGCGGGGTGGGGTCTTGATATCTACAGTTGCGTGACAATGCGCACCATGTCGACGTCGCTCGCACCTCCCCGCCAAGCCCTTGCCCGCCTGCACCAGATGGCGGGCCTGGATTTCACCGGGCCCGAGCACATCGAGCCCGTGCTGCATGCCCTGCGCGGACTGATCGGCTTCGACTCCGGCGGCTACCTGTATCCCGACGAGCACGGTGAACTCCATGCGCACATGCAGAGCCCGGAACTCATCGCCAACCTGCCCCACTACTTCGACCCGCGCATGGAGCGCAACGAGAGCCAGTTGTTCCGCCGCAGCCCGCGCCACTTTGCGGGCATGGTGCGCCACGAGCACGGGCCGCACCTGCTCGGTGAGGTACTCACCGTATCCCGGAGCGAACTCCTGCGCAGCGACTACTGGAACGAGATGCTGCGCCCTGCCGGTGTGACCGACTGGCTCACCCTGGTGCTGCGCACGGCGCAAGGCCGCGGGGTGGGCATGGTGTTCCTGTACCGCCACGGCACCTTCTTTTCGCAGGAGGACGCCGCCACGCTCGCGCAACTGGAGGGACACCTGTCCCGCATCCTGCAGGTCAGCGAAAGCGATGCGGCGGACAGCGAGGTGCAGGGCCAGGGCATCGTGGTGGTCACGCCCCGCGGACGGCCCCTGTGGGTTTCGCCCGAGGCCGAGGCGCTGATGCGCATGGCCTTCGGCTGGCATTGGCGCCACGGCGCGGACATGCCGCCCGTGCTGCTGGAATTGCTGCGCCGGCTGCAGGCCGAGCCCGCGCGCAAGGGCTGGCCGGCCATGGCCCTGCCGGCTCTCGAGATACGCAATGTGCACGGTAGCTTCTCGCTGCGCGCCACCCGCATGGCCGACGCCACGGGCCAGCAGCCCGACCGCCAGGCCGCCGCACTGCACGTCACGCGCCGCGTGGCCCACAGCGTGCAACTGCTGTCAGCCCTGGGCGCGCTCAAGCTGCCGCTGCGCCAGCATGAGATGGCCTGGTGGCTCGCGCGCGGCCTGTCCGAAAACCAGATCGCCCAGCGCATGGGCATCAGCATCAACACGGCCGTGTACCACCGGCGACAGCTCTATAACCGCCTCGGGGTGGCCAGCAGGGACAACCTGCTGGTGAAGGTGCGGCAAGGCTATGCGCCGGGGCATGGCGAAGGGGCCGACGTGGACCGGCGCCCCTTGCTGCCCGCGGGTATCGGATAGAAGCCGTTTCATCCCGTGCCATGCTCGCGGGAGCCGGTAGAATCCGCGCCAGCATGGGATTTCCTCCACGGAGGAATGAAAAGGGAACACGTTGCAAATACGTGGCTGTCCTCGCAACTGTGAGCACCGAGCTGCCGCCGGAACCACTGCCGACACCTGTCGGCGGGAAGGGGCGGACAGCGCCAAAGACGGTGCAAGCCAGGAGACCTGCCGATGCGAGTCGTTACTGTGCCATGGAGCGAGGGCTCTTTGTGGTCGGGTTGCCGAGGCAGTAGCGTGAGCCATCACTTTTACCTGCGTCGTGCGGCCCTCGGTGCGTCTTGCTGATCTCAGAGCCCGATGCCGCGCTCGCGTGGAAATCACCAGCACGCTCCCAGTACGGACCATGAACATCCACCTCCACAGAATCGTCGCGGGCACCCTGGCTTGCGCGTCTGCCGTTTCCGCCTCCTCCGGGCAGGCTGCGCCGCTGCGCGTGGTGTCGCTGCAGCCCTCCCTCACCGAAATGGTCTGCGCGCTCGATGCCTGCGACGGACTCGTGGGCATCGACCGCTACTCCAACTGGCCGCAGACCGTGCAGACCTTGCCGCGCGTGGGCGGACTGAGCGACGCGCAGGTGGAGATGATCATGGCGCTCAAGCCTGACCTGGTCT